>JBBSDP010000148.1:0-1621 GCA_038240605.1 Tepidisphaerales bacterium | reverse complement strand
GTGTCCAGAGCCGCTCGTTTCCGTTTGCGGGCGATGCTGTCCTTGCGTGGATGCCGCTTGAGCAGATTCAACGCCATCTTGCGTAACAGGGCGAAGTTCGCCGCCCCGTGCCGGTTCTCAATACGGCTGGCATCTTCGCTGAAACTAACATCCAATTGCCAATGTAAGTTATTCTCGATGCTCCAGTGCTTCCGCAACGCTTCGGCATAACGACGCGCACCCATGCGCCGACTGCCGATGAAATACCAAACTTCGCTGCTGGTCTGGCCGTTGATCGTGCGCTCGCGGCGGCACATGCCAACCGTCGTCAGTCCTGGCCACAGCTGGCGATCCCGGATACCGGCTACTGCCGCATCTCTCAAACAGCATCGCATAAGGGGGCGGTTTTCGCCAGTCGCTGGAGTTTCCCTCGTCTGCGGCGGCGGTGTGGTGCGACGAAGCTCGCGCGGCGTTGCTTTTGCACCGGCTTGCCCGTGTAGGTCCAGGCGAAGGGGTGGGCCATCGTGACGTTGTAGTAAGCCATGAATTCCCGCAACTGCGTTTCCAGGTCCGTCACCGATGTGAAGTTTCCGCCCCGCAGGAGTTTCCGGTGGATGATCCCGAAGACGATCTCGATCTGGTTGAGCCACGAACTGTGCTTCGGCAGGTAGACGAAGCGGATCCGGTGGTTGCTATCCGCCAGGAAATCCTTCCGCGTGGCCATCGATTTCAGGATGCCGCTCTCGTTTTTTTTCCCAACGCGTCCGGCAGGCCGCAGCGTTCGGCGACAAACTTCACCAGGCTTTCCGACATGTGCGTGTTGAGGCAGTCCACCACGAAGACCCATTCGGCGGCGGGGTCCGTGTCCACGGTCCCCGCGATGTGCGCGACGAACTCCGGCTCGGTGCGGGTCGCCTCCAACGTCGGACAGACGATCCTCCCCGTCACCACGTCCAAACCGGCGGTCAGCGTCGTCGTCCCGTGCCGCGTGTATTCAAATTCCTGCTTCGGTACGCTGTCGGGTTGGGCAGGCTTGTCGGGAGCGTTCCGCTCGATGGCCTGAAGCGCGGTCGCCTCGTCCACGCTCACCGTGTGCGTGCCGTCCGCCACCGCCTTTGCCGGCGCCTCAAGGTAGGTTTGGCAGACGTTTTCGACCTCGGCCCGGAACTTCTGGGGGTCCTTCTCCGTGGTGTTGAGCCACATTTTCTTGCGGTGGGGCTGTACGGCGGCCTGCTGCAGGAAGCGGCAGACCTGAGACACGGAAATAGCCGCCACGATCTGCCGTACGACCGCCTCGTCGCGCAGTTCCCGGAGCGTCCAGTGGCTGATCGGCCGGCCCGACAACTCCGGCGGTTCGCACGCCAGCGCCACGATCTGGGCCACCTGCTCGGCGCTGAACGTCGCCGGGGCACCCGGCCGCGGAGCGTCGGAGAGTACGTCGAGGATCGCCTCACGCAGACGGTGGGGTTCGGCACATTCCCATACGCACAGCGACTCCCAGGCATCCCGCCACCGCTGACGCCAGATGCCCACCTGCAGCCGGTTGAGGCCGACCTGCACAGCGATCGCCTCGTTCAGCAGGCCGGCGAAGCCCAGCAAAATGATTGTCGCCCGCTGCACCACGCCCTTGCTGGCCGTGCGC
>JBBSDP010000147.1:0-1971 GCA_038240605.1 Tepidisphaerales bacterium | reverse complement strand
TCGCGGCGATCGCGCCCCCGGCCGCAGGTCCGCCGTTAGTGTCAGCTGAACCGGGAGTGCCGGTTACATGGTTGTTCGTGAACTTGCTGTTCGTCACGGAGATGGATCTGCCGCTGGCGTACACGCCGCCGCCGTTGCCGACCGCGTTATTGTTGCTCACCGTCGTTCGGGTGAGCGTGACCGATCCCGCAGGACTGTAGATCCCCCCACCGACGGACGTGGTCACATTACTGTAGATTACGCAGTCGGCGATTGTCAGGTTGGCGGCGTTGTAGATCGCCCCGCCGCCGCTGGTCGTCGCGTTGCCGTTCGTGAGCGTTACGCCCGTGATCACCACGGTAAAGATGCGGTCGCTGGCGAAGCCATCGATTGTCGTCGTGCTCGACCCTGCGCCGTTGATCGTTACATTCGCCCGGACGTCGAGATCCCCCGTAGCGGCGTTGTCCTCGCTGGCTCCGATCTGGGTCAGTGTGTAGGACGCGATATTCGCGGACAGGGTAATCGTCGTTAGAGCGGTTTGCGTAACTACTGAGCGCATTACGTTGCGTAACCACAATGAGTGAACCAGCCTTTCGCATCATGCGCGGTCACGGTCGCCATCGCTGCCGTGATCGCCCTCCCCAACGCCTCCCGGCTCCGTACGCCGACGCGCCGCAGATATTCCTTGATCTTGCTGAATGCCTGCTCAATTGGCGTCAAGTCCGGTGAGTACGCGGGCAGATAGATCAGGAGGCAGCCCGCTCCCTCGATCAGCGGGCGCACCCGTTTGTCTTTATGCACGCTCAGATTGTCCAGCACGATCATCTGCCCCGGCACGAGCGTCGGGAGCAGGAACGACTCCAGATAGGCGACGAACGCATCGCCATCGAGCGCGCCTTCGAGCGTCATCGCCGCACCGAGTCCGGCCAGCGACAAGGAAGCAACGAGCGTGGTGTTTTTCTCGTGATTGCGCGGTGCGCGCCCCACTGCCCGTTCCCCACGCGGTGCCCGACTATAGCGCGGCGTCATATTCGTCTGCGTTCCGCTCTCATCGAGAAAGATGACGTTCGTCACCTCCCACAGCGTGCTCATCGCCCGGAAAGCGACTCGCACCGCCTCATCCCGCTCGCTGGCGATCAGACTCTTTTTTTCGTGTCCACCCCACACGCTGCTGGGCGCGGTACATCGTGCTCTCACTGACGCGCACCCCGGTCGCCGCTTCCCACCGCTCGCAATCGGTCGCCAAGGTCGCATCGGGATCGGCCGCGAACTGGGCGACGAGGGCGACATCGGCGGCGGGCGGGATCGCGCGGGGCCGACCGGGGCGGGGCTGCACGGCGAGCGAACCGGTGGTGCGCCACCGCGCGACGAAGCGTTTGACGCTGGGGAGACTGACATTATAGCGGTCGGCGACGACGGGTTGGGAGGAGCCCTCTTCGACCGCTTGGACGATCCGCTGGCGGAGATCGGCAGAATATGCTTTCATCTCTTCAGCATCGTACCGTTCCTATATTTTTGCAAACCGCTCTAATCTGTTGCGTCCCAGGCGATGCGGAGTTTGCGTTGGGAGGCGAGGAGGTAGTCGGGGTCGTTGGAGAAGACTTCGAGGGTGATCGTGGCATCGTAGCCGGTGCGCTTCAGGGCGCGGACGAGCCGTTTCCAATCGAGGCGGCCCGCGCCGAGCGGCTGGTGGTCGTCCGAGCGTCCGCTGTTGTCGGAAAGGTGGACGTGAGCGAGGCGATCGCTGAATGCGGCGAGGAACTCGTGCGTCCGGTTGCCGCGTACTTGCGCGTGGGCGATATCGAGATGGAAACCGATGCTGGGGTGCGCGTCGAGCAGCGCGCGGAGGTCGGCAACGGTGTCGAAATGTTCGGGGACGTTCTCGACTATCAGTTGGAGGCCGTGCGTCTGCGCCGCTACTGCCAGGCGGGCGAAGGCGGCGACATTCCACGCGCGGATCTGCTCGACGCCGATGCCGACGGTGCGCCGACC
>JBBSDP010000146.1:0-2069 GCA_038240605.1 Tepidisphaerales bacterium | reverse complement strand
GAAGACTGCCGATGTGCTGCCGACCGAGTCGCTGGCGATCAAGTGTAATGTGTGGGCACCGTCAGAAAGTATTCCACCTGCAATCTGATTCATGAATGCCTAATTGAATGTGAATGTCCCAACGGCATTCACGCTGCTTAATCCGGTCTTATTCACCAGCACGGTTTAGTGTCGTGGGTGGGGGACGGTGAGGCGATGAGGTGGGTCGGGTGGGCACGACTGGGCGCACCGCCCCCTTCCCCCCATCAGCGATTGCATCGCTCCGAGGCGCCCGGCGTCGTGAGTGAGGCCGCGTTAGAGTCGCCGCACCTCGCTGGCAAAGGCGTGCCGCGGCGGCGGCATCCAATCGCGCCGGTGCGGCCCGCGCGGCTTGGGAAAGCGCGGCGGCAATCTCCACCGCCGCAAACAGGCCACCAGGTGTTCCCAGAACGGTCGCACCACCTGCGCCACACACAGGATCAGCCGCCGCGCGTGCTTCACGACTCGCGCCCCCGCTTTGAGCACGTCGCGTTGAAAGCGGGCCAGATCGAAGCAACTGCCGGCCCGATCTTCGTACTCGATCCGCAACGTCGACACGAGGTTGAAGGCCAGCAGCGCCAGCCGCAGCACGGTCTCGTTCTCGTGGAACTCGGCGTGGGACAAGTGCGGACCGATCGCCTGCTGAAACTCTCCCAGCCGGTCCTCGAACGTGCCGCGCTGACGATAGTGGGCCAGCGCCTCCGCGGCACTCAACTCCTCCTCGTTCCAGCCCACGATCAGGAAGAAGTAGTTGGGCAGCAGGTTGAGTTGGCCCGTCTTGGGATCGGGCCGATCGACCACGATCAGCACCAGCCGTTGCGGATGTTTCCAGGAGGCGGCCTGGTACGAGCCCAACTCGACGATGGTTTCATAACCTTCCTTCGGCGGGCGGCCGACCGGACGCGCCAGGTGCGGCGCGGCCCGTTCGTCGAGCACGGGATTGGCCTTGATCCGCCCGAGAAAACGCAGCTTTCGCTCGGTCAACCAGTCGAGCACCTCGCCGTGGACATAGCCGGCGTCGATCCGCACATCAGGCACGTACGCCAGCGGCGCGGCCAGCCGCAAGGCTTCGTCGAGGAACCGCAGCACGCCCTGCGCGGTATGCACCTGCCCTTGCCGCAAGATGGCATGCACGAAGCCGTTGCCCAGGCGGTGTCCTTCCTGCATGCTGTCGTAGTTGCCGGCCACCGAGTAACTGGCCACCAGCGGATGATAGACGGTGTCGCGATAGTGGCCGTTGTAGGCGGCGCCCGGCTGCTGGCCGTGGACCTGAATCGGGAAACTGTCGACATCCAGTGTGATCCGCCGCGCGGCATGGTCGCCGCCGCTGGCGCGGAGATGACGCCTGCAGCACTCGGCCAAGGCGTCGCGCAGCGCGGCGCGGTTCGGCCCGTGATGCGTGAGGATGTCCAGCAGTCGCGACTGCGTGGGCTGGCTCGCCAGACGCTCGTCGATCGTCGCCTCGCCGGGTCGGTTCCAGGCAGCCAGTTTCATCGCCGGGTCGTGTGCCAAACGGTCGGCGTCGTCTTGCGTCGCGTAACCCAACGCCAGGCCGTACAGGCGTTCGCGCAGCAACTCGACGAGTTCATAGCGAATCCTGTCGGGCCGACGCGGATCGACCAGTTGCCCGGCCAGGTGCTCGATCAATCCCAGCCGATGGTCGGCCTCGCGGAGCAACAGCAAGCCGGCGTCGGACGTGATCCGCTCGTCGCTGGTGCAAACCTTGACAGCGCGGTTAAACTCGGGCTCGAATAGCCAGTTCTGAGCTTCACCCACGGCGTGGTCTCCTGGGGTGCGTGGAAACTTGCTTCACACCCCATTAAACCCCGGGAACCACACGTGGGATTCAACTCACCGACATCCGCCTGGTGAATACGACGGGTTTATTTATCGTGAACCAGGGCAACGGCACAATCGGCGAATACACTACCTCGGGGGCCATCATCAATACCTCGCTCGTCACAGGGTTGAACGCACCATACGACCTCGCCGTGTTTGGTGGAAATCTATTTGTCACAAACGATGGCAACGAAACCACCGGCAGCGGGACG
>JBBSDP010000145.1:0-2207 GCA_038240605.1 Tepidisphaerales bacterium | reverse complement strand
GGAGGCTATCCGGACGGGCATCGGTGAGTTTCGTGAGCAATCAAGCTCACCTTGTCGCTGGAAAAGACCCTCATTACTCACGCCTTGGACGGGAGCGCTAAGTTTCTCGGCTACGAAGTCACAACCGTGAGGAACGGAAACCTCATTGCCAAGGACGGACGCCGGGCCAGCAACGGCCGAATCGTCCTACTCATGCCTTCCAAGGTAGTGGGCAAGTACCGAAACCTCTACAGCAAAGGTGGGAAAGTCATCCACCGGGCAGGACTGCTGGCGGACACGGACTACACGATCCTCCAGCGGTATCAGGCTGTCCTGGCGGGCGTTTACAACTTCTACTGGGTGCGATCTCTCGTATGCGCGCGAATGTTGCGGATTTCCGCGTTTTTCCCGAGCAGCTGGTCGGGAAGTGGTTGGCGACCGGATCTTGATAAATGGCGGCGCCTTCCTTTCAACAAGGGGTAACAAGACTCCCCGAAGGAAAGAACGCCGCCATGTCGTACTCTACGTATCTGTCGGTCACGCTGGCAACCCTGTTGCTCACCCCAACCCCGTCGGACGCCGACGAATCCACCCCGCCGTCGCCCCGGCTCGACGACGTACTCGCTCCGGCCGTCGACGGCATCCGGCGGATGATCGACAACCTTCGCCGTGGCCCTACGTCGCCAGGCGTCGTCGCCCAGTTCGAGAAGGACCTGCAGGACGCCACGCGCGAGTTGGCGCGAGTCGCGGCGCAGTGGACCTACAACCATCTGGAACCGGCCGCCGTGAGGGACGCGCCCCGTGAGGTCCACTTCCAGGGGGACTCGTATCGCCGCCTGGGAAAGAAGACGCCGCACGCGGTGAGTACGCTGTTCGGTGCGATCGCCTTGCGTCGCCTGGGCTATCGGGCGGCGGCCGGCGTCGGAGAACCGGTGCTGTTTCCGCTGTGCCGGATGCTGGGGGTGGTGCATGGCGCCACGCCCGCCTTGGCCGAACGCGTCGCCTTCTACCAGGCCGAAGCCGGCGCCACGCAGCAACGGACGCTGGCGCGTCTGCGCCGGGACCACGGCGTGTCGATGGGGGTGAAGCGGTTGCGGCAAGTGACCGAGTACGTAGCGGCGGCCATGGAGGGATGCCGCCTGGAGGCCCAGGCGGAGCAACTGGTCGCCTGGCTGGAGCAGGCGCAGGCCCCGCGAGGACGGCATCGGCCGGTGCTCGCGGTCGGGCGCGACGGCATCACGCTCGGGCTGCCGGTCAAGGGGGGTTCGATCTACGAGGTGGCGACGACGGGCACGCTCTCGGTGTACGATCGCCGCGGTCGCCGGTTGGGGACGGTGTATCTGGCGTGTACGCCCCAACCCGGTCAAGCGACCATGAGCGGCCAATTGACGCAATTGCTGGAGGAAGTATTGCGACGTTGGTCGGGGCCCTTGCCGCGGCTGAGTTACGTCACGGACGCCGGCGACAACGAGACGACGTACTACAAGAAGGTGCTGCGGCGCTTGCGGCATCCGCTGACGGGGCAGCGCTTGGAGTGGACCTGGGTGGTAGACTATTACCATACGTCGGAGCGGTTGTGGAAGATGGCGGAGGCCTTGTTCGGCACGAGTCCGCGGGTGCGGTCGTGGGTGCGGAAGATGCAGAAGCTGTTGCTGAAGCCGGGGGGCGTGGGTCGGGTCCTGCATTCGGCGGCGGCCTTGCGGAATCGGTTGCGGTTGGCAGGGCAGCGGCTGACGGACTTTCAGCGGGCCTACCGCTATCTTCAGACGCGCCGGCGGCACATGCGCTACGCGGAGTATCGGCGGCTGGGCCTACCGATCGGGAGCGGGGTTACGGAGGCGGCGTGCAAGACGGTCTACACGCAACGGCTGAAGCTGTCCGGGATGCGTTGGCGATGGGCCGGTGCCCAGACGATCCTGACGCTGCGGGTGATTCTGCTGAGCGGCGTCTGGTCGCAGGTTTATGCACGGACTTTGAGAGTCCAAAGTGAAGTCCAAGTAAGAACTCCCGATCAGCTGGGCGAGCGCAAGGCTACAAAAGCAGCGTAATCGGGGAATAGAGGAGACCGCACCCTCAGAAATGTGCAATCGAACAGGGGCGTAGTGGTAGGTAAGTGGAACCCCGCCCGCCTGCCGGGATTCCCCAATTGTTGCATTGGAGAGGTCGATTCCCAGTTGCCGCGCCCGTACCAGTGGAACGAGCGTATCGCTGGAAGCTGAGTCCAAGAG
>JBBSDP010000144.1:0-2221 GCA_038240605.1 Tepidisphaerales bacterium | reverse complement strand
TGCGACGGCATTGCGGGAAGGACCACTCGCGCTTCACGAGCGACGCGGCGGCGAGCGCATGCGCGTGCGCGTCGACGGACCGAGTCGCACCTTGAAGAATCTTTATCAAGAAGCGGGGATCGCCGCGTGGCAGCGCGCCCGAATGCCGCTCGTCTATCTGGGCGACCGACTGCTGTATGCCGCCGGTATCGGACCGAACACCGCGCAGATCGTCGAAGCGTCGCCTGGTCTCGAGTTGGTCAGCCTCGAATGGCGGCCGTCAGTCGAGGGCGCGCAGCCGACCTCTTAACTTCATTGATGGTCCGGCAAGAAGCCCGGACTCTCCGCCGAGGCTCGTTATCACAGCTGGGAAAATTTGCGTACTTCAGACGCACGCTGTTCGTCAAGCACGCGAAAGCGTCCCAGTGAACATGTGCGTGTGTCACGAAAGTGTCACGCACGTCTGCAAGGCATCCTGATATCTTCGCCGGCGTTTTCCTCGAACGCTCTTTCCACAAACCTTTGCTCGGACTTGAATCCATGTCTAACACGACGATTCGCGCGCTCCTGATCGCGACCAGCCTTGCCGCAGCGCCCGCCGTGGCCGCCCCAGTGTTGCTGGCGACCGGGACGCTGACCGGATCGAGCGCCGGGCCAAACGCCGATCTCTCGGGCCTGACCGCACCGCTCGAGAACGGGCTCAAGGGCAATGTGTTTGGCGGCTTCGGTTCGGCGCTGGCGTGGGCGGGTGGCAACACCTTCCTTGCCGCACCCGACCGCGGGCCGAATGCAACGTCCTACAACAGCGCCGTCGACGACACGACTTCCTACATCGCGCGCTTTCAGACGCTGACGTTGAAGCTGACTCCAAACGGATCCAGCTCCGCTACCCCGTTCACGCTCGGCGCGTCTCTCGCTGCGACGACGCTGCTCTACAGCCCGACGGCATTGAACTACGGTAGCGGCGCGGGTCTCGGCTTCAAGATCGACGGAGTGACGCCGATCGGATCGGGCGCGCCGTCGATCAACACCAACAGCGCCTTCTACTTCACCGGCCGCTCCGACAACTACGGCGCCGGAAATTCCGGCAACGCCAGCAATGCGCGGCTCGACCCCGAAGGCATTCGGGTATCCAATGACGGCAAGAGCGTATTCATCTCGGACGAATACGGTCCGTACGTCTATCAGTTCGATCGCGCCACCGGTCAGCGCATCAAGTCGTTCACGCTGCCGGGCCACCTCGATGTCGCGAACCTGAGTCCCAACAGCGCCACTGAAATCAGCGGCAACACCAGCGGCCGCGTCGCCAACAAGGGCATGGAAGGTCTCGCCATCACGCCGGATGGCAAGACCCTGGTGGGCATCATGCAGGCGCCGCTGATTCAAGACGCGGCCGTCAACGCGACCAAGAAACTGTTGCGCATCGTCTCGATCGACATCGCGACAGGCGTCACGCATGAATACGGCTACCTGCTGACCAACGGCACGGGCGTGAGCGAGATCACGGCACTCAACAACCACGAATTCATCGTCGACGAACGCGACGGAAAGGGGCTTGGAGACGGTACCGCCGCGGTTGCCAAGACCTTCTACAAGATCGACCTCAACGGCGCGACCGACATCTCCACCCTGAGCGGCGCCGCCGCCGCGGCCGCGGCGGTCGGCAAGACCAGCTTCGTCGACCTGGTTGTGCTGCTCAACGCAAATGGCATCGCGTCCACTTTGATCCCGGCCAAGATCGAAGGCATCGCATTCGGCGACGACGTGATGTGGAACGGCATCCTCGAGCACACGCTGTGGATCACCAACGATAACGATTTCTTGCCGGATGGTTCGGGACCGAACACGTTTTACGTCGTCGGGTTTTCCGACGCCGATCTCGCCGGCTCGATCTTCGTTCCTCAGGCAATCACCGAACCCGCGAGCGCAGCGCTGCTCGCTCTCGGCCTCGTTGCTGTGCTTGGCGCGACTCGGCGCAGACGCATCTGAAGAATCGCGCAGCACGACAAACGCTGCGGCTCAAAACGGTGACGTCGAATCACCGGACCAACACGCGACCGCCGGCTACTGCGCCTTCAGCGTTGCAGCAGGTACGACCGCTGGCGTGCCTTCGGGACTGATGTTGAAAACCAGAAACGTGAACGGTTCATCGCCCGCATTGCCCCACTGATGCACGAGCGTGGCTGGCTCATAGATCAACGTCCCCGGCCCCTTGACCTCGGTCTTGCCTGCGACCGTGTTG
>JBBSDP010000143.1:0-2225 GCA_038240605.1 Tepidisphaerales bacterium | reverse complement strand
TGCGACGGCATTGCGGGAAGGACCACTCGCGCTTCACGAGCGACGCGGCGGCGAGCGCATGCGCGTGCGCGTCGACGGACCGAGTCGCACCTTGAAGAATCTTTATCAAGAAGCGGGGATCGCCGCGTGGCAGCGCGCCCGGATGCCGCTCGTCTATTTGGGCGACCGACTGCTGTATGCCGCCGGTATCGGACCGAACACCGCGCAGATCGTCGCAGCGTCGCCCGGTCTCCAGTTGGTCAGCCTCGAATGGCGGCCGTCAGTCGAGGGCGCGCAGCCGCCCTCTTAGCTTTCATCGATGGCCCCGCATGGAGCCGGGACCCTTCGCACGAGTTCCGTTTTTTTACAGCCTCGAGAATGTCGCTTACTTCAAGCGCACGAAGTTCGTCAAGCGACACGTGAGCGTTCTGTCAATCTGTGTGTGTGTCACGAAAGTGTCACGCCTGTCCGTGAGGCATCCTGATATCTTCGCCGGCGTTTTCCTCGAACGCTCTTTCCACAAACCCTTACCCGGACTTCAATCCATGTCTAACGCGACGATACGCGCGCTCCTGATCGCGACAAGCCTTGCCGCAGCGCCCGCCGTGGCCGCCCCCGTGTTGCTGGCGACCGGCACGCTGACCGGATCGAGCGCCGGGCCAAACACCGATCTCTCGGGCCTGACCGCACCGCTCGAGAACGGGCTCAAGGGCAATGTGTTTGGCGGCTTCGGTTCGGCGTTGGCCTGGGCGGGTGGCAACACCTTCCTTGCCGCACCCGACCGCGGGCCGAATGCGACGTCCTACAACAGCGCCGTCGACGACACGACTTCCTACATCGCGCGTTTTCAGACGCTGACGTTGAAGCTGACTCCGAACGGTTTAAGTTCCGCAACGCCGTTCACGCTCGGCGCATCTCTCGCTGCGACGACGCTGCTCTACAGCCCGAACGCATTGAACTACGGCAGCGGCGCAGGTCTCGGCTTCAAGATCGACGGAGTGACGCCGATCGGATCGGGCGCACCGTCGATCAACACCAGCAGCGCCTTCTACTTCACCGGCCGCTCCGACAACTACGGCGCCGGAAATTCCGGCAACGCCAACAATGCGCGGCTCGACCCCGAAGGTATCCGCGTCTCCAATGACGGCAAGAGCGTATTCATCTCGGACGAATACGGTCCGTACGTCTATCAGTTCGATCGCGCCACCGGTCAGCGCATCAAGTCGTTCACACTGCCGGGCCACCTCGATGTCGCGAACCTGAATCCCAACGGCGCCACTGAAATCAGCGGCAACACCAGCGGCCGCGTCGCCAACAAGGGAATGGAAGGTCTCGCCATCACGCCGGATGGCAAGACCCTGGTGGGCATCATGCAGGCGCCGCTGATTCAAGACGCGGCCGTCAACGCGACCAAGAAATTGTTGCGCATCGTCTCGATCGACATCGCGACAGGCGTCACCCATGAATACGGCTACCTGCTGACCAACGGCACCGGCGCGAGTGAGATCACGGCGCTCAACAACCACGAATTCATCATCGACGAGCGCGACGGCAAGGGGCTGGGGGACGGTACCGCCGCGGTTGCCAAAACTCTCTACAAGATCGACCTCAACGGCGCGACCGACATCACCAACCTGGGCGGGGCCGCCGCCGCGGCCGCGGCCGTCGGCAAGACCACCTTCGTCGACCTGGTCGCGCTGCTCAACGCCAACGGCATCGCGTCCACTCTGATCCCGGCCAAGATCGAGGGCATCGCATTCGGCGAAGACGTGATGTTGAACGGCATCCTCGAGCACACGCTGTGGATCACCAACGACAACGACTTCGTGCCGGATATTTCGGGACCGAACACGTTTTACGTCATCGGGTTTTCGGACGCCGATCTCGCCGGCTCGATCTTCGTTCCTCAGGCAATCGCCGAACCCGCGAGCGCAGAGTTGCTCGCTCTTGGCCTCGTTGCTGTGCTTGGCGCGACTTGGCGCAGACGCATCTGAGAATTACGCGGCCCGACAAACGCTGCCGCTCGGAACGGTGACACCGAATCACCGGACCAACACGCGACCGCCGGCTACTGCGCCTTCAGCGTTGCAGCAGGTACGACCGCCGGCGTGCCTTCGGGACTGATGTTGAAAACCAGAAACGTGAACGGTTCATCGCCCGCATTGCCCCACTGATGCACGAGCGTGGCTGGCTCATAGATCAACGTCCCCGGCCCCTTGACCTCGGTCTTGCCTGCGACCGTGTTG
>JBBSDP010000142.1:0-2250 GCA_038240605.1 Tepidisphaerales bacterium | reverse complement strand
TCATGAACTTCGTAACGAAGCCCCCGATCAGTACGCCACTCTAAACTTTTCTTCAAATAATCTCATTGATCTAGGCCTGGAAGATCTTGCGGAAGAATAGCGAAAGTTTCCACAAAGGGCCCTGCCTGTTGAAAAAGTCGAACCTGGCCTCGATGGATGGCGTTAACAGACAGCAACACGCTTGTTTTGAGCGGATTTCGTGCTTTTGAGGATGCCAATCGACGCTCAATGGGCCTTGATCCCGTGTCTCGGGGAGTTTTTCAACAGTTGCCGATGCCTTTGGCGGGGCACCATCGCCGGATGAAAATGGTCAGCGGCGGCGGTATCGTTGAGACCAGACGGCCCGAGCGGTGAGGTCGGCCCTGCCTGGTGCATGCGAGCCCGCTCAACCGTTGGACCCCGGGTGTCCTGAGGCACCATCGACGGCTCGCTCCCTGCGGGGAAGCACGCAGACCAGACTCTGCAATCGTTGGACACCCCCCCTCGGCCGTCACGAATGGAGGATGCGGCGATGGACGTGATCTATCCGCGGTGTTGCGGACTGGACGTGCATAAGCGAGGGGTGGTGGCGTGCCTCGTCACGCCAGGCGCGGACGCCGCGCCGACCAAGGAGGTGCGGGCCTTCGCCACGATGACCGACGATCGCCTCGCGCGGTTCGGATTGGTTGACGGCAGCTGGCTGCACCCACATCGCGATGGAGAGCACCGGCGTCTACTGGAAGCCCGTCTCCAACTTGCTGGAAGACGACGTCACGCTGTTGTTGGTGAATGCCCGCCACGTCAAGGCGGTCCCCGGTCGCAAGACCGACGCCAAGGATTGCGAGTGGTTGGCCGACCTCCTGCGACACGGATTGCTCCAGTCCAGCTTCGTTCCGGATCGGCCCCAGCGGGAGTTGCGCGAACTGACCCGTTACCGGACAAGTCTGGTCCGTGAGCGGACGGCGGCGGCGAACCGGCTCCAGAAGACGCTGGAAGGGGCCAACATCAAGCTCGCCGCAGTTGCGACGGACATTCTCGGGAAGTCGGGGCGGGAGATCCTCGCCGCTCTGGTGGACGGTGAGACGGACGCGGCGGAGCTGGCTCAACTGGCTAAAGGGCGGCTGCGGGAGAAGCTTCCCGAGCTGGAGCGGGCGCTGACCGGCCGGGTCGGTTCGCACCAGCGCTTTCTGATCGCCCAGCAGTTCGCTCACGTCGACTTCCTGGATGCGTCCATCGAGCAGATGAGCGCCGAGGTGGTCGAGCGTGTGCGCCCGGATGAGGAAGCAATCGAGCGCCTGGATGCGATTCCCGGGATCGGTCGCCGCGTCGCCGAAGCCTTGGTGGCGGAGATCGGCACGGACATGGGGCGATTCCCCAGCGCACACCACCTCGCTTCGTGGGCAGGGATGTGTCCGGGCAACCATGAGCGCGCCGGGAAACGAGCCGAGCGGCAAAACGCGCACGGGCAGCCCCTGGCTTCGCGCGCGCTTGGTGCAGGCCGCTCATGCCGCGGCGCGGACGAAGGACACCTACCTCGCGACCCAGTACCGTCGGCTGGCGGCCCGCCGGGGCAAGAGCCGGGCCGCCGTGGCGGTCGGGCACTCCATCCTCGTCATCGCCTTCCACCTGCTGCAACGGGGCACCACCTACCACGATCTCGGCCCTCGCTCTTTCGACGAACGAGATCGAGAGCAGGTCGAACGCCGGTTGGTCCATCGGCTGCACGACCTCGGCTACCGGGTGACGCTCGAGCCTTTGGCGGCCGGCTGACGGCGCCACGATTCATTTTCAGACCAGGCAGGGCCGTTTTTGGAACAGACACCGTGGATGAAACTGGAGCCTGATCCCTGTCGCAAAACACTGGTTTATGCGATTGCGGACCATCACCAGTATCCGCAAAATGGCTGTTCTGTCTCTCAAATCCCCTGTTTCTGTCCACCGGTTGGGCGGGTCTCGCCGCGGCTTACGTGCTCTGGTAGGGTGGATGGCACGCGAAACAGCTGACGCCGACCAGGAGGAAGGGCATGTTGGATCAGGAGCCGCACGTCGCGGACGCCGCGTCGTGGCGGGTCGTCGTCATCACCGTCGTCCCCGGCGCCGTCGTCTACCGACTGGTGGACGAGGTTCTCCGCCCGCTCGGCCATCGGATCGTCGGGGTGGTGACCGCCGCCGGACCAGCACGCCGGCGCTCCACGGGGTACCTGGACGTGGTGGCGGCCGTCTCCCCGGGCATTGACGTGATCGTCTCCAACCACCCCTCGCGGTGGGCGG
>JBBSDP010000141.1:0-2278 GCA_038240605.1 Tepidisphaerales bacterium | reverse complement strand
GGCCTCCAGACGCACACGCTCAATTGCGGACATTCGAAGAGCTCCCATCAAATCCGTTTAGCACGGATCAAGGGGTGACACTTCTATTTCGGGTAAGGGGTGACATTTCTACTCCGGTACAACACTGCCCCGCCGACGCGACTTGACTTGGGGACCGAGCCGGATACATTCAGAAGTGGCGGGCAACCCGTCGTTTTGACGATAATTTGACGATCCCGGGGCCATAGTGAAATGGGATCACGCGACCATGGCATGGTTGAATTTGGGGTTCAAATCCCCATGGCTCCATTCGACTCGCCGGCCGTAGCGAAACTTTCGAAGGGGGCAAAGAATCGGCCGAGTCGAATGCCCTGAGCGAACGTACTCGTGAGTCGAACGGGCTTCTGCATTCCCGCATCCGCGCTAGCGGATTCTTTTTTCGTCTATATTCTGCAATGTGCCGACGGCAGCTTTAACATCGGCCACACCACACGTGCCCGAACGGGTTGCCCTCCACAACGGCGGTCGTGGCACGCTTTGGACGGCCTGTCGTCGACCCGTCACCCTCGTCTATCAAGAACATCACGATTCAGAAGTTAGCGCAATTCGCCGCGAACGCCAGATCAAGCGCCGGACCCATGCCAAGAAACTCGCCCTGATCAACAGCGAACAGACAAATCGGCCGCAAAATCGCAGTTACTGAGTCATCGACCATGCTGTTAAATTGCACGCTACCGACGCAGGTGGTGCGCCGCTCAGGAGTTTGAAGGATGCCGTTGAGATCCCCGGGAGATGATCGCGTCGTCGGCGGGGCCGTCCATCGGCCGTCACCAGCGACCTGCGAGCTCATCGTTGACTCCAGCCTCGGGTGGCTCATCTCGATGGAGAAGTGACATGGTGAAGCCAGCGAAAAACACGATTTGCCTTTGGTACGATGGCGACGCCGAAGACGCGGCGCGGTTTTACGCCAGGACCTTTCCCGATTCGTCCGTCGGCGCGGTGCACCGCGCGCCGGGGGACTATCCGGCGGGGAAGAAGGGTGACGTGTTGACCGTCGAGTTCACCGTGATGGGCATTCCGTGCCTCGGACTCAACGGCGGTCCTGCGTTTAAACACAACGAAGCGTTCTCGTTTCAGGTCGCAACCGCCGACCAGGCCGAAACGGATCGATACTGGAACGCGATCGTCGGCAACGGCGGCCAGGAGAGCGCGTGCGGCTGGTGCAAGGACAAGTGGGGATTGTCCTGGCAGATCACGCCGGTCGTCCTGACGAATGCGGTCACCGATCCCGATCCCGCCGTCGCCAAGCGCGCGTTCGATGCGATGATGACGATGAAGAAAATCGACGTCGCCGCGATCGAGGCGGCCCGCCGCGGCTGAAATTGCATCATTCGACGCGGGCATCTCGGAAGCACAAGGGGCAAATGACGGGTGGAGGCGCGATTCGAACCCGCGACTGGCTCTTCCGATTGATTCATCGTTCGTTCGTCGTAACTTGGCAGCCAGCGGTCTGACTTCCGGCCCTTCCCGCCCGCCGATACCATTGCCTGCATGCCAGAAAGCGACCCCCTCCAAATCCTCCTCACCCACGACCACTGGGCCAGCGAACAGCTCCTGACCGCCTGCTCCAGCCTGACGACGGATCAATTTCACCGGCGTTTTGACATCGGCCCCGGCTCCCTCCACGACTCGCTCACGCATATCGTCGGCGCGATGCGGGCCTGGACCGATACGCTGGTCGGCCGCGAGCATCGCCCGCGCCCCGAGCACGACGGCCAACGCCGCACGCCCGAGGAATTGCGCGCCATGCTCGATACGGCGTGGCAGGAGTTCATTGCCGAAGCCCGCCGTTGCCCGCTCACGGAGATCGTAACCCGCCATCTGAAAACCGGCCGGTCCGTCCAGCTCACCCGCGGCGCCGTCCTCGCCCACGTCACCACCCACGGCATGCACCACCGCGCCCAGTGCCTGAACATGCTCCGGCAACTGGGCGTGACGCCGTTGCCACCGAGCAGCGTGATGGAGTGGACTTGGCTGGGCGAGAAGGGGGCGTGAAGCGGTCAATATACGGCGAGACCGAACGCATCGCAGCCGACGCCCCTGCGTAATCGAATCAAGCAGAAGAGTTCCTCGACACTTCGTTCGCCCATTGTTAGCTCAACCTTCGCATCTGCATTCGTCGACCCGCCTTCTTCGGGCCGTTAACGTGGTTTTGACCCCAAAAGTCTTCACTACAGAATCGCGAGCGGGCTGGGCGTCGGCAGCTCCAGTGTGCGGCCGCGAATGCGCGGCGGCGGCT
>JBBSDP010000140.1:0-2469 GCA_038240605.1 Tepidisphaerales bacterium | reverse complement strand
TTCTACAGCAACATTTTTTGGCCTTGTCAGGAGGGGCGGTTTCAGCTGCAATGAGGAAGGCGTTTTCCACGACGCACGCTCTGGCCAGCTCGTGCAGATCCTTCTCTGGTCGTCATTGGGAGGCTCTCTCCATGACCACGGACGAACTGCGCGCGGCCGCCGGCCAACTGCTCCACCTGCACGAGCGTTTCGCACCGCTCTTCGGACGCAAGGAAGCCCGGCAACAGTCCCTCGTCTATCTCAACGGCTTGCTCCTCGCTTCCGGACGCAAGAATGCCGAGGCCATGGCCCTCGAATACGGCACGCCCAAGCCCGACGGCATCAGCCAACTCCAGGTGCTCGGCCTGCAACGCTTCCTCACCTACTCCCCGTGGGACTCCCAGGACGTTCAACGCGAGATCCACAAGGTCTTTGCCGAAGAACTCATGCCCTCGGCCGCCACCTGGTCCATCGGCACCGTCGGCGTCTTTGACAGCTCGGGCTTTCCCAAGAAGGGCGCTCAGAGTGTCGGCGTCGGCCGCCAGTACTGCGGACGACTGGGCAAGACTGACAACTGTCAGGTAGGCGTCTTCCTGGCCGGGGTGACGCCCGCCGGCTGCGCTTTACTGGACCATCAACTGTACCTGCCCAAGGAATGGGCCAAGGACAAGGAACGCCGCAAGAAGGCTTATGTACCCAAGGACATCCGCTTTCGCACCGAGTTGCAGATCGCCGTGGAACTGCTGCGGCGGACGACAGCGCCGGGGGTGGTGCGTTTCGACTGGGTGTGTGGCGACGACACCTACGGCCGCAATGGGGAATTCCTGGACGCCCTGGAGAAGGCGGAGCAGCGTTACCTGGACGCCCTGGAGAAGGCGGAGCAGCGTTACCTGCTGGATGTCCCGGCCACGACCACGGTCTGGCGTGTGGACCCGAACACCCAGGTGCCGCCGCCGCGGGGAGGCCGTGGCCGGCGGCCGAACCGTCCCCGGAGGGAGGCGGTCTGCTCGGTCAAGGCGTTGGCCGAGAGTCTGCCGGCCGCCGCGTGGCAGGCGTTGCAGGTGCGTGAAGGCTCGTGCAGCCCGTTGGTGTTCGAGTTCGCGGCGGTGCGAGTGTGGGCGGTGCGTCACCGCAAGCCGGGGCCGCCGATCTGGGTGCTGATCCGGCGGCCGCTGGACGGGCACGGCGAGGTGAAGTACGGCGTGTCGAACGCAGCAGCGGACACGCCGGTAAAGACGTTGGCCTTGGTGAGTGGCTGCCGTTTTCGTGTGGATGAATGGTTCCAGGACGGCAAGACGCACCTGGGGATGTCGCAGTACGAGGCGCGGGCCTGGTCGAGCTGGCATCATCACAGGAGCCTGGTGGGACTGGCGCACCTGTTCGTGACGCTGACGAAGGTGCGGCTCAAAAAAAAACGCCCGAGCTGACACTGGACATGGCGTTACGCCTGTTACGCAGCGCGCTGCAGCGGCCGAGGTTGACGGAAGAGGAGGCCATCGAGTTGGTGGACTACCACCTCGAACGGAATCGCGTCGCGCGGCAGTCCTATCAAAAATCCTGGAAGAAACGGCACAAAAAGCTGAAGTTAAAACTGTTGCTGTAGAATTAGGTGTCCGACCTGGATCGAGGAGGACTCGACGTGGAAGAGATCGGCAGCGAAGGTCTGAATGTCGCCTTCCGGGATCCACGGTGCCCCGAGATTGGCGTCGATGTCGCCGGGCAGGACGTCTTCCGGCTGCACGACGCGCAGTGCTTCGGCGTTGCGAGTATAGGCCGGGCCGGCAGTGAGGACCGCAGCGAGCTTGGCACGCACGTTGCCCGAGAGATACATCGTGGATCGTCACTGGCTTCTAACCTGGACGACCTATGGCAGTTGGTTGCCAGGAGATTCGCGAGGCTTCGTCGGCAAACTGCGCGACGAGAACGGATTACCCTACACGAGCAACCTGCCGGGTACGCCCTGCGACGCCGACAGGCCGGCACTCCAACAGGCGATGCGAGCGGCGATGACAGGCCCACCCATTCGCTTGATTCAAGCGCAAGCGGAAGCGATGCTCCCTCAGTTCCAGGAAACCGCTACCTGTCGCGAGTGGCTCCTGCTGGCCGTGGGCGTGATGGCCAATCACACTCACCTCGTGGTCGGCGTTCTCGGCGATCCCGAACCGGAGAAGCTGCTGCACGATTTCAAGAGTTACGCCAGCCGCAAGCTGAATCGCCTGTGGACTCGTCCGGTCAACGGGACTTGGTGGACGGAGTCCGGGTCGAAGCGAAAGCTCCGCGATACCCAGGCGGTCCTCGCAGCAGTGGAGTACGTCCGCAACCAGGAATTCCCACTGGTGATCTGGATAAATGAAGAAGCGCTCGTGTTCTACCGTACCGATTGATTCGGCGAGGGGGGGGGGGGTATTGAGCCCGGGTTTTGGGGGCGGGGGGGGGTGTAAGGCCCGGCGGGGGTAGCCCCCGGGGGCGTACTAGGGCCCCCCCGCCCCG
>JBBSDP010000139.1:0-2487 GCA_038240605.1 Tepidisphaerales bacterium | reverse complement strand
CGGGGGTGTGGGGCGGGCTGGGGGTGGGGGGCGGGCCGCGGCGCCCCCCCCGGGGGGGGCCGCCCGGCCGGGGGCGCCCGCAACAGGCGATCGAGTGCCGAGCGGCTCATCGCCGGCTCGATGAACTCATGAATCACCGCCAACAAATCGTCGAGCGGCAGCAGCAAGTGCGTGCGCAGGTAGAGCACCAACGCTTCCTGGCCGGCGTTGAGCGTCGTCTGCAGGCGATGCGCGGTGTGGCTCGCGTCCTGTACCGTCTCGCGCCGGCGCCACTTGCGCACCGTGTCGCGGCTCAGCCCGTACTGACGGGCCAGCTCATAATCGCTGCCGCTGGCTTGGCGCAGCGCCTCCCGGATCGCAGGCGTGGTCGTCGCGTTCTTGTGCAAGGCAATCAGCATGTCGCTCCCCGATGCTCCCATCCTGCCACTACCGCCCTGAGAACTTCCCGGCTCATCAACAGCGGACGCTTGCTTTGTAGCAGATAATCGTCCGGGACCCTACAGCTATTGAACAATCGGTATCGCGGGAGAAGTTTGACGACCCTCCCTTCGGCCCCTCAACTTGTTGATGCGAGTTTTTCTACAACTTCGTTCGGCGTCGAATCCATTCGCAACCATGGCCTCAATACAAGTGTGCGAGTTACCCGCTGATGCCCTGCTCCTCAGGTACCTGAACGGAGGTGCCTACGCTGACTGCTATGTCACGGAACTCGCGAGACCGGTCTCCCATGCCGAGTTCGTCGAGGCGTTCTACACCACCGCTGTGTTCAAACTTGAAAGGCTGCTACTTTCTTGGCTCGTTGCACGACCGTCGACAGATGCCCAGGTCAGGGAATTGGCCTGCGGGAAGCGCACTTCGTTCGCCGCGTGGAGCATCGAGGCGCGCGAAGCCAATCAGGTGCTCCTGTCCGACTTCCAGGGTCGCACACGGTCTTGGCTCATGAGTACCCCCGCGTTGAACAATCAATCCACGCGGCTGTACTTCGGGTCAGCCGTTATGCCCATCGTCGATAGACGCTCCGGCGAGGCAAGAATGGGGGCCGCCTTCCGGGCGCTCCTCGGCTTTCACAAGCTCTACTCTTGGGTACTCTTGCGCGCAGCAGTCACTCGGTTGGGGCGTTCCAAAGCCACTGAGCAATGAGCCACGACGCGACGCTTAACCTCTCCATCGAGCGGACGTGGAGCTTGCATAGGTTTGGTTGACACTCTGCCCTCGTCCGCGTTCAAGCCGACCGCCGCGATGCGGCGCGGCTTCGCCAATCGGTCAAAGCCATGAACCACCATCGCAGGCGACCCGTCATGATGCATTGGTCCGCGTTGCTTCTGACGTCATTGGTCGCGACCGCCGCGTTCGCCGCACCCGGCCTGACCGTCGGCGCCTTCAGCGAGTTCAATGTCGAATTGCCCGCTGACCTCCGGCAGATCGCGGGACGCGGCAAACTGTCGCCCGTTACCCACGCGCTGGTCACGATCGCCGTGCCGGCAAACATCGACACGGCGCGCGATTCGCCGGTGCTGGTCATCAGCGCGACCGCCGATCCCGAATATCACTCGAGCCGCCGCCTGCTGCGTCGCTATTCGGAAACGGCTCTCGCCGACGGATGGATCGTGGTGGCGGCGGACCCGGCGGAGAACCTGAGTTTCGAGGAGGACGATGTGTCCATGCGTCTGGCACTCAACATGGCGGCGCTTGCCGTCCTGGGACAGCAATGGCCGGGAGCCAGCAAGGCGCCGCTTGCCTTCGGAGGATTTTCCGGCGGAGCCAAAGTTTCCGGCTGGCTTGCGGCAGCCTTTGCGAGCCAGGGCCGCTCCATCGTCGGCGTCTATCTCGCCGGCATCAACCAGGACACGCTGGTTCCCGCAGCCACGCAATTCAAAGTCCTGAACGCCGCCTTCAAGCGCATTCCCGTATTCCTTCAGGCGGGAGAAAAGGACGACGTGTCGACGCCGGCCGATCATCGGGACGTTGTCGCGAGACTCAAGCGGGCGGGATTCGAGAACGTCCGTATCGAATATTTTCCAGGTCAGCATGAAGTCGACCCCGGACCGATGCGCGCGGCTCTGGTATGGTTTCGCGAGGTCGCGGTGCTGCCGGTCGCCGCCAGATAAGCCGCCGCGATCGACGCATCGAAGAGCATCGTCCAGCCGACCGGCAACTGAGCCGGCCCGGCAGCTTGGCTACAGTTGGGCGCCATCACTTCACTACACCAGGAGGTTCTCATGAGCAACGGAAACACCTACGATGGAAGCTGCTTTTGCGGCGCGGTTCAATTCACCGTCAGCGGCGAGCCGGCAGCGATGGGGTACTGCCACTGCGACTCGTGTCGTCACTGGTCCGCGGGGCCTATCAACGCCTTCACGTTGTGGAAACCCGAAGCGGTGCAAGTCACTCGCGGCGCCGACAACATCGGCACCTACAACAAGACGCCGCAGAGCTATCGCAAGTGGTGCAAGACGTGCGGAGGCCACATCTTTACCGAACATCCCG
>JBBSDP010000138.1:0-2764 GCA_038240605.1 Tepidisphaerales bacterium | reverse complement strand
GGTCTTTAGCCGTACCGTGGATTGCCACTGCGTACCGACGTACGTCCCGCATGTTGCGAATAACAGGCCGAATAATTTCGGCAAAAACGTCTTGCCAGAGGGACGAATCGAATGATCCTGTGCTTTCGATACCTTTAAGGCCTTCGTTAATCGCGTCAGCTATTTGGCCTCCGAGCGCCTGGGAAGACACGACAGGTAAATCGATTCCTAATTGGATTATTTTGTCGAGGTAAGATCGACCCGGTATTCCTGTGTCCGTAAGAGCATCTTCGACGCGCTCACGGTCGAATGCGACAACGTAAACCCGGATTTCCTGGATGGCTTCGCGGGTTTGGTGGAACCGGATCGCGTTTGAGGCCGTAATTCATGGTGTTCGGCGCATTTCAACACCGCCATGGAAGGTCCACCCAATGGGTGATGGACGCAAGGAAGCGTTAAGGGTCGGTTTTGACGGCTCGGTCCGGCTGGAGTTCCACGGCGCGAAGGTGAGCAGCGACGGCGGATTGCTGGCTTACCGTGACCTCGATGACGCCTTGGCGTTGAGCGCGCAGGCCGGGGCCGCGCTGAGCGACTGGCGGACGGGCACCAACATCCGCCACTCGCTGACGGCGCTGTTGCGGCAGTCGATCTACAGCCGCCTGGCGGGCTACGACGACCTCAACGACGCCGACCGACTGGCCGTCGATCCGGTGATGCGGCAGGTAGTCGGCGGGCGTGCGACGCGGAAGCAAGCCGCGTCCACCAGCCAGATGGCCCACTTCGAGACCGAGGTGCTGACTCGGCCCGACAACCTGGCGGCGTTGATGGAGTTGTCGGGGAAGTGGATCGAGCGGGCGCAGCAACGCCGACCGCCGGAGCGCATCATCCTCGACCTGGATAGCTCGGTCAGCGAGACGCACGGCCAGCAGGAAGGCGCGGCCTACAACGGCTACTTCGAGTGTACCTGCTACCACCCGCTGTTCTGCTTCAACCAGGACGGTGACCTGGAACGCGCCCTGCTGCGCAACGGCAACGTCGCCAGCGCCGACGACTGGCGCAGCGTGCTGGAGCCGGTGGTGGCCCGCTACCGCCTGCTCAAGATCAAGAAGCACTTCCGGGGTGACGCGGGCTTTGCCAACCCGGGGGTGTACGAGTTCCTGGAAGTCGAGGGCTACCTCTACGCCATCCGGCTCCCGGCCAATGCCGTGCTATACCGCCAGATTCAGCACCTGATGACCCGCCCGGTGGGCCGACCGCCCGAGATGCCGATCGTGAAGTATCACGACTTCCAGTATCGGGCCGCCAGTTGGGACAAGGCCCGCCGCGTCGTGGCGAAAGTCGAATGGCACAAAGACGAGTTGTTCCCCCGCATCGGCTTCATCGTCACCAACCGGGGCGGCGGAGCCGCCAGCGTGACCTGGTTCTACAACGGTCGTGGCACGGCGGAGCAGTGCATCAAAGAAGGTAAGGTGGCCCTGAACTGGACGCGGCTGAGTTGCCACGACTTCGTGGACAACCAGGTCCGCCTGCAACTCTTCGCCCTGGCCTACAACCTGGGCAACTTCCTGCGGCGGCTGGCGCTGCCGCCTGACGTGAAGCACTGGACTCTGACCACACTGCGGGACAAGCTGATCAAAATCGGGGCCAAGGTGACCCATCATTCCAAGAAGGTGGTGTTCCAGTTGGCCGAAGTCGCCGTGCCCGGGCCACTGTTCCGGGCGATCCTCCAGCGGATCGAGCGGCTTCGCCTTCTCACCCCAGCCCCGGCATGACCGTGACACCCTCCGACATCAAGGAACACGACAGCCAGAGCGCGGTCGGTACGTTGTGGCGTGGCGAAAGTCGCGTTCTGGCTGCCCAGACCGCCAAACCGGGGTGTCGTCCGAGGGGAAATCACACGCTCCGGCGAGAGATTCTGACGGGTGGCGGTGGTTCAGGCGGTATCCTCGTTCAAGTTGGCCCGCGAGGGTCGTGGGCCGGAGTCCATCTAGGAAATCCCGGCTTAGCGGAAAAGACGGCCAATCCCCCAGACAGGAACATCAGGAGACTAATACCAGACAGGTTGTGGGTAAGTTTCCCGTTGAAGCCGCTGCGTCCGCATCGATCCGAGGCAAGCTATGGGACGCAAACCCATTCCTGCGAACCAGCCGCAGCCTGTTCTACCTCGCCCGAGTTCTTGGTCGAATCCCTTCCTATCAGGAATGGCACACTTTTTATCTCGAAATCGGACTGAGCGACGGCGACGATAGCGAAAGGTTCAGGCCGGGGCGTTATAAAGCCGCACGGCAAGCCCTAGAGAAGAACTTCGATCCATCGAAGGCGGGCTACACCTACCGGCCGGGCGAGTTTCTCGACCTGCTGCGGACGACGATCCGCCTCTTCACCG
This sequence comes from Tepidisphaerales bacterium, assembly GCA_038240605.1. Taxonomy (GTDB): domain Bacteria; phylum Planctomycetota; class Phycisphaerae; order Tepidisphaerales; family Tepidisphaeraceae; genus JBBSDP01. Next base: position 399 of record JBBSDP010000138.1, on the reverse strand, counting down.
TCCTTCTCCGCCGCTGGGGGCTGATCAGTTTGGGCGCGCCGCCTCCTTTAGGATCAGCATGTCCAACGCCTGGTCCGCCACCAGACGCTTGAGCCGCGCGTTCTCCCTCTGAAGTTCCTGGAGTTGCCTGGCCATCTGCGGGTCCATCCCGCCGTACTTGGTCCGCCACCGGTAGTACGTCTGTTCGCTGACCCCAAGCTACCGACAAACCTCAGGCACCTTCTGGCCTTTGCCCAGGTCCACGTCCGCCTGACGAAGCATCCCAACGATCTGCTCCGCGCTGTGTCGCTTCTTCATCGAGAGTCCTTTCAGGCCTTCAAGGCCGTCAGGATTCTCTCATCTCACCCGGATCAGATTTCGGGGAGGGGGTCATCCACGTCCAGGTGCGGGTAGGCGCTC
>JBBSDP010000137.1:0-2801 GCA_038240605.1 Tepidisphaerales bacterium | reverse complement strand
GGAAAGGATCGAGCCATTGTCGAAGACTTGGATCGTTCCACTTCCGCCCGATTCACCAGGGCTGGTCGCGTAACCGAGTTTGCTTTGCAGTTTCTGCGCGGTCCAGATAACGCCGAACGCGTTGACCGGCTTGTAGAGACCAGCGGACGGGCCTGCGCCGCCTTCACTACCCGCACCGCTGTTGCCAGGGTTTACGTACGACGCGAAAGAGTGATCGCCGCTGTAAAAGGCGTAGATTGGCTGACCGGCGACGTAGAGCATGAACCCATTCTGGAAAAAGAGTTGTGATGTCCCGACACTTTGTGCGCCGCCGATCGGTGAGCCGAGTCGGTTGGCGGTCGAGGCATACGCGCCCTTGAACTTGTCCGCCACCGCAATAACGGGCGTCGTCGATGTCGGGGCGACCGTTGGAGCAGGCGTCGCAGATGGCACGGCGGTCGGTGCGGGCGTTGCGGTCGGAGCGACCGTCGGCACCGCTGTCGGCTCGATAACAGCGATCGTCGTCCCAGCAGGCTTCGGTGCCGGAATCGGCGTACTCGTTGCCCGCGGCGCGGCCACCGCCGCTTTGGTGGTCGCGGTTGGCACGGGGGGTGCCGCAGGCGCAGCCGATGCCGACTCAGTTGCTGCAGGCGCGTCGCCGACCGTCGGGGGTGCAACGGTTGCCGTCACACCCGCGACGGGAGCCACCGTCCCGGCAATTGTCGTCGGCGCGGCGGCGATGGTAAACGCGGTCGGGCTGGCCGCGACCGTCGCGGGCGCGGTCGTCGGTTGATCGGCAATACCGGGAAGAATGTTGCCAACGGAGAAACTGAACGCGCCTGCCGCCACGTCGTTGCCCTCGGCGTCTTTCAGGCCCGCAGGTATTTGCACCGTATACTGCCGATCAGGAATGAGCGTTTTCGGCTTGGTGCTGAGGATAAATGCGTTTTTGTCGTACTGGAGATTGCTGACGGCCACCGTCGGGCTGAAGATGACTGATGTCAGCACCGTTTGTTCATTCATCGGGCGAGTGAAGCGAATCTCCGCAGGCTGATCGAAGCGAACGTTCGGATTGAGGATCGTCGCGGTCGTCGGCGCGGTGCTGTTTGAAACGCTCACGATCTGATTCGATTGCCCTGTACCGGGTACGGCGTGCGTGAAATGGTGTTGCAAACCGAAGCCGCCCGTCAGAACCGCCGCGAAGGTGGCGACGAGCGTGGCGGCAGCAGCGGTGATGCGGGCAACGCGCTGGCGAATGGTGAGGGCGGCGCGGCCCGGCTGCATGACGGCGGCGCGGGCGCGGATCGTCTGTGATACCGCAGCGGGCACGTCGGGGTGGGCGAGCGCGCGGAGGTCCATGCGAATACCGCGATAGGCGGCGTAGACCTGGCCGTACGCCGAGTCTTCCTGGATGCGCTTGCCGACGAACTGCGCGTCGTCGGGCGACAACTCACCGTCGAGATAGGCGGAGACGAGCTCGCGGATTTTCTCTTGCTCACGCTCGCGTAATCGTCCCATTACGAATCCTCATCCTCCAACGGTGCGTCAAAACCGAGTTCGACCGAGTACTTGCGGAACTCCTCACGGGCCCGGAACAGGACGGATTTGACGGCGGATCGCGAGACGCCCATGATTTCGCCGATCTCCTCGCAGGACAGTCCCTCATATTCGCGGAGTACCAGCGCCTGTTTGTTGCGCGGGGACATGCGATTGAGGATGCCCTGTACCGTCCCTTCCGCTTCCCGGCGGAGCATCGAGCGTTCGGGATTCTCTCCCGCACTCCCGTGCAGCAACCGATCGTGCTTCATTCCATCCCACGGTTGCCAGCGAATCCGTTGCCGTCGCCGCAGTTCATCGAGGCAGGAGTTCGAGGCAATCCGATGCAACCAGGCCGAGACGTTGAGGTCGTCCGATGTCCGACCGAGCGCGCGGTACGCCTTGAGAAAGGTATCCTGCGTCAGGTCCTCCGCGTCGTCGCCGTTGCCGCCCATCATCCGGTAGATATAGGCATAAATCTGCCGCTCATACCGAGCGAGGAGCGCCTCAAACGCCGCCGCATCCCCACTGCGCGCGCGTGCTATCCAAGTGGCCTCGTCCGTGGTTGTCACCGGGCCTTCCAACCCAGCCTCCCAATCATTACAACGAGTAACCAAGACAGTGGTTGCGCTGTCTTGCAAAATCGCTCGATAAATGCGCGGTCCATGCCGATTTCGCAGCACGATACTCGCTAGAGTAGCGTACCGCGCCGCTGAAGGCAACCATCGTTGCTGTGTGTACCAGGGCTGTTGCAAAGTCAGGCAGCGGTAAGTAAGGCGAACGCATGAAGGGGAAAGGCGGCGTAGATGCGTCGCCCCGCTGCCGCATTCCGGTGCCCTTCCCGCAGCAAGAGGCCCACTGTTAGATCGTTGAGCGTTGCCAACACCTGTGGAGCGTTTCCCCGCCGGAGCAGGCTGCGATCTTCACCCAGCGTGACATCGCGTCGATAGAATAAGCCATTCTCAATCCCCCAATGCCCGCGTGCCAAGACCAGCAGCCGCTCGGCATCCGCCAGCGTGCGGGGCAAACTCGTGATCCCGTACGCCACGCTTTCCCGCCAACCGCCCTCCTCCATCAGCGTACGTCGTTCCAAGCGGAAGACTTGTTTGGCGGCGGGCCAGTCGCTGTAGCCGACCAACAGGCTGCTCGCCGTCAAGCGGCGCTCCTCGTAGCGCCCATGCGCGGTATCCACGCTCGTCGCGGTCAGGAAATCATCGGGCAGCGCGGGCAGGGGTGGGGTAGTAAAGAGCGTGGCGATCTCGTCGTACAACGTCTCCTGATTCTCT
>JBBSDP010000136.1:0-2840 GCA_038240605.1 Tepidisphaerales bacterium | reverse complement strand
TGAACCATGATTAAATCGCTCGCCGTCTCGGGAATCCTTGCATTGCTTTCGGTAATGGGATGTCGAACTGCGGCAAATGCGCCGCCTCCCAAGGTTGGAGAAACGCCGGAGGCGCAGTTAGAGAAAAAAACGCCAGGCGCCGTGACCTCTGTAAATTGCAACCGTCGTGATTCCATATAAATGTTCACGCAGGTGGTGGTCCTCACAGCATTCTCGACGAGATCTTTTCTATGAAATGCATACTTTCATTCGTTCATGGGAATCCTGACGATTGCGTGTCTCATGCTGGGGTGTGTCACGGGCGGTGATCGACCCGACCGGATGGTCGGAACCTGGTAAGCAGGAGTGACCCCCTTATCCGGACCCCTTTATCCGTATCCGCACGGGGATGTCCCCGCTGGCGGTGGCAGGTTTTTCAAGCTGAGACGGCGTGGAGTTTCGGAGGGCATGCGAGCACCAATATCCTTCGTTCGCGAGGATGGATTCCAGAATCGACGAATCCGCCAATGCGGCCATTTGTGGAATGGAGGCCAGCGTGTGGTTTGAGGCACCACATGGGACTGCGCCAGTTTGTTGGCGGCAAATGCGTCGCGCGTTTCGGGGGGTGTTGAGACGATCTCGGCAATAGCGTCAAGAATATCGTTGAGAAAGAGTCGGTCGGCCCTCAAGGGGCACCGCCTCGCGCGTCAGATGGTCGCGCCATCGCCTGCGCACGCCGCAGTCGCTAATTACATCGACCTTGACGCTCCTGGATCATCGCCTCTGCCCAGGCCCGCGCGTGCGGGCCCAGTCGCCCGGCCTGCTCGATCAGCCACGCCGCCCCACGCTCCACGTTGCTTCGCTTCTCGGGGGCAATGTGCGGGGCATGGGTGCTGAAGCGGCCCGGCTCATGCTGAACGTGCAGCGCGATCTGCTGCATCTTCAGGTCAAAGATCCGCACCACCCGGCCGTCGAAACGGACCCATACCCGCTGGCCCACAAACTCCGGCGGCACCGAGTAGTAAGCACGTTTGATCTCCACGTGCCCGTCGCGATGCACGCAACGCGGAGCCTCCTGGAACAGTTCAAAGCGCCCGGCGGGCAGAGCCAGCAGTGCGCCGCGCTCCGACTGCTCGAAGGCCTCGCGCACCTGACGCTTGGTCGTGCCGTGGATGCGCAGGTCTGCCACCGACGACTCCCATTGCCCCAGGTACGCGTTCTGCTCGGCCAGTGAGGGGAAGCTGCGTCCCCGCAACGCATTGCCCTTGACGTAGCCGATGCCCCGTTCGACCTTCCCCTTGTGCCGCGGCGTGTACGGTCTGGCCGGCAGGATGGCGATGCCATAGTGGGCGGCAAAGCTCGCAACCATGGGGCAGAGCTGCGGCAAAACACATGGCTGCGATGGCGACGGCCGTCGGCCCCGACGATCCGCGCTCCGCTCCCAAAATCCACCTGCGCCTCATCCCCCGCCGAGCACTCCATCCGCCGGAACGGAAGACCGCCTCCCCCGGCATGGTTCAGCCTCCGCGCCAGCCGGCGGACACTGTGATAACTGCCGACGTAACCGTGATCGCTCACCAGATCCTGATAGATCCGCTGAACGCTGTGGCCGGCGGCAAGCTGTTCGAGAAGGAAGTCCCGCCAGGGCGCGCAGCGGCTGCGAGATTTGACCGTCGCCCCGACGCCGGGTGCGCCGAACGTCGAGCCAAGCGCCTGGCTTGTCAAAATCCCGGTGAGCGCTTCGCTGGCGGGTTTTGATCCGTCCCCCTCGGAATCGGCGCCGATCCCGATGAGCGCTTCGGTGGCGGGCTTTGAAACGCCCGGCGGCTCAGGCTCGCCGGCCGCGGCCGATAACTTCATGTGCCGGCTCACCGCATCGCGATCCACACCTAATTCCCGGGCGATCCGCCGACACGACCACCCGCGGGCATGCAACGTCAAAATCGATACAACGTCCACCATCTTGAGCCGATTGGCCATCCCGGTCCATTCCCGGCGAGCATTGCCGGCGAACCGTAAGGTCCAATCCCTTCCGTCTCAAAGTGGCGGATTTTGAAGCGCTCAGAGGTGGCGGGTTTTGAGCGCTCAATGACATCATGACCGTCTGGCGGTCCAGGAGGTCGTAGTTCCAGGCCGTTGTGCCCCCGTTGTCGTCCACCAGGCGGATCAGGTTGCTGTTGGCATCGTGCGACGTGCTGGTCGTCACGGTGTCGAAGATGGGGCCGGTTCCGCTCCCGCCGGTCCGCAGGTGCTGGAGCGTCTGGAGCGGACGACTGGCACCGTCGTACGTCCAGACCGTCGTGTTGGCCTTGGGGTCGATCAGGTTCGTCTTGTTGCCCCGGCTGTCGTAGCCGCTGAACGTGAAGAGGGTCCCATTCGGCGTTGACCAGGGCGGGCAGGAGACCGGCAGCGTCACCCAGGAGCAGCAGACGGGGAACGCCAGGGTCGGATTCAGCGTGCCGTCAGGGCCCTGCATCGCCGTCACGATCGGGCGGTTCAGGCAATCGAAGAGCGTCGCCGAGGCGAAGGTCTCGACGGTGTTCACGCCGGGGATCGTGCACTTCTCGGAGCGGGTCGTGTTGGTGATGTTGTTGTTGGCGTCGAAGGTGTTGCTCGTCGCGTTCCCCAATGGGTCGGTGACGCTGAACTGACGGCCGGCGCCGTCGAAGGCGAAGCTCGCGACCGCCGCGTTGTCCGTCGCGACCGCCGTCATGCGGCTGGCGCGGTCGAATACGATGCGGATCAGGACATAACTGGTGCCGCCCGCCGTCAGCGTGACCGTGTTCGTGTGGTTGTTGGCGGTCGAATTGATCGCCAGTCCGCCGCCGGTGTGGGTGACGGCGCGGCGCGAGGGCAGGCCG
>JBBSDP010000135.1:0-3090 GCA_038240605.1 Tepidisphaerales bacterium | reverse complement strand
GTGGCGTTCGCCGGAGGGGCCTGGGTATTTTCGTCGTTCACGGGAACACCCCTGTCAGCTTATTGGGGGCAGCTTGGGGGGCAGGGAACTTACAGACGAGGCGGTGCCCTCGGCACCCGGCGCCGTGGAGATCCGGCGGAGGAATTTCTGGATTGTCAGCGAAATTGATGTGGGCTTCCCCACGATTGGTGGGCGCGCCGACGGGGTTAGTTGAGGCCCGCCTCGAACGCTTCGGGGCTTTGATAGCCTATCGAACTGTGCAGCCGCTGTCGATTGTAGAACACCTCGATGTACTCGAAGATGGATTGCTTCGCCTGCTCCCGCGTCGCGTAGCGCTCGTGGTGGACCAGCTCATTCTTCAACGTGCTCCAGAAACTTTCCATCACCGCGTTGTCCCAGCAGTCTCCCTTTCCGCTCATGCTCAGCTGCATGCCGTGACACTGAAGCAGGTGCCGGTAATCCTCGCAGGCGTACTGCACGCCCCGGTCGCTGTGGTGCAGCAGGCCCGCGGCCGGGGCGCGGCGCTGGACCGCCATGCCCAACGCATCGCTGGCCAGTTCCACCTTCAAATGGTCCGCCATCGACCAGCCGACGATCTTGCGGCTGCACAGATCCAGCACGCCGGCCAGGTAGAGCCAACCTTCATCGGTGGGGATGTAGGTGATGTCCACCACCCACTTGCGGTCGGGCAATTCCGCAGTGAATTCCCGGTTTAAGATATTCTTCGCCACCGGCTGGCCGTGACGGCTGTCGGTGGTGCGGGGGATGAACTTCCGCTTGGTTTTGGCCTTGATTTGCCGCTGTTGCATCACTTTGGCCACCGTGTTCTCGCACACTTCTTCGCCCCAGGCCTTGAGGGCCTTGAAGATCCGCGGGCTGCCGTAGACCTTGCGGTTTGCTTCATGGACGGCCTTAATCTTCACCGCCAGCGCTTCACGCCGTTTGCCCCGCGCGCTCTGCGGCCGATCGAGCCAGGCGTAGTAGCCCGAGCGGCTGACCGATAGCGTGTCGCAACTCACACGCACGGGGAACTCTGTCAGATGTTCTTCGATAAAGGCGAACTTCACATCGGCTCCTTCGCAAAGAACGCGGCCGCTTTTTTTAAAATGTCACGCTCCATCAGCAGCCGCGCGTTGTCCTTGCGGAGCTGACGCAGCTCGGCCTGGACGGCCCCTTCGCCGCTGGGCGCGGCGCCGGCCTCTTTCGAGAACTTCTCGACCCAGTCGCGGATGGAACTGGAATCGACCCCCAGACTCTTGGCCGCCGCGGCCGGCGTGTAGCCCTGCTGGGTAACCAGTTGAACCGCAGACACCTTGAACTCCCGCGTGTAGTTTCTCTTCTTGGCCATGACTCGCTCCTTCTGGACAGCCATTATGCTGTCCCGTCGGCGCGCCCACCAATCGTGGGGAAGCCCACCTTGATCTTCCCCACGAAAAACGTGCGCGTCTCGGTTCGGTTTAGTTCTGTCTGGCCTCGAAGGCTTCCGGGCTGACGTAGCCGAGGGAGCTGTGCCTTCGTTTGCGATTGTACCAGACGACGATCCATTCGAAGATTGCGTCTCTGGCTTCTTGTTTGGTGTTGAAGATTCGTTGGAACACCAGTTCGTTCTTGAAGCTGGCCCAGAGGCTTTCGACGACGGCGTTGTCCCAGCAGTTACCCACGCGGCTCATGCTGCATTCGAGGGAGAACTCGGCGAGCTTGTCCTGGTATTGTTTGGCGGCGTACTGGCAGCCGCGGTCGGAGTGATGCAGCAGGGGATGCCTGGGTTGCCGTCCGGCCAGGGCCATCTCCAGGGCTTCGACGCAGAGATCGGTGTGCAGGGTGTCCTTCAGGCTCCAGCCGACGATCTTGCGGCTAAAGAGATCGACGACGCCGGCCAGATAGAGGAATCCTTCCCGGGTATGGATGTAGGTGATGTCGGCGGCCCATTTCTGGTTGGGTCCGGTGGCTGCAAAGTCGCGGTCGAGCCGATTCTCGAATACCGGATGAGGATGATCCGAATCGGTGGTGGCGACGCGGAACTTGCGATGGACGACGCTCTTGATCCCATGTTGCTTCATTCGTTTGGCGACGGTGTTGACGCAGCAGTCCAAGCCTTGATCCAGCAGATCCCGGTGAATGTTGGGGCTTCCATAGCGGCATTGGGACTCGGCGTGGGCCAGGCGAATGGCCGCAACGATCCTGTCGCGTTCGATCGCCGAAGCCGGGGCCGGGCGGTCGATCCAGTCGTAGTACCCCTGGCGGCTGACCTCCAGCAACTGGCACATGAGCGTGACATCGAACTGTTCAAGATGATCGTGAATCACTTGGAACCTCCGTGGGTGGGTGTCGCAAAGTAACTGGCGCACTTTTTTAAAAAGTCGCGTTCGGCGGTGAGGCGCAGGTTGCGGGCCAGCAACTCGCGGTTCTGGGCGCGGAGTTGGGCCAACTCGTCGAAACGCGGTGCATCGACGACCCCGGCGGCATCGGGGCGTGCGTCGCGGACCCATTCCCCCAGGGTCTTGTCGCTGAGGCCCATGTCCAGTGCCGCGGCCCGTTGCGACTTGCCGCAGGCGCCGGCATAACGCACGGCGGCGAGCTTGAACGGCTGCAGGAAATGTCCCTGCGGATCCCGCGCCGACTTGGCATCAGGCACGGCGACGGCCGGCGGAAGAGAAGCAAGAGAAGCGTCTTTAAATGGAGAAGACGGGGACGATGGTTCTGTCATGATCGATTCCTTTACAGCGGGATGTTACCCGCGATGAGGAACCGAGACGCGCCAGTCAGGATTGGGGAGGATCAAAGAGGTCGGTGGGGCTGGGATCGGCGTAGCCGAGGGTCAGGGTGTACGGCTCGAACTGATAGGCGGTGGACGCGCCGCTGACCTGCAAGGCGGGCGGCACGTCGTTGACAGTCACATTGAGCGAGGGGGCGGCAAACCACCCGTCGCGGGTCATGGCGCTGGCGGCGACGGTGTAGGCGTGCGGGCCGTCGGCATAGAGGTGGGTGGCGGCGCCGGGGTCGCCGGTGAAGGCCTCGGTGGGCGAGGCGTCGCCCCAGTGGATGGACCAGCCGGTGACCGGGTTGGCGGTCTCTTCGGGATGGGCATCG
>JBBSDP010000134.1:0-3848 GCA_038240605.1 Tepidisphaerales bacterium | reverse complement strand
GCAATCGTATCCGTGCTGCCGGTGTGCGGGAAGGTCAGCGTGAGCGCGTACGTGGAATCGGGCGCGCTGGCGCCGCACGAGCCGGGCACGCTCTGGTCGTGATCGTGATCGATGTACGTCGGGGAAGCGCCGGTCCGGGCGTCCCGGCGAGGAGGATGTTCCCGTCGGGCTGGATCGCCAGGCCGACGCTGCCGTTGTACGCATTGATGGCGGTGATGATCTTGCCCGTGCCGGAGCCGACCGGGTCGATGAGCGCGGGAGGCGGAAACGGAGCGATTCCCGTCACCGCGCCACCTCCCGATCTCGACCTGCGATCAATGTGGTTCCACGTGGATAACTTCCGACGACGCGATGCCGACTTTGAACGAAATCTTGCTCGCCGTCATCCAGGCAGGCATGTCCAAGTCCGGCGCGCTCTTCCAAATCTGCCACTCCCACCCTGGCTGGCGATCGATGGTCCCCGTTGTTGCAAATCGTTTGGCCGTCGCGGCATACCAATCAAGGTAGCGTTTATCGCTCAGGTCAACGTGGTGCGGCGGATCGTGCTCGAAGTAAAGGTATGTTCTCAGCTCCGCGACAACAGTGTCAGTTTTGTCCGGTGTGGGCGGCAGCGGCTGCGTCGAGCCAACACCCAACTCATCTTCATCGATAAACTGCTGGAAAATGCCGAGGAATTCTTGACCGTGAAAGTAGTAGACGCTCAGGAGCTGGAAATGCCACCCTTGGCTAAGCTTGGAATCGAATTTCAAGTCGAGCGTCGGGTTTTCACCCGTGCCGACCTTGATCGAGACGCTCTCCATCGGCGGCGGGCGCGCGGCGATGACTTGAGCGGCCGTCGGGGGCCAGCCGGCGGGACGGGACGCCGGGCCCGTGGCGGCAGTCCCGCACAGGGATCCCAAGGCGCCCAAAGCGGCTACAACCCACATGAATGGCGCGCACGAAAACAAGACCATAAATACTCCTTCGTACGCGGCGGTGCAGCCGACCTCTATCAGGGATTGGCCCGGCTGACCTTGAGCGCCGCTCGCCGAGGGTTTAAGATCAGGAAGGCGTCGGCAGCGACTATACGTTCTCGCAAATGGTTTTTCGCTTCTGCGGCTGAGCGGAACTTCCCGGATTTCACCTGCTCGATCATCTCTTCGAAGATCTCCCGACTCACCTTGAGCCGCGGCGCCACGGCTCCGGCCTCGACGAAATTCTTGCCTGCCACCCACCAATCGTTGTGCTCGCCGCGAACCAGCTTGATCGGCCGGTCGAGTTGGACGGTACACTCCTCAAAATACGGTGGGATCGCGAACTTCGCGCGACTGATGGCATCAATGGCCGCTACCGATGCCTCGATCTCGAATCCGTCATCCGCCTTCGGGCCGAACTGTAGCTTCAACGCCTCTCGAAAGCGGGCCGCGTCGATGCCGCGCCCCTCCACCTCGTTAGCCACGTCTCTCGCCAGAGCGGGTGGAAGGTCCTTGGCCAAGAAGCGACCCATCCGTGAATCCAATTCCTTACAGAAATCGACGACCGCGGCGTTGGGCCCGCGCGTGCCTTTCTCCGCCGACGCGACCGCTTCTTTGTTGCCTTCGCTGCGCCGCACTAACAGAAGCTCGTTGGAGCGCGCTCCACGGCAATTCCAAAAAATTCGAAATTCGCCCGGTACGTCCCACATTTCATGATTGCCACCGATGTGCCGGATGCTCCGGTCGATGTCCTGTGACCGCCCTGGCAGGAACCGTCGATCGGGTGCCGACGGGTCAACCAATTGCGCCTGTGGACCGGGGTCCGCATAAGCGAGGTCCTCTTCGTAAGAGCCGTCCGGAAACATAACGAGGACGCTGTTATCGGCGACACCGAGATCGATTGGCCATTGCGGCTCCGAGGAGACGTTGGTTGCCGTAAAGCGAACGGCGAACTCAGGCCCACCGTCGACCAGCGGCACGATCTTAAGGCTTAGCGGCGGCGGTGCGGCCGTCGCCGACTCTGGCGGAGTGGCGCCGAGTGCGTTGGCGACCACAAGGGTCAGCAGAATTCCAAGACAGCAGAATCTTGTCGGCGTCATAATTAAGTTCCTAGCACATCGGCGCGAATTTTTTCGAGTGTCTGCGCGCTAAACAGGACGCCCTCGGGATGGCCCTCGTCGGGCTAAATTGCCTTCGGCGGTTGTCCCGCCTATCGTTTGGGCCCGCGCATTTCCAGGACAGCGCAGTGAAGCCGGCTCTCCTCTTATTACGGCGGCAGCGGGTCGCCGCGTTTTTCTCGTCTCGCTTGCTCTTGGGCCTCGGCCTCAGCCTCAAGCGTCCCGGGCGCAAAGTTATGGTCGACAAATGCCGGTCCGTCGAGGACGTTGAGTGTAATGGCATCGTTGTCGGCCAAGTGACCTTCGATTGTTCCGCGAACGCCGTCGAGCTGGTAACGAAACGTGAAACGGCTAGGGTCGTTGGGGTTAGGCTGGCCATTAAAGAAAACGAGTTGCTTTCCTTGGCCAACTTCAATGATATCGCCGTTGGTCCAGCAAACTTCTGTTCCCACATGCGACGGGTTATACCAAGAGCGGTTACTTGGCTGGATCTTGGCTGGATCGTATACTTCCCCAGTCCATGCGGCGGAATGGTCCGGTCCAAGCAGTGGCTCCTCGCCGTGTTGGAACGTACTCGGATCCTGCTTACCTAGGAAGAGTGCAACTTCGACAAGGCGCGTCACGCCCCGCGCATTCGTGCGGGCATGGAGGAAAACGCATTGCCGGTAGCCGCCGGGGTACTCGACAAAATGCTCCCAGCAAGCGGGCGCGCCATGCACTGGCTGGTTCGGGTCGGCATGATAGGTCAAACACTGGTGAATCCACCAGCGGCGCTGGATGGCGGGCCAACGTTGATGGACAGCGCGGACGCCGACGCAGGCGATGGCTATCAACGAGACAATGATCCCGCCGGCACGCCATGCCGCGTGGGATTTTGACCGGCGCGATCCGTAGGGTAAAATGGGCTGTTCCGCGCTCGATTTTAACGCGCTCAGGAGCATAGTTATCCAGGCCCCGGCTCGCCCTCAATCAAATCAACTTGATCTGTGGTCAGGCGATTTTGGTCGTCTGTGCCATATTTGAGGTTCTTATAGTCCATTGGCCCCTTGTCGCCGATATTGTATACGTCCTGCGGCGTGGCGTGCGTGGGTAGATCGGGGAAGCGATGAAGAGATTCGTGGAAAACAGCACGGGCCAGGTAGGTATCCAAGTTCACTTTGTTGCCCACGGGGTCGGACTGAGGCAACGGTGCCAAATTCTCGGCAGCACTCCTGGAGAAGATATACGCGGGTCCGGGCGACCAGCCGTCGAAGGACGACGTGTTCGCAACGAGGTGTGACCCTTCAAATGCGCCGACGATCTGGACCGTCCAGTAATCGGTTGAGCTCGGCAAGTCGCGTGTGGCGTTGCCGAGGGCGCCGAGCACCCCATTGTTCGTGTCCGTTATGTCGAGCAAATCGTGCACCCACGGTACTGTCGGATTTTTGTTGTACTGTGTTAGGTCATCAACCACACGGATTTGCGCGTCCTTATATTGCTGTCCCATAAAGTCAATGGATGGGTCTTTCAGCCGACCTTGTGCGGTGGCCGGCGCCGCGTCGCCATCCGTTAGAAGGTTGGGGTTGTTCGGGTCGAATTCCGAATTCGGAGGAGCTGCCATGGCGTCTCGTTCGACGTGAAAGGTTCTCCAAAATTTGGCCTCCTCAGCAGAATTCGTGGGCGAGCTTCGGCTCGGGAAGCTGCCCAAGCTGGTGATATAAGGCCACTTCTATCGTTTGGAACTGCCGGAAGCCGAATGCTTTTCTGAAGCGCAGTTTCACCAGCAGATTCATTCCCT
>JBBSDP010000133.1:0-3886 GCA_038240605.1 Tepidisphaerales bacterium | reverse complement strand
TCCTTGTCGGCAATCACGACCTTCACCCCGTCGCTCAGGATTGCCTTCTCGAGCACCGCGCGATAGCGCGTGCGGTTGGCGGGGGAAAGACGGCTCACGGTGAGCGGGCTGGTGCCGGCCATCCCGCGGACGATCGTCTCGATGTCCTGGATGTATGAGCGGTTGCCGAGGACGTCGAGCTCGGTGCCGGCGTGCTCCTGGTGGCCGGTCATCGCGGTGGTCTTGTTCTCGAGGATGATGTAGGTGATGTCCTGGCCGAGCTTGATCGAGTTGGAGATCGCGATCTGGCCGGAGTGGAAAAACGTGCCATCACCCATGAAGACGATCTGCTTGTTGGTAATGAACGGGTCGATGCCGCTGCCGGTGCCGCCGCCCAGGCCCATGCCCGAGTAGTTGTGCATGAGCTGCTCGGTGGGAGCGAACATCAGCATCGTGTAGCAACCCGTATCACCGTGCGCGACGAGGTCCACCGGGCCGGTGCCGTGGCGCTCAGCCATGTATTTCGGGTCAGCCAGGTTCTGGCGGAGTTCCAGCAGCGTGGCGGAGCTGTCGCGGTGCGGGCAGCCTGGACAGAACGTGGGCGTGCGCGAGACGACCTTGTCCGAGAAGACCTCGAGCTTCGGCTTGCTGGCCTTGCGGAGGATTTCCAGCTCGGCGCTGAGACGGCCGTTGCGCATCGAAGCAGGCAGTTCCTCGGTCCCCTTGATGAGCGGGATGAGGATCTGCGCCAAGAGCGACGGGTTAAGCCCGCGCATTTCCGGGATTCCCGTCAGGCCGCGCGGAAACGATTTGCCGTACAGGCGCGACACGATCGCCGACGCCTGCGCGGCCGGCAACGCGTGGAACAACCCATCGCGAATGTTCTTTTCCAGGAAGCTGCGCCGCTCCTCGATCACGATCAGATCGCGGCACATCCCGGCAAACTCGGTCACGAGCTGGAGGTCCGGCGGATAGCTCATCCCCATGTAGAGCACCGGAAAAACGCCGCTCAATCCCAGGTCCGCGAGGACGTGGTCGAGGTAGGGGCCGGACATGCCGGTGACGATGAAGCCCAGAGGGTTCGGGTGAGGGTTCAGGGTTCGGGGTTCAGGGTTCAGTGGAGAGTTTAGAGTTTGGAGGTCAGAGTTTAGGGAGGAGGGATCCGCCTCCACTGAACCCTGAACCCTGAACCCCGAACCCTTGTCAATCCGATTCAAGCCCAGCTCGCGTGCGGCGACGATCGTGCGGGCGAAGCGGTCGGGGATTTGGAGTTCGTGTTGCCAGGTGCGCGGGGGGAGCAGGACTTTGTCGAGGGGGACCTGCGCGGTGTCGAGGACGACGCGCTGGCGCGTGTTGAGGGTGGGGAATTGATTGGGGCGGCAGATCACGGTGCCGCCGCCGTCGGCCTGCGTCGTGGTGACGACGTATCCGATGTACAGCTCCGCCGCCCGCGACAGCTTGAACGAGAGATTGATCCAGTCCTTCAGTTCCTGCGGCGTGCCCGGTTCGACGACCGGCATGCGCAGGTGCTCGCAGAGGAACCGGCTGTCGGCGGGGACCTGCGTGCTGTCGCACCAGGGGTCATCGCCCATGATGATGACGGCCCCGCCCTCGGGGTTGGCGCCGGCAAGGTTGCCCAGGGCGAGGGCGTCGGAGGCGACGTGCACGCCGACGCTTTTCATCGTCGCGATCGCGCGGCAGGGCGCCATCTGCGAGCCGTTGACCGCGGCCACGCCGAGGGCTTCGTTGTTCGCCTGAAAGGCGCGGACGCCGTTCCTGGTCAGCAGATCTTTGATGTCGCCCAGGACGTCGAAAAAGCCGGCGACGGGAGAACCGGGATAGCCGGTCAGCAGGTGAACGCCCTCCTCGGTCTCGAGGGCGCCTTTGACCAGTATTTCATTGCCCGTGAAGATCTCGGGCCCGGAGGCGGAGAGGAAGCGCGGATCGGTTGCCATGGCAGTCTATCCTTGTGCGGGGGACGTGAGTGCAGAGGATAGAGAATTGAGGATGGAAGATGGCGACGGGAAAAAACCGATCGCGATCTTCTATCTTCTATTCCCGATCCTCGCGCTCGCGATCCTCAGCGTGGCTTACGGCCGATGGTTCCTGTTCACCGCGTTGGCCGCAGGGGACGCTGTTGGACACCGCAACTTCAGGGACTCTTGGCCCGGCCGGGAGTTCATGGCCGGACGGGCCGAATGATGCATAACGCTCTTGCCACTATCGGAACACGCCCAGCGGCAAGGCCAATATTCTAGCAGAGGATACGACTGTTACGCACGAATGTGCGACCAGACACCACTATTTGCTGCCAAGCGACTTCAGCAGGTCCCTGGTCTTATCGACGGCCTGCGTCGTCGCTTCCCTGGCCTTTTCCGTTGCTTCTTTGGCCTTTTCGGAGGCTTCCTTGATGGCAGGGGCAGCTTTATCGGCGGCTTCCTTCAGGACGTCCTTGGTCTTCTCCGCCCCTTTTTCCACAACCGCCCCGGTTTGCTGGGCAGCATCCTTCGCCTTCCGCTCGGCGGAATTCTGTTCTTCCTTGGGTTCAATTCCCGGCGGCTCTAATTCTGAAGCGTTCTCGTTCTTTTTGCAAGGTCGAGTAATTCGGAGCGAGCCCACGTTGACGTGTCCAACGTCTTTGCTTTGGCCGCTCGGTCGAGCGATCGCCGCTCTGCGTGAGTAAGGCGTATACGAAGCTCGCTATCGCGGCGATCTGAATCCGCCTTCTTTGGCCGGCCTGCCATGCCGACACTGTAGCAACAACAATAGAAGAATCAAGAAGCTTGACAGTCTAATTTATGTTGCTACAATAAGCCAACGTAAATGGAATCCTCAGAGATCTGGTGGCTGCGCATCTTTGGGATAAGGCGGTGGACAACCATCTGGATGAGCCCTTGCGAAAGCCCGTGATTTTTTGACTTGCGAGTAACATCCAAATACGGTCTAGTGCCGTGGAAAGCCCCTCTATGTCTAGAGCAATCTCGCAGGTGCGCGTTGATACGTTGCTATTCGACACGGATAATCACCAGATTGACCGCCCCGTGCGACGCAGCACACGCAAAGTAAACGGAACAGGACGCTCCTCTCGCCGCAAACTCATCGCATTCGGCTGGTATGGCGGGAAGTACAGTCACCTCGATTGGCTTCTCCCCCTGCTACCGGCGTGTCACCATTATTGCGAGCCGTTCGGTGGCTCTGCGGCCGTGCTGCTCAACCGCGAGACGTCCCCTGCGGAGACGTACAATGACCTCGACAACGAAGTGGTCAACTTCTTCCGCGTCCTGCGAGAGCAAAAGAATGCATTGGTCGAGGCGATCGGATTGACGCCGTTTTCCCGCGAGGAATTTTTCCACGCCGTCACCCCACCGAGAGGCCCGATCTCGCAATTAGAAAAGGCTCGCCGCTTCTTCATCCGCGCCCGACAGGTCCGCACCGGCCTCGCGCAAACTGCGTCCCTTGGCCGTTGGGCGAACTGCAAGAACACGACGCGGGCCGGAATGAGCGGCGCGGTGTCCCGATGGCTTGGCAGCGTCGAGATGCTTCCATTCATTGCGGAGCGACTGTTGCGCGTGCAAGTCGAAAACCGACCGGCGTTGGAAATCATCGATCTGTATGACGAGAAGGGAACGCTCTTCTATTGCGATCCGCCATACGCACACGCTACGCGTGGCGACTCAAAGGCGTATAGCTACGAAATGACGGACGGCCAACACGCGGCGTTTGCTGAGCGGCTGAGGGGAGTGAAGGGGCGGGTTGCGGTGTCTGGATACAACGGCCGCCTCTACGATAAGCTCTTCTCTGACTGGCATCGGATCGAGGCTCCCGCCAAGATATGCCATTCGATCAAGAAGAGCCGGCAAGAGGTGCTGTGGCTGAATTACCGCCCGTAGGCGATGGCCTTCCCGTG
>JBBSDP010000132.1:0-3893 GCA_038240605.1 Tepidisphaerales bacterium | reverse complement strand
CGCTCCCGCGGTCTGTCTTTGGCCTGGCTCATGGCAGGCCCTCCTATCCAAGCAAGTGTCGTGCCACTGCCCTTAGTTTACGAAATCCGGCCCCGCCAGACCAGCTTTTCCAGCCTACCCAGTGCTCGCCGGGAACTGCTGACGCCGAACCAGGCGCTGCAGCGGACACCCGCCGCCGCTCTGGCTCTCCCTGATACACTGTCACTCGGGGCGGCGAGTGCCGCTTAGCTTCGCCGTTCGGCCACGTGATCTCGATACGCCAATGTATGCGACAACAATTCATCCGATCTTATATTATTGGGAAGCACTTATGCGGGGCGTCTATCTCTCAAACTGGATCGGCTTATTGTGGGGCGCGGGGATAGGCGGTCTGATCTGCCTTATTGCGTTGCCGATATGGGGCATTAATGATTGGCTTTTAATTCTGTCTATAACGCCGATATCCATGCTGGCGCTCGTGGGGTGGCAGATACAGTACGCCTATGGCTCGCAAATCGGCAATTGGATGGGCCGCAAATCTATGAGGTTATTTGTCGATCTGTTGTTTTTTGTCGTTGGATTACCTCTTGCACTGCTAGGCGTTGCTTCTACTCTATACATTGGTTTGTTCGTGAGCTTGTTCGTGATCGCTACGCTATGGTCTATTTTCGGCATGGTACCTACTGCGATGGCAGTAATACCGCCAGGACTATTATATTTAGTAGTCAGATTTCTGCAGACTAAAAAATAATGCCATCGAGTCTGTGAATAACCGCTGACGCCTAAGCATCCGCTGGAGTGGGCATCGCAGCAGTCTCGGGTTCTGGGTGTTTATGGTCGTTGTGTGCGGCGGTGCCGCTGGCTCGGTCGTTTGGTCAGAGAGGTCGCCGACACGATGCAGACGACTGAGGACGACTACTTCGGTTCCATTGCGGACCGTTACTTGTGTCGGCCGGGGTATCCCGACGACTTGTTCGACTATCTGGCATCGCTGTGCGCTAAGCATGAGCGCGCCTGGGATTGCGGCACCGGGAATGGGCAGGCGGCCCGGTCCTTGTCCAAACGATTTGGTCAGGTGGTGGCGACAGATCGCACCCCGGAGCAGATTGCTGTCGCCAAGCGGCGGCCGGACCCGAAAATCGAGTTCCGCGAGGGCTACGCTGAATCGAGCGGTCTTGAGCCGGCTTCGATTGACTTGGTAACGGTAGCGCAGGCGGTTCACTGGTTTGACTTCGGCTCGTTCGCAACAGAGGTTCGCCGCGTAACCCGTGTGGGAGGTGTGCTGGCGGTCTGGTGCTACCGGACGCCGACGGTGGCTCCGGACATCGACCGACTCGTTGCGGAATTGTACGATGCTCCCTGCCTCGCACCGTTTTGGTCCGCGCAACGGCGGTATATCGATGAGAATTACGCCGGCATATCATTGCCATTTCCGGAGGTTCGCGTCCCGGAGTTCACCAGCAGTGAGTTGTGGGCTTGGCCGCGGTTCGCGGACTACCTGCGGACTTGGCAAGCGGTTGCGCGGGGAGCCGGCGAATCGGTCGCCTCGGAATTCGTCTCTCGCCAGTTGGCGGCATTGGCCGGGGCTTGGGGTGCAGCCGAGGAACAGCGCTCGGTGAGTTGGCGGCTTTGGGTTCGGGCTTGCGTCAAACCCGCCGAACCAAACGCTGGTGCGATTCGTCGCGCCTTCTAGATCTGTGACACTGTAACAAAGGAGGGTAACTGAAGTCACCCGCTGTTCCGCCAGCGGTCTGCCACCCCAGCGTGCTTGCACGAAGCCTGGGGGACAATGTAACCTCGGTCGCAACCGTAAAGGGCGCGATCGGTCGTGAGAGCGTGAGCCGACACGGCGACTGCAAGCATCAAGGTGGTCGGGGGCTAGCAGCCCGGGGCAAGGTCAACGTAACGTGAAGTGCTGTTAAAGGGCGTGATGTTCAACAAGCCAGAATGGATGCATAAGATGCTGACTAGGCTTGGACCAAAAGGTACGTGGCCAGGTGCAGAGGCTTCAGCGTTCCTCTGCCGCAGATGTCGCGCGACCGGTCGAGAGACACGACCTAACCCGCTCGGGTATTGATGATAGGGAACATGGTAAACCTGTAGCCCTCCCCCTCGGGGGAACGCGAACCGCAAGGCCAGCCGATGGGGCTGCGGGCAGAGGAGGAGGGAGAAAGCGAATGCCGCCCTGTAATGGGGCGGATAGGGGTTGAGCCTGGCGGCGACATCACCCCACGGGAAACCGAGCAGACTTCCCTCGGGTGACGGCGCACGCGAACCGTGAACAAACTACCTCAGGAGGCAAAGCAGATGTCGGCGGGTCGCAATGACCTTGCTGGTGCTCCCTCCCCAAGCCAAGCGGGCATTCGCAGCGCGGGCGAGGAAGTGGCCCTCGCGCAGTA
This sequence comes from Tepidisphaerales bacterium, assembly GCA_038240605.1. GTDB lineage: Bacteria > Planctomycetota > Phycisphaerae > Tepidisphaerales > Tepidisphaeraceae > JBBSDP01. Next base: position 1,515 of record JBBSDP010000132.1, on the reverse strand, counting down.
ACGTGCAGGATTGGCCGCAAGGCTGATCCGCGTGTTGGCCGCGCCCTTGCGCTGTGGGGCATTGTCCTGCCGGAAGGCAGGTGTCCCTGGACCGGCGTGGTACGAACAATGCGAGCCCGAGGCTTGAGCCGTAGGAAGGAAAACTTTCACGTACGGTTCTGAGGGGGCCGGGAGGTCGCAAGACCTCCCGGCTACCCGGCTACCTCACCGGCGGCCGCATCAGCCTCGGCATCGGTTGGCTGGCGGCCGCCTGGCCGGTCAGCGCAGGCATTCGCCGAACCAGCCGTCGGAGAGGACGGGCCATCCGACGAACGGCAGCGCTCGACTGACCCGGCCGCCGGTGGTAGAATCACAGCAGCCCGAGCGATGCCCATGAGGTGAACGATGAAAAGCCTGGCTGATAGACTTCCGCCTGAAATCGCCCGCCAGATCCACCCCGACTGGCGCAAGAACGAGGCCGGCTACTGGTCCGTCCGCGACCAACTCTTCGGTCGATATCAAAACCAGTGGATTGCCTTTGCCGACGGCGGCGTCATCGCCGCCGGCAAGACCTCGCTCGAGGTGCTCCACACGCCCGGGGTAGTAGAGCGACATCCGTTCGTGATCTGCGTCGGGCGAGAAGACGAACCGTATCGCATCCGCCGCGCCACCTTCGCCTACGACCCTACCTACCCCGGCCAGGCGTTGCCTCTGCTCAGCGCCGAGTTTCGCTCCGTGAGCGGCTCTGCGGGGTTGGTTCTGGATCGGGTCATCCCTGATACTGGCGCAGACGTGAGCGTCTTGCCGTGGTCCGACTGCCAGCAACTGCACCTCGATCCCGCCGTGGGCGTCTCCGGCGTGATGGGTGGGGTCGGGGGCGCCGGAGCGGCGACCATTGGTTTCCCGCCCTGGGTCTGGCTGGACGGCCAGGAGTATCCCTGCCAACTTCAAGCAGACTTCGCGGGTCCAGAGCGAATCCTGGGACGGGATGTACTCAACCGCTTGGAGATCCTGTTCCGGGGCCCTGTTGGCGAGGTCATCGTCAATCCGTGAAGGACCAACCGCGCGCCGGGTGAACTATGGAACTCGATACGAACAAGATCGACGATACCGTGCTTGCTCTGCTCTACCTTGGACTGCACGACGGAGCGACAGCGTGGAAGGGCTTCGACTGGGAAGCCATGAACCGCTTGCACGAACAGGGGTACATCACGGGCCCGCGCGGCAAAGCGAAGTCGGTGGTCTTCACCGAGGAAGGTCTGGAACGGGCCAAGCGTCTTCTCGAGGAACTGTTCACCAAGCAGGCCGAACAAGCCGCTACAGCAGACCGGGGCCGCCGTTCTCGTTCCGTGCGGCATTGAGTCAGTGCAGGCGGCCCCGGCTGCTGAGCTGTACCGTTGAACTAACCCGCTCCGCGGGGGGGAGAAGGGTTGCTCGTTCTGTAAAAACTCCTCTTGCGCTTTTTGGCAACCGTTGACATCCTCCGGGCCGTTCGCCCGGCCCTTCCCCGGAGGATGGTCCCATGACTCCTTTGCG
>JBBSDP010000131.1:0-3926 GCA_038240605.1 Tepidisphaerales bacterium | reverse complement strand
CGAAACTCGCGCAGCTTCGCCGCCATCGCGTTGAACGCCTCGGCCAGTTGCCCCACCTCGTCACGCCCGCGCACTTTCACGACGAGATCAAGATTGCCGCGCTCGATCTCGCGCGCGGATTTGGTGAGTGATCGCAACGGCTGGAGGAGCGAACGACTAACGATGGCGATGAACACAACTGCGATCGTGGAACCAGCGATCATCAACACGATCATTGTGGTGCGCGCATTCGTCGCCGTCGTCTTGATCTCACCATCTTCCTTCACCATGTTTTCAAGGTTCATTCGCGCGATGACCTGCGCCCGCTCCTTCACGGCACGAGCCTGATCCTGTAGCACGCTTCGATACACACGCTCCCTTTCGACCTGGGGCGTTGCCGGGTCCACTACCTTCGCGTGCGCCACGAGATAGGCGTTCCATTCCGTGCGCAGCATCCGAGCCGCTTCCGCCTCGCCGGGAAGCGTGACGTTGTTGAACTCGTCTTGAAGGTTTTTCTCAAAAGCAGCGACCGACGCCGTTCTGGAGCGCGCCGACTCGGCGAAATCGCCGCGCAGCGCCAAGTCGCCGGCGTGGTCGAGTTCGTCAACCGCATCTTTCATGTTCTGGGCGTAATCGACGCTGCGATAGTTCTCATAGAGGAAGCGATCCAGCGTTCGGCTATAGCGGTTCAGCACCCATAGGCTCAACACGCTGACGACCAGCAGGATGGCGAGCACGCCGCCGAAGGCCAGGGCGATTTTGGGACGCAGACCAAGCATTGCAATCTCCTTAAGCGAACCTCGCGCCAGACATCGCGCGAGTCGTAATTGCCTGAATCGACAGATGATATGTCAGGCCGACTCGGCGGGCACATCGCTTCCGCGTTGCAGGTTGCAACGCGAGCTTTGGCCCCCGTTGCAAAATGCAATGCGGCTGGACTCATGTAGGTCGCGGCGCGCCCGTTAACCCCGCAGCGAGGGGCTTTTGTTCGTGGCACTCTCTTTGTTCTTTGGGGCAGCGAGTAGGACGTTTCTAGCAATTAGGACGTCACAGGCCAATCCAGGAGACTTTGATGAAGACGCTTTTCATCGCCGCCGCTGCGGCGGTCGCGACGCTCGGGGTATCGGTGCGCGCCGACGCACAGTCGGTTACGACCAACCCGTCCGCTGTTCAGGCTCCGCCACCGTCCGAGGTTGTGACACCCGCAGCGCCTCCCGCTTCGGAACCGCCGCAGCGACCGCTGATGCGCGGGCTCGACGTGCTCGCCTTGGCCAACCCATTGCGAGACGCGAACATCAACGTGTACGGCCATGCGGCGGCATCGTACACGTACAACTTCCGTAACTCGGATGTGAACGCCGGCCGGGTGTTCGACATCGAGAATGAAGATCTCACATTCAACCAACTCGACCTCACGATCGAACGGAAGGTCGATCTGTCTCAGCACCGCTTCGACCTCGGCTTCCGCGTCGAAGCGATCTGGGGTGGCGACGCGCGGTTCATTCACTCAAATGGTTTGCTCGACAATCACTTCGCGACCTATGGCCTTACTTCCTCGCAGGATGGGCCGGATGAGCAATTCGATCTGAACCAAGCGTATGTTGACCTCGCAATTCCGATCGGAAATGGTCTGCGCGTCCGTGCCGGTAAGTTCGTTAGCCCGATCGGGTACGAGACGATCAATCCGACCACGACGCCTTTCTACTCGCGCAGCTACCTGTTCGGGTTCGCCGTGCCGTTCACTCACACCGGCGTGACGGGCACCTATCAACTGAACGATAACTGGCAAGTGGAGGCCGGCGTCTTCCGTGGATGGGAACAATCGCTTGAGGACGTTAACAACGCCGTCAGCTACCAAGGCAAGCTCGCCTGGACTTCCGACGACAAGAAATGGGGCGTCATCGGCCAAGTCGTCACTGGCCCCGAACAGGCGGACAACAACATCAACTACCGCACACTGTTCGACGTGATCGTGACTTACGTTGCCGACGACAAGCTCTCGTTTGCCGCGAATGCCGACTACGGGTTTGAGCCGGGCGCTGCCGCCGACGGCGGCTACGCAAGCTGGTACGGCGTCGCCGGCTATGCGGCGTACAAGCTCGATCCGCGCTTCACCCTCAACGGTCGCGTCGAGTGGTTTAACGACGACGACGGTGCCCGCGGATTGGGCACCAACGTCTACGAGGCGACGCTGGGGTTGGCGATTAAACCGTTCGCGAACGACGACCTGCTGTCCAACCTGCTCATTCGTCCGGAAATCCGCGCGGACTTCGCCTCGGACGACGTCTTCGACGGTGGCTCCGAGAACAGCCAGGTGACGGCCGGAATCGACGTCATCTTTACCTTCTAACTACAGCGGATATTTATCCAAATTGTGCCCACGCCACGGTCGTCATCGGCAACTGGGGTCATCCATCAGACGCCATACTTTTTCCGCCGCCGCCAAAGCGTGGCGGTGTCGATTCCGAGAATGCCGGCGGCCTCCTCCAGCGATTTGGTTGATGCCAGAACACGGCGGATATGCAGTTCCTCAAGCTGATCGAGGGTGACGTGGCTTCCCGGTCCCATTGCCTCTCGCTCTGTCAACGGATTGAACGGCAGGTCGTGAACGTCGATGTGGTCGCCCGTGCCGACGATCGTCGCGCGTTCGATGGCGTTGGCCAACTCGCGGACATTGCCGGGCCATGCGTGCGTTTTTAATGCCTCGGCGGCGGCGGGCGTAAACCCAACGATCCGGCGCGTGCGGGCGAACCGGGCCAGCAATCGCTCGGCGAGCGGCAGCACGTCGTCCCGCCGCTCGCGCAGCGGTGGCACGCGAACCTCGACGACGTTCAAACGGTAAAACAAGTCCTGCCGAAAGCGGCCGGTGGTCACCGCCTCTTCCAAATCGACGTTCGTTGCGGCGATTACCCGCACGTCGGCCTTGCGCGTCTTGGTGTCGCCCACGCGCTCGTAGGTGCGGTCTTGAAGAAAGCGCAGCAACTTCGGCTGGAGCGGCAGCGGCAGGTCGCCAATTTCATCGAGGAATAAGCTGCCGCCATCGCTAGCTGCGATGCGGCCGGGGTTCTCCCGCACCGCGCCGGTGAAGGCGCCCTTCACGTGCCCGAACAATTCGCTTTCCAGTAACTCACTCGATAGCGACGGGCAGGATACGACGGCCAGCGGCTTGCCCGCCCGGCCGCTCCACTCGTGCATCGCTTTGGCGAACACGCCTTTGCCGGTGCCGTTCTCCCCGCGAATCAGAACAGTCGCATCGCTCGCCGCCACCTGGCGGGCGAGACTGACGGCCCGCTGCATCGCGGGGCTGGCGCTGCTTAATTCCAGGTCGGCGAGATCACCCGCCTGTCCTTCCTGGAGCGCTTGAATTCTCCGCTCCAATCCCCGCAGGTATGCGACCTTCGCCGTGACGGCCGTCACCTGCTGTGGTGTGAACGGCTTGGGTAGATAGTCGGCCGCGCCGCGGCGCATCGCTTCGACCGCCGAATCGACCGCGGCAAACGCTGTGATGACGACGACCTTCATCCACGGGCAGGCGGCGATTAACTGCGGAATCAAGTCCATCCCGCTCTCCGTCCCCAGCCGCAGGTCAACAAACGCGAGGTCGAACGAGCGCCCGTTCACGGCATCAAGCGCGTCGGACGGGTTACTGACCCCGACGACGGTGTGGCCGTCTGCCTCAAGACACATCGAAAGCGTTTTGCGGATGTTCGCCTCGTCGTCGATGACGAGAACGGTTAGCGTTGAGCGCGTGGACGAAACCGCGTGCATGGCGATATTAGACCCTTAGTGGCAGTATGAAGCCATTCCCGCGCCGGCGAAGGCGGCGCAGCTCAAGCGTTCATCGCAGACGGCGGTGTTCGGCGACGGCGAGTATTCCGGCGGCGCCAATAAGTTCATGCGCGCCCCTTGGCCCAACCCCGGGGATGCAACCTTCAGCGGCCGCTGGG
>JBBSDP010000130.1:0-3936 GCA_038240605.1 Tepidisphaerales bacterium | reverse complement strand
GGCGATCAAGGCGGCAACGCGGCTCTAGTTGCGGATTTCGGGCCGCATCACGTACCGCCCGTCCTCGAATCCATTGAACATCTGCTGGACGGCAGGATGCTGGACCGGCTCGCCATCGGCGTCGTGGATCAGATTCTGCTGGCTGACATAGGCGACATACGCCGCCTCGTCATTCTCGGCGAGCAGGTGGTAAAACGGCTGGTCCTTGCGCGGCCGCACTTCCTCCGGGATCGCCTCCCACCACTCATCGGTATTGGCGAATTCGGGATCGACATCGAAGATGACGCCGCGAAACGGGAAGATCTTGTGGCGTACGACCTCACCGATGGTGAAGCGCGCCTCGGCCATCGGCGCAGGCAGCCCGGCAGCCACCACCGCCGGTTCAACCTGCACCGTGCGTCCCGTCAGCCTGTCGATCATACGCCGCAACCTTTGCATGTCAGGATATCTACGCTTCCTGCCGACAATCATATAGGGGCGATTTACCGCCCGTGAAGATGTCCGCTCTTCACAACGCGCGACAAGCTGTTATAGCCCCCGGCCTTCGACCGGAAGCCCGCCTTGCGGTTTCGCCCTCGCGGAGAGGTGCCAGAGTGGTCGATCGGGACGGTCTCGAAAACCGTTGTGGGTGCAAGCTCACCGTGGGTTCGAATCCCACCCTCTCCGCCACTTCGGAATAAAGCTGGGCACTGCGCCCGGCAGCGTTCCCGCACCGCCTGCGGCGGCAAGCGTCCGCAGCAGGTCGGACTTCGATCCCATGATGCGCACTTCGCCGTCGTTGACCTCTACGCGCTGCGCCAGCGCGCGGAGATGGTCCCGGCGGTAGCCGCCGCCGTCGAGGCGCATCCGCTGGCGGGCAGTCTGCGCGAACTTTGCGAGCATCGGCGAGGTGATCGCCTTCTGGCCCGCGCTTTCGAGCATCGCTGACGCGCGGTCGGCATCGACACGCGACTGGTCGCGGATGGCCTTGAGGCTGACGATGCGGTCCTTGAGGTCGGGGTCGTCGAGATCGGCAACCCCGCTCTCAATGGCGTCATATAAGCGCTTGAGCCGTAGGTCAGTCTCGGTTGCGCGTTTGTTCAGCTCGGCGATGTGATCGCGACGGCGTTCGGTGCGCTCCTACCGCCGGTCGAGAACGGTCGCCAGCACCTCCTCCAGCCGCGCCGGATCAAGCAGCCGGTCCTCAAGATGTCCTGCGACCAGCGCGTCCAGTTTCTCCATCGGGACGGTCATACCCGTGCAGGCGGTCGGTCCCTGCCGCGCCTTGGTCGAGCAGGTGTAGTAGCGATAGCGCCCGCCCTTGCCGGTGCGGATGGTCATCGCCCCGCCGCACTTGGCGCAATGGATGAGGCCGGTCAGCAGGGTTGGACCGCCGACCACCTGCGGTGGCGTCACCTTCGGGTTGCGGGCTTTCATGCGCGCCTGCACGGTGTCGAACGTCGCTTGATCGATAATCGGCGGCACCGCGATTGGGATGACCTCCTCGTCGGGCTTGTTGTCCCCGTTCTTCGTTCGACGGTTGAACTCGTGCCGCCCGATATAGGTTTTGCGCGTCAGCATCCGGTGGACCGTGCCGATGCCCCAACGCCCGCCATCGCGGGTGAAGATGCGGTGTTCGTTCAGATGCTTGGTGATCGACTTGACGCCCATCGGGCCGGACGTGCCGTCGCCCTCCAGCGCAAGCCGGAACGCCAGTCGCACGGTGTCGGCGTATAGCGGGTCGATCTCCAGCTTCTTCTTGATCTTGGCACCGCGCTGCTCGGCGGCGACGACGCGGTAGCCGATCGGCGGGAGCGAGCCGTTCCAGAAACCTTGACGCGCATTCTCCTTCAAGGCGCGCAGGACGTGCTTGGCGTTCTCCTTGGACTGATACTCGTCGAACAGCGCCATGATCTGGCGCATCATGACGTGCATCGGGTCGTCGCCCATCTCCTGGGTGATCGACAACAGGCGGATGCCGTTCTTCGCCAGCTTCCTGACATAGAACTCCAGCTCGAAGTGATCGCGGAAGAAGCGGCTGAACGAGTGGACGACCACGACCTCGAACGGCGCGGGCTTGGCCGTCCCTGCCTCGATCATCTGCTGGAACTCGGGACGGCGGTCGTTGGTGGCGGATGCGCCCGCATCCACAAAGGTCTCAACGAGCTGGTAGCCGCGCGCGACGCAATAGGCTTCGCCTTGCTTGCGCTGGTCGGGGATCGACACGTCATGCTCGGCCTGCCGGGCGGTCGAGACGCGCAGGTAGAGCGCGGCGCGCAAAGGAACCACGGCGGTCATGCCGCCTTCTCCACCACGCGGAGCCGCCCGCGCTGTCCGCTTCTGGGCGGAGATTTGATGACGATATCCACGTCCTGCCCGAGCGCGTTGAGGCAGCGCAGCAGCCGATCGCTGGAGAACCCTGCCAGCCGACCGTTGATCAGCGCCGACACCTTGGGCTGGTCAAGCCCGACCAGCGCGGCAGCTGCCGCCTGGGTCAACCTCCGGCGCTTGATCGCTTCGCGGATGTGGCTGGCGAGCTGCGCCTTCGCCAGCTCTTCATCTGGTTCTGCGACGCCAAGGTCGGCGAACACGTTGCCAGAGCTTTCGGTCAACTTCAGCTCGTCGTGCTTGCTTGCCATTGTTCGTGGTCCTCTCTGGCTCGCTTCAATCTCTGTTCGATCAGCGCGATATCGTGCTTCGGCGTCGCGATCCCGTGCTTCGACTTCTTCTAGAAGACGCGGAGGACGTAGACGACGCCCGCAAACCGAACGGTATAGACAGTGCGATAGGTGCCGCCGTCATGGTCATCGACCACCACCAGCACGCCCGCTCCGCTGAACCCTTTGAGCGGCTTGGCCCATCCTGCCTTGCCGCCGGTCTGCGCCTCCCACAGCGCCCCGCCGCACCGGCTCCGGGAATCCCCGCGGATCATCGCGACTGCTTCCGATCCACCTGACAGGCTTGACGCTCGCCTCATCCGCCACTCCATTCCTTCCTATGCTAAATATAGCATAACGACGGCGTCGGTCAACCGCACTGTGCCCGCGCTGGACGGTTAAACAGGTCCGAATCGCTCGTCGAAGAAGTCCCCAAACCACGCCTCGAAGACGGCGATCTCGGCGTCAGTCACCGGCACCTCGTCGGGCCAATTATCGCTGACGCGCCAGTTGGATAGGTTATGCCGGGGCGGACGGCCTGGGAACGGCCACGGCTCGCCGAGCAGCGCTTCGAGCTGCTCGGAAGCAGTGAGTTCATGCTGGGGGGAGGCGAGGGGCATCGCGCCAGAGTCAACGATACCGCGCGGGGACGGAACAACGCATCTTTACGCCCCGCTACGCTGCGTAATTCAGCGCGTTAATACAGGCAGACGGCGGCGGTCGGAAGCTTGAGGCGGCAGCAGCGTAGTGTGCAGGACGGGTGCCATATCATTCTGGCTGTCGGGAGCGTTCTGCCATTGCCGCGCGCCCCTTGTATCGTCTGGGAGGTGTTGACGGCTTGCGACCCCCACAAGCTGACGAAAAGGCAGTATCTGCTCGATTTTTTCAAATGCTGATATTCGTTTATCAGCTCTAATGACCGAGCCGTAATCCGGGGAAACAGGCTTTTTCATTCAGTTGTCAAAATTGATGTTCACGTTTTGCGATACCGAAACGGGTCGCTGTTTTCAGATCAGGCTTGGGGCCCTTTCCACCCGGCCTGTATTCAAAGCAAGCGGCTCTTCCGCAACCATGGTTACTAAGATGCTGCGCTTTCTGTAGAATTCGGCGCCGCAGCCTAATCCTCGTCGCTGGCTGACCGACTATGAGCACTAGCCGAAGCGAGTTTTTCGAGCATCCAATCGGCAACGAAACTTTCGACCTTTTTTGCGACCGACGTGCCCATGCGGTTGAAGGCGTGTGGGCTCTCCGGGGCGATCAGGAGTTCAGAATTGCCGCTTGCCTCCTCCCATTTTGCCGC
>JBBSDP010000129.1:0-4532 GCA_038240605.1 Tepidisphaerales bacterium | reverse complement strand
TCGTCAAAGGCGAGCAACCGCTTTCCGCCCGGCTCCGCGCAGACGATCGGATAACTTGCCGCCAGCGCGGCGGGCGCCACGAACATCACCCACAAAGCCTGGGCTCCAAATAGTCGAGCTATTTTCATCGTTTACCTCCGCTTGAAGTGTTCGAATTGATTGCCACGATCATCGCTGGCATCGAGACGATTGTCAACAATTTCTGGCAGTTCACGGGGTCTGGGGCAGGAAGATACATTCCGTTATTCATCAAACGAAGCGCGCGGAGCTGCTCGCACAACTTGGCGATCTCCACGACAATGTTGCCGAAACGCTGGGCCAGCCGCACAAGGACTACTTCGACGTTTCATTGCTGCCTGCTCGATACGCTGGCTTGGGTACGCCGGTTGCTTCCGTCATTCTCTCTTAAAAGGAGTACCCCCAATGACGGATGCCTCAATTGGATCGTTCAGTGCGGAAGCGAGTGACGGCGGTGAAGTTGTGCGGCAGCTGAATTCGCTGTTGCGGGGGGAGATTTCCGCGACGGAAACCTATCGCATGGCGATCGAGAAGGTGGTTGACGCCAAGGACGCGGCCACGCACAGCGGCCTGCTGCGGGAGATTCAGGAGGAGCACAGCCGGGCGGCGCAAGGCATCCGCGATCGCATCCGCGAACTGGGGGGCGATCCCTCCGATTCTTCAGGGGCGTGGGGCGCCTGGGCCAAGACCGTTCAGGCGACGATGAACATGTTCGGCGATACGAGCAGCCTCAAAGCCCTGAAGGAAGGCGAAGAACACGGCCTGAAGGATTACCAGGAAGCGCTGGACGACGTCGACACCAGCTCGGCCCAACTCATTCAGAACCAGCTCATCCCAGCCCAGCAACGCCACGTCAATCTGCTGGATCAGCTCATCCACGCCGTCGGCACGGCATAGCTCGCCTTCACCCCTCGCGCAAACAGCAGATCGACCGCGTCTGCCCCCTCTCCATTCTGGGAGAGGGCGCTTCGGGTGAGGCGAGGAACATCAGCCTAACACTACAGCGCTGGTTCGGCCATTTTGGATCAAGAATCGCGATGCAAGTGACGAGTCATAAGGACTTACGATCAATCCCGCGCTGTAGCGCTAATTAGCCGCGGCGACGTAAGGCAGGAGAGCCATGTAACGGGCTCGCTTGACCGCCTTGGCGATCATGCGCTGCTCCATGGCATTGGCGCCGGTGCGCTTGCGCGTCTGGATCTTCCCGTTGCCGCTCATCATCTTGCGGAGCGACTCGGTGTCCTTGTAGTCGATGTAGACGACGCCGGTCGCGCTGGTGCGGGCGATCTTCAGCTTGGGGCGGTTGAACGTCTGGAACTTCTCGGCCTTCTCGCGCCGCTCGCGGGCGCTTTCGAAACGTGCCATCGAAATTATCTCCTGCTGCCGGGGCAGTGGTGAAGGTTCAGACATCCCCGCCCGGTCATGGTCGGCTCGGCATTACGTGCGTCGCCGGAGGATGCTGGACGGCGGGATTCTACTGCCCGGGTGGAGTTTGGCAAGCGTATGGGAGAAATGGGGTTTGACGGGGGTCTGCCAATAAATCCGGGAGTCTGACGGATTCGTGGTGCAACACCCCGCGCAATTGCATAAAAACGCGACTGTTGCTCGCAATAATGCAGCTTTCCCGGAAAAATTGGCAGACCCGGTTTGACGCTTGTTTGTGGCGGCCATTCCCCCTCTCCCGGTACGCCGGGAGAGGGGGGTGAGGGTCTTGCCGGGATCTAACGTCCGTCGTACTCGAAATGCCCCTCACCCTGCCCTCTCCCGGAGTACCGGGAGAGGGGAAGGGAAGAACGAAGTTCGCAACAATCAAGCGTCACACCCAGCGGCGGCGAGCTTGGCATGTCGCGTCCGCTTCACATCGTAGAGGGAGTCGTCCGCCGCGCGGATCAGCTCCGCGGGGTCGGATGTAGAGCGCCCGCCCAGTGTCGCCAGGCCAATCGAGAGCGCCGGGGCCGGCGTCACTTTGAATGTCTGGACCAGCCCGTTTACCAGCGAAGTCAGCCGGTCGCACAGTGCCCGGCCTGAAGTGACCTCCTGACCTTCCATCACCACGACGAATTCATCGCCGCCGTAACGGAACGCGGCATCGCCGTCGCGAATCGTGGATCGAATGATCTGGCCGATGTTGCGGAGCAGTTCGTCGCCCGCCGGATGGCCGCGCGTGTCGTTGAGTTTCTTGAAATGGTCCACGTCGATCATGAGCAGGCACAGGTCCGTGCCCGATGCGCGGCACCGCTCGATCGCCTGGGGCAGAAGCTCATCGAGGCTCCGGCGGTTGTAAAGGCCGGTCAATACGTCACGAGTGGCCTGCTGTCGGAGCGAGCCGATCTTGCGCTCGAGGGCATTCGTGCGATTGGCCACGTGTTGCCGAAGGTTGGCCTCCATCGTGGCCACTTCGGCGCGCTGACGTCCCAGGTCATGACACAGCAGCGCCAGTTCGCGCGCCAGCGGGGCCAGCGCGCCTTCCACGTTCGAAAGCTCATCGATCGGCGCATCGCCCGAGCGAATCCGCGGTAGCAGGTCGGCGAGGTGTCGGACCGGCTCGGCCCACGTCCGTTCGCGCCGGCGTGCGCCCCAGAAGGTCACCAGCACAGCCGCCATTGACAACAGGATCAGGAACAGTCGGTCGCCGCCCGCCTGCTCGCGCCGCGCCAGCAGCAGCCACAGGAGCAGGAGGAACGCGGCGGCTTCGATACAAATCGTCCCCAGCAGGAACCCGCGCAGCCGTGCCGGCGGGACCACCGCATCATGTGCGCCGGTCGTTGACGGTTCTGATGGAAGCTCAACGGCGGTGGCAGTTTGGCTCATTCCGATCCCTGCCGTGGGTATCGGTCGATGCGCGGGGTCGCTTCAGAACGTTCGGCGTTACCGGACCGCGCGCCGCGGAACGGCGCACCGTTATTCCACGCACCGTTACAACCGATACAAACCACACCACTATGTCGCACGCCATCTACGATCTGCTCGTTATCGGTTCCGGGCCCGCCGGACAGAAGGCCGCACTCTGTGCCGCCAAGCTTGGCCGGCGCGTCGCCGTCATCGAACGCGCTCACAGCGTGGGCGGCGTCTGCATCCACACCGGCACGATCCCGTCCAAGGCGATCCGCGAAGCCGTCCTCCACCTCACGGGGCTGCGCGAGCGCAGCGTGTATGGCGAGGGATACGCGGTGAAGCAGACGATCACAATGGATGACCTGCTGCACCGCTGCCGTCACGTGGTGCGCACGGAAGTGGACGTCATCCGCAACCAGATGGCCCGCAACGGCGTCACCATGATGCCGGGCACCGCAACGTTCCTCGACGCCCACACCGTCCGTGTGGAAGACGATGGTGACGCCCACGACCTCAAGGCCGAACATGTGCTGATCGCCGTCGGCACCGAGCCCGCCCGTCCGCCGGAAGTGCCCTTTACCCCCGGCCGCGTGATCGACAGCACCGAACTGCTCACGCTCCGCGCCCTGCCGCGCAGCATCACGATCGTCGGCGGTGGCGTGATCGGCACCGAATACGCCTGCATGCTGGCCGCGGTCGGCGTGCGGGTGACGCTGGTCGATTCCCGACCCAAGCTGCTCGAGTTCATCGATGACGAACTGGCCGAAGCGCTCCAGTTCCGCATGCGCGACATGGGCATCCGCCTTCGCCTCGGCGAATCGGTCTCGAGGATCGAGATCACCGAGGACGGCGTCGATGCCACGCTCGCCAGCGGCAAGAGCATCCACACGCAAACGCTGCTCTACGCAGTGGGCCGTCAGGGCGCGACCGACCAGTTGAACCTCCCCGCCGCCGGCCTCAGCGCCGACAATCGCGGACGGCTGAAGATCAACGAGTATTACCAGACCGACGTCCCCCACATTTACGCCGCCGGCGACGTCGTCGGATTTCCCGCCCTCGCGGCAACGAGCATGGAGCAGGGCCGTCTGGCGGCGTGCCACATGTTCCACCAGCTCGCCGAGGCTCCCTCTCCGCTGTTTCCCTATGGCATCTATGCGATCCCCGAGATCAGCATGGTCGGGGCCACCGAGCAGGCGCTGACCCAGCAGAAGGTGCCGTATGAAGTCGGCATCGCCCGCTATCGCGAGATCGCCCGCGGGCAGCTCATCGCCGACCCATATGGCCTGCTCAAGCTCCTTTTCCACCCCCAGAGCCGTCGCCTGCTCGGCGTCCATGCGATCGGCACTGGCGCCACGGAACTGATCCACATCGGCCAGGCCGTGATGGCGGCGGGAATGCCGATCGACTACTTCGTCGAATCGGTCTTCAACTACCCGACCCTTGCCGAATGCTACAAGGTCGCCGCCCTGGACGGCATCAACCGCGTGCGATCGACGCGCGAGCTGGTCATCGTCGAGCCGACCCCGCAAGCTCCCGAAACGAAAGCGGCATGAGCGGGCCAACTCGTCGGTTCAGGATCTCACGTATTCTTGAGACGGATCAGACGGCTCGTGATGGCCGGCTGTCATGCGTTGCTTTCAGAGCCGCGCCCGTGAGGAAGCGGTGTACGCGGTCTGCGC
>JBBSDP010000128.1:0-4557 GCA_038240605.1 Tepidisphaerales bacterium | reverse complement strand
TGTCCTATCTGCAGTAATGATCTGACGATTAATTAGATAAAGTAGTTGAGGAATGCCTGCTCCTTCGCGGCGGAGAACCCGCCAAAGGAGGGGCCATGAGCCCAGACGACAACCACACCACCCCCAACGCGCGTGTCGAGGGCCATGCCCCGCCGCCACCCCAGGCCAGACAGTGGCTGGAGAGCGGCGAGGAGGAGTGGGCAGAGACCCGAGCCCCGGCTGACGACGACGAGATCGTCATCGGCGAGGATCCGGCGGACCCCGATCCCGAGGCACCGCTGAGCCGATCCATCCTCAGCGGCCGCCGGAAGGGTGCCCCGCGCCGCGGACTCTCGCTGAAGAAGCCCGCGGATGCGCACCCGACACCGCTGACTCCCGAGCAGCGGCTGTTAATCCTGGATAGCTGGCAGCGCAGCGGCCTGCCGGCCGGGGATTTCGCTCCGCTGGTCGGCGTGTCGAAACACACGCTCTACAGTTGGAAGAACAAGTTCGAGGCCGAAGGCCCGGCTGGCCTCATGGACCGTCCGAAAGGCGGCCCGAAGGGCAGCCGCGCGTCTGAGCTGACGAAGCGGGCGATTATTATGATGAAGGAGACGAACCCGGACTGGGGTGTGCAGAAGATCAGCGACATGCTGCTGCGCGGTCCTGCGCTGCCGGCGAGCCCGTCGACGGTGGCGAAAGTGCTGCACGAATGGGGGTACGAACTGGTCGACCAGACGACGCGGCCGCACCCGGACAAGCCGCGTCGCTTCGAGAAGGACACGCCGAACCAGATGTGGCAGACGGACCTGTTCACATTCATGCTCAAGCGCCAGAACCAGCGTGTGCATCTGGTTGGATTCATGGACGACCAGAGCCGGTTCATCGTGTCGTACGGCCTGCACGCGAGCCAGTCGACCGCGTTGGTGATTGAGACGCTGCGCGCCGGGATCGCGAGCTACGGCGCTCCGCAGGAGATCCTGACCGACAACGGCAGCCAGTACGTGACGTGGCGGGGCAAGAGCCAGTTCGCGCACGAGCTGACCCGCCGCGGCATCAAGCACACGGTCGCGAAACCGCGACGGCCGCAGACCCTGGGCAAGATCGAGCGCTTCTGGGGAACGCTGTGGCGTGACTGTATCGAGTCAGCGACGTTCACCGACCTGGGCGAAGCCCGGCAGCGCATCGGGCTGTTCATCGACCACTACAACTTCCAGCGGCCGCATCAGGGCATCGGGTCGGCGGTCCCCGCCGACCGGTTCTTCGATGCGGCGCCGGAGGTTGCACGGACGCTGAAGGAGCGCGTCGCAGCGAACGCGCTGGAGCTGTCACGGCATGGCGTGCCCAAGGCGCCGTTCTATCTGACGGGGAATGTTGCGGGCAAACCGTTCAGCGTCCACGCCGAAGGCGAGCGGGTGATCTTGACGCGCCCCGATGGGCGCGAGGAGATATCGTTGACCGACCCACGCCTTCCAGAGTTGCGGGCGTCGGCCGGCAGCGACGCCACTGCAGTCACGGCGCCGCCGCTTCCGCAACCGGTGAGCCCGGTGGGTCTGGTGTCGTCTGGCTGGGACCTATCGGATGATGAACGTCGGCCAGGGACGTCGCCCGTGGACGCGTTGTCGTTCGATGAGCCGGCCACCGGCGGTGGAGATCCGTCATGACCGCGTTGCATGAGATCGCTGAGCACAGTGTGCAGTCGGCGATTAGCGCGGCGCGCGTAGCCATGGACAAGACGCCGAAGCGTCGCGGGCGACCGCCGGGCGCCCCATCCATGCATCGTCTGAAGCCGTCAGCGGTGAGCGATCGCGCACGGGCATCCGCCGCGATCGTACTGGAGGTATTGGCCGGCATCCGTGGGCCCGGCGACGCGGCCAACGCCCTGGGCGTGTCGGCGATGCGGTATTACCAGCTGGAAAAGCGCGCCGTGGAAGGACTGGTCGCGGCCTGCGAGCCACGGCCGATCGGTCGTCAGGCAGGCGGGAGGGAGGACGGCCGGTTGGCGAAGGAGTGCGAGCGGCTGAAGCAGGATGTCTCTCGGCATCAGGCGCTGCTGCGCTCTGCGCAGCGGGCGCTGGGCGTCGCGCCGGCGCCTGCGCACGCAGGCACGGCGAAGCCAGGGCCGGGCAAGCGCATGAAGCGCAAGCCCACGGTGCGGGCATTGTCGATCGTGAACCGGTTGCGCTCCTCCGCAGCAGCGGCGGCATCTGGAAATGCGGCGCAACCATCTACCATGCCCAGCGATCCGGGTGGGGGATAGGGCTCCGCTGGGAAGCGACCCGAGCATCACCCGGATCGTCGAGACGGCAGTCCCGCGGCGGTGGGCGACCACCGCCGCGGGCTGCATTCCATCATGGCGTGCCGAGGACGACTGCCGGATCGACTCCAACAGCGAAAAATCCTGGGGTACGGGGCGAAGCCCCGCGATGTCAACGAAAGGAGTGAACGGTGGCACGACGAACCACGGGGCCGGATCTGGTGAACCGGCTCGACGCGAGCGAGCACGCGCGGCAGCGCGTACGTCTGGTGCTAGGCACCATCGCCGGCACGACGAGCGTCGTGGATGCGGCGCTGGCGCTGGACGTCAGTGAGAGCGCGTTCCACAAGATCCGCGAACAGATCCTCCAAGGCGCGCTCGGCGCGGCAGAACCGAAGCCGATCGGTCGGCCACCAGCGATCGCGGCGGCAGTCCCGGAGGGAACGGAGACCGCCGATCAGCAGAACCGCCGCCTGCGGATCGAGCTGGAAGCGGCCCGCATCCGCGAGGAGATCGCACTGACCATGCCGCACCTGTTGACGCGGCGCGCTAAAAAAAACGACAGACGCTGACGACCAGGCGGTCGTTCACAGACGTCGAGAGCGTGCGCATCTGCGCCGCATCTCGGAGATCATGGCGACCGGCACGCAGCAGGTGCGTCCGCGCCATCGGCGTGGACTGCCGGGCCAGCTCCACGAGCGTCTGAGCGAGCGCCGCACGCGCATCCGGGTGTTGGCCTTCGCACAGTGGATGCGGTGGGGCGGATCCGATCGTGGAGCGATCGCCATGGCCATTGGACTCTCGGCCAGCACGCTGGCCTACTGGGAGCGGCGTTGGGCTGATCTCGCGGATCGTCTCAAGCCCGAAGCGCTCGGCGCCCCGGCGCGTCAGTCGGACCCGGTCCTTCGCAATGCCGTGTACGCGATGATCGCGATCTTCGGACCGGACATCGGCGTGCCGAGCCTGCAGGAAGCCTTTCCTGCAGCATCGCGCGGCGAGCTGTGGGAATTGTTGGGCCGAGCCCGTCGTGACTTCTGGAACGCCCAGCAGGCGCGCTGGTGCAGCGTGCTGCGCTGGAATCAGGCGGGGACCGTGTGGGCGATGGACTACTTCGATCCACCGACGCCGATCGATGGCGTCTACCGAGCGGTCCTGACCGTCAGGGATCTCGCTTCGGGCTTCGTGTTGGCGGCGCTCCCCGTCGAACATGCCGACGCGGAATCGACCGTGGCCAGCCTCACCAGCCTCTTCCTGCAGTATGGGGCGCCACTGGTCCTGAAGGCTGACAACGGCAGCCATTTTACCGCAGAGAGCGTCCGAGCACTCCTGCGCGAATGGCGGGTCGAACTGCTGCTATCACCACCGTACACCCCGTCCTACAATGGATCCTGTGAAGCAGGCAACGGAGCCATCAAGACCCGCGTCGAGCATCTCGCCAAGCGCGATGGCACGCCGGGACGGTGGACGGCGAATCATCTCGAGGCCGCAAGGAATTGGTCGAACCGCCGCACGCCCGACGTCAATTCCCGCGCACCGGAGGACCGATGGAATCATCGCCCAACGCTCATGCCCGGCCATCGCGACCAGATGGCCGTCGCCATCGCTGGCTCGCGCCAGCGCCGGCTCGCGAGTCACGCGAGTGCCAAATCGTTGGATTCAAGAATTACGACATTATCTTCAGCCAGCCTCGAACGATATTCCATCGCCGAGGCACTCATCGGAATCGGTTATCTCACCATCCGGAGCAGACGCATTCCTCAACCACTTTCGAAGATTTTTTTGTCAGAGATTGCCTAGGGGACACAGCCATCGCGGCGCGATCGACTTTCACCAGGATGTCATCCGGGAGATAGGTAATCTGATCCATGAGCATCATTCGCTCAGTGAAGTCCGATATCTCGGAGTCCTTCCCATCTGTCAGTGGCGTTGGCCATTCAGTAGCGCCCACGATCGTTGCGCCATCCCAGTGAGTGCAGAAATGCCTATAGAGACTTCCCGAAGATTCCCAATCCAAGAGATTGGCGAATTTATGTACCTTGTCCCCCACTGCACGGTGCCGGAGGTGAGGGGGCAGCAATGGCCGTAGAGGCCACGATGCCGCATCCCAGGCCGCAGGAGGAATGGAGCGAAGCGCTGCGCCACTCGCATGCCTGAGCCAGCGTGGCCACGCACCTAGATGATCGTGAATGCGTCGGCCCATCACATACCTGGTATAACCGCCGAACAATTCATCGCCGCCATCACCAGACAGTGCGACCCCCACATGTTGTTTGGCTAACTCCGCCACCAGCAATGTGGGAATCTGAGAGGAATCGCTAAAC
>JBBSDP010000127.1:0-4714 GCA_038240605.1 Tepidisphaerales bacterium | reverse complement strand
GAATCCACCGAGGCTCTCTGGGAGGCGGTACGCATCCATGCGGACATCGCGAGTCCTGGTGCCCGCTGATTTGCGCAGCGGTATTTATTGTCGTCGAGCTCCGCTGAGGCGCCGGCAGAAGCCCCGGCTATCGATACACTGTCGGAAATAGTCGCCACATTCCGTCAGCCAAATATTCCCTTCTTCCGCCCGCAAGACGTACACCGAGGAGGCCCAGACAGCGAGCACAGGAACCAAATTGGAATCCAGACGCCCAGGCTGAGCAGGGTCAGCAGGAGATGCAGCACGTGATTGGCTCGCTCCTGAATATGGACGGTCTGTTTCCCGCACGCTTTGCAGCGCATCATGGTTTGATGGGTGGACATGCTTTCCTCTGGGCGGCCGAAGCTCCGGATGAAGTTCGCAACGAGTCGAGCGGAATCGTCATTCTTATCAGATGCTCACGAATCGCCCGCAGGCAGATCACCGTTATCGGATCACCGGTTGCCTGCCCCAATTGCCAAAGGGCGTGGAGTTCGTCGTGTCCTGTCTGCAGTAATGATCTGACGAGAAATTCGAAGAACTAGTTGAGGAATGCCTGCTCCTTTCCGGCGGAGAACCCGCCAAAGGAGGGGCCATGAGCCCAGACGAGCACCACACCACCACCCCCGGTTCGAAGGCCCAGAGGCCGCCGCCCGGGCTGTCGTCGCACTGGCTGGACGAGAGCGACGAGGAGTGGCCCGACCGGGCCCCGGCGGACGACGACGAGATCGTCATCGGCGACGAGCCGATCGACCCGGCGGATCCGGATCCCACCGCCCCGCTGAGGCGGTCGATCCTGTCCGGCCGTCGGAAGGGCGTCCCGCGCCGTGGCCGCGCGCTGATGACGCCCGCGGACGCGCACCCAGCTCCGCTGACCCCGGAGCAGCGATTGCTGATCCTGGATAGCTGGCAGCGCAGCGGCCTGCCGGCAGGCGATTTCGCCCCGCTGGTCGGCGTGTCGAAACACACGCTCTATAGCTGGAAGAACAAGTTCGAGGCTGAGGGCCCCGCCGGGCTGATGGACCGTCCGAAGGGCGGGCCCAAGGGCAGCCGGGCGACCGAGCTGACGAAGCGGGCGATCATCATGATGAAGGAGACGAACCCCGATTGGGGCGTGCAGAAGATCTCCGACATGCTGCTGCGCGGACCGGCGCTGCCGGCGAGCCCATCGACGGTGGCGAAGGTGTTGCACGAATGGGGGTATGAGTTGGTCGACCAGCCGACCCGCCCGCACCCGGACAAGCCGCGGCGGTTCGAGAAGGAGACTCCGAACCAGATGTGGCAGACCGATCTGTTCACGTTCATGCTCAAGCGCCAGAACCAGCGCGTGCATCTGGTCGGCTTCATGGACGACCGCAGCCGGTTCATCGTGTCCTATGGCCTGCACGCCAGCCAGTCGACGGCGTTGGTCATCGAGACGCTGCGGGCTGGCATCGCGAGCTACGGTGCGCCGCAGGAGATCCTGACCGACAACGGCAGCCAGTACGTGACCTGGCGCGGGAAGAGCCAGTTCGCGCACGAGCTCACTCGGCGGGGCATCAAGCACACGGTCGCGAAGCCACGGCGACCGCAGACGCTGGGCAAGATCGAGCGCTTCTGGGGAACGCTGTGGCGAGACTGCATCGAATCGGCGACTTTCCTCGACCTGGGCGAGGCACGTCAGCGCATCGGCCTGTTCATCGACCACTACAACTTCCAGCGCCCGCATCAGGGCATCGGGTCGGCGGTCCCCGCCGACCGGTTCTTCGATGCAGCGCCGGAGGTGGCACGGACGCTGAAGGAACGGGTCGCGGCGAACGCGCTGGAACTGTCGCGGCACGGCGTGCCGAAGGCGCCGTTCTACCTGACCGGCAACGTCGCTGGGAAGCCGTTCAGCGTGCATGCAGAAGGCGAACGCGTGATCCTGACGCGCCCCGATGGGCGCGAAGAGATCTCGCTGACGGATCCACGGATACCTGAACTCCGGGCGTCATCTGGCGAACCCGCAGCGCCGGCGCCGCCGTTGCCGCAGCCCGTGAGTCCGGTGGGCATCGTGTCGTCGGGCTGGAACATCTCGGAGGACGAACGTCAGCCCGGCACGTCACCGCTGGATCCATTGGCGTTCGATGAACCGACGGAGGGGCCGTCGACGGTTGACGGAGAGCCGTCATGACCGCGCTCAGCGAGAGTGCCGATCGCAGCGTGCAGTCGGCCATCTCCGCGGCGAAAGCGGCGATCGAGAAGACGCCGAAGCGGCGTGGCCGACCTCCGGGTTCTCCATCCGTGCATCGGCTGAAGCCATTGCCGGTGAGCGATCTGGCACGGACTTCAGCAGCCGTGGTGCTGGAAGTGCTGGCTGGGATCCGCGGGACCAGCGCCGCAGCGCACGCCCTGGGCGTGTCGGCGATGCGGTATTATCAGCTGGAAAAGCGTGCCGTCGAAGGGCTGGTCGCGGCGTGCGAGCCGCGGCCGATCGGGCGACAGCCGGGCTCAAGCGATGACGGACGACTGCAGAAGGAATGCGATCGGCTGAAGCAGGATGTCTCGCGCCATCAAGCGCTGCTGCGCTCCGCGCAGCGCGCGTTGGGGGTTGCCCCCGCGCCGTCGGTCGTTGGAAAACCGGAGTCCGGCAAACGCATGAAGCGCAAGCCGACGGTGCGCGCGCTGTCGATCGTCAGCCGATTGCGGTCAGGTTCAGCACAGGCTCCATCTGGCGAAGCGGCGCAGAGCGTTAGCATGCTCCGCGATCAGGGTGGGGGATAGGGCTCCGCTGGGAAGCGACCCGAGCATCACCCGGGTCGTCGAGACGGCAGGCCCGTGGCGGTGGGCGACCACCGCCACGGGCTGCATTCCCATCACTGCCGGATCGACTCCAACAGCGACAAATCCTGGGGTCCGGGGCGAAGCCCCGAAGAACGGAGAGCAGCGACGATGGCACGCACAACGACGGGGCCGGATCTCGTGAATCGGCTCGACGCATCCGAGCACGCCCGGCAGCGCGTGCGTCTGGTATTGGGAACGATCGCCGGCACGACCAGCGTCATCGACGCGGCGCTGGCACTGGACATCAGCGAGAGCGCATTCCACAAGATCCGTGAGCAGATCCTTCAGGGCGCGCTCGGAGCGGCCGAGCCGAAGCCGATCGGGCGACCGCCATCGACGCCGATTCCGGATCCCACGGACGAGCCGGCGGAGGCGCAGAACCGCCGCCTCCGCATCGAGCTTGAGGCTGCGCGGATCCGCGAAGAGATCGCGCTGACGATGCCCCATCTGCTGGTCAGGCGCGGTAAAAAAAACTCCGGACGGCGATGACCCGGCGGACGCTGCCCGACGTCGGGAGCGCGCCCATCTCGAACGGATCGCGGCAATCATCGGAGCCGGCACCCAGCGCGTCCGCAGACGCCACCGACGCGGATTGCCCGGGCAATTCCAGCAGCGGCTGAGCGAGCGTCGGACCCGGCTGCGCGTCTTGGCATTCGCGCGCTGGATGCGATGGGGCGGATCCGATCGCATCGATATCGCGATCGCGGTCGGCCTGTCCGTGAGCACGCTCGCCGACTGGGAGCAGCGATGGGCGGATCTCGGCGATCGGCTCCAGATCGAAGCGCTCGGCGCGCCGGCCCGGCAGTCGGATCCGGTGCTGCGCAACGCCGTGTTCGCCATGATCGCGTTGTTCGGGCCCGACCTCGGCGTACCGAGCTTGCAGGAGGCGTTTCCCACCGCGTCGCGTGGAGAGCTCTGGGAACTGCTGGGTCGCGCCCGTCGCGACTTCTGGAACGCCCAGGAATCGCGCTGGTACAGCGCGCTGCGTTGGAACCAGGCAGGCGCGGTCTGGGCCATGGATTACTTCGACCCGCCGACGCCGATCGACGGGGTCTACCGGGCCGTCCTCTGCGTCCGGGACCTATCCACCGGGTGCACCTTGGCCGCGCTTCCGGTGGAGCACGCCGACGCCGAATCGACCGTCGCCAGCCTCACCAGCCTGTTCCTGCAGTACGGACCACCCCTGGTTCTGAAAGCTGACAACGGCAGCCATTTCACGGCCCACGATGTCCGTGTGTTGCTGATCCAGTGGCGGGTTGAACTGCTGCTATCGCCACCGTACACGCCGTCGTACAACGGATCCTGTGAAGCCGGCAACGGAGCCATCAAGACCAGGGTGGAGCATCTCGCGAAGCGGGATGGGACACCGGGCCGCTGGACCGCGAATCATCTCGAGGCAGCGAGGCTGTGGTCGAATCGCCGCGTCACGGACCGCCAATCGACGTCCCCGGAGGACCGATGGAATCATCGCCCAACGCTCCACGTGGCCCATCGCGACCAGCTGGCAGTGGCCATCGCTGGCTCGCGCCAGCGCAAGCTCGCGGAGCACGCGCGCGCACAATCGCTGGATTCCACGGTCGAGCCATTATCTTCAGCCAGCCTGGAGCGATATTCCATCGCGGACGCACTCATCGGAATCGGTTATCTCACCATCCGGAGCAGACGCATTCCTCAACCACTTTCGAAGATTTTTTTGCCAGAGATTGCCTAGGCAGCACAGTTTACCCCGTATGATCGATAAAGGAAGTCAACGTGCCTTCATCCCAAATAAACATTTTTTGCCTTGAAAATGAACTCCAGGCTTGGATTTCAGACATACTTCACAAGTATTCGCTCAAAGTGATTGCTTGCACGGATGAAGGATGCGTCGTTTACGAAAGTGGACGAACGG
>JBBSDP010000126.1:0-4947 GCA_038240605.1 Tepidisphaerales bacterium | reverse complement strand
TTTCCAACGGAATTGCTCTCCTGAACGCCGACGCCGTTGTTCGTGATCGTGCTGGACGGGGACGGCTGATAGCCGTAGGAGAACTGCGGAATCGCCAAGCCGGCACTCGTCTTGTTCAGGGCGAGGATGTCGCCGGACCCGCTCCCGGCGTAGCTGAGGGCGGTCTCGATCGTCCGCGGCGCGTGGGTCGCCGGATCGTTGGCGAGCGTCGTGTAATCAAGGTGATCGAGCAGCCCGCCGGAGAAATGGAGACCGATGTTGTACCCTGTCCCGGAAATCGGCTTGAGCACGCCGCTTCCGCGGGCCGGCAAATCCGCGGGGAACGGCGCGGTCGTCGGCCGTTGGACGGGCAGCCCGGCGGCGATGTTGACGCTCAGTCCGTTGGAATCGCTGATGGATTGCAGACTGCCATCCCCGCCGAAATGATGAACGATTCCGGAGGGGAAAATCAGGTTGTAATTCAGGGCGTTGTCATCCGAAGGAGACGTGGCCCGCAGGACGAAGAGCCGACGGGCGTCGCGGTTGTTGTAGCCGGCCGGGTAGCCTATCGGGTTGAACTGCTGGCTGTTTGCGTCCCAGGCAAAGTTGAAGACGACGGCATTTCCGCCGGGTCGAGTCACCTCGATGCTTTTAATATGGTTGGAACCGTCGTTGACGAGCATGTTGATGCCAACGCGCGTATCGAGGCTATATGCGTACGGGACGCCGCCTGGGCTGACGTCTGGATAGGTCCAGAAATTGCTGGTGAGTCCGCCAAGATCATTGTTCGCTGCGCCGAATGCGCCTTGGACAATATATTCGTGAACGGGCAGTTGGCCGGATTTAAGCGTAGCAAGCGGCAGGACCGTCTGGGGAATATCGTATTGTGGATTCCAGGTGATCGAGCCGGTGTCGGGGCCGAAGTGGGTCTGGTCTTGAGGGACCTGTACGATGCCGTCGAGGTTTGAATCCTGGACGACGTTCAGATAGTCCATTCTGCTGGTGAGCGGGATGGGCTGCGAGGGAGCATTTGGCACCGCGAGCGGGGATGCGTAGGGGCTGTTCGAAGGCGGGGTGTAAGAGAATGAGTTCTGTGCCGCCGCCAAACCAAAAACGTTCGGGACGTTGATCGAGAAGTCGGCCGTCAGGTCTTGAGTGTCACCGCCCTGGGAGCCGTCGGCGTTGAAGAAAACGCTGGCGTCGGAAGACCAGGTCAAGTGCGGCACGTTCGTCGGCAGGTTGTAATTATACAATTGAACGTGCGAAGTGCCGGAGGCAGGTTGCGTTAGCGGCCAATGCTGTGCGAGAACCCCGTTGACCTGCGAAGCCGTAATCGCGGCATAAACCGGCGACGTGCCCCACTGCCAGCCGCTGGTGTCGACACTACTGTCGCCGGTGGGGCCGAGGGCGACCGTGGTGAGGGGCGCTCCGCCTAGGTAACCGGGGCCGCCTGGAAGAGACAACTGCACGGTGACGCCTTCGCTCCCGACGCCAAATTCGGTGCTCGACTGCACCGGATTGCTGCGGAAGAGCTTCACCACCCCGAGGGAACCGCTGACGGTCGGGTACGTGCTGAAGAAGGGATTCACGTAACTGTTGTTGCCGGTGTCATCAACCGTTGCCGTCGACAGCGGGGGCAATGCGGGCCAGGTCGGCAGCGGTTGCGTCGTATCGTTATGAAATGTGGCGCGGTTCGTCGCAGTCAACTGCGCGGTACTCGTCCCCTGGGGCCGTACCCACAAACCATTGGCGGTCATGGCATCGATAAACGAGTTGATCTCTTGCAGGTGGATATCGAGAATGTTGGGGCCAAGGGAAGACCATTGGCCGGCAGCGCGCGTAATGTTTCCGTTCGCGTCACTCAGTTGCGGCAGGAGTCCCTGCCGAATCGTTGGCTCCATGAATGTCGCAGAGGTTGTGTCCGAGGGGAGATAGCCGGGGGGCATTTTCCAGTAGTCGGTCTGCGGCGAGCCGGGGTCGCGGACGTAGACTGCGCTGGCTATGTCGAAAGTTAGCTGCTCGAGAGTCTGCACGTCCTGAACGCGGCGGATCGAGCCGGGATCCATGTTCCCGACGAGGATTTTCGCTTTTAGCGCGGCGTCGTTGGTGCCCGGGAACGCCGACTCGTAGGTGTTGATTACTTTCGTCGCGACCGTGACGAACTGCTGGCTGCTCGCCGTGTCGAAGCCGGTGCGCCCGTAATGCAACGGCGCCGATGTGAGCTGGGAGAGAACGTAGTGCAATTCGGCGAATTGCTGCGGAAAAACGAGACTGGTGGGACTTGGGCGGCCGCGAACGGAGCTGAATTGAGGATTGCTGCCGCTGGCTGCTAAGGCGGGGACGAGCGTCCAGTTGCGGATCGTCACGGGGCCGCTGAAAGCCGGGCCCGTATAAGAACTGGCCAACGTGAGGCTTGTATCGCTGTTGATCGCGCCGACCTTGCTCCAGGTTGAGCCGATCTGGATGTTGTCGCCGACAATCACCTCAGTTGTAAAATGGGTGCCCGCGCCCGCGACGAAAGGCGAGGGGCCCGTAATGGAAATCTGTCCCGCGCCCGTGGTCGCGGTCGGCTGCCAACTTCCAGGCCCGGCTTGGCCGGCTTCCTGCTGAAGCAGCGCCCCAAGAGTCCAGGCGAGGTTCGAGGAGCCAGGAGCGGCGTTCGGACTTCCGAATAATGGGACCAATTGCTCGGTCGCCAAATATGCCGCGGTAAAGTCCTGCTTGAATGTGGTGTTATCAACCCAAATGAGCCAATGCGACGGGTCACTCCCGACAGGGTAATAGTTCAGGGCATTCTTTTTCCCTGCGTCGCCTACGTTGAGAGTGAGGTTATTCGGATTGTAGAGAATCGGATCGCCGGCATCGAATTGGCTGTCGTGGCCCTGATCGACCCAGATCGGGTCCCCCGCGTCCCAATGGCCGCTACCCAGTAAATCGCGGAAAGCAAGCGTGCCTTGGGTGCCTCTGATCCGGTAAATGTCACTGAGGATCAATTCGCCAGCATCGACCTGCCCATTGCCGTTGAAATCGACGTAGTACAAGCCGCCGCCGCTCGTCATTCCGACTTTCGGCGTGCCCGCTAAAACCGTGTCGCCCGAATGGAAGGTAGCGTCCGTGTCGCCAGGGAGGTTCTGCCAGGCGGCTTCGCCCGCGTCATAGCGGCCGTTTCCATTCGCATCATAAAAATTGACGCCGGGCGCGAGCGCAATTCGCGCGATTGAAAAACTGGGAGTGTAAGTGTAGACCGGCTGCGCGACGAAGTCGTTAAAGTCTTGGCGTCCGTTGCCGTTGACATCGACATAATTGAGGCCCAGGATGCCGCGTGTCCCTAAAGGCGGCGGCGCGGAGCCGAAGGACAGCCCGTCCTGGCTGCCGTTGTAAATCCCTTGCGGTTCGCCTGTTTGATTGGTCCACGCCGGATCGGGCGCGTGATAGATCCCATCGCCAATGAGGTCCTGAAAATACGAATTGGGGGCGGGACGCAAGCCCCCGCTGGCGACCTGGTTGCCGACAATCAGCGTGTCGACGCCCGGATCAAGCCAACCCTGTGATGGCGCAATGGCGGCCGGGGAACCGATGACCTGTGCCGAGCGGTCACGTAACGCCGGGGCCAGATTGTTGTAGAAATCGTTCTGCCAGCTTTGCGGGACGTATTGGCTTGACGTCGTGTCCAAATGATTGGCCGCAAGAGCGACGTTCAGCGATGCCAGTGCAGGCGATGTGACATAAGCAGCCGTGCTGTTGCCGGCGGCGTCGACGGCGTAAACCGTGTACACATACCTGAACTGCGTCGATGGCGGGGTATCGGTAAAGGTTGTCGCGCCATTGGTCGTGCCGAGGGAAGTGGTTCCGCCAACGCCGTCGTTTCGCATCCGCTTGACGGTGTAATTATTCGTTTGGGCGTTGTCTCCGCTGGCGTTCCACGCGAGCGTGACGGTCGCAGCCGTGTGAGCGGAGATGACCAGGTTCGAAGGAGCCGACGGAGGGGTGACATCCGCCCCCGTCGCGACGGAAAGCGTGCCGGCGGGACCGGCGTTTCCGGCGGCATCGTAAGCGACGACGCTGTAGCTGTAGCTCGTCGATGCGTTCAAGCCGCTGTCGACGAAAAAGGCGGAAGTCGAAGCGCCAACAACCACGGCATCGCGGAGAATTTCGTAAGCGGTGACGCCGATGTTGTCAGTCGCTCCCGTCCAGGAGAGTAAAAGCGAATGATCGGTAATCCCGGATGCCAAAAGCCCAGTCGGCGCTGTGGGAGGCGTGGAGTCAATGGATGGAGAGACCGACGAAGTGGTAACCGTTAGCGCGCTACTCGGCGCAGAGGCATTCCCATTACTGGCGTAAGCCACGACCGTGTAGGCGTAGGCGGTTGAAGGTGATAATCCACTGTCCCGGTATGCCGCGCTCGTGATGGGCGCGGCGGTGATTTTCGTGCCATTCCGATAGACATCGTAACTTGCACCATTCGGACCGCTCGCCGGCGACCAGGAGAGCAGGACCGCGCTCGCGCTGACGGATGGAGCGGCGAGATGGGTCGGCGCTTGAATGCCGCTCGCGGTGACGATCTTGGTGGCGGCGGTGTACGGTCCGGTCATCATCTCGCTGGTGAACGCGGAGAGGGTGTAGACGCCGGGCGTGGCGTAGGTGTGAGTGGCGGAGGTGAGGTCGCCGGAAGCGGTGGTCGATGCGCTGCCGTCGCCCCAGTTAATCGTCCATGCGGCGACATCGGTCGCGCCGTCCGGATCCGTCTGAGGATAGATCGCGGAGAGGCCGAGCGTGTAGGGGGCGTTCTGGTTGGCGCTGGAGGGGCCGGTGAGTGAAACGGTGGGGACGTACGGGAGCACCGTGACGGTGTCATCCGGCAGGAACGCCGCGGCGGCGAAGTCGTTGTTGTAGACGGCGAGGTTGGAATTGGCCGAGCCGACGACGACCACGCTGCCATCGGGGCGGAGGACGATGCCGTTGCCGCCG
>JBBSDP010000125.1:0-4967 GCA_038240605.1 Tepidisphaerales bacterium | reverse complement strand
GGGGAAAACCGCTTGGGGCCTGATGGGGTTTTCCCCGCTCCCCCACTTCCTCGCGAATCAAAGCGAACCGAAAATGCCTCTGAGCAACATTATGCTATAATCAACCCACGAATTCTGCCGAAGAGCCAAGAAATATTGTGCCGTCACGGGTCTGCGGGCGATCCTCGCCGATCAAGGTCAGAACGATTGGCCGGAGAAGGACGAGAACAAGATCGTGGCGAACTATCAGGCCTGGATCGATCAGGCTCGCAAAGACACCGGCTTCCCAAATCTTGCCGTGGTGGTAAATCGCCAATCGCCTCCTGAAGGCTTCGGCCAAATCCGGCGAGTGCAGGACCGAATGATCAAAGAATATCCCTATTGTTTCCTCGGCCCGGACTACGACACCCTGGAGAAAGAGGACACCGTGGACAAAGTCCACCTCAGCGAGTCCGGTGCCAGGAAGGCAGCGCAGCTCTGGGCAGATGCCCTGGATGCGAAGTTTTTCAAGGCCGCCGTCCCTCTGCAAGCAAAATAGAGTTTCGCGGAGTTTTGGCGTTGCCCCTGATGGCATTAATCTGGACGGCGTTGCGCGCGGCCGGCGTCTGATCTATGCTTGCACCCGATTCTGTTGTAACGTCGAGCAGGGCCTTCCGGGAGGTGAAGCGGCACATGTCCCATCGGATCTACCCGACATACTGGCGCGGGTGCCGACTCGCGCTGCTGCTGGTGGCCGTCTTCGGCTGCCGTGCCGCGCGGGCGAACAAGGTGACGATCCGCGACGACCGGACCTTTCTGATCGACGCGCAGCCGTTCTTTCCGGTGGGTCTGTACTACCCGGAGGAAGAACTCGCGGACGAGACGGGCGCGCTGCTCAAAGACCTCCGCTCGACCGGCTTTAACACCGTTTTCTTCATCGACAACAGCGCCGACCCCCTCGGCCCGAAAACCAGGGCCACCCTCGACCGCGTCGCTGCGGCCGGCCTGCACACGCAGTGGCGCCCGCCGGGGCAGTTGAGCTGGTCGTTCGACGTGCTCAAGAAGACCGTCACCGCGTACAAGGACCATCCGGCCATGCTCTTTTGGGAGCACGGCGACGAGCCGATGGTGAACGGCGGGAAATTCGAGGAGTATCTGCTGGGCTACAAGCTCATGAAGGAGCTGGACCCGGACCACCCCGTACTGATGGTCGAGTACCCGTTCTGGACGGACGAGGCGCGGCTCAAGGAATTCGCGACGGCCTGCGACGTCTACGCGTTCGACAAGTACCCGATCCCCCTCAAGCGGTGGTTCTACCAGGGGGCCGACATCCCGAACGGCTGGCCGCACTCGATCGCAATCATGGGCGAGTTGACGGCTTGGTGGCAAACGCTCGCGCCAGGGAAGCCGACGCTCACGGTCCTGCAGGCGTGGAACCGTAAGCCCCAAGAGGACGGCAAGGCCGGTTACCCGACGACGCGCCAGAGCCTGTTCATGGCGTACCAGTCGGTCATCCGGGGCGCGAAGGGCCTGCTGTACTACGGCAAGATCCGCGTGACCCGTCCGGCTCCCGCCGTTAGCATCCCGCCGGAGGTGAACGCCGATCCCAAGATTGCCGAACGTGACTTGAGGCAGGCGATCGAGCTGAACGACTGGTTCTGGGCCGACTTCAACAAGGTCATCAAGGAGGTGGGCGGCATGACCGCGGTTTTCGCCGCGCGGGATGCGGGGTGGACGCCCCAGATCCAGCTGGCCGATTCACCCGGCGTGAGGCTGTCGGACATCCAGTGCCGCGTGAAGGAAACCGACACAGGTCCCGTGCTCCTCTTGGTGAACGCCTCCGATCACTTGGCCCGGATCACGGTGGCGGCGCCGAAGCTCGGCCCGACCGTCCACCTCTGGCGAGAAGCGCGGCAACTGCAGGAGGACGCCGAGGGATCCTTCCCCGACACACTCGACCCGTACGCTGTCCGCGTTTACGCGACGAAGGCAGGTCCGGCCAATTGAACGGTCACGTCACCGCCGGGTGAGACCTGAACTGCGGCGTGGAGCCCGCCACCGACGAGGAGTCATGCACAAATCACGCGCGCGCCTGCTCGGCATCGTGTTTTTCCTTTCTCCGACGCTCGCTCTGCGAGCGGCGGGGCCCATCGAAACCGTTTGGATCGAGGCCGAGCACCTCCAGGGGATCAAGGGAAATTGCTGGCCCATGGGGACACCCGAGGCGCGCAAGACCGCCGGGAACTGGGGCATCTCCGGACCCGGCTGGGCAGCCGAGTGGAACCAGGGAGGGGAGAGCGGGTTCCTGTCGATCGCCTGCGGTGCAGACGACGACAAGGCAGAAGCCTCGGCGGACTTCGAGGTCCCGGCATCGGGAGATTACCAGGTTTGGGTCCGCTACCGGGACGTGCGCGAAGCGACCAACAGGTTTCAGATCCGCCTCGAGCAGCAGGCGTCGCAGCCGTGGGTCACGACGTACGGGGAGCACGCGCTGTTCGACGAGGACAACGTCATGAAGCTCTACTGGGGCTGGGCGTTCGGGTGGGAGGGGCATCCGGCGACGCTGAAGAAGGGGAACGCCCGGCTCGTCCTGCGATCGGCGTTCAAAGAGTCGGATTGCCGCCAGATCGATGCCATCGTTCTCACGACGGACCCTGCCTATCGCCCGTTCGTGAAGGAACGTCCGGCGAACTACGCATGGCAGGTGCTGGAGGCATTCCGTACCAGGCACCCGGACCGTATGGAGCCGCTGGCGCGGAGCGGCCGCCGTTCCGACGTCCCCCTCAGTTGGAAGATGCACACGTTTCACGACGACGGGTTTCGGTTCCTCTGGAACGTCGACCAGTTCGACTGGCTCACGCAGAAGCCGGACCGCGTCCTGTACCCGCACCGCCTGCCGGCGGGTGAGCACGACAAGGACGTGTTCGACGAGTTCAAGAAGACGTACGCGGGCGCGAAGGACGTCCCGATCTTCTCCGATCCGCGCATCGTCCCCGTGTTCCACGGCTCCGGCCCCCTAGTGATGGACCCCGCGTTCGCCGGCCCGAAATGGGGCGGGCACGTGACGCCGGGGTTGCAGCAGTGGCTCGACCACCACCCGGACCGGCCGTGGGGCACCATGATGAACTACCACGCGGACGTCCCGATGGCTCCGGAAGCGGTGGACCGGTTCTTGAAGTACCGCGGCCGCTACGTCGGGAGTGTCTCGGGCGAGAGCCTCGGCTACTTCGACCAGTTCGTCGACGCGAAGGCGAGGCGGGCCGCCGTCGAGGGCGCGAAGACCCGTCGGGAGCTGGCGGACGTGCTGGGGGAAATTTCGATGCGGGCGAACGCGGCGAAGTGGCGCAAGGTCTACGGGCGCGACTTGGACGACCCGTACCGGGAGGTGATCCCCGTGATCGGGATGCAGTACTACCCGCTCGCGTTCCACTGGGGCGCCCGCACCGTCGGGTGCGAGATGACCGTCGTCACCGGCGCCATGCAGGCCGCGAACTTAGCTATGCTGCGGGGCGCGGCGCGACAGTACGACGGGATGGTGCTCAGCTATCGCTCCGGCAACTTCGGCGACTCCTCGGCAACGTTCAACTACTCGCCGAACGCGACGGTGAAGCAGTTGATCGAGAACTATTACTCCCCCTATTCCGGCGCCGGGATGACGTGGTGGAACTTCGACGGCTGGTACCAGTACATGGCCGGGTCCGCGATGTTCTACGAGGAGGGGGGCGCCGACTCCTTCTGGAAGCCCGGCGGCCTGACCGTCGCGGGGGTGAAGGACCTCCAGTTGTCGCCGCGCGGGAAGTTGACCGACCGCTTCCTCCGCCTCACCGCGAAGGAGCCCGATCGGGGGACCCCGTTCACGCCCGTTGCCATCCTGATGGATTACGCGAACGGAGTATCGACGTCGACGTATCGCCCGTCCCTGTTCGAGATCGAGGACGTTCCGAAGTGGTCGTACACGGCGGCGGGGAACGCCGACCACGTCCGCAACGTGCAGGAGTACTTGGGGCTCGCGTATTACCCGATTGGGCCGCGCAGCCAGGAACCGCTAACGGCCACGACTGAGAGCTTCGTCCCGGGCGTGTTCGGGGACATCTTCGACGTCGTCTACGCCGATCCGGACCTCAAGCGCTGGCACACGCTGGATACGTACCCGGTTACGATCATCGCGGGCGACATCGAACTGACGGCCGACGAGGGCCGTCGGTTGAGCCAGTACGTGGAGAACGGCGGCACCCTGTTCGCCGCGGACGGTCAATTGAGAGGCCCCGGCGCCGCCGAACTGAAGCTGCCGAAGTTGGGGGAGCAGCAGGAAGCTGCCGGATACCTGTGGCAGGGGGACGCCGCGGTCCGACCGTCCCAGCTTTATCGGTTCCGGGCCATATCGGGGGGCAACCCCCTCGCGACGGACCCCGGTGGCGCGACCGTCTGTGCCGCCTTCGACCAAGGCCAGGGGCGGCTCGTCTTCCTATCGGTCCCGTACGCGCTCGGCGTCGACAAGCAGGTCGTGCCGTTCGCGGCCGGGCTGTTCCTGCGCCTGACGCGCGGCCTCATGCCGGTCGAGGTCGACGGGGACGTGCAATGGCTCGTCAACCGCAGCAAGGACGGCTGGCTCGTTACCCTGATCAATTCGGCCGGGGTTCACAAGTGCCAGCAGGGCATCGCGCCCACCGACTTCCGTGAGAACCGGACGGTCCGGATCCACGCGCACGAGCCGATCACTGCGGCGCATGATCGCCTGCTCGAAACCGATCGGTTCGACGTCGCGGACAACAGCGTGTCAGTCTTGGTTCCGGCAGGCGCGGTCCGCATCATGGAAGTGCGTTAGCGACGGGTTAGCTGCGACCGTATCAACCATAGGATCGCGGGTTTCTAACCCAACCTTCGCATCTGCATTCGTCGACCCGCCTTCTTCGGGCCGTTAACGTGGTTTTGACCCCAAAAGTCTTCACTACAGAATCGCGAGCGGGCTGGGCGTCGGCAGCTCCAGTGTGCGGCCGCGAATGCGCGGC
>JBBSDP010000124.1:0-5894 GCA_038240605.1 Tepidisphaerales bacterium | reverse complement strand
GGCAAGCCGAGTTGGCGGAACAGGCACCATTGCCTGCCCTTCAGAAATGAATCGAATTTGTAGTGCAGACCTTTGGCAAAAAACCGCGTTCCTGACCCCGCCAAGGCAGATAGACGCCCCAAACTGCGAAGGTTGGGCTAGACCGGCGACCCCGGCGCCAGCACCACCTGCGGCCGGATCGATCGGATCCGCTCCGCCAGCGTCTGTTGCTGTGCGAAGATTTCGCGGTTGACGGAATTGATCGCTCGGTCGTCGGCTCGGTAGATGTCGCCGGTGAGCGTGCGGGCGATCGCCGATTCGACGAACTCGATCCGCGCCGTTTCCTGCCAGTCGGCCCGCACGATTACGTTCACCCCGCCGTCCCCGTAAGAGAGCAGTCCCCAGCGCGGCGCCAGGTCCTTCTTCTGCACGATGCCGGCGGGCGCAAGCACGTAGTGCAGATTCGCCATCGGCTGCATGAGACACGCCGCAAACTTTCCCAATCCCAGCGTCTGCCGCAGCGGATGTCGCGGCCGGCGTTTGTTCCCACGGCAGCGCAGGTTCCGCTCGCGCTCCAGCAGCGAGAGCGTGAGTTGTCCGTCATCCGAGCGATCGCGCAGGAAATCCGCGCGCGACGCCTTGCATTCGATAAAGCAAACCTGCGGGAGCTCGCGCGGCGTGAACAGGTAATTCTGATACGGGCGGAATTGGCCCGTCCCCACCGCATCGATGATCCCCAGGGGCCGGAGCCGTACTTCGGCGGCGATGCATCGGTACCCCTGCCGAAACAACCAGCGGCACGCTTCTTTCTTCAACGTTTTATGGAGGTCGGTTTCACCCGGCACGCGCGCACTCCTTTGCCACGCCGGCCCAGGGATTCACGTGCCCCGCCCACAGGTGTGTCCCAACGTGAAATCAGCCCGCACCGTCGGGGGCAACCCAACAGCGGTCGCGCGTTCCGCGGCACGAGCCAACTCACGGCCGATGCAGTCACAAGCCCGCCAAGCCTTTGGCGAGCGACCCATTAATATACGCAACGCCCCAAACGCTTCAACGCTCCAGCCCGAGAGAAAACGGTCGAACCGCCATGACGCCAAGACGCCAGGCATTCAGATTGAATTGAATTCATCCGCCTTCATCGGTCTGCATCCGTGGCGCGCCACAGATGAAATGCGGATGCAGACGGATGAGGATCGACGGCGACTGGCCGCGCCATGCACCGCAGCTCACGGGCGAGGCGGATCGTTTCACGCCTCTCAGCGCACTTTTTCCTTTTCTACTCTTTGCTTTTTCCTTCAAGGCACTGCCAGTTCCCCATCCCCACCGCTGCCGGCAACGGCGACGCCGCCCCCGCGACCGCGCCTCCATCCTCCCAATCCTCCGATCTTCTCGAATCCGCCCGCCGTCTCCGCCGCGACCTGATCAGTGCCGAACGGCAACACCTGATCACCCTCCGCGACCGCGACCTGATCCGCGACGAAGTCCTGCACAACATCGAGCGCGACTTGGACCTGGAAGAAGCGCGCTTTTCCTGACGCCCGCTCGGGGCCGACCCGGCCTCCCCAATGCAACACTTCGCTACATAATGTTACACTTTTTCGATATTTTTATAAAATATTGCTAGCAATATGATCTTTTTACTTGTCGTTACGCCCGCCGCTCGACCCATGGTTCTAACGCCACGCCCACCGAGCCCGAATCGCGAATCTGCCCCGCGCGCGATTCGCCGCGAGCTTTTCTCGAACTTGACACCCCCACCGGCGTATCTAAGATGTCGGAACAACGATCGCGGGGTAGAGCAGCCTGGTAGCTCGTCGGGCTCATAACCCGGAGGTCGGAGGTTCGAATCCTCCCCCCGCTACTTCCCTTACTCAGGCAGAGTCAACGCTTTACGTTGGCTCTGCCTGATGGCATTTATGGGGTCGCTTCTCTCGCTTCCCCTAAACTTCCCCTGTGGATGTGCCCTTCTTGCAGAGCCCGCACAACTGTGTGGCTTTGTTTTCCAGGCTTCGTGCCTGGGGAGGTTTCATCCATGGCGAGTCTTCTCAAACGAGGAAGCAAGTTCTACGTCCGCGTTTATGTCAATGGAAAGGCGAAGGATATCGCCACAAAGTCCAGCAACATTAAGATCGCGGAAAAGCTCCTGCAAAAGGTCGAATACGAGAATGCTACCGGGCAATTGGCCACGGCGACAAAGACGCCGTTGGGAAAATTGTTGGAGGATTTCGTCGCTCACCTCAAGGCCAGCCACCGTGATAAATCGGTAAAGAACGACACCTCGCGGCTGCGGGTTTTATTCGGCCCATTGACGCCGTCGCTGGAACTGATGGCTAGGACGGACAATTTGACAGGGGAAGTTCAGGGGAAGTCGGCGGGCCGCGAGATGGCGGAAGTGCCGCGTTTGGTGGCGGAGTACGCTGAGCAGATTTCCGCTCCGCTCATTAACCAATACCTCGATAAGCGCGCCGCAAAGGTCTCGCCCAAGACGCTGAACGAAGAGCGGGAAATTCTTTACCGGCTCTTCCGGTACGCCATCGAGCATCACGGCTTGGTCTACCCGGACCTGCGGCTCAAGAACCCTGTCGATGGCGTCCGGCCGCGTAAGCTTTTGACGCACGAGATCCGATTTTTGAACCCAGAGCAGATCGTAAAGCAATTGCAAGCAATTAAGGAAGACAAGGTACTCCATGCGGCCGTCGCGATCCTGATTTACGCCGGCGTGCGCCGCGAGGAAGCATTGTGGCTGACGCGCGAGGATGTGGACCGCAAGACCGGATTGCTTCGCATCCGGGCCAAGACAATCGACGGTGCGTTCTGGCAGCCAAAGACTGGCCGCAATCGCACCGTCCCGATCGGCACGGCTTTGGCTGCCGTCCTGGACAAGTACAAGCCGGTGGGATCGGGGCTGTGGCTCCTTCCCAGTCCAGAAGGCGTCCGGTGGGACCCGGACAATTTCAGCCACAAGCTGGCCGATGAGAACGCGAAGGCGAAGCTGCCGTGGACGTGTCTGGATTTCCGGCACACGTTCGGCTCAATGCTCGCGCAGCGTGGCGTGAGCCTGTACAAGATCAGCGCGATGATGGGCAACAGCCCAGAGATTTGCCGTAAGCATTACGCCGCCCTGATTCCCGATCAGTTCGTAGGCGATGTCAATTTTGCCGCGTGATGCTTTGGTGTCAAAACGCAAACGCCCCGGCTTAACCAGGCCGGGGCGTTTGCTTTCCCTTACTCAGGCGAGAATTTGCTTACTCACGGTTCACGGCACCTCCTTTCGTAATCTTCCACGTCTTTCAGCAGGTATCGCACGATCCCGTGCTTACCGTGGCCCAGGCAGAATGCCTTGACCCCGGCAGTTTCGAGGTTACGACGGACGGTACTGCGATCGCAGGCCCACCGATCGGCAACGGCCTTAAGAGAAACGTATTTTCCAGTACCTCCACCGCTTTTCAGCGTGACGGTGCTGACGGGTTCGGGCCATTCCAACTGACGGCTCATGGCGTCTCATCCTCCTTTGACTCGCGGTGTCGAGTGGACGCCAGCCACGAGGGGTTCGGCTGGCACTGGGCGTTGTCGCGTTAGTGTATTGTTTGGTATAGTCAAAGTCAATGGTATAATTAAGCTCTAAGACGCGAACTGCAGGGGCACTCTGGCTGCGATTTAAGCAGATAGGATCGAACCGTCTCCTCACGAATATTTGTCGATATCGACTGCATCGCATTATTTGATGACTTGCATACCATTGAGAAACGAGATAAACTGCGCAACATGGCGAGAAACAAATCAAGCGGAAAGCCCTCGGACAAGCCGAAAACGGTCCAGCGGACATACCGCTTCGATACGAAGGTATTTGAGGCATTTGAGGAAGACTGCGCTCGGCATTTGTCCAACCCGAAGCGGGTGATTGAGGCAATGATCCTGCATTGGCTGGAGGCTGGCCCTGATGCTCGCGCGGCGATGGCGAAAAAGCACCGCGACCAGATCGGGATGTCTCGCGACGAATGATGCGCTGTTCCCGTTAATCGCATCGGCCCCGACTTCGAAATCCCAGCAGCACGTCGGCGTGAGTTGTGGATGGCCTTTCCGCCGGTTGTAACGGCCGGATTGCGCCTCACGTCGCGTCCCCCTCACATCACTCGTCAGGCTCCTGACGCCGATCAAAACTGCGTTCCCCAGGTCGTTCATCGCTGACCGAACAAAATGCGAACATTACGCTTGACTCCATCGTTAGGTAGTTGTATGGTATTATTCATACCGTCCATGACAACGCTGCGAATCGTGTGATCCGGCGTGGCATGGCGAACAAGGATTCACCATGAACATTCGCTCAATTATCGCCCGTAGGAATTCGATCGTCGTGCCGGCCATCGCCGGCGCACTGATGCTCCTGGCCAGTCCGCACGCCGCCCGCGCGGCCGCTGCTGGCGGCGGTGGCGGAGCCCTTCCGTGGGAAGGGCCGCTGAATCAAGTGCTTGCCAGTTTTACCGGGCCGGTTGCCAAGGCGCTGTGCATCTTGGCGATTGTGGTCCTGGGATTTGGTTTTGCGTTCAGTGACGGCGGCGGCCTGCGCCGCGTCCTGGGCCTTCTGCTCGGCGTTTCGATTGCCGTCACTGCCACGAGCTTCGGTGTGACGTTCTTCGGGTTCGATGGCGGCGCTGGCTGGTGAATGGGTTAGTCGGAACGGAAGGCGGTACGACCATGAAGCGACCGGAAGAGATTGAAGGATACGAACTACCTCTGCATGTGGCCTTGACCCAGCCCGTGCTAGTGGGCGGAGCGCCGCGGACCTTCGCGATTCTCAACGGCACGCTCGCGCTGGTCATCGGCATGGGCTTGCACCTTTGGTGGCTTGGTTTCCCGGCCGGCGCGGCGCTTCATGCGACGGCGGTGCTGATGAGCAAGCGCGACCCGTATTGGTTCGACATCTTCCGCCGCCATCTGCGTCAGCCGAATTATCTGGATTCCTGATTCCTCTGGGAGATACGTTCATGTGGAACTTTGGCGAATATCGCAAACGACCGCAACGCCTGACCGACTACCTTCCGTGGGCGGCACTGATCGGTCCTGGCGTCGTCCTCAACAAGGACGGAAGCTTCCAGAAGACGGTCGCGTTTCGCGGCCCGGACTTGGACAGTTCTACTCCTTACGAATTGGTCGCAGCGCGGGCAAGGATGAACAATGTGCTGCGCCGGCTCGGCTCGCATTGGTGCGTGCATGTCGAAGCGTCACGGCGGTCGGCCCCAGCATATCCGGCTTGCGAATTTCCGAATCCTGTCGCGGCGATGATCGATCAGGAGCGCCGCGACGCCTTCACTGCGGATGCCCTGCACTTCGAGAGCCAGTGCTTCATCACGTTTACGTATCTGCCCCCGGCTGAGGGAATGGCGCGACTCGGTGATTTCTTCATCGAGCGGCCGAACAAGGCCAGGGGCGGACAGGTCTCCTACCGTGCCCACTACGATCACTTTCTCGGCCAAGTCGATCAGGTCGTGAACCTGATGGCCTCGTTCATGCCGGAAGTTCATCCGCTGGACGATTCGGAAACGCTGACTTACTTGCATTCCTGCGTCTCCGATCGGCGGCTGACGGTCGCGGTGCCAGACGTGCCGTTCTATCTGGACGAAATGATTACCGACCGTCCACTCGCCGGCGGTCTTTCGCCTCGGCTCGGTCGGCTATTCCTGAAAACTGTCTCCGTTCGGGCCTACGTGAATCGGACGCTCCCCTGTCTCTTGGATCGGCTGAACGAATTGCCGATCGAATACCGTTGGGTCGGACGCTTCCTGCCGATGGATAAGTCCGACGCCACGCGGCAACTGATGGAGGACTCCGACAGCTTGAACAAGGCTGAGGACGTGGACGATGCCTTGCAGGAACTCGGCGGCGACCATTGCTCGTTCGGCGACTTCACGCTCACG
>JBBSDP010000123.1:0-5923 GCA_038240605.1 Tepidisphaerales bacterium | reverse complement strand
CTACTACCTGTTGGGGTATGAGTGGAAGGCGTTGATCAAGGAGGATCACGCATGGACGCGGATATTGAACTGGCGATGCTCTCGTCACTGCTGGACCTGGATGAATTCGAGGTCGTGGAATCGAGCTGGGACCGTCGGGCAGAGGTTCGGCGATTGACGCTCGTGCCAAGGATGAGGCGCGCGATCCGGTTTGTGGCGGACTCCATCGCCAAGTGCAGCATACCGCGCCGTGGGAATTAACTTAACCATCGAGGCGCATTCCTATGATTGCCGCGGCCGCGATGAGCCTTAGTTCGGTCTCGGTGCGGTGAACACGGGCACCAGCCTCAAGACGCAATTCGCCTACACCGAGATGAGCGGCGGCATCAACAATAGCCGGATCACCGCCATGACCTACCCCAACGACCGCGTCCTGCACTACGGCTACGCGGAGGGGGAACGGTAGTTTGGGCGATGGCGTCGACAGCCCCATCAGCCGTGTCGATTTCCTCGCCGACGACAACGGCTCGGGCGGCATCGGGACGCATTTGGAAGATTACGGCTACCTGGGGCTCGCGGGCGTCGTCCGCCGTTATCGAAGCGGCGTGTCGATCCTCAGCGACTCGAAGAACAATGGCGACCCCAACGGCGACGCCGGAGACCTGTACGCCCGGTGCAACGGGTGGTCAAGCGTCTGGGACTTGAGCACGCCATTAGCCAACCGGGACGGCCGCCCAAGAAGAGGAAACGCGGTTCCATTCCGTGGAGGCGCGCAACGCCATCCTCGATCCTCCATCTTCTATCCTCGTATTTCTCCGCGCTCTCCGCGTCTTCGTGGTGAACCTGACTTCAGGCAGCGACGACGGTCTTCGTCGTGGATTGGATCCAGCGGCGGATGGTGTTGACGTGGCCTTCCCAGGCCGACGAGGCGCGCGTCTCGAGGAACGTGTCGAAGAGCGCGTCGATCGTCTTGCTCAACTCGCGCAGGAGCGCCACCCGTTCTTCGAACAGCACCCGCGGCGTGTCCGCCTCCTCCACGTCCGGCAGCCTGGCCGAACCCACCGCCAGCGATTCGGCGGCCAGCGACAGGGAAAACTGGAGGCGGGAGACGTCCAGCACCAGGCCCGCCTTGCGCGGCAGCTTGCCGGTCCGCAGCCCGTCGCGGGCCTCGGGCATGCGCGACGGGCCGGTTCCGCGGAGCGAGTCACGGCCGGTCTGGCCGTAGGCGCAGTCCAGGTCGAGGGATTTGTCGATGAAGATCGTCACGTCCCCGGCGTCGGTGCCGACGATGCTCGTCCGCGCGTCCGCCTCGTGCCAGAGCCACAGGGCAAATTCGTTGCCGAGGAAGTCCTTGGGCTGCGGGCCCTTCGCCACCCACGGGTACTCGGGCGATTCGCCCTCCCCCGCCGGCCCGGCGACAAAGCGCGTGGGGCGCAGATCCTCGTAGTCGCGGCGCTTGGACCGCGCCTCCATCGACGTCATCGCCAGGGAGCCGCTGGTGAGCGGGGAGAGGTCCAGGCCGAACGTGCGCTGGAAGATTTCCGCCAGCTTCTCGAACGATGCCCCGCTCGCGGGGCTGTAAACGGTTCGCGTCGGCAGGTCCCACAGTATGGGAACGAGCTTGCTGCGCCGGTATTGACCGCTGCGCGTCTCCTCCTCGATCTTGCGGCGGACCGTCTCCTTCGCGTCGCGCTTCTGGTTCTTGCTGATGAAGCCGGACGGATTGCTCGCTGCCGCCGCCTCTTCCTCCATGATCGTGTAGGCGCGTTTCAGCTCGCCCGGCGCCTTGTTGGTGTCGATCCGCAGGGCGAAGTGGAGGGCATCGGCGAAAACGTTGTGTTCGAAGCCAAAGTTCCCGTCGAGCACGTGCCGTCCGCCGCTCCAGCCATACTCCACTTCCTCGGGCACGCCGATCTCGCCGGGGCGCAGCGCGTGCTCGGCCAGCGCATCCAGCAGCGATTGATCGATCGCCTTGGGTGATTTGCCTTCGACGACGTAACGACGAAACGACAGTGAGCCCGATGCAAATCCCATTTATCCCATCCTTGAACGATCGCGGGTGCGGAGACGACGTCGCGCACACGGCTTCGGCCGCGGCGAGCGGAGGATTTGACCCGAACCGTTGCGACATCGACAAGATTCGCGCATCTTATCGACAGCCGGACCGCGGTTCCGGCCATTCTCCTCGCTTAGAAGGAAACGATGCACAAGCCGATACGTCCGCGCGTCGATCATCTGGAGTCAGCGAACATCGAACATTCAACGCCGAACGTCGAACCCGAGGCGGAACGCAATACGGGCCGGTTTAAGGGCGGGCGGGCGATATTCAGCGTCCGATCTTCACCGTTCCTTCTCCCGCTGCTTCTCCTGGCACCGATCGGTCTCGCCCATGGCGCGGATAGCGGATCGGGCCCTGAGCCGTTTCCCAGCGCCACGCCCAAAGCGGTCGTCGAGGTCACCGGGCTCATCTTTCCGTCCGTGGTCCGGCTCGACGTGGCCCAGGAGATTTATTCCGAGGGGAAGCGCACCGTCCGCCGTGGCATCGGTTCCGGCGTGATCATCGATGGCGAGGGGCGCATCCTCACCAACTTCCACGTTGCCGGCCGAGCCGCGGAAATCTTCGTCACGCTTTTCAACAAGGAGCGCGTGCCCGCGAAGCTGATCGGCGACGACCACTGGACCGATCTGGCGGTCGTGCAGATGGACATGGAGCACGTCCGCAAGCGAAAGATCGAGTTCAAATCCGCGCAGCTTGGCCAGAGCGCCGGGCTGATCACCGGGCAGGACGTGATGGCGATCGGCACGCCGTTCGGGCTGGCCCGCACCATGACGCTGGGCATCGTCTCCAACAACGAGCGCACCTTTTACCCCGAGCGCATGCGCATCGACGAGTATGAGACCGGGCAGTTCGCCAATTGGATCCAGATGGACACGCCGATCAATCCCGGCAACAGCGGCGGCCCGCTCGTGGACCTCACCGGCAAGGTCATCGGCATCAACACCCGCGGCGGCGGCCAGAACCTGAACTTCGCGATCCCGATCGACACCGCCCGCGAAGTGATTACCAAGATCCTCGCCAGCGCCACCAGGGACAAGCGCGGCCGTGTCGATCGCAGCGACCTGGGCATCGACTTCAAGCCCCTTCAGGATCTCGAGACGTTCTACAACATCGACATCAACCGCGGCGTCCTGGTCAACAGCGTGGACCGCAACTCCCCGGCTGAAAGGGCCGGCGTAAAATCGCAGGACATCCTCCTGGACCTCAATGGCAAGCCGATCAACGTTCGCTTCCCCGAGGAGATCGCCCCCGCGCGGAAGCTGATCGCGGACCTGCCGATCGGCTCCGACGTGCAGCTTACGATCAAGCGCGGCAAGGAAATCCTCAAGCTCACCGCCAAGACACAGAAGCTTCAAGGCGCCGTCGGCGAGGAACGGGAATTCAAGGTCTGGGGCGTCTCCGTGCGCGAGGTGACGCGCACTTATGCCAACGACATGCAGCTCGACGACGACAAGGGCGTGGTCGTCACCACCATGAGCCCCGGCTACCCCGCCGCCAAAGCGGAGCTGAACCCGGGCGATGTCATTCGCATGGTGAACAATCAGCCGGTCACCGACATGGACGAGTTCTCCAAGCTCTACAACCAGACGGTGGAGAAGAAGGACAAGGCGCTTCTGCTCACGATCCAGCGAGGCCGGGGCACGCAGTCGGCGGTGTTGAAGGTGACGTATTGAGGGGGAGAGTCAGTAGTCCGTTGTCAGTAGTCCGTTGTCAGTAGTCCGTTGTCAGTTGAAGGACGATACAAACTTTGGGCAGGAATCGCCCATTTTCACGGAGTATCCATGCAGAATGTGATCCGCAGCCTGATCCTGGTGGGGCTTGTTGGAGGGCTCGTGGCCCCGACGTCGCGCGGGGCGGTGGCGCCGGATATTGCGCAGAAGCTCTATGCGGATGTGACGCCGTCGCTCGTGGCGGTGCAGTATGTCTGGCAGAGCGAGCTGGGACGGCGGGAATTGATCACCTCCGGCATCGTCGTGGGCGACGACGGGCTGGTGATGACGCCGCTGGCTGCGTTCAACATCCAGATCCCCGACGAACAGATGAAGGAGTTCAAAATCATCGTTCCCAGGGAATCGGAGGACCCGCAGGAGCTGGACGCCGTCTTCCAGGGACGCGACGAGCGCACGAACCTCGCGTTCATCAAGACCAAAGAGCCGCGGAAGTGGAAGAGCATCCACTTCGAGGAATCGCCGGTGCAGGTCGGCGACACGGTCCTATCGGTGGGCCTGCTCCCCCAGGCCGGCGGGTACAAGAGCTATTTCATGGAGACCCGCGTCGCCGCGACGCTGCGCGGCGAGGTGCCGCAGGTGCTGGC
Source organism: Tepidisphaerales bacterium (assembly GCA_038240605.1). Classification (GTDB taxonomy): domain Bacteria; phylum Planctomycetota; class Phycisphaerae; order Tepidisphaerales; family Tepidisphaeraceae; genus JBBSDP01. The sequence goes on along the minus strand of JBBSDP010000123.1, from coordinate 1,571 downwards.
CCAAAGCGGCCTGGCCGCGACCGGCTCACCGGTCTTCAACGCCCGAGGCCAGGCGATCGGCATCGTCAGCTTCACCGCCGGCCAGAGCCTGCTCCTGAATAACGGCCCCGAGGCGATGGCCTCGATCCAGAACCCGCCGAAGTTTTTCGTTCCCGCGCGCGACTTCCTCCTCAGCTTCCAGGATCCCCCCACGCCCGAAAAACCAATCGCCCTCCCGTGGATGGGCGTCCCCCAGTTGACCGGCCTCACGAAAGACGTCGCCGAGATTTTCGACCTCAAGAACCAGCCGGCGATCCAGGTCGGCGAAGTCATTCACGGCACCCCCGCCGAAACGGCCGGCTTGAAACAGGGCGACATCATCGTGAAGGTGAACGGCCAGCCGCTCGAACGCGGCGATGAAGCGGCGGAGCTGCCCAACATTTTCCGCCGGCAGTTGCTCCGCCTGAAGCCGGGGCAGTCGATCGCGCTCTCGGTGTTGCGGAAGAAGGATCAGCCGTTGCAGGAGATCAAGGTGCAGTTGGGCGAGCAGCCGAAGCGCGCCAACCTCGCGAAGCGCTGGTTCGCCGACGACCTGGGCTTCGCGGTCCGCGACGTCGTCTTCATCGACACCTACGCCCGCAAGCTCGCCGCCGACGCCAGGGGCGTGATCGTCGCCCTGACCCGCCCCCAGGGCTCCGCCGAAAGCGGCGGCCTCCACCACAACGACCTGATCCAGCGCCTCAACGGCCAACCCGTGACCAACGTCGATGAGTTCCAGAAGTCGTACGAAGCGTTACGCAAGGATCGCCCCAGGGAAGCCGTCGTTCTCGTCGTCCTCAGGGAAGGCCGAGAAGACACGATCCGCATCGAACCGCCGCAATGAGAAGAGTGCTGGAGGGAAAAGTGCTGAGTTGAAAGTGCTGAGTGGGCATCAAGGCCGTTCCCACCTTCTCAGCACTCAGCACTCAGCACTCAGCACTCAGCACTCAGCACTCAGCACTTTTCAAACCCCCGTTTCCGTCGTACCATTCCCGGCTCAAACGGCTGCCGGGCAGGTAGCTCAGTTGGTAGAGCAATGGACTGAAAATCCATGTGTCGTGGGTTCGATTCCCACCCTGCCCATTGAGATTTTCGGGGGAAATCAGCGTTTTCGCCTCCCACTCGTCTAGACCTCTGTCGACTTCGACACAGGTTTCGACACAGGTTTTGGAGGTGAATCGTGAGTTCCATCACTTCGACAGCGTTACCGGCCCTTCCGTATGAAGGCTTTCCGCTCCGACCCCACAAAAATGGGAGTTGGTACAAATCGGTCTGGAATCCAAGGACGAAGAAGTCCGAGCAGTTCTACTTCGGTTCATGGCGCGACGACCGCAAGGGGGACCGTGCCATACGGGATCCCGAAATTGGCTACCTGGCCCGGCGTGACGCGATCAAGGCCGGCATCGACAACGTTAGCCCAACCTTCGCACTTCCGCACGTTTTCCGGAATTTTCTCGGTTGGTTTCCGCTTTCCGCCGTGTTCCAGTGGGGTTTCTGTTTCTGATTTGCGTGTAGTGCAGACCTACCCTCTTGATCCGCCGCTCGGCAATTTG
>JBBSDP010000122.1:0-6734 GCA_038240605.1 Tepidisphaerales bacterium | reverse complement strand
GGGGTTTTTAGCACCCTAGGTGGTTTTAACCAGTTGGGGGGGTTCGGGGTTCAGGGTGGGGGTTTCTTTTTAAAATTTGTTTTCTACACTTAACTCGGACCCCCGACCCCTCAACCCTCCGTTAGCCGCCTTCGGCGGCTAACGGTTCCCGTAATAGTTCAATGTGTAGTCGGCTTTGAGGACTTCGTCGGTCTTGCCGTGGAGGGCAGCGGCTTTCTTGACGACGTCTTCGAAATAGTTGGCGTCGGTGCCGAGGGCGTCGAGCAAATCCTTCGCGGCTCGTGGAATCTTTTCGCAGTCGGCGAGGTAGCCGTTCAGCTCCTTCGTCTGCTTGCCGTCGAGTCCCCGGCGTCGGGTGTGGTCTTCCATGTGAAACTTCCCCTTCCCGCCCGGATCGGGAACCGGCACCTTGTAGGGAACGACTTCCTCCGCTTGCTTCTTGATGGTGTCCACGCGGTCGTCTTCCGTCCGCAGCGCCTCGCGCATCAGCTCGCGCGAATGCTCGGCCAGCTTCGATACCAGATCCTTCGTCGTCTCGTCGATTCCCTTGGCGGCGAGCTCCAGGACGTGCACCTCGTGCGCCCCCTTCACCACGATGAGGATCGGCGCCAGGGATTTGCCTTCCATCGCGGCCTTGAGCTTGGGCGCGAATGCAGAGGCCTCGTCATCGTAGAAGGCGGATAGCGCTTCCTTCCGCTTCGCCGGATCGACCACATCGATCCCCTCGACCGAGTCAGGATCCTTTGCCACCAGCGGTTTTTTTCCGCCCTTGGCTTCGGGGTGAGGGTGATAGACCAAGCCGCTCGATTTTCGGATCAACAGGTCGGTCGCCTCGGCGATCGCGGCGGCGTTGCGGTCGGGCGCAAGCTTGGCCGCTTCGGCGAATGCCTGAGATGCCCCGGATGACGACTTCACGCGCAGCAGGGACTCCGCCTTCATGATCAGCAGGTCGTAGCGGTCGTACTGCTTGGCAATTTCGCCGTGGATCGAGATCACCCGCGCGATGTCGCGCAGGGTCTCCTGGTAGTTTCCGGCCTGGAATGACTTGTGTATGTCGTCTGCCGTCGGCAGGGTCGGATCCGCCGCGCGGAGCACGCCGGGCACGATGGCGCCCACGAGGATTGTTGCAATCAGGTAACGCCGCGGCATCGACACCTCCCGAGATGAGTCATGCATTGTACAGCAAGCATTACCGGCCGGAGCCCAAACTGATGACATTTTCGGGGGATTCGCGAGGGGGTTCTCCACCGCGTCGATCGCACTTCACATCGCACTTCACATGGAATGGTGAGTCGAAACATCGGCGGGTATAGTTCAGTCAGGCGTGCAGCCGTAGCTCAGTTGGATAGAGCAGCGGATTTCTAATCCGCCGGTCGCAGGTTCGAATCCTGCCGGCTGCGCTATGTCGTTTTACAGACATGCGTAATGAACCTCACGATAGGGGCGGGAATTCACGTTTTCCGTTGCCATGGACCGATAATTCTGCTAAATCCTGCCGTGTGGGTCGGGGAAGGACCCTCTGACCCGCAGGCTCGAACCGCCTCCAAATAGCGAAAAAGGAGTTTTATCATGGCATTCGGAAAGAAACCCGCCTCGTTGTCCAAGTCCGCCAAGACAAGCCCCGTCAGCAAGGCCGTCGCGTCGACCCCCATGCGCAACAGCGCCCTTCCTCCCAGGGCCGCTGTCATCCCGGCGGCCCGGAAGACGATCGCGCGGGAGCAGATCGCCATCCGCGCCTACGAGATCTGGCGTTCAGGGGGCGGCGGTTCGGATTCGGATAACTGGCACCGCGCCGAGCGCGAACTTCGCGGCGTCTGATAAGGTCAGTCGCGGGGATGGAGAATCGGGGGCTGGTTCACGGAACGCGGGGCGCGCTGCTCTCTCGGTCGCGCGGCACTGTTCTCCCACCGGTCTCCCATTCTCCATCCCCCGCTTTCTGCCTGCTTTTCATTTTCCGGGGAATTGCACTGGATTTCAGTGCGGGGAGCCTACAATCTACCCATGGCCGGCTTTCCGAAACAGCATGCCAACCTGTCTGCCGTGCCGTTGTTCCCCCTGCCCAACGTCGTTCTGTTTCCCCGCGCCGTCCTGCCGCTGCACATCTTTGAGGAGCGATACAAGGCGATGACCGCCGACGCCATCACTGGCCAGCGTCTGATCGCGATGGCGCTGCTCAAGCCGGGCTGGGAGAAGTGTTACTACTACAAACCGAAGATCGACTCGGTCGTCTGCGTCGGGACTATCCTGACTCACGAACGTCTCCCCGACGGCACGTATAACTTCCTGCTCCAGGGCCACACCCGCGCCCGGATCGTTCGCGAGCATTGCGATGAAACCCCTTCCTACCGAATCGCTCACCTGATGCCGCTGGAAAGTTCGCCGGTGCTCGAGATAGAACTTTCCGATGAACGCCAACGGCTGGTGAACCTCTTCGAGGATACATCGCTGCTTTCGACGACCATCGGCAGGCAATTCCAGCGCGTATTGGCCAGCCCGTTTTCCACGTCCGACGTTGCCGATCTCATCGCCTTCAACTTCCTCGACGATATCCAGCTCAAACAATCGCTCCTGGCTGACACGGATGTGCGCAGCCGCGTACGCCGGACGATCGACGCATTTGAGCGTATCCGCCCCGTCCCCGCCTCCGCCGGTTTCGCCTCTGGTCCCAATCTCAATTAGCCATTCATTTCGCGCGGAGCATGAGGACCGGGACGCTGATGTTGTGCTGCACCCGGCTGGCGGTGGCGCCGAGGATCAGGTCGGCGACGAACTGGTGTCCGTGCGTGCTCATCGCCACCAGGTCGCATCCCTGCTCCTGCACCCATTTGATGATCTCGCGGACCGGGTCGCCGAACGCGAGTTGGGCGCGGGCGGAGATGCCCGCCGTCTCAAACTCCGCTTGCACCGCCCGGAGATAGGCGTTGTCTTCTTCAACTTCCTGGCCGGCGGCATCAGCTCCGTGAAACGTGGCGGGGACGCCGGTCGCCACGTGGAGCAGCACGACACGGCTGTGCAGTGCCGTCGCCAGTTGCTTCACGTGATCGATGATCGCGCGGTCGGTGCCAGTGGCCTCGAGCGTCACGAGAATGGTCTGATACATCGCGTGCGTCCTCCACCACCCCCCCCAACTGTGCCCCCGGCAATGACGAACCGCTCCGCCCGCCCGCACGAGCTATCCCGCGATCACCTTCCACGCCGAACGGAGCGCCTCGGGTAAGCCATAGAGGTCCAGCGCCCCGATCAGCAGCGCCCCGCCCCAGCCGGCGATGAGGAGGATCGGCCCGTTGCGCCACGCGCCCATTCGACGCTTTGAGCTGGTGAAGTGCAGCAGCGGAAACATCGCAAACGGAAGCTGAAGCGCCAACACCACCTGGCTGAGCGTGAGCAGGTCGGTCACGCTCCCTTCACCGCGGACCCCAATGATAAAGACCGCGGGCACGATCGCCAGCAGGCGGGTGATGAGCCGTCGCACGGACGGCGAGATCCGCCAGTGCATGAACCCCTCCATGACGACCTGCCCCGCCAGGGTGCCCGTGATCGTGCTGCTCTGGCCACTGGCGAAGAGAGCAACGGCAAAGAGTATGCTCGCGGCTGCGGTGCCCAGGAGGGGCGCCAGCGTGAGGTAGGCGATGCGGATCCAGTCGCTCTCGGGGCTGAATGCGACGGTCTGGCCGTCGGGCAGGGTCACGCCCGACTTTCCGTAGAAGACCATCGCCGCCAGGACGAGGATCGCGGCGTTGACGAAGAACGCGATGGATAACGCGACCGTCGAATCGATCGTGTTAAACCGCACCGCCCGCCGGATCGATTCGGGATCTTTCCGCACCTGACGGCTCTGCACGAGGGCGGAGTGGAGATAAAGGTTGTGCGGCATCACCGTGGCGCCGATGATGCCGATCGCCACGTAAATCGCCCCCGCCTCGCGCAAGGTCGGGGAGATCAGCGCCCGCCCCATCTCGGCGAAGCTGGGCCGAGTCTGCGGCAGCACGAAGATTTCCAGGAAGTAGCAGCCGGCGATCGTCACCACGAAGAGCAGGATGACGGCTTCGATCCGCCGCACGCCCAGCCGCTGTAATCCAAGGAGCAGCAGCACATCGAGGCTGGTGATGATGACCGCCCAGAGCAGCGGGATGTGAAACAGCAGGTTGAGCGCGACGGCACTGCCGAGAACTTCCGCCAGGTCGCACGCCGCGATTGCGAGCTCGCACAGCAGCCAGTTGGGCCAGCGCGTCCAGCCTGGGTACCAGTCGCGGCAGCACTGCGCCAGGTCCTTGCCTGTTACCACCCCCAGCCGCGCTGAGATCACCTGCAGGAAGATCGCCAGCAGGCTGGCCATGCCGACGACGCCGAGCAATCCGTATTTGAAGCGCGCCCCGGCCTGTAAATCGGTGCCCCAGTTGCCCGGATCCATGTAACCGACGCAGACCAGCACCGCCGGCCCGGCGTAGGCGCGCCACTGCCGCCAGAACCCCGCCTGGTGGTTCGGGACCTGGACCGACCCATGCATCCCCTCCAGCGATACCGCGCCGACCGGGGCGCGTGCAGCGGGGTCCGCTGCCAGATCGGGCTGCGGGCGCGGCAAGGGAGTGAGGCCATCCATATGAAGAAGATAATACTCTTTGACAGGGGCTCAAGCCCCGCGCCACGGTTACGGTCGAATCCCGCGAGGTTGCCGCCGACGCGGTCGACATCCGCATTCCCCGCCGTCACGGCCTTTCCCTGGGAATGATCGCCGCCGCGAAGGTCCTCGTCGAAGCCGTTCCCAGTCAGCCGGCACGCAAGCCATCAAGCCGCAACGCGCGGAAAACCGCAAAGGTGTGAAGCGTTCGCGGGTCCACCCCCACCATGCGAATTTCAAAGTAAGCGTTAAGCCCTACTGGACTCTGTGACGATGAAAGTGTATCCTAAGTATATCCAAAAGGAGATGCCGTGGCAGCCGGTACCATTCAAAAGGTCAGCAAAGTTGCACGCTGGGGCAATAGCCTGGGCTTTCGCATTCCGCAGGAGGGTGTCGATCAGCTCAAGCTCAAAGAGGGTGAGTCGGTGAACGTGCGCGTCAAGGGCGACACCATCACAATCCGTCGAGCCAAGACCCGCAAGAAATGGACTGAGAGCGAGCTGCTCAAAGGCGTCACCCCGGCCATTTGCGGACCCGACCTGATAATCGACCGCAAAGGCAGGGAACTGGTTTGAGTAAGCAGACGTATCATCCTGATCGTGGCGATCTTGTTCACCTGAATCTCTCCCCCTCAGCCGGCCACGAACTGACCGGCCCGCATTTTGCTCTCGTGATTAGTACCGCGCGTTTTTCCAGGGCCACTGGCTTCAGCATCATGGTTCCGGGAACCACAAAGTATCACGCCGAACAGCGACTTTCCGGGCAGCAGCTGATGCTGAAGCTGCCTGTCGTGCTAAGACTCATACAGGAAGGATGGCTTTATCCCCATCAGGTCAAGTCACTCGACTATCGAGACAGAGGCGTATCATTCGTGGCCAAACTCGACGACGATGACTTCCTGATCGACATTATGGAACGGGTGCGGGCGTTTATCGACCCGGATTCAAAGATATGACTCACTTCAATGGGCCCGACAAGATTCGAACTTGTGACCTCGTCCTTATCAGACGCCCAAGGAAGCCTGCCGAAAAACTCAGGAATCCCTTGAATTTCCAGCACTTTACCAAACTTCAGACGATTCGCAATTCATCTTTTTCCGTCGCGTTTCTTTGCATGTAAACGCGGTATCGGAAAATCAAAACGGTAACAAAACGGTAGAGCAGTTGGACGCGACTCTCTTCGATTTCGCACACGGCAACCTAGCGACCCGAGATCAAACGAGTCGAGTCGCTTGTCCGAAGTTTTTCCGGTATTATTTCTCTTATGCCCAGTTGAGCCGAAGTTGCAGGGGTCTGTTGCCCGTTCCGCACTTCTGCAACGGGCAACGGAGCGATCATGCCGGCAAATCTTTCACTTGAGCTTCGAGACGAATTCCGACAGCCCCATATGCGCGGAACGGCAATTGAACTGCGCAACCGCCAAGGCACGGGCTGGACGCAGCGTGATTCCGACGAGCTTTTGCGCATCACCTATCCGACAGGCGACGTGCAGCGAGCACTTGCCGGAATTTCCACTGGTGCCCAGGGCAGGCCACTCGTCTTTCTTGGTCAGCGCGGTCGCGGCAAGTCGCACATTATGGCGCTTTTGCACCACGCAATCGAGTCTCCGGAGAAGGTAACCGGCTGGGCGCATGAATGGGGTGCCAAACCCGGTTTTGCTCCCCTTGCCAAACTGACACTGCCCAAAGGCTTTATCGCAATCACGGAAACCCTATCCAATCAGGAGTACAGAACGCTCTGGGATTTGATTTTTGAGCGCCATCCGCGTGGTGAATTTTACAAGGGCCAGCATTCCAAGTCGGGGATTTCGATTCCCTCGAAGTCACTGATGCAGGATCTATTCGCCGAGAAACCCACAGCACTTGTGCTCGACGAGTTTCAGACTTGGTTCGACGGCCTCCACGACGAGGCCGGTGACACCGGTCTCAAGCGCCGCCAATGGGCATTCAATTTTGCACAAATCCTGTCTGAGTTGGCTAAGAACCCGTCCAAAAACTACTCCGTGTTTTTCTGGTGGGGGCGAATCGTGTAGTTCCACTGAGGGCAGACCTCGTGGCGGGTCAGTTGGATTGCTTGGAACTCGGCCTTGGTGACCTTCAAGCCTTTCTGATAGGTTC
>JBBSDP010000121.1:0-6921 GCA_038240605.1 Tepidisphaerales bacterium | reverse complement strand
TCATCCAGGTCCAGCAGTGACGAGAGCATCGCCAGTTCAATATCCGCGTCCATGCGTGATCCTCCTTGATCAACGCCTTCCACTCATACCCCAACAGGTAGTAGATTCCAATGAACCATCAGCGACTTTCGCGGAGAGCCGTTTTTCTCTTCCTGAATCCATGTTGAATCGCCCGTCCCGAATTGTTTAGGGAGGGGGGCATGGACACTTCAACACTGACGCAGAGCGTTCCGGGAGCCTCTGGAAGCAGCGGGGGGCCGGGGGATTCATCGATTGGGGCGGGTGAAGCGGAGGGGGAGCTGTCGCCGGGGCAGGAACGGGCGATCGTGGCGTTGCTGACGAGCTCGACTCACGCCGCCGCGGTCGAGGCGGCGGGGGTCACGGCCCGGACGCTGCGGCGGTGGTTCCGCTCGGATTTGGCGTTTCGACAACGGCTGCGGGAAGAGATCGCCCCACCGAGCCGCGCGAATAGGACGGGAAAAGGCGAGATGACGTGTCCGCGCTCGAAAAAAGCGGACAAAAGCGGACAAAAGCGGACAAAAAGGGACGCCGGAACGATGAAGGGTGAAGGATGAAGGATGAACGGGGCGAAGCGGGAACGAGCGTGCTGTGGGCGGGGAAACGTGAATTCGAACGTCCAACGCTCAACGTTCAACATTCAACGGAGGACGCGTCCGCGTTAAGCCGTAAACATTGAAGTGTTTGCTAAACCCTGAACTTCAAACCCAAACTCTCCATTGAACCCCGAACCTTAACTACATTGCCCGTCAATGCTCGCTTCTCTAGAATCCGCGCCGCGATATGACTTCGATTGACGAACAAATTGGGCTGCTTCGACGGCGGTGTGAGCATATCCTGAGCGAGCAGGACTTGCGCGGGAAACTGACGCGCAGCGGCAAGAATGGCAAGCCGTTGCGCATCAAGCTGGGGATGGATCCGACGGCTCCGGATGTGACGCTGGGGCACGCCGTGCCGTTGCGGGTGATTCGGCAGTTTCAGGAGTGGGGGCATCAGGCCGTTTTGATCATTGGGGATTACACGGCTCGCGTGGGGGATCCTTCGGGGCGGGATAAGACGCGGCCGGTGCTGGATGGCAAGGAGATCGACTCGAATGCCCAGACGTACGTGGCGCAGGTGGGGAAGATCCTCCTGAGCGATCCGAAGCATTTGGAGGTGCGCTGGAATGGGGAGTGGCTGGCCAAGCTCAACCTGATCGACATCATCCGGCTGGCCGGCCGCAAGACGGTCGCACAGATGCTCGACCGCGATTCGTTCAAGGATCGGCACAGCAAGGGCGTGGATATCCGGCTGCACGAGTTCATCTATCCGCTCTTGCAGGGGTGGGACAGCGTGGTGATTGACGCCGACGTGGAGATGGGGGGGAGCGATCAGTTGTTTAACAATCTGGTCGGGCGCGAGTTTCAGCAGGAGGAGGGGAAAGAAGGGCAGGTCGTGATCGTCACGCCGTTGCTGGTTGGTACGGACGGCGTGATGAAGATGTCCAAGAGCAAGAAGAACTACATCGCGGTGACCGATCCGCCGGGCGGTCAGTCGGGGATGTTCGGGAAGGTGATGCGATTGCCGGATGCGGTCATGGAGCTGTATTTCCAGTTGCTCACCGATCTTCCGCAGGCGGAATACCGCGCGATGATTCAATCCGAGCCGCGCAACGCCAAGGTACGGCTGGCCAAGGAGATCATCACCTGGCTGCACGGGAAGCCGGCGGCGGATGCGGCCGAGGCGGAGTGGGACCGGGTGCAGCAGGGTCATGGCATTCCAGATGACACGCCGGTGGTTTCGGTGGGAGCGGGGGTTCACAAGCTGGCGCCGCTGCTGGTGAAGGCGGGGCTGGCGGCGTCGAACAGCGAGGCCGTTCGCAAGATCAAGGAAGGGGCGGTTTCGCTGGATGAGCAGCGCGTGACGGATCATCAGAAGGAGTACACCTTCGATCAGCCGGTCGTCGCTCGCCTGGGTCGGAAGTTTGCACGGCTGGTGCCGTGAACGGTGGGCGGGGGGTGAGGGTCTTCTTCCAGACGAACTGCCCTCACCCAACCATCTCCCAGAGTACTGGGAGAGGGGGCAGATGGGTCGTCGTCGAAACGATCGCGCACTCGTGTGGGGCGACCGAGCTGGAAATGATTTTGTTCCGGCCCGAACGGAGCCTATGCTGGTGACGACGTCCTTCGCGCCCGGACCGACGGAATTTTGGACATGTCGCACGAATCGATTCACTTGTGGCTGTCGAACTTTTGCTTGGACGCGTTTCTCCATGAACATGTGGTCGGCGTAGTCGCGACGCTGCCGGGGGCGGTGCGGGATGACTTGGTGGGGGACCCGGGTTTCAGCATGTGCGATTACGAGCCGATTGCGGGGGCGATGATGCACGTTCCGATGGGTATGCCGAGCCGTAACCGCGCTGGCCGATCGGTGGTGCTGAAGCGATCGCTCCGGCGTCGGCCGGAGCCATTCGTGCGATATGTCATCGCGCACGAGCTGGCGCACGCCCACCTCCGCAACGGCGGGCGATTTCCTGGCGAAGACCCGGAACATGCCGCCGACGCGCTTGCCGCTGCATGGGGATTCCCGCGCCCAGCGCGCTGGTGAGCGCGCGAGCGAGATCGAAGCAGTGAAGCTCGACCGGCGGGGGAGACATCCGGCTTTTCCGAATGAGGATCCGAACATGATACCGCAGCCACCGCCCGGTCAGGGGCCGATTGATCCGCGTGGCGTTTTTGTGCCACCGCCTCCGCCGGGCGGCGGTCAGGCGCCGGTGCTGCCGCGCTCGCCGCAGGGTGCGCCATCGCCGCAGGGAATGGGTGCGCCACCGCAGTTCCCACCCGGCGGTTATCCGCCAGGTATGACGTTCGGGCCCGGTCCTGGCCCGGGCGGAGCGGGCCCTGTTCCGGGTGGCTATCCGTCGTACGGGATGGCGCCACCGTTCTTGCGTCCGCCGTTTGGGCCGCCGCCGCGTCGCGGGGGAGTGCTGCGCGGTTTGTTGATCGCGCTGCTGATCATGTTCCTGGTCGTTTCGTTGATCGTGAACGTGGCGTTGATTGCGAGCTCCGATGGTGGCTCGCGCGCGCAGCAATCGACGGTGCTTTCGGGCAACTTGCAGGAGACGGTGGCGATCGTGCCACTGGAGGGGTTGATCGATGATCGCCAGACGCAGCGTTTCGATCGGCTGATGACCCGCGCGGAGAACGACAAGAACATCAAGGCGCTGGTGGTGCGGATCGACACGCCGGGCGGCGGGGTCACCGCTTCCGATGAACTTTACGAACGAATTCGCAAATTCAAGTCTAAGAAGGACGGCATTCCGGTCGTTATCTCGATGGGCGGGATGGCGACCAGCGGCGGGTACTACGCCGCCTGCGCGGGCGATCACCTCTTCGCGGAGGAGACGACGCTCACCGGCAACATCGGCGTCCTGATGCCCAGCTACAACGTCAGCAAGCTGATGTCGAAGTACGGCGTGGAGGACCAGACGATCGTTTCCACCGGCGCGATCTACAAGACCGCCGGCTCGATGACGGTTCCGCAGACGGAGAAGGACCGTGCGTATCTCCAGGGGATTGCCGATTCGATGTTCGCGCGCTTCAAGCAGGTGGTGGTCGCCGGCCGCGGATCGAACCTGAAGGGGAACATCGACACGATCGCCGACGGCCGGGTGTACGTGCTGGCCGAAGCGTTACAGGCCGGACTGGTGGATGAGAAGGGATACCTGGAGGACGCGATCCAGTACGCGGTCCAAAAGGCGCACCTCTCGAAGCCGACAGTGGTACGGCTGCACGAGACGCCGTCATTCTTTGACCTGTTCGCATCCGAGTCCTCGTCGCGCATTCCCGGCCGCGGCGCGAGCGGGTCGGTGACGGTGAACGGGATCAACCTGAACATCGACCCGGAAACGGTCGATCGTTTCGCGACGCCGCGAATGATGTATCTGTGGCGCGGGCAGTAGCGCTGCAAGGCGAGCGGCGCGACATACAGTTCACGCTCGATCGTCGGGTACAATATCAACATGTCAATTGTGCTGCCGAACCCGCGTTCTTCACTTGATGTTCCCGCGCGAATTCCGCGCCTGGAGAATGGGGACCAACTCCCACGCGTCGAATTCGAGCGTCGTTATGCCGCGATGCCTGATGTGAAAAAGGCGGAGCTGATCGAGGGGATCGTCTACATGCCGTCACCCGTCCGATTCGCGCAGCACGGCCGCCCTCACGCGCTGCTGGTCACCTGGCTCGGGTACTACGTCTCGAAAACAAGCGGGCTGCTCGGTATGGGAGATAACGCCACGCTGCGCCTGGATGATGACAACGAGCCACAGCCCGACCTCCTATTGCGACTGCCGGAGGCGCTGGGCGGACGATCGCGGATTACGCCCGACGGTTTCCTGGAAGGACCGGTTGAATGGATCGCGGAGATCGCCGCATCCAGTGCGAGCCTGGACATGCATCGGAAGCTCGACGTCTACCGCCGACACGGCGTAAGCGAATATCTGGTTTGGCGCGTGGACGAAGCGGCGCTGGATTGGTTTATCCTGCGAGAGGGACGTTACGAGCTGACGCGACCGACGGAAGACGGATTACTTCGCAGCCACATTTTTCCCGGCCTCTCGCTTGATATTGCTGCGCTATTTCGCGGTGATCTTCCTGGGCTGTTTGGCGTCATCGATGCCGCGGCCCGATCGGCAGAGCATGCCGCATTCGTCGAGCGGCTCGGAAAGTTGCCGCAATGAAACAGGGAAACTCCGGGCAAATGCGACGTCTCAATACCACCACGCAAATCTCTTCTTCAGGTTACAATTACGGGAATGCATCTGGCATCGCGGGCTGCGAATGATCCGGCTGCGCCGGCGGCGGCACCAACGCCGGTCTTTCGGCGGTTGCTGATCCTGCTGCGCCCGTATTACGGCTGGATCGGGCTGGGGTTGCTGCTCCTGGTCCTATCGACGCCGTGCGAGCTGTTTCCGGCCCTTGTCTGGAAGTACGTTACCGACGACCTGATCCTCGCCGGCCGATCGCGGCCGACGCCGGTCTTGCCTTACCTGTTTTCCTTCGGCGGTCGAGTCGCCGGGAAAATGCACCTCCTCTACGCGGCGATGTTCTGGCTGTTCGGCGTCTACGTGGTGGGTGAGGTGCTGGGCACGCTGAGCACCAACATCATGAACCGGGTTGCGCAACGGTTCATCCTGGGATTGCGCAATCGGGTTTATTACAAGCTTCAATCGCAGAGCCTGGGATACCTCCAGCGGCAGCGGATCGGGGACCTGATCAGCCGTGCGGTGGGGGACGTGGATGAGATCCAGGCGTTCATCGTGAATGGGATCGACGTGATCGTGGGGGAGGGGTTGATCTGGATCGCGACCGTCACGCTGGTGATGCTGATGGATTGGCGGGTGGCATCGGCGGCCATCGCGCCGCTCTTCCTCGTCTACGTGCTGCTCCGGTACTTCAACGCGCGCATCAAGCCGATCTATACCGCGGTGCGCGAGCGCGCGGCCGAGGTGACCAATCGCTTGCAGGAGAACCTGTCCGGCGTCGTGGTGATCAAGATCTTCGCGCGGGAACGGGAGGAAGCGGATCGCTTCGAGCAGTCGACGGAAGGGTACTACCGCCAGCAGCTCCGCGCGATTAACGCCCGCAGCACGTTCTTTCCCTTCAGCCGGGCCGTTGGATTTTTCAGCAACATCTTTATCATCGGGGCGGGTGGATGGCTAATCCTCAGCGGCTCTACGACGTTCACCGTCGGCAAGCTGCTCGCATTTCGCGCGTATTGGTGGCGGCTCTTCGGACCGGTGCAAACGCTGGCGCGGGTGAACGACATGGTGCAACGCGCCGTCGCGGCCGGCCGGCGCGTCTTCGAGTTGCTGGATGCACCCGATGAGCTGCCGGATTCACCCGACGCCACCGCGATCGCGCACGTGCGCGGCGCGATGGAGCTGCGCGAGGTCAGCTTTCGTTATCCCAGCGACGTGAATGGCCGGGAGATGCCGCAGGTGCTACACGGCGTGAACCTGAGAATTGAGCCGGGCCGGAGCGTCGCTCTTTGCGGACCGAGCGGCGCGGGCAAGAGCAGCATTCTGAACCTCCTGCTGCGCTTCTACGATCCGAGCGCTGGGGCGGTACTGCTCGATGGGCGTGCGCTTCCGTCTATTTCGCGTGGCGACCTGCGCCGGCACTTCGCGCTGGTGCAGCAGGAAACGTTTCTTTTCAACGACAGCATCTTCGACAACATCCGTTACGGGCAGCCGGAAGCGACGATGGCTAAGGTGGTCGCCGCCGCCAAGGCCGCCAATGCGCATGGTTTCATTCAGCACCTGCCGCAGGGTTACGACACCCGGGTCGGCGAGCGCGGCGTGCGCCTGAGCGGCGGACAGAAACAGCGCATCAGCATCGCCCGCGCGTTCCTGGCCAACCCGACCGTGCTACTGCTTGACGAGCCGACCAGCAGCGTTGAGCCGGACTCGGAAGCGACGATCATCGCCGCGCTCGGCCGACTGATGGCCGGCCGAACTACCGTGCTGACCAGCCACCGACCCAGCCTGATCAACCAGGCGGATATGGTTTACGTGATCGAAGACGGCCGCGTCAGCGAGGAGGGGTCGCCAGCCGAGCTGGTACGAAGGGAAGGCTGGTTCAGCCGGTTCATGAGCTCCCCGGATGAGCCGGCGGTGTTCCGGCTATACGGATCCGATGGTGACGACGGGAAACATCCCGTTGAGATTTCCCGTGCCGATGAACCCATGACCAACTCGAGTCCGACGAAATCGGACCGCGTTCACTAAGCACCCGTCCAGAAACTATTTCGTGAATCAGCGCGTCTGATGTAGTATCGCGTTCACTCCAAGGAAGGAGTTTGGACATGGCCACGGAGCGGCCGATTCACGAGTGTGGTTGCGCGGGCTGTCGGGCGGGTGACGTC
>JBBSDP010000120.1:0-6977 GCA_038240605.1 Tepidisphaerales bacterium | reverse complement strand
GCTCGGAAGGCCACGGCCTGCCCTCGCGCCGCGCCGTCACCCACACCGGCGGCGGACTGGCGATCAATTCGACCGCCAACAACCACACGAACACGGTCACGCTGACGGCGGGCGGCACCAGTAATGTCCTGACCCGCCTCGTCTTCGACCGCGACAGCCGCATGACCGCCACGGCGACGGACAATGCCGCCGTCACCGCCTACGCCTTCGACGGCGCCGGCCGTCAGTTCAGCGTCACCGACCCACTGGGGAACGCGACGAGCAACACCTTCGACGGCAACAGCAACATCACCAACACGACCCGCTCGGAAAAGTGCACAATCCCCGGCGTGAACACGATCGAGTCGTTCGCCTCGGCGACGCTCTTCGATTGCCTGAACCGCCCGATCGTGACGGCGATGCCAGACCTACTCTGATGACACGCGTTACGTCAGGCACGATGCGTGGAGAGCGGTCTCACTCCGCCGGCTTCGTGGCAGGATGTTTTTCTTTCGCGTCCTTCTCGAATGCGAGACGGATTGCCTCCGCTTCGGCGGGTTCGGCGCGCGTGCCGTGAGCCGTCAGGTCATCGTAAATCTCGTTGACGCGGCCGGCCCGAACGGCCGTCTGATCGAGATAGCGGTTGGAGGTGTCACGGGCGATCGTTTCGATCGCCGCCCGTCTGGCAGCCTGCCCGGTCTCCCCGTGCCCCGTCACGCGACGTTCGTCCATCTGCTTTCCAACTGATTTCGCGATCGCTTCGGCATCCTGATAGATGCGCTCGGCGATCTGGCGATGGCCCTCTTCGTGGGCAACGAGTTTTGGGGCGGCGGCGTCGGGGATCCAGATCGTGACGTTGAGACGCACGGTCAACGTGACCGCGAAGATCTTCACGTCCGCATCAAACCCATCCGCGGTTTCCCGCTGGTCCACCGTGCGGAACTTGCTGTTCACGTCGCAACGGTAGTCACAGACGGTGAGCGCGTTTTCGCCCTTGCCGAGCGGCGGCATCTCGGACGGCGGGTTGGCCGGGTCGAAGGTGCGCGTCTGCACGACCGCCGGCTGCTTGACCACCTTGACCGTCGCCGAAACGATGGCGGGCGTCCAGGCGGCGATGCAGATCAGGAAGAGGGAGCGAGGCACGGACGGCCGGCGACGGGAGTGCATCATGTTGCTGCCGAGTATATACTCGCGGCCACGATGGCCCGGAAAAATCAGACCCCTCCCAAAAGCTTCGAAGAAGCATTACAGGAGCTGGAACAGATCCTGACAGACATGGAAGGGGGATCGGTGGGATTGGAAGAAAGCCTGGTCAAATACGAACGGGGCAGCTTCCTCATCCAGCATTGCCGATCGGTGCTGAGCGCGGCCGAAAAGCAGATCGAAGTCCTCAGCAAGACGTCGGATGGCGGGCTGGCCAGCGAGCCGATGGCGGAGCCGGGAAACGAAGGATAACGGAGAACGTCGTGCCGCAAGTCGTTCATCAGGGTGAAGATGCCGTTTCTCTCCTGAGCCGTCATGGCGAGACGGTATCGCGCTACTTGGCCAGGTTGCGGGATCGGTGGCCCGACGCACCAGCTCGACTGCTCGACGCGATGGATTACAGCATCCAGGCGGGCGGAAAACGGCTACGGCCCGCCTTGGTGCTCGAATGTGCACAGGTAGCAGCTTCGCAGAAGGGTTCAGGGTTCAGGGTTCAAGGTTCAGTGCAGAGCGGTTCTTCTTCCCCAAATTCTGACGGCAAGGGTTCAGAGTTCAGAGTTCAGAGTTCAGTGGGAGGGGACTCCTCAGCCCTGAACCCTGAACCCCGAACCCCGAACCCTGCGTCTGCTCTTGCTGCTGCCGCGGCGATCGAGCTGATCCACACGTTCAGCCTGGTG
Source organism: Tepidisphaerales bacterium (assembly GCA_038240605.1). GTDB lineage: Bacteria > Planctomycetota > Phycisphaerae > Tepidisphaerales > Tepidisphaeraceae > JBBSDP01. The sequence goes on along the minus strand of JBBSDP010000120.1, from coordinate 5,118 downwards.
CATGACGATCTGCCGGCGATGGATGATGACGACCTGCGACGCGGCGTTCCGACCAATCACAAGGTATTCGGGGAGGCGATGGCGATCCTCGCCGGTGACGCAATGGTCACCGCGGCGTTCGAGCTGATCGCGGCCGAGGCGGATCCGCGTCACGTGCCGGCGTTGGTGCGCGAGCTGGCCTGGGCGAGCGGACCGGAGGGAATGATCGGCGGCCAGGTGCTGGACATGGACGGGGAAAGCCGTTCGCTGGGGCTGGACGCGCTACAGCGCGTGCATCGAATGAAGACCGGTGCGCTGCTCACTTGCTCCTGCCGTTTGGGGGTCATCGCGGGAGGGGCGGGGGAGGGGCACGTCCTCGAAAATCTATCCAACTACGGCAGACATTTGGGTTTGGCGTTCCAAATTGTCGATGATGTCCTGGATGTGACTTCGACCCCAGAGCAACTGGGCAAGGGGACCAACAAGGACGCGGACCGCGGAAAGAACACGTATCCGCGTTTGCTGGGCTTGGAAGCGAGTCGCGAGGCGGCGCGTCGGCAGCTCGCCGCAGCGCTCGACTCTCTCGCGACGCTCGGCCCATCGGCGAGTGGGCTGCAAACGCTAGCGAAGTTTGTCGTCGATCGTAACGTTTGAATACCCAATGATTAAAGTTGATGACGGCGGCTTGGTTTGCCCAGGCTTGCAAGGAGTGGTGGTTTCAGGGTCTTCGTTATCGGGCCGAGGTGCAATCGTTTAAGTAATGGACGGGGGACTGTCGGCACGGTAGAACCGTCCCACTCGGCCCTCGCAAGAGTCGGCGGGGGCGTATGATAGATAGGGAATGGCAGATTTCGGCGGGCGAAGGATCGCCTGCCACGTCCGGGGCGCGTTCACGGCCTCGGATCGAACGCTAACGGCCCAGGCCGTGGCCGGTTGCTGTGCGGGCGGCAGGAATTGCCGCCCGGAGCACAGGGCGGTTGCAACGGCTTAGTTGCCGTGGAGGTTTCTCGAGATGGCCTTGCTCGACACGATCCAGGCACCCACGGATGTGCGCAAGTTTTCGCCCGCCGACCTCACCACGCTCGCCCAGGAGATGCGGACGCGGATATTCGACGCCGTATCCAGAAACGGAGGCCACCTCGCCTCCAATCTCGGTGTCGTCGAGCTCACGCTGGCGCTGCACTACGTCTACGATTTCGGCGCGTATCCGGCGGGCCCGGATCGCCTGCTCTTCGACGTCGGGCATCAGTCCTACCCCCACAAGCTGCTGACCGGTCGCGCCCATGAATTCGACCGGCTTCGGAAAAAGGGGTCGGTCAGCGGGTTCCCATCGCCGCACGAATCACCCTACGACCTGTTTGCCGTTGGGCACGCCGGCACCGCGATCAGCACCGCCGTTGGCATGGCGCGTGGCGATGGCCACCTGAAACGAAACAATCACGTCGTGGCGGTCGTGGGCGACGCTTCGATCGTGAATGGCATGGCCTTCGAAGGCTTGAATAGCGCCGGGACGCTCAAGCGGCAGTTGCTGATCGTGCTGAACGACAACGGCATGAGCATCAGCAAGCCGCAGGGCGCATTCGCCCAATACCTCGAGCGGGTGCGCGTGAGCGAGACCTACGAAGAGGCCAAGCGATTCGCGGCCCGGATCGTCCACCAGCTCCCGCACGGCGTCGAGAAGACGATCGAACATGCGTGGCACGCCTTCCGTGACGGGCTCAAGGGCGCGCTGTGGCCCATGCAGATGTTCGAGGGGCTGGGCGTGAAGTACTTCGGTCCGATCGACGGGCACGACTTGCCAGGGTTGATCAACACCCTCGCCGAGATCAAGCACGTGCAGGCCCCCATCCTGCTTCACGTCAAGACCGTGAAGGGGAACGGGTACGAGGTCGCGTGCAACGAGCCCACGCGCTTCCACAGCCCCGCGGCGTTCCAGGTGGAAGGGTGCCGCGTCACGATGAACAAGTCGACGGGCAAGTCGTGGACGACTGCCTTCGCCGACGCCATGATCGACTTGGCGAAAAGCGACTCACGCGTCGTCGCGATGACCGCGGCCATGCCGGACGGAACCGGCCTCAGCAAGTTCGAGCCGCTTTTCCCCGACCGCTTCATCGATACCGGCATCTGCGAGAGCAACCTGGCCGGCATCGCCGCTGGCATGTGCAAGTCGGGCCTGCGTCCGTTTGCGGCGGTCTACTCGACGTTCATGCAACGCGCCTTCGACCAGGCCTGGCAGGAGATCGTGCTCAACGGAATGCCGGTCGTGTTCTGCATGGACCGCGCGGGATTCGTCGGCGACGACGGCGCGGTGCATCACGGGTTCATGGACCAGGCGTTCCTCCGCCCGCTGCCAGGCATCGTCCTGATGGCCCCCAGCGACGAAGCCGAGCTGAACCGCTCGTTGCGGCTGGCGCTGGCTCTCGAGTCGGCGTCGGCCCTCCGCTACCCGCGCGACAACGTGCCGGCGAGCAACTTCGAAGACGTGATCGACGAGCCGCTCCGCGATGCCGCCGGCGGCGAATGGGAGGTCGGACGCAGCCGTATCCTGCGCGAGGGAACGGACGCGACGATCATCGCCTACGGCGCGCTGACGCAGAATGCGATGCTCGCCGCCGATCAGCTCAGCGCGGATGGCATCTCCGTCGCGGTCATCGACGCGCGCTTCTGCAAGCCGCTCGACGCCGAGATGCTCGCCCGGGTGCTGCGTGCCGGCCATGCGGTGCTGACGGTGGAAGATCACTCGCTCCAGAACGGTTTCGGGACGGCGGTGGTGGAGCACGCGATCGCGCATCGCCTGCCGGTGGATCACCTCACACGATTGGGAATGCCCGACCGATTGGTCGCTCACGCGACGCGCAAGGAACAATTGGCCGAGGTGGGGCTGGACGCCGCTGGCATCGCCGCGAGCGTGCGCGACGCCGTCCGCGAAGCGGCGGCGTCGGCTCTCGAGCCACGCAGCGCCGCGTCACGCTAATCGCGTGCGAGCGCGTGCGAGCGCGTCTCGATTGTGAATCCTCTCTCACTGCTCCTTCCAATCGTGAAGCGGCGACTCTGTACCATCCTGGCCAGCCTCTCCCTTATCCTCTGCGTCGGCGCTGCCATTTGGGTGCGTCCTGCACGGTTTCTGCCGGCGGCTGTGGTGCCCGCCTGCGTGATGGCGCGTGGCGTACGCCGGCCGGCACGGCCGGGCGGGATCCCGGCGTTCTTATTCATCCTGCTCTGTCTGGCGGCGCCGATCGTGCCGCTGGGGTGCTCGGCCAATGAACTGGTCCTCGGAAGCAACCGCTCGACCGTCGACCCGCATCATGCCCGGCGCCAGATGATCGATGTGGATGGGCGGGCGGTGGAAATCTGGCACGACCGTTCCCCAGGCGCGGCGACGGCCGAGCCGCGGGCCTACTCCCTCTTCTTCACCGGGAAAGCGGATCGGGCGGATCGATGGACCAGCGCGGTGGCTGAGGCGTGGGGCGATAAGCCGATCGAAGTCTGGGGAGTCAACTACCCAGGATCGGGCGGTACCGAAGGTCCGGTCCGCCTCGACCGGGTGATCCCCGACGCGGTCGGAGCATTCGATGCGCTGCGGAGAACGGCGGGGACGCGACCGATCTATCTGCAAGGCGCCAGCTTCGGGACGGCGGCCGCGCTGGGCGTGGCCGCACGACGGCCCGTCTCGGGGCTGATCCTCCAGAATCCGGCGGCGCTGCACCAGTTGATCCTGGGGCGTTATGGATGGTGGAACCTCTGGCTCATCGCCGGCCCGGTCGCGCGGCAAATTCCCGCCGATCTCGACGCCATCGCCAGCGCCCAGCGCGCGATGATGCCGGCGGTCTTCCTCCAGAGCGGCGGTGACGAGATCATTCCCGCGCGCTATCAGCAGTTCGTCGTTGACGCCTACGCCGGCCCGAAGCACGTCATCCAGATGCCATATGCCCGCCACGCCGATGCGCTCACGAGCGAAGCGGCGGCCAAGCTGAAGACAGATCGAGATTGGTTGTGGGAGACGGCGGGATTGGAAGAACCGGATGTCGAACACGTTCACGCGATAAAATGAATGGAGCTCCTCGGGCTATTCGTTAGCGGGCTTGATTTCGACTCGACGACGCCTGGGGCCAGCTGCCTCGTTATTCGACTTGCAATTTGGGTCGCTCGATCACCGAACAGATTAGCACCTACCGGCTAACCATGCGCACGTCGTCGGCGACGGATCAGCGTGACTGCTCCAAGGCAAAGCATGCCGATCGTCGCAGGCTCCGGCACCGACGCGAAAGCGCTCGCCGGCAGTAGTTGCCCGCCGCCTGCCAGCGCGTACGTTTGATCGAGCAGGTAGGCGTTGCCCGCCATCGCCGGGTCATAGTAGAGGTTTATCCCGTTGCCGTGGATGTTCGCGAGTTGGGCCAGCCCGCCGCCGAGCGCGAGCGTGCCAACGTACAGGGCGCCGCCGGGGGTCTGGTTCCCGTCGGTGAAGGAAAGCGTCTCTCCCGCGGTCAGCGACAGCGTGCCCCAGGCGAAGTTGTCGGCGTAGCCGTCCGTGGGGCCGAGGTCGATGCCGTTCACGCTGATCGTGTGCGCGGGCGAGGTCCCGAAGAGCAGATCGGCGTGCCGCGTGTCCCATTCGTGGCTCTTCGTGCTGGCACTCGCGAAGTTGCCGCTGACGAAGAAGCGGTCGCCGTAACTGCCGCCGAGGATCCCGCTGGGGCCGACGACCAGATCGGTGAAGAAGTTGTCGGCCGGGTCGCTCTGGTAGCTGCCGTTGTTTGTGAATGTCCCCGTGTAGGCGAAGGCGGTGCCGGCGGTCTTGATCACACCGCCCGGCTCGTTGATCACGTTGCCGTTGACGGTGCGCGTGCCGCCCCCGGTGATGTGCAGGTAGCCGCCGCTCTTGTTGTCGAAGTTGGCGTTGAGCGTTCCGCCGGAAAATTCGAAGTCAGCGGTACTGGCGATCGTGGGCGCGGCCAGCGTTCCGCCGTTGACGAGGTTGACGGTGCCCGAGTTGTGGTTGAGCAGGAATACTAGGAATACTAGGGAATACTAGGGACAGTCACCTGTTATTGTCAATTAACAGGTGACTGTCCCCAGTATCCCCACCACGTGCTTCACCGCGCGTTCAACGCAGTCCCAGCTCACGTGGAAGATCCTCGC
>JBBSDP010000119.1:0-7098 GCA_038240605.1 Tepidisphaerales bacterium | reverse complement strand
TTCGTCACCAACGGGATTGGCGGCCCAACAGGCAAGGAGGACGTCCGCATCGGGTACGTCAACATCGGCAACATCTCGGCGCCGGGCGCTGCCCAGACGCTCTACAACAACATCGTTCCCCTCCAGGTCGCCAACCCGTCGAAGGGGCGATCGCTCAAGGTCAACGACATCTTCACTCAATACGGGTACGGCGATACCGGCAGCGCCTACACGCAGCCAGGCACCGGAACGGCCGGCTACCAGGATGTCAACTCCAGCTTCGTGAAACGCTTCCAGAACAATACGGTCGCGAGCTTTTCCGCCAGCGGGCCCAGTCCCTACGCCGGTGGGTATGTCGAGCCACTGGTGAACTGGAACACGGTGGCGCCCGCCAACAACCTCGGCCAGGGAACCAGTTTCGGCGGCGACTCCGGCGGGCCCTACCTCACCAGCTTCCCGACGAGCATGAACATCACCCGCAACGGAAGCACCCTCAACATCCCCAATGAGTTGACCGACTACATCGGCGCGATTCACGTGGGCGGCAGCTCGGTAGCGGGCATCACCCCCACCACCAAATTGAACGGCCAGCAGAACTGGGGCGTGCCGATCGACCAGGCTCTCTATAACTGGCAGGCAGCCTATTGCGCAGAGGTGCCCGAACCCACCAGCGCCGCATTGCTCCTGTTGGGAGCCGGGTGTCTGATGCTGAGCCGACGGCGCAGTGAGGCGCTGGCACGTCCGGCGGCAGACGCGACTGCCATCGACCAGGCAGCATGACGCTGCGCCTCCGCGCTCCCCGGATTTGGGCGGCACAGAGGTGATCGACGCGCGACACGAACAGGATTGGCGCACGAGACCCGGCTAATGGCGCTTCTTCGCGCCATTGGGGGACAGGGTTTCGACGGCGGAGATGTGCAAAAGGGAAACGAAGGCGGCGCGGTCGGGCAAGCCGCCCTTGCCGCCCAGCCCGACGTACACGCCGTTGCGGATCGGCCAAGCCATCTCGGGGTGTCGGATTTCGTAGCTTTCCCCGCTGCTTGTGACGACGCGGAACGGGTCGAACGGGCGACGCTTCAGAAGTTCCAGCACGTTGTCGAGCGTCATATGCCCGATCTTATGCCGCCCGGCTATGGGTCGCAACGCCCGGCCGAATCCTGGCAGACCCACATGGGCGGTTCGATGAGCGGGCGGGCATTGGCGAGTACGACGGCGGCTAGAGCCCAAGCGAGGCTGAGCGCCAAGCCTGCGATGAACTTGGCGTTGAGCCGCGCGCGTTGGTGCAGGCAGTCCGGCGAAACATTGGGCGATTCCCGGCTGACTTCATGTTCCAACTGACGCGAAAAGAGTTCAACGCCCTAAAATCACAAATTGTGACTTTAGGCCGCTCGCCAAGGGCGACGCCCTACGCATTCACCGCGCACGGCGTGGCGATGCTGTCGGCTGTTCTCAACAGCAGGCGCGCGGTGCAGGTCAGCATTCTCAAGGCGACGATGAAACAGGCGAATGAGTTCCTGACGAAGGTGGAGTCGCTGGTGAGCGCGATAGTGGGCGGTAAGGGACTCGAACCCCTGACATTCGCTGTGTAAAAGCGACGCTCTAGCCAACTGAGCTAACCGCCCGCAAGTTGTCGGATTCGATGCCGTGACCCAAGGCATCGCTCCCGCGGCTCGGAAGGCGCCGGAAGGTCACGCTCGCAGGATGAAGAACTATATCCCGACCGTTGGGAGGCACAAGCAGAACGGCCGCAGAACCTCGAGGTTCCGCGGCCGATTCCGTTGCGCGATCATTTCCGCCGATCACCGCAGTCTCAAACCAGCAGTTCCGGCAATACGTTTCCGTATCGGGTGAGCATTACGGGCCGACCGCCCGGCGTGCGGTATTCCTTGGCCGGGTCAATGCCGAGCGACTTGTAGAACGTGGCAGCCACGTCATCGGGCGAAATGGGCCGGTCCTTGGGTTGCTCGGCCTTGGCATCGGATTCACCGACGACCTGACCTCCCTTGATTCCGCCGCCGCCCAGGAGACAGCACATCGCACGCGGGTAGTGGTCGCGCCCGGCCTTGGCGTTGATCTTGGGCGTACGGCCAAATTCGCCGGTGACGAAGACGCCGGTCGATGCCAGCAAGCCCTTCGACTCGAGGGCGCGGAAGAGACCGGCTACGCCCGCGTCGAAGTTGGGCAGAAGCTTGTTTTTCAGTGCGTTGAAATTGTCGCCGTGCGTATCCCAGCCGCCCAGCTGGATGGTCACGAACTTCACGCCGGACTCGATCAGGCGCGTCGCCAGCAGGCAGCTCTGCGGGAAGCCGTCCGGGCCGAACATGCCGGTGATGCTTTCGGATTCCTTGCCGAGGCTGAAGGCGTCGCGGGCCTTGTCGGACCGCATCATCGCATAGGCCTTCTGTCCGAAGTCATCCATCCCGGAGAGTAGTCGATCTTCCTGCGCGAGCTTGCCGAACGCGGTGTCGTAGCGCTTGACGAGGTTCTGCCGGCGATCGACGTCTTCGAGCGTCACGCCATTCAAGTTGAGCCCGCGGATCTTGATGTCCTGGCCTTTCTGCGGAGAGGAACCGACCTCGAGCGGTCCGTACTCGACGCCGAGATAACCGGCCGCCTCGGCCCCAAATCCGGGAATGGCCACGAATGCCGGCATGTCCGGCGGCGCGCCCTTTTCTTTGGCCACGACCGAGCCGTAGCAGGGGAACTTCAGTGACGCGATCGGCTTATTCCCCGTATTCAGGTACTGGGAACCCAGGTCATGGGCGCCGAGCGTATGGCTGACGCCGCGCAGGATGGCGAACTTGTCGGCCACCTGCGCAAGCTTGGGCAGGTGCTCGCAGATCTCCATGCCTGGCACCTTCGTCTTGATCGGGTTGAACTCACCGCGAAATTCCGCGGGAGCATTGGGCTTCAGATCAAACGTATCGAGGTGGCTGGGCCCGCCCGCGAGACGGATGAAGATCCCCGCCGTACCCCGGGCGCCGCTGACGGCGCCAGCATTTGCCAGCGACAGATAATTGGAGAGGGACAATCCGATGCCAGTGAGCGCGCCGACGCGCAGAAAATCCCGGCGGTTGATCCCATCGCAATAGAGTGACTTTTGCATGGCCTGTGCACCTCGATTAGTGGTTCACCTTGAATTCGCGTGTATTGACCAGGGCCCAGAGCAAATCGCGCACGCCGTCCACCCGGCTCTTCGATGATTCGATATCCGTCCGCGCTTCCGCCAATTCATCGCCGGTGGGGGGACGGCTCACGGTGCGGAGGAAGACTTCCGTGATTGATTGATCGACATCGAGCGGGCTGCTTTCCTTCGCGGTGTGCGTTTTGCGCATCTCCGCGATCCATCCCTTGTCGCCGTCAATTTTTGCAAGCAGGGTCGGGTCGTTTCGCGTGAAGAGGGTTTGCAAAAGGGTTGGATCGGCCGAGCGTTCGCAGTCGCAGTTGGTGATGCGGGCGGGTTTGCCGAAGAGCGTCAGGAAGTAGGCATCGGGGCCTCCGCCGCCTCCGCCTTTGCCGTTCTTGCCGCCCTGGGCAATTCCGCCCGGCCCGATCGCGCGGATCTCTGTGTTTGCCGCAAACGACGCGGATCGCTCCGTGCCGGCGGTTGCCAGGTCGATGGCGTCGAGCATCACCTCGGCCGGCAGTTGTCGCACCACCGCATGGCTGAAGTTGCGCAGGTCCTGCGCGTTGGTGGGATTGGTCTTCCAGCTTCGCTGATAGGTGTCGCTATTGAGAATTTCGCGGTGCAGCCAACGCAGGTCGTAGTGGCGGGCCACGAACTCGTCGGCGAGGTAATTGAACAACTCCGCGTTCGCCGGGGCGTTGGCGATGTTGAGGTCATCCGGCGGATCGACGATCCCGCGATTGAAATAAGACGCCCATACGCGGTTCACGATCGCCTTGACGAAGTAGGGATTGGACTTGCTGCGCAGCCAGTCCATGAGCGGCTGGCGGGAGTCCGTGCCTTTCGGAACCACGACCACGCCACCGCCCAGCATTTTGGGCTGGATGGCCGGATCCACGTTCCCACCCTTGCTGCCCTTGCCGACGACCTTCACCCCATCGGTATTGGCGAAGACTTCGGACCACGGCACCATCCCACCAGCATCCACGCGCCGGCGCATTTCCTCGTCCGCGAATTTCTTGATTTTCTGATCTTTCGTGTCCTTCGCCTTCTTGGCGGCAATCGCCTCGGGGGTTTTGGCGTTGGCGCCCTTTGCGTCGGCGCCCTTCGCGTTAGCCGCCTTAGCGTCCGTGGCCTTCGCGCCGGCAGCCTTGGTGTCAGCAGCCTTCACGTCAGTGGATTTCACCTCGGCCACCTGGTTAGGCAGCACGACGGGGATCGTCGGCGTTGCGGGCGCGGCAGAGGCGGTCGCCGATTCGGTCTTTTCGATCTCGGCGGTTGCGACGGCCGTGAGTTCCTTCGTGATCGAGTCGTAGGAAACATCTTCGCCGGCCAGCGCCGGACGGTTACCGACTGCCACCACGCCGAAAAACGCGGTGAACTGCTTGAAATCGGTCTTGGTCCACCGGTCGAACGGATGTTTGTGGCACTGGGCACATTCCATGCGCACGCCGAGGAACGTGTGAGCAAACGAAAGGGCCTTCTCTTCCGATGACCCCGCCGCGCGTCGCTGCCAGTAGTAGGGGAGGGATGGATGATTCGCGAAGCTCGCCGGCTCGGCGCTGCGGAAATACGAATCCATCTCGACGACGTAGTCCTTGTAGCTCTGCGTCGGCGAACTCCGGCTGGTCGCCAGCACGATGTTCGACACGATCTGGTCATACGGCATGTTGTCGGCCAGCCGTTTCTCAACCCATTCAAACCATTGCCGGGAGGTCCCCGCGCCCCCCTTGTTGACGGCGCCGAGATTAATCTGCCGCGAATCGTTCCCCGTGTAGTCGCAAAACTTGGTCGCCCACCAGGCCGCGTAAGCCGGGCTGTTCAGCAGGGAATCAATTTTCGCCGAGCGCTTGTTGGGCGACGAATCCGACAGGAACGCGGTCACGTCGGCCGGCGTCGGCAGCGTGCCCGTCAGGTCGAGGCTCACCCGGCGGAGGAACTCGGCATCCGTACAGATTTCCGAGGGGACGATCCGCATCTTCCGCAGCTTGTTCAGCACCAACTCATCGATTTTACTGTGTGTCGTGGAGGGGAACGTATCGGCAGCGATGCTACTCACCGGCGTCATCACCGGGATGGGGAAAACGCCATTGTCATAGGAGGCGATGACGTGGCTGTCACCCTTTCCAATGGAGGTGATCAGGCCGGCGTCGTTGACGCTCGCGACGGTGTCGTCATTGGTCTTGAAGCGCGTGATCTCGGTCACGTCCTCGACGGTGCCATCGAGCCAGTAAGCCGTGACCTTCAGTTGAACCGATTGGCCGGGGGCCGCGAAGACGACTTCGGCGGGCGTCACTTCAAGACGTTCCAACTCGCCCGTCTTCGTGGAATCGTTCTTCAGGCCGCTCTGGACCCACTTCAGGATCGCGTTGTATTGCCATGAGTCCTTCTTGAACCGCTCCTTCCCTTTGTGCTTCATCTGCACAGTCGGCTTCATGAGGATCAGGCTGTGTTCCGGCTCCTTGAGATTGACGCGCACTTCATCCTCACCCCCTTTTTTCTGGGTGAGCTGAAGGTAGTCCGCGTCCCACTCCGAGCCGAACAGCGAGAGTTGGAATCCGCCGCGCCCCTGGAACGACCCATGACATTCGCGCGCGCTGCAACCCGACCGCGTGAGGATGGGAATGATAAGCCGGCGGTAGCTGGGGTCTTCCGCCTTCTGCAATTCGGCAAAACGCTGGCTGGGCGTCGGCAGCGCCTGCGGTGCCACGGCGGACTCGGCCCCGTGCACAGACGGTGCCACGAACGAGATCCAGAACGTAGTAGCGATGCACACTGCCAGGAGGCCAGGTGTCGGAGATCGCATGGCGCGTCGCCTTCCCTTTTAAGAGCTGCACGAATGCATTAGGTGGTCTTCGTCGATTCGATGAACACCGTTCCAACAATTCCTACCGGGCGGTTGGAAATCGCGTTGCGGATAAGTTTTGACAATGGGCAGGAATTTGTCGGGGGTATTGACCACCAGGCGGGATGGCTAAATTTCGCTGTGGATTCAGGCCCATCTCGGATATGCTCTTGCCTGCACTTCCGAAATCTTGCGCGCGTTCGTCAGGTCGAGCACTGGTTGGAGGCCCATCTCATGCGTCGCCGGCATGGTTTCACGCTGGTTGAGTTATTGGTTGTCATTGGCATCATTGCAGTGCTCGTTGCGTTGCTGATGCCAGTGCTGAGCCGCGCACGGCGGGCGGCTCAGTATGTGACGTGCCAGTCAAACCTGCGGCAGATCTCCGCCGGGTTCATTCTCTACGAGCAGGCGAATCGTAATTTCTTTCCGCCGGGCGCGGCGCCGTTCAGCTGGACCTGGGACCAGACCTGGACCTGGGATTCCAACGTGCAGTCCTATCTCGAGCATCCGTTGTTCACGAACTCCTCGGGCGTCATGCAGATCCAGGGGAGCGGAATCTGGGAGTGCCCGGCGATGGGGCAGGAAGAGTACGGCCTCGGCGGCGACCTCACGCCAATGATCAGGCCGCCGCGCGGCTACGGCTACAACCTCTCACTCCAGAACTGGTACTCGCAGCTCCCCCTCACCCTCGATACCAGGCCGATCAACTCCAACCGTGTCCGCAGCCCGATCATCGTGATCGGGGACCGCTACTTGTCCTGCTTATTTGGCGCGATGGAAGGATGCGACTTGTGGATTCCCGCCCAGTCGCCGCCGGATACTGTCCTCGCCCGGCACACCACGCGGATTAACTATCTCTTTTCCGACTGGCACGTCGAAGGACTTACGACCGCGGACGCGCAAGATCCCAACCTCTGGGTCGTCCCGCCGTAATTGAAGCCGCCTCGCACCGCGTTATTAGCTGAACTGAAGCCAATTGAAGTTGGCGACGAACTGTGCGTTCGCAACGCCCGGGTTGTCATTGGCGTTCGTGTCGAAGCTCACCCGCACGACATGTGTGCCGGCGGTGAGGTTGATGCCGGCGATTGTCACCGTCTGCCACGTCTGCCAGGCGCCGGTATTGGGGACGTTGACCGTCCCGCTCACG
>JBBSDP010000118.1:0-7371 GCA_038240605.1 Tepidisphaerales bacterium | reverse complement strand
TGACCGAGCCGGCGGGTCCGCCCACGCGCGTCGCGATCCGAAGGTTTCGCTCGTCGTAATCGTACTCGACCGTGTTCCCCAGCGGCTTGGTGACCTGGGTCAGGTTCTGGTTGAAGTCGAAGGCGGAGGTCGTGACGAGGCTGGCGGGGACCGAGCCGGCCTGCGGTGAGCCTGCCGAACCCGCCTGCGGTGAGCTTGCCGAACCTGTCGCGTCGATGTCCTCTTCGATTTTATTGTCGATCAGGTCATAGCTATAGAGGTTGCTGAACCAGCCGGGACGGACACTTCCGCCGGGACCGGGCATCGTCGGTAGGTCGGCGTTGGAGCCCGCACCGCTCACGGCGAACTGGCCGTAGCCGGGGTCGTTGGGGTCGGGGCTGGCGAGCTGGACGGCCGTGTCCTGGGTGTCCACCCGGATCATGTTGCGGTTGGCGTCGAAGTACGTCTCCGTCTGGTAGTTGTAAGGGGCGGGGCTGGTCGTGCGGTAGACCTCCCCCAGCTCGTTGCGATCGAAGCTGGTCGTGTTGCCGCGCGGGTCGGTCGTCGAGAGCGGGTTGCCGAGCGGGTCGTAGGCGCAGCTCGCGCAACCGGCTCCCGTGGAACTGGGCTGGTAGCGCGTGACCAGGTCCTGGTAGACGCCGGGCGTGTTGGTCCGCGTGATCTTGTTGCCGATGAAGGTGATCATGTCCCCGTCGGTTCCGACGAGGCTCATGACCGTGGCCGGATCGGCGTCGACGTGCACTTCCTTCACGAACCCGTACTGCTGGTTGGAGAGCGTGGGAACGAGGAACTGGCCCGCCCCCTCCGGATCGTTCTCGGGGAAGCGGACGTAGACCGTCAGGTTCCCCTCGGCGTCCGTGGATGTCGTCTCCTGGCCGCGGGCGTTGCTCGTGAACAGCTCGATGATGTTTTGCGTTTGCCAGGTCCAGGGAGTCGCGGGCACCAGTTGCTGAACACTCGGGTACTGCACCTTGACGACGACGCCCTGGTGGCGGGCGTTGGTTCCCGTTCCGTTGCCAGTGCCTTCGCCGTTGACGTCGCCGATGCCCATCTGGAACCCGGCGGGCAGCGGGCCCTGGTTGGTCGGCACGTTCATCTGGTTGCCCACGAACGTGATCAACTGGCCGATCTGCGTCGAGTTCAGACCCAGCTGCGCCTGTAAGGTCGCGTCGGCCTGCACGACCGCCGAAGTGTCCTTCTGATAGTCGAAGAACGTCGTTGTCGCATAACGGCTGCGGTCGGCGCTGGTCGGCGTCGCGCCCAGGTTCTGCGGGGCGAAGAAGTCCCCACTTCCGTCGATCGGGTTGCCCCGCGCCTCGATGCGGGCGCAGAGCTGGTTGAAGATCGGATCGTAGAAGTAGAGCTCCTGCAACTGCGTCTGGCCGTTGCTGCCCGGCCGGCTGGGGATCCCCAGCGTGTTGCCGGGATAGCGGGTCATCGATTGGAGCAGCCCGATCCGCCGGCCGTAGGGGACGCTGCCGAACTGGATCGTGTTTGTCTCGTCCTCGTAGGCGTAAGGCGATGCTGTTGCCGGCGGGCGGGACCGTGGACGTCGGCTGGTTGTGGGCGTTGTACTTCGTCCACGTCTCCCAACTGCTGGCCTCCAGGCTGTTCTTGCCGCGCGTGGCGAACGCCTGGCGGTGCACGAGCATCTGGGCGGCGTTGAAGTCGTAGACGATCTGGTTGCCGTTGCGGTCGGTCTCGATCGTACGGCTCACGATCGGGTCGGCGGGGTTGATCAGGTTCGCCGGCAGGCCGCTGTTGAAGTACATGTACCCGTACGCCCCCGCCCCGCTGATCCCCGATCCGCTGGCCGACTCGATCAACTGCTGCACCTTGCCGTAGTGGTACGTGTCGGTCGGGTCGTTGTAATGGCTGAATTGCTGACGCGGCGTGGCGCTGGCATAGACCGCGGCGGTGTTCACCGTCCGGTTGCTGCCGACCAATCCCCAGCCGTGAGACTGGACGTTGCCGAGGCGGTCGGTCATCGTCTTCAGGCGGCCGGGCGTCGTGATCGAGCTATAGAAGCCAGCGAAGACGCTGACGCCCCCGTCGCCCGAGACGATCGTGAACTGGTCGGCGGCCGTCCCCTGTCCGCTGCGCGTCAGCACCGACCGGGAGTTGTTGGCCGCCGAGGAGTAGACGCCGGGGCTGAAGTACGCGAACAGCTCCTGCGTGTTCTCACCCAGATGCAGCAGCACGTCGTTGGCACCCGAGGCGACCAGCTTCGCGTTCTGCACGTAGTTGAAGTTCAGCCCGACCGTTCCGTCGCTGGAGGTGACACCGGCGCGCCGGCCAGGTACTCCAGCACGAACAAGAAGCTGCCGGTGCCCACCGCTTTGCTCGACAGAAGCGGGAGGCGAAAGTTCAAAAGACCGTTCGCGAGCAAGACGGGGCTGCCGTGCGTCCCCGCGGGGCAGGAGCCGGTCACGGGAAACGGGCTCACGTTGCAGGCGGAACAAATGGTGGTCGGAACCAGAGGAACAAAAGGCGCAATCGACGAAGCCATGGCAGGACCCCGAAGGACAGGACATAAAAGCACTGAGCCCCCGAGGACGCCAACGCCCCGGGGATTTTCTCCGCCGCGCGCTCGACCGGCTCTCCGCAAAAAGATGGGATGGAAGCCGACGCCGAGCGGCAAATCAGTTAAGCGAACTCACGGCTACGTTGCAAGAAAAAAATCATCGCGCGATCGGACGCCCACGACAGCCGCCACAGGGACGGCCAGACGGCGGCTGAGGTGAACGCGCCAATGCTTCCTGCCGCTGACGGATCAGTTCGCCACGAACGCGACCGACTTGCGGCCGGGCGGCGGTCGGGGTCTGCTCTGGTTTGGGAACATCCATACGCGCGTATAACTTTCGTCGGTCGGCCGTAAGACCAGCCAAAACAACGTCGGGACGACGAGGCATCCGGTCCAGCACCACGGCCGGTGCTGAAGCGTCCACCAGAGCGGCGAGAACACCAGCCCGCACCAGAAGCCGCAGCAAATATAACAATCGAGCACCGCTTGCGCCCGACTCGGCAGCCCGCGTTTCAGCACTCGTTCACGGACCCACGCACTGGGACCCGTTTGCGGCCAGACGAGCAGGATCGTCAATCCCATCGCCGACAGCGTGTATGCGAGGAACTCGATGAACTCGTCCATGCTATGTCCTGCCTACTCCACGACACTCGCGGCGCGCGGCCAACGCGCGGCGTGATTCGCAACTACTTGCTTGCCGCCATCGCCCGGAAGGCCTGGGACGCGAACGAACCGTCGAGCATCCGTCATCAACGTGTACCTCGATGGCGCGGCGGCGAATCCGCACGGGTGCGTGGGATGGCTGCCGAGGTTGGTGGGTCGCCCGGACCGTCCGCGAAGCGCGAGGTCCGTCAACAGATCGTGGAGGACGCGACGGCGGAAATGGCCGAAGGTCAGATCCTCTGAGGCGATGAACCACTGTTGCGGGTAGAGGAACGCCGCCTGCGGTCCCAGGCCTGAGACGGGAAAGCGCACGTGATCCAAGAGCGACCGCCAGCAGACGACTAACGCGGGAACATCGAAGGCCGCGGCGACGTGCGAGCCGCCGGACGTGCCGCCGACGAAGCAATCCGCGACGGCGACCAGCGCGATGTACAGCCTGACGGGCAGGTTTCGAAGGACGATGGCGCCCGGAACACCCGCCTCTCCCAAAACGGGCTGCACCACCGTGTAGCGCTCCGACAGGCCCTCGACGACCGATGCCCAATCGACCTGCTCGAGGTTCGCACAATCGCTGACTGCTGAAGTGGAGAGGACGCAGACGGATCGGCTCGGCGGCAGCAGTTGTCGCTGCCGTGCCGCCCATGTCACCTCCGATTGACTCAAGAAAAGCTCGGGCTTCGGAACGGAATCGATCGGGAGATCGAGGCCTTGCTGGATGCGCTGGATCCAATGTCCATTCCCGCGCGCTTGGGCAAACAACGGGATTCCGCCCGGCCCGTAACCGTTGACGTAGGGGTTGTTGGCAAAAACGACCCGGCAGTTCGGCTCTTCCGAAACAAACACAGCGCGATTCCCACCCTCGCACAAAAGCCGCGGCACGGGCGTCGTGCACAGACAGTCACCGAGGTGGTTGTAGCTTTCGACGCCAAGCGTAATCGCATCATTGGGCACGAAGCCCGATGGCCGAGCCATGGCGTTTGATTCAATTTGCATCACGACCCCGATCGTGGTCCCGATCCAACGAATTTAATCGGAGGGGCGGGACTGTCAAATTCGGTCGTGATTGTCTGAAAGCCTAACTGTCTTTAGCCCGCCCCTCGCCCATGTACAGGTCGAGGTAGAAGTACATGAGGTCTTTGCCGGCGACGGTGCGGGTGCGGTGGTGGCGGAAGCGGAATTTTTCGAAGAGCTTGATCGCCGGCTCGCGTTCCAGGAAGGTGTCAAGCGTGATCTTCAGGTAGCCGCGCTCCTGGCAGAAGCGCAGCGCCTGCTCGACCAGGGCGCTGCCGATGCCCTGGCGCCGATGTGAATCGGCGACGCGCAGGCGACGGATTTCGCCGACCCCTTCGTCGTGATTCTGCACGCCGATCATTCCGACAACCGCAACAGTCTGGTCTTCGGCGACCCAGAAATGGTTGCCGGGCGTCTTCATGTAGACCGATTCGATGTCGTCCAGGTCGAGCGCGGTATCGTTCTCGGAAATCTTTCCGCCGATCAGCCCTTCCACGTAAAGCTGGCGACAGGCAGGAAGGTCCGCAGGCCGGAAGCTGCGAATGCTGGACGAGCTGGAACCGCCATCGGACATGTCTCGCGATTGTAGCAGCATCCGGGCGGGCGCAACACCCGCGGACGACTCGGTTGCGTCCGGGGGTGAAGCGCTCGTTCGTGGTGATGGGGATTTCGGGAGGGTTCAGGGTTCGCGGTGGCTGGCAGGGTTCGGGGTTCAGGGTTCAGTGAAGACGGAACGCTTACTTCGTGCGCGGCTCCAAAAGGCGAACTGCGCCCCCGACTGAACCCTGAACCCTCCCCAGAGGCTGCGGCAGGCGAACCAGCTCAACGGCTACGGAAGGAGAGGGCCTGGGCCGAGTGGAAGAAACCGCAGCCTATCGGTCGCCGTATCGAGCAGCGCGACCGTTTTCTGGCGTGCGCGATGGAGCGCGCCGGGGTTGATGATGCGCGTTCGTCCGACACGTTCGTCATGGCGAACGTGTGTGTGGCCCTGTAGCAAATAGTCGTGTCGCTGCGCCGTCAGGAGCGCATGTCGCAGCCGAAGGTCATCGCCGTGGATGACGGCGAACGTCTTTCCGTCGAGTTCCAAGTCGGCCAGCGCGCCGTGGCAGCCGATTTCCAGCCTCGCCGCGTACCGTTCGAGTTTTTCCCGGTCCCAGTCATTGTTCCCCCAGACGAAGGCAGCGGGTACCCCGGCGAGGTGATCGAGGACCGCGCTGCTGCCGACGTCCCCGCAATGGATGTAAAATTCGGCTCGGCCGGCGCGAAGCAACTCCATGGCGGCGGCCATCGCATCGACGTGGTCGTGCGTGTCGCTGAGGATGCCGACGATCATGCTTTCCTCGACATGGGAGCCACGCTAACCTTCCGTTCCCGGAGTGCCCGCTCGCGTGCATTACCGCAGATGCCGCGTGCGACCGAGATCGATCGTCAAGGAAAGTGAGTTTACCCGTGTCCGACCTCGTTCCCATCAAACGAGCCCTGATTTCCGTTTCCGACAAGACGGGCCTGGCCGACTTCGCCAAGGCGCTCCAGCGCGACTTCGGGGTGGAACTGATCAGCACCGGCGGCACGGCACGCTTCCTTCGCGAGCAGGGGCTTTCGGTGACCGACGTGTCAGATGTGACCGGCTTTCCGGAAATGATGGACGGTCGGATCAAGACGCTGCATCCCAAAATCCACGGCGGCCTGCTCGCCCTGCGCGACGATCCCGCGCACCTTGCTGCAATGCGTAAGCATGACATCCGACCGATCGACCTGGTCTGCATCAACTTGTATCCCTTCGAGCAGACGGTGAAGAAGCCGGGCGTCACGCTCGACGAAGCGATCGAGAACATCGACATCGGCGGGCCGAGCATGATCCGCTCCGCCGCCAAGAACCATCGCTACGTCCTGGTCGTGACGTCGCCGGAGCGCTACGAAAAAGTGATCGGCGACCTGCGCGAACACGGCGGCAGCTCCTGCGGCAAGCACCGTCTCAAGCAGGCCCAGCGCGCCTTCGCCCATACCGCCGAATACGACTCGCTGATCGCCAACTATCTGGCTACGGCGGCGGGCATCGACAGCGCTGGAATGGTGCTCAATCTGCACAAGGCGCTGGACCTTCGTTACGGCGAGAACCCGCACCAGAGAGCGACGCTGCTGGTCGGAAAACAGCCTGCCGAAGCGTCGGTGGCGTTCGCCCGGCAACTTCACGGCAAGGAACTGTCTTACATCAATCTGCTCGATGCCGATGCCGCGCTGAACGCGGTCAAGGAACTGGCGGATCCGACGGCGTGCATCGTGAAGCACGCGACGCCGTGCGGGTTCGCGACCGTGGCCGAATCGGAAGGGGGGTTGCCAATCGCGTTTCGCAATGCGTTCGCGGGCGACCCGCTGGCGGCGTTCGGGGGGATCGTCGCGCTCAACCGCCAGGTGGACCTCGCCACCGCGCAGGCGATCACCTCGATCGACAAGCTGCTGGAGGTGATCGTCGCCCCCGGCTACGACGACGATGCGCTCAAGCTCCTGCGCGAGCGGTGGAAGAACGTGCGCCTCCTCGAGGTGGGTCCGGTGAAGACCGTCGCCGAGGCCGACCCTGCCGAACTGCACATGCACATGATCGTCGGCGGGTTCCTCGTGCAGCAGCGCGACCTGAGCGGCTTTGACCCCGCGACGGCAAAGGTGGTTTCCGAGCGTGAGCCGAGCGGCGAGGAATGGGCCGACCTGAAGGTGGCGTGGCTGGCCTGCAAGCACGTTAAGAGCAACGCGATCGTCATCGCCCGCGAACAGAAGGTCGTGGGGATCGGCGGCGGGCAGGTCGATCGGGTCGGAGCCGCCCGCACGGCCATCGCCAAGGCTGCCGAACGCGCCGCCGGCGCCGTGGCAGCCTCGGATGCGTTTTTCCCGTTTCCCGATGGGCCGGAGTTGCTGCTCAATGCGGGCGTTACCGCCCTCATCCATCCGGGCGGCTCGGTGAAGGACAAGGAGACGCTGGAACTGGTCAACCGCCGTCAGGCTGCGATGGTCCTGACGGGGCAGCGCCATTTCCGCCATTAAGCACCCGTCCAGAAACTATTTCGTGAATCAGCGCGTCTGATGTAGTATCGCGTTCACTCCAAGGAAGGAGTTTGGACATGGCCACGGAGCGGCCGATTCACGAGTGTGGTTGCGCGGGCTGTCGGGCGGGTGACGTC
>JBBSDP010000117.1:0-7411 GCA_038240605.1 Tepidisphaerales bacterium | reverse complement strand
CAGCTTGGAAATCGGCCGCTTCGACTGCGAGATCACGAGCATGAGCGAGTAGCTTGAATCTGACGGAGTAGCTTTGGCGGGCGTTGATCGCCTCGTTCATCAACCGATCGATATCCGCCATCCGAGCCGCATGCACCTCCTCCGTCATGGCGCTCACGCGTGTATGGGAGGGTTCATTCACATCCTGTTGACGCTCGTCCGATGGGACGGGCGCGCGTTGGCGGGGGATAGACGGTGTCTCTGGCGGATCATGCGAGCCATTGGCGCGGCAAACACTGTCGCAGGTGTTCGAATCGCCGAAGGATGAGATCACGAGGATAAAAAGGACGCTCGGGAGATATTTCATAAGCGCGCCCGGTTTCGGGAACCGACAAGCGTCCAGCCAAACGTGGGCGATTTGGACTCGCAGCGTTGGGCGAATACCATCTTACCAACGGCAAAGGTTCCGCGGTTGGTTTCCGCTGGTTCTTTCATGAGTCGCAAGCTTTACCTGGAAACGTTCGGCTGCCAGATGAACGTGCTCGATAGCGAGCTGGTTATGGGACAGCTCCGCGCGCAGGGATATGAGCAGGTGGAGGATCGCGACGTGGCCGACGTCATCCTCTACAACACCTGCTCGGTGCGCGAACACGCGGAGCAGAAAGTCTGGTCGCGGCTTGGCGAGCTGCGCGAGCGGAAGGAAGCGGACCCGGGACTGGTGATCGGCGTGATCGGCTGTATGGCCGAGCGGGACGGGGCGAACATCTTCAAGCGGTATCCGCACGTCGATGTGCTCTGTGGTCCGGGGGAGCTCGATAAGCTGACGGGTCTGGTTCACAACGCGGTGTTGACCGGTTCGTCACACACGAAGCGGAAGCGGCAAGTAGCGCTGATGGGGGCGGCCGCACGGCGCTCCAGCACGCTGGAGTCGGCGGAAGATCACCTGGAGATGCTGGATCTCTCGCGCAGCATCTCGGCCGAGGACGGCATCGCCCAGGCCTACGTGCGGATCACGCGCGGGTGCAACAAGTATTGCACCTACTGCGTTGTGCCGTACACGCGCGGGGCGGAAGTGCATCGTCCGCCGGTGAACGTGGTCGAGGAGGTCAAACGGCTGGCGGATGCCGGCGCGCGCGAGGTGACGCTGCTGGGACAGACCGTCAATCATTACAACTTTCGTCACGGCGATGGCCGGACGACGACGTTCGCCGACCTGCTCTACCAGATTCATGAATCGGTTCCTGACCTGCCACGACTTCGATTCGTCACCAGCTTTCCGCGCGACTTCACCGATGCGGCGCTGGGCGTCATGCGCGACTGCCCGCGCATCTGCCGCTACCTGCACGTGCCGGTGCAGAGCGGAAGCGACCGCATCCTTCGCTTGATGAATCGTGGTTACACCGCACGCGAATACACCGATTTCATCGACCGGGCCCGCGCGATGATGCCGGACGTGAGCATCGCCAGCGACTTCATCGTCGGCTTCCCGACCGAAACCGATGAAGACTTTACGGCGTCGGCCGAGCTACTCCGTTACTGCCGCTTCAAGAACTCGTTCATCTTCAAGTACTCGCCGCGTCCGGGAACGGCCGCCATCGATCGATTCGAGGACGACGTGCCCGAAGGCGTGAAGCGCAGCCGGAACCGTGCACTGCTTGCCGTGCAGCAGACGGTAATCGCCAACAACAACCGGGAGATGATTGGGAAGACGGTGCAGGTCCTGGTGGAAGGGGTGAGCAAGTTGGCGAACAAGCCGGTCTATCCGTCATCCGGGGCCGTCGAACTGGGATGGATTGCCTCGGCGATTTCCGAAACACCAGAGAGCGCACAGCTCACGAGTCGGACGATGGGAGATCAGATTGTCGTCTTCGACGGTGAAACCTCGCTCGTTGGCGAACTTGTCGAAGTCCAGATTCTCGATGCTCGGAATATGACGTTGTTCGGAAATCAACGGCGCGTGTGCCCTCATTCGGCTCCATTTGAATGAACCGTTCTGAATTCATAGAATAAGCTAATGAGTTCGCTAGCGATCAATCCGTATCTTCGCGCCAAGGTCGATTACATTCGTGCCGTGACGAAGGAACTCGTTATTGAGCATCGAGAAGAATATCTCAGCCAGAAGATGAAACTGACAGCTGCAGTTCTCTTCGGCCCCCTGGCGAGGGAGGAATATTCTGAGGAGATTTGGCTCTTGGAAATTGTTGAAGGCTATCCGTATCCATCAAAAACTCCTGAGCCGCTTGCCGTGACATTTCGTGCAACAAAGGATTTCCCACTACTAGGGCACTTGCGTCTTTGGGCGATGAGTCCAGACGAATTTAGAGATGCACTTGAAAGCGGGCATCCGTTTGCGACACATCTCCGGGACGAGCCCAAAGAATTCCTCCTAGACGTCGGCGGACGCGCGAGAAAACTGCTCGGGTAGCCCTTGCCGATATTTCCCCCATCGCAAAACGAATTCGCACGACTTTCGTATCGCGCCGGGATTCACTTCGCGCGAGATGCCGTCGCCTTATACGCGATGCGCCGTTTTGCCGGTTGTATTGTGTCATGCCAACACGCTTGGGAAATGATGGGAAAGGCGGCCATGGCGCTCGAAGGCCCATTTTCATTCCCGCCGTCTAAATCGTCGGGTCCGCAATGGATGCGAGACCACCGCGTGCTGTCCAATATTGACTCGATCTGTACTAAGTTTCGAATTCCAAATCCAAGTTCGTTGCGGAACACCGTCGCTCGACTTGAGCGATGGCTGCCACCGGGACCGCATCTGTCAAATCCGCCGCTCAACAGCGAATATGTCTTCGACGCTGGTTTGACTTGGATGATTCCGGCGGATTATTTTGGGAAAAGTCATGCACAATCCGCATTAAATGCCGTCACCGATTTGGCGCAGCTATTGAGGCATACGTTTCCAACTCAACTTAAGAACCTTCCCGCGAAAATTCCGCCTTATTAACCCACGGACTACCCCTTCACCGCGCCGCTGGTCAGGCCGGCGATGAAGTCTTTTTGCAGGATGATGAAGAGGGTGAGGACGGGAAGCACGCCGAGCGTGGCGCCGGCCATCAGCACGCCGTATTGAGATTCAAATTGGGGGAGGCCGAGCATGCCGGCCAGGCCGATGGGGATCGTGTACTTCGACTGGTCCTGCAGGATGACCTGCGGCCAGAGGTAGCTGTTCCAGGCGGCCAGAAAGCTCAGGAGCGTGTAGGCGCCGATCATCGGCCGCACCGTCGGCACGGCCACGTCCCACCAGAGCCGCAGCTCGCTGCATCCATCGACGCGGCCGGCGTGAAGCAATTCATCCGGGACGGAAAGCATCGTCTGGCGGAAGAGGAACATGCCAAAGACACTGACGGCGCCGGGGATGATCAGTGCGGCGTAGGAGTTCAGCCAGCCAAAGCGATACATCAACTCATAACTGCTGGGCAGCATGACGAGTCCGGGCATCAGCATCGTGGCGAACATCATCGCCATGAGCGGGCGCTTTCCGAAGAAGCGATACTTGGCGAGCGCGAAGCCGCCCAGGCTGCTGAGCGTGACCACCAGCACGGTGTAAACCGAGCTGACAAACAGACTGTTGATGAGCCACCGCCCAAACGGCACGGCGTGGAACAGCGTGCGGAAATTGCCGAGCGTCAGCCGGTCCAGGTGAGCCCAGGGGAGGAATGCGTGCTCCATCACATCGTGTCGTTCCTTGAAGCTGGCGCAGAGCATCCAGAGGAACGGCGCGAGCACGCCGAACGCCAGTACGGCCAGCACCAGGTGAAGGAACAATGTGCCCAATTGCGAACCGGGCTGCGAGGAGCGTCGATCGGAAATTGTTGCGCGGGGGATCATGCTGTGTCCCTCCCCGCGCCGCTGACTTTGATCTGGACGAGCGCGACGATAAGGATGAGTGCAACCAGCACCCAGCCCACCGCCGCCGCCATGCCGAGGTCGCCAGCCTCGAACCCCTGTGCGTAGAGGTACTCGACGATCGTGAACCCGGCGAAGCGCGGTCCCGCCCCCTGGAAGAAGACGAACGGCAACTCGAAGAGCGAGAGTGCGGCAATCGTCCCGACCAGAATCAGGAAGACCCCCACCGGCCGGATGCCCGGCAGCGTGATGTGCCAGAACTGTGACCAGGCGCCGGCGCCATCCACCTGTGACGCCTCGTACAGCTCCTGGTCCACCGCCTGGAGCGCGGCGAGAAAGTAGACCATGCCGTACCCGACCGTCAGCCAGAGAGTCGCGAGCACCAGCGCGGGCATCGCGTAGCGCGGATCGCCGCGCCAGTTGGTTTCGACGCCGTTGGGTAGCAGCCAGCCGAAGGCGCGATTCACGAGGCCGTAGCGCGGGGCCAGGAGCAGGGAAAAGATCATCGCGACGAAAACCTGTCCGATCAGGTTGGAGGAGAAGAAGGCGAGCCGGAACGCGTTGCGGAAGCGCACGCGCGGGCTGTTCAGGAGCAGGGCCAGGCCCAGGGAGAGTGGGACCTGAAGCAGGAGGAACCCGATCGCGTAGACCAGTGTGTTGGCGACCGCGAGCCAGAAAAGCCAGTCGGTCAGGAGAAAGCGATAGTGCGAGGTACCGACGTAGCGCATCAGTCCCGGGCCCGACGTCGTTTGCAGGCTCAGTGGAACGCTGCGGAGCAGCGGATAGAGGAAGAAGAGTCCGAACAGCGCGACGAAGGGAAAGACGAAAGCGTACGGGGCGAAGCGGTATTGCGCGGCCCACAGCAGGGACGCGCGCGAGCGGGCCGCGCTGCCCGATGCGGCGCCGGAGCGGTCGGCAATATCGTGTTCCGAATTACGGTTCATCGAACGTCGCGTGCTCGACGCGGCGCTCCACGTCTCGCTCGAACCACTCAAGCCATCCTGCGGTCTTTGCCTCCAGGCCGTCAGTCCCGTATCGCCGAGAATGTTCGACGGCACGGCTGACGACCGCCGCCAATTCGAGCTGTGCGAGGGTGGTGACCGGCGTCACATAGCGCATCGGGATCTGTGCCGCGAGATCGGCGTACAAGCGATCCACCTTCTGTCCACCGAAGAGCGGGTCAGGCTGCTGGTAGAGGGGGCCGCTCCATTGCTCGGGGAGGGCCGGAAGGTTGTGGCTGATCGCCTGCTGATGGAGGCCTGCTTCGCTGAGATAGAGGTATTCGATCAGCTTCCAAGACTCAGCGGGGCGGATGCAGCGCCGTGGGATACCGATCATTGTGCCACCCCAGGTCGCGGTGGGGGCGTCATCGGGCTGGAAGCGCGGCAGCGGCATCATGCGCAGCTTGCCGCGCAATGCAGTGGCGTTCGAGTACGTTCGGAGCTCGTTGCACTTCCAGTCCGGCGTCCAGATGCAGCAGGCGTTGCCGGCTTCCAGATCCCCGATCCATGCGTGTGTCCCGCCTTCCACCGCCGTGCCGATCGCGCGCGGTCCGGCGGCGAGCTGCGCGTAGAACGTGATCGTGGCGGCAACGCGCGGATCGGCAATGTGTACGCGGCCGCGATCGTCGACGACGTTCACGTGCCGCTGGAGGAGCATGAGGACCAGATCATCCGAACTGGAAGGCGGAAGCTCCATCGCATGGCGGTGCGGCTTGCCGTGTTGCATCCAATAGCGTTGGAACGCGAGGCACATCTCCTGGAACTGCGGCCAGGTGGTTGCGGTCGACAGGTCGATGCCGGCCTCGCGGAACAGGTCGTCGCGGTAGGTGAGGGTGACCGGGTGAACGTCGTGCGGGATGCCGAAGATGACGCCGTCCTTCGTCCATGGAGCCAGTCGAGCGGGGAGGATCCGATCGAGCCAAGAATCTGGCACTATTCGTGACGGGTTGAGCTGCCATCGCGCGCCATCGTGGGTGTAAATGTGGCCATCGCGCGCAAGCCTTGCGTTCCAGCCGCGATGTCCCGGGTCGGTCAGCGATCGGATCTCGCGTCGGCCCGAGTTGGCGAGCAGATCGTTTAGGGGCAGGAAGCCCACGTCCTGGGCGGGTGGGCGAAGGTACCGACCAATGCTGCCGATCTCAATTTCCGCGGCATCGGGAAGGGCCGCCCCGCTTCGGCCGGAAAGGAAGAGAGAAGAGAGACGCATGTTGATCGCAGTGTTGCCGATCAGCTCGACCCGCAGCGAATGGCCCGCGACATGCCGGAAGCCCGGCTCAAGCGTGCGGTAGGCCCGCGAGTGGTCATCGTCGAAGACCCAGAGGGACAGGTCTGCGCGCTTGGGGACCGGGCGCAGGACGATGGCCGCGCCGCTGACGGCGGCGACGAGGAGCATCGCGAGGATCGGTTTTCCAAGTGGAAATTGCATCGCGCCGCGGTGGCGATTGTGGCCCGCGCTTCCAGATCACGCAACATTGTCGAGCGCTGGATGCAGGGCTACACTGACGCGATGGCCGGTAGCGAGCAGATCCTTCAGACTATTCCCAAGCGGCCTGGCGTGCTTCAGACGCTCCGCCCTTACGAGCCCGTCTGCGCGTTGTTTCGGCGCTACTTGCACGGCCAAAAGCTGAAATTCACGCCGGAACGCGCGATGATCCTCGATGCGGTGCTGCGCCACTCGGGTCTATTTGAGGTCGAGAAGCTGGTGCGGGACCTCAAGCAGCTCGGTCATCGGGTCAGCCGGGCGACGGCTTACCGCACGCTCAGCCACCTTCAGGATGCGGGGGTTTTGCGGCAGGTCTTCTTCGACAACAAGCAGTCGTATTACGAAGTGGTAGCGGGGCGGCAGACGTCGGATTACCTGATCTGCGTGGCGACGGGTCGGGTCATCGAGTTCAGCAGCGAGAAGCTTCGCAAGCTGCGGGACGAGATCTGCCGGGAGCACGGGTACGAGCCGTTGTCCCACCAGTTTCACATCTTTGGGCTGAGCCCTGAAGGCGCGGCAGCCGAACGGCAGAAAAACGTCCTGACGGAAAAATGAAGTTCGTGCGGGGCGTCCTCAGCACATCGCGGCGAAGGTCGCCAGGGTGAGGATGGCGATCTTCAGTTTGGTATGCCAGAAGCCGGGATCGTGGAGGAATTGCATCGTTGAAATACTCCTGCCCAAGCTTGAACAAGTCGCGTACCGAAACGTCCCGGCCGACGACGACGAACATTCGCCAGCCTGGAAGCCGGCTTTCATTGAGGACCGGCGATTGCCGTTTATAACGCCTGTTGCCAGCCGGCAACGCGAACGGCGTCGGTTGTCGACAGGGAGGTTCGTCGCAGGTCGGTCTGGGCCGGCGCCACAGAATCTCCGCATCTATGGCGAGCCGCGAAAGCATGCGGCTTGATAACTATTTCATTCGCCAATTTTCGCGCCTTTTTTGCATTTTTGGCTCATCGGCACAATTCGTGGGTTGATTCTGTAAGAGTTCGGCAGCGTTAGCAACTCGATGTTCAGGGGAGCGGGGAAAACCCCATCAGGCCCCAAGCGGTTTTCCCCGCTCCCCTGGCCCCTCACCCTTTTCCGGCTT
>JBBSDP010000116.1:0-7480 GCA_038240605.1 Tepidisphaerales bacterium | reverse complement strand
CCCCCCCCCCACCCTCCCGCCCCCCCCCCCCCGCGCCCCGCGCGCCGCGGGCGGGGGCCGGCGCTCGGGGCGCCGCCCCCCCCCCCCCCCCCCCGCCCCGCCCCGCCCCCCGCAACGCAACTCGCACGGCAATGCGTCCTGCTTTCATCGCACCCAGAACCCTCGACCCGCCCAATTCCTCCCTCCAATCAACGAACCGTAATGCCTGACCTCATCACCAACTCCCGCGCAATCCAGAGCGCCACGCTGGCCGCGCTCAATGCCAGCAACCCGGCTTACCTGGCTTCGCTCATCACGGCGGCCAGCGATGCCATTCGCGCCGCATGCCATCGTGATTTCACGCAGACGACCTACAGCGAGTATCACAGCGGTTCCGGCGCCGCCGGTGCGCTGGAGCCGTTGCGACTGCGGCAGTTTCCGGTGATCGAGATCCAGCGCGTCGCCAGCTTTCCCCGGCCGGCGTTGCTCGTCCTCAACACCGATCCTGCGACCAATCAGCGGGCGACGGTGGAAACGACGACAGCCGCGGTGCAGTTGGTGCGGGTCGCCTCCGGCGTGCCAGCGATCGCCGTCCTCGCCTACGCCACCTACCCGACCGTGGCCCAGCTCGCGACCGCCATCAACACCCTGGGCGCCGGGTGGAGCGCGACAGTCCAGACCCAGGCGGCGGCGGGTGATTTTTCGCGCTGGCCAACCGCGGATTTCAAGCCGCTGCAGGGAGCCGTCACCGCGTTCCAGGGCGGCGCGTATCTCGAGATCTACGGGGAGGACGTTCCGCCCTTCAGCGGCTCGCCCGATTCCCTCGACGATTCCGCCAGCCCCGCGCCCGGCTGGCGACTCGACGAAGAGACGGGCGAACTCTATGCCCGCCGTTTCCCGCGCGGGCATCTCAACGTCCGCATCGACTACGTCGCCGGCTACGCGGTGGTCCCCCAATCGATCCAGGAAGCGTGCGTTCAGCTCGTGCAGGACCTGTATCAGGCGGGCCTGGTCAACAGCACGCTGAAGAAGGCGAGGCTCGGCGCCAGCAGCTTCGAGGTTCACACCCAGACCGCCGCAACCACGTTGAGCGGAAAAGTCCGCCTCCTCATCGCGCCGTACGTGGACTATGCGAAGGTTATTTTTCGATGAGCTTATCCGCACTACTCGATCAGACGCTGACGGTCCAGAGGCAGTCGACGACCGCCGACGCCAGCGGTGGAACGACGCGGACGTTCGCCAATGTGTTGAGCAACGTCCCCTGCGCGATCGCCCCAGCACGTGCCTCGGTCGTCGCGGATTACGCGCGGCGGGACATGGTCGTGAACTATCACGTCTACACGACGACCGACCTCGACGCCGCCATCGCGGGCGGCGTCGGCCTGACCGACCGACTGACCGACGGGACGCGCTATTACCTTGTGAAAGCGGTGCTCCGATCCGCGAACGCGCTCGTCACCAGCGAGGTTCTGTATCAGATCGACTGCGAGCTGAGAGATTCCTGACGAAGGGTCGGCTTCGCCCACCGCAGTGATCGATGTTGGTGGGCCGAGCCCACCCTACGTTTCGAACGCGCGCGTTTCACAACTGACAACGGACAACGGACCACTGACATCCCTCCTGACAACGGACGCACACGATGCAATACTTCTGGTCCAGCACGTCTTCCACGGATCCGACGCTCGGCGCCAACTGGACGAAATCCGATGGGACCACGGGAACCGCGCCGGGGAACGGCGACGATGCGTTCATTGGGGCCGTGCCGGGGGTGGCGCTGGCGAGCATCGGGGCGGCGGACATGTCCGCCGTCACGCTGAACAGCCTGACGATCAGCCAGACCTTCACCGGCACGATCGGTTCGACTGCGACGGCGGGCGCTACCGCCGGGTATTGGCGGATCGGCGCGACGGCCTGGACGGTCGGGACGGCTTCATCGGACGGCACCGTCTTCGGCGGCGCGGGGCGCATCAAGCTGGATTTTGGATCGGTCGCGTTTACGGGCGCGGTGATCAGCACCGGCATCTCGATCGACAGCGGCCTCGAGCCGATTCGCATCAAGGGGACGAACGCCGGCAATAAGCTGTACGTGCTGGCCGGGCGCGTCGGCGTGGCGAGCAATCTGCCGGGCGAGGCGGCGACGCTCGCGGAGATCGACGTCTCCGGCTCCTCCGCGATCGTCCAGCTTGGCGCGGGCGTCACCTGGGCCAACGCCAACGTCGCGGCTGGCGGCACGCTGACCACTAACAGCGGCTCGGCCGGGGTGCTCAACATTTCCAGCGGAGCGAGCGTCATCACCCGCGGCGCCGCCGCCATCGCGACGATCAACAATGGCGGAAGCGCGCTGCTCAGCCACCGCCCCGCCGCCGGGGCGGCCATCGGCCTGCTCAACCTCTACTCGACCGGCACGGCGGACTTCACGCAGAACCCCGCCGCCGTCACCGTCACGACGTTGAACCACTACCCCGGCGGCACGATCAGCGCGAACCCGTCTAATCCGGCGCACCTGGTGATCTCGACGCGCAACCTGATCGACTGCGGAACGCTGACGGCATCCTGACTCCAAGGAGCTTACGGAGTGCGTTGTCAGTTGTCAGTTGTCCGTTGTACGGCTGACCGCATCCCGACGACCTGCAACGAACTGCTGACAGCTGGCCACTGACAACTGACAACTGACAACTGACAACTGACAAACATGCTTTCACTGCTCAACGCCATCTACGCGAAGTTTACTGGCGACGCCGTCCTCACGGCGGCGTTCCCCGGCGGGCTGTTTCGCGACCATGCGCCGGAGCGCACGCCGATGCCCTACCTGATCTCGCACGTGCTCTCGGCAACGCCGGTGTACGCCTATGGCTCCGCGATCTCCCGAACGACTACACACGTGCGCTTTTCAGCCTATGGAGTCGGGCACGATGCGACCTGCGCCGCCATGCGG
This sequence comes from Tepidisphaerales bacterium, assembly GCA_038240605.1. Classification (GTDB taxonomy): domain Bacteria; phylum Planctomycetota; class Phycisphaerae; order Tepidisphaerales; family Tepidisphaeraceae; genus JBBSDP01. Next base: position 4,566 of record JBBSDP010000116.1, on the reverse strand, counting down.
ACGCTGCTCGCTCATTTCGATGACGCGACGCTGACGCTTTCCTCGGGCACGAACGATCTGGTCACTCGCCTCAGCGATCCCTTGCCAAAGCTGCTTCGACACGATGCGCGGGGGAACGACGTGTGGGAGTGGACGGTGACGTATGCGTATGGAGTCGTTGAAGGGTGACGCGGCGCGTCGAGAGTAATGCGAACGTCGAAGGAAGCACTCGTCGGCGATCAGTGATTGAGCTTGAACGTTCAACCTCCAACGCTCGGTACTCACTTCTCAGCACTCAGCACTTTTCAATGATGCAGATCACCGAAGATCTCCTCCTCGGGGCGAAGTTCACGTACACGCGGGCCGGCGGGTCGCTGCTGCGCGTGTTTGATGTTTCCGGGCTGACGCCGGGGAAGGACACGCTCGTCCAGGCGGCGACGGCGACCGACGCCGGCACGGGCGCGCACGTTCCGCGGTACGGCGAATCGCACCCCGCGGTTTATGGGCTGTTCGTCAACGCGATCGAGGCCGTGCCGCTTGAGAATGCGCGGACTGCCGCGCGGGTGGTCGTCCGTTACGGCTCGCCGGAGCTGGGGCCGGCGCCGGACGCCGTCCAGATCATCATCAGCGGCACCAACCAGCGCAAGCTGGTGAGCACGCTGCCGGACGGCTCGCCGATCATCGTGAAGTACACCGATCCAAGCGGCAACGTCCTCCAGGACCGGTTGCAAATCCCCGTCCTCTCCCCCAACACCACGCTTCAATTTGTCCGTCTCGAACCCAGGAGTCCGCTGGGGCGCTCGGCGCGGTTCCGCCGTACGGTGAACAGCACCGCGTGGCAGGGCGGCGCGGCGAAGACGTGGCTCTGCCGCGCCGTCGACGCCCGCAGCCAGAACAACGGCTCGCGCTTCGCGGTGCGATACGTCTTCGAATACGACCCGGACGGCTGGGAACAACTCGAATACTTCGTCGACCGCTACACCGGCAAGGTCCCCGACGACATTCAGCCCAGCCCCAACAACGACAAGGGCATCGCGAAGTTTTTGCCTTATCTGCGGAAGGACTTTTCCCAGTTGGGATTGCCGAATGCGTTTTAAGATCAAATCAGAATATGCGCTAATTTGGCGGAAGCGGATTACTCATTCATCAATTCGAGACCCTAAGCAGCGATCTAAGATGAAATAGCGAAATAATCGGACTTGACTTTTCTTCTGCTCTTGACCTAGCGATCCAAGGCCGATATTGTACACGAAGCGACCAGTCAAGGGCCGGTGTCAATCGACCCTGGGGAAACCCCTGGCCGCTTCTTTATTGCGCTCCGCTCCGATTCTTTTAGCCAATTGAGCACGTCCGTATCGTGTTGGTTGTCATTGTGCAAGATTTTTTCGCAGAACTGGATGCCTGAATCGTCAATCGGTTTGGAAGGCGCAGTTCCCCAAAACCTTTCGATCCGCTTGCGCAAACTCAGGGCGAAGAGATCGCAAAGCTGTAGTGGAAGACTCTTGGACGAGTCAATGAAAAACCCCTTCTCGACAATCTGATTAAGTCTCAACGACCCCTCTAAGCTTCGGAAAACCTGAATCGACTTTTCGACGTCGGCGACGATCTCTTTATTCTCGTCGGAGATAAGCATTCCGAGAGGTTTGCCTGGGAGCGAGCTGAGATAGTTGTCGACGCATCGGGAAAGCATCGCGAACGCGACAATGTGCGGATTCACAATTACGCCCTTCCCCAATTCCTTCACAAGCCAGCTGGCGTACGCCTTCTTGTGGACGGACCTAAAGATCAATCGGATGTCGTGATCTGCCCCAACCTGCATCCATTCGTCTCGAAACGCGATGCGGTCGGCGACCGACATTCCGGCAAATTGACCAACCCCTCTTCGCAAATCCGCCCCGTGGATCTCGAAATTTTCGACCTTCTGCCATTCCGGAAATCGGGGCTCAAGGGCACGCTTCAGCGAATGTTCGAGGCCTTGCCAACGATCCTCGCAGACCACCATTGCGCACAATGCGAAGACGGGCTGCTGAGGATCCGACAAGTTTGTACCTGAATTTCCCGATTCGTCCACATAGACCAAGTACATAGCTACATTTTAGTTCTCCGCCAATGAAACGCCACCGCGGCGAAGCTGCTGGATCATCGCGAGCAGGAACTTTTCGACATTGAATACATCTTATGCGTCGCCTTTTTGTTGCGGCGTTCGTCGCTCGCATAGCACACTCTCAGGTCAACCAGCGTTTCGAGAAGATGAATCGATGCATTACGCCACAGTTAGCCGCACCATCCGCTATGCGTTCCCAAACGCGCAGCGCGTGAATCCAATTCCAACGCTCGCGACTGTTTTTCCATGTCTGTTATAGACGACGACAACATCATCATCCCGCTCGACGACGATCTGGACGAATCCGATGAATTGCCGGAATTCGCCGACCTGTATTCCGAGGTGCTCGGCGAGGCGGTGGGCGGCCGGGCGCGGCCGGCGTATGTCGAGCAATTCGTCGGCGTCATCCGCTCGAACCCCTGCTCGACCGCAAATCCCGGGGACTATTCAGATGCCCGCTATTACGTCGATCGCGCGATCGCGAAGAGCAGCGCGAGTCTCTCGGCAACTCCTGACGCTCTGCCCGGCGTGCGGCAGTGCCTAACCGCGACCAACCTCGCGGAAGTCGCCGCCGGAACGCACCTGTTGCCGGCGGGGACGATCGTGCAGGTGGGCGTCGTTTACGACCGTTCGTCGCCAGCGCGGAAGGTTTACCTCTTCAACCTCGCTCCACTGGCGGCCGTCGTCGTCGCGATCTCCGGGCCCGCCGCGGGCAGCGGAGAATACAACGGCCGCGTGCTGGCCGGCGCCAGCAACGCCACGCCCAGCGCCGACCTGGCGATGCCAGCGGGCATGCGCACGCCGGGCGCGGACGACGCGCTGGTCCTCAATGCCGAGGAAGACGGGCAAACGGGCCATCGCCTGCGCGCCGGCACGTATGCGGTCGGCGCCGTGATCGGACGAACGGCCGAATCGATGCCGCGCGAGATCGTCGCGGTGCGCGGCGGGGTCGGCGCCACTGCCAGCCCAACGACGCTGGGCGGCACGACGGGCGGGAGCGAAACGGCCGATACCGCCGCCTGGTCGCGCGCGACCAACGCCACGCCGCTCAACGTCTACCTCTTGAGCCGGACCGTCTACAACGCCGCCGGCGACAAGACGCTCTACGCGTTCGTTCGCCAGTTGTCGTTCGACGCCCGCGGTCTGCTCCTGTCGGCCAGCGCCGAAACCCGCATCACCGTTGACGCGACGGAGTCGTGCCCATGATTTTGATTGCCTCGCGATTTCCCAACTCCGCGCGACGCCGGGACGCGGCGACATGGCGACGCGGAGACCCTCATTCCGGCGTCCGCTCGCCACTCCCTGCGTTCCCGCGTCGCCGTGTCTCCGCGTCAGCTCTCCTGGCCTGGTTCGCCGGCCACCTCCAGCACGGCGCATCGGGCAACCTGCTCCACAACGCCAACGGCCACCTCGCCAACGCCTGCGCAAGTGCGTCCGTCACCTGCCCCACCGTCTGCTCTGCCTGCCCCGCCACCTACCCGCTCACCGTCGCGGGCGTGGGTGGCCCGGGTGATTCCTGCTGCATCGCGGCGCTCAACGGCACCTTCACCCTCACGCGCATCGCCAACAACTGCCAGTGGGCCACCGGCGTTTTCCCGCAAACAGGCGGATGCACCTTCGGATGGGAAATGTTCTGCTCGATGACCGACTGCAATGAAGTCGCCGGCCCCATGCGCTGGGTCATCGCGATGTACGGCTCGATCGGACTCCTCTGGGCCGAAAAGATCTCCAGTGCGTCGTGCCCTCCCGCCGGGGCGTACGCGATCTGTTCAAACCTCTGCTCGGGCGGAGTGGGAACATCGGTGGTACTGGGCTGATAAAAGACTACCAATCCCGCCTTTCCTATTCCTAATCTTAAGAAAAAGCTCGCGGTCCGCGGCACGCCTAAACGAATTTCCCTTCTCCATGACGCTTCCTCTCCACTTCACGCGGAATATCCGCGTCTGCCACTCCTGCGCATTTCGCGCGCAACGGTGCCAGGGCGACTGCCCTTGCCGCGTGGATGGGCGGCACATCATCGATCACGCGCGCGAACATGATTGCCCGCTCGAGCGATTTCCTGCGCGCGGGCTGGGCGATACCCTCGCCTGGCTGATCCGGCGCATCGGCCTGGCCCGGCTGCCTGCCGCCGTGCGGAATGCGATGCGACGGCACGGCTTCGGACGAAAAAGAGATGAACCGACTTCTACATCCGATTGCGGCTGCGAACGTCGGCGACGGATTCTCAATGGGGTGATCCCGTATCGGCGCGACCGAAGCAGCGGCAATCGCTAGCCGCGGATCCCTCTCCTTCATCAGATCAAGATAGACCATTGACCCGAACCATGACCATGACAAACACAGAAGCCGTTACCGTTTGCGTTGGATATGCCGACTTTCTCGCCGAAACTGCACGGCTCAACGCCGGGCTGCTGGACCGCTGGCTGATCGTCACCAGCGAAACGGACGAGGCGACGCGCGAAGTCTGCCGCCGTTATGCGCTG
>JBBSDP010000115.1:0-7689 GCA_038240605.1 Tepidisphaerales bacterium | reverse complement strand
GGTCCGTTCATTGGACAGCGCAGCGACGGACCAACATGAAGCCTTTAGGAGCAACGGCCGGAGGGGACGGCGACTGCGGCGGGAGTCCAGGCTAGCAAGGGCGCCGTGACGGAGGGATTTTTCTTTGCGCAGCAAACCCCTCGCGGGGCGACAGCGAAAAATCCGGAGGGCACGAGCCGTTGCAATGCCGCAGGGCGCAACCTGGGGACGACCAGAGCGGGCGACGGACCCGCAGGAGGCTTGGCGAAAGACACTGAACAACGCTGTCCGGTCGAGGTGCGCATGAGCATTTCAAGGCTGTTCGAGGAACGAACGGGGAAGCGCCGCGGGCCTCACCTTCCAATGCTTCGTAACGAGAGCAACCTGGCCGAGCGCGGAGCGCGGTGGCGCGATGTCATGTGGTGGAGGTCGCGGAAGCCAGAATGCGTCGGGATGGACGGCGACTCGTCGATTGCTGCGGCAGGAGTTCGACGCCGGAGGACGAAAGCAGCTTGCAGGTCCGGTCGGTGATTCGCTCTGACCTTGGGCATGCGCAACGGTCTTTTGGATCGAGCGGCACCCAAATGGGCTTTCCTGCCCTATTAATGCGGTTCGATATCCCGCTGCCACTCACCCATCTCGGTAGTCTGCCGGAGATAGAAATCGGGGCGACAGGACACCAATAGAACTCTTCGTCGCGGGCACAACCGCGCTGAACGTCGCGTTGCTGAGGCATTTCATCGGCGGTCCCCGCTCCAAGCCATAAGCACACAGCCGAGATCCTCTGAAGCTTGCATGTCCAGATGAATTCCATGAAATCGCCCAAAATCCGGCGATTTTGTTGCGCCGATTCTCGTGACTCCTAACCCGTGCGTCCCGCCAAGGAGGCAATGGTCACCGTTAGATCGTGCGGATCGACCGGCTTGGGCACGTGTACCTGAAAGCCCGCGAGCAGCGCCTGGCGCGTGTCTTCTTTGTGGACGAACGCCGTCAGCGCCACCGCCGGGAGGTCGCGGGCGGTGTGACCGGCTTTGCGGACCTGGCGGATCAGATCAAAACCGTCTTCATCGGGCATGCCGATGTCGCTGACCAGAACATGCGGATTCGCGTTTTGCCCGCCCGGCTTGAGCGCCGCCATCGCCTGGGCGGCGGAGCCCGCGGCGGTAACCGTCGCCCCGGCTTGCTCCAACACTTTCACCAGCAGCCGCCGGGCATCGGCCTCATCGTCCACCACCAGCAGGCGCAGACCGTCGAGGCGGACAACGGGCAAGGGGGGAGCCTGTTCCGATTCACTCGCGGCCGCCTCCGCGTCCGGTTCCTCCGCGCTCTCGTTGATGTGTACCGCGCGGATGGGAAGGCGGACGGTGAAGATCGCTCCGCGCCCCTCGCCGGCGCTGTCCACATCGACCGTTCCGCCGTGCATCTCCACCAGTTGCTTGACGATGGACAGCCCCAGCCCCAACCCGCCGAACTTCCGCCGCGTGCTGCTGTCGGCCTGGCGAAAACGGTCGAAGACGTAGGGAAGAAGCTGCGGGTTGATTCCCTGCCCATTGTCGCGGACGCACATCGTCAGGCCCGAATGTTCGCGCGACAGCGTGATGCCGACCCTTCCTCCCTTGGGCGTGAACTTCAGGGCGTTGGAGACCAGGTTCCAGATGACCTGCTGAATCCGCGCGGGATCGCAGGATGCGCGGCGGGCCGCGGGGTCCATTTGCACATCGAGCGTGATGCCGCGCGCCAGCGCCGCCGGACGCACCACGTCGATGCCCGCGTTGAGAACCTCCGCCATGTCGCACGGCTTGATCTCCAGGCGCAGCTTGCCCGAGACGATGCGCGACACGTCCAGCACGTCGTCGATCAGCTGCACCTGCGCCTGGGTGTTGCGGTCGATGACCTCCAGCCCCTCGCGCATATCCTCCTGGTTGCATCCGTCCTGCCGCAAGATCCTCAGCCAGCCGACGATGGCGTTAAGCGGCGTGCGCATCTCGTGGCTGAGGGTGGCGAGGAACATGTCCTTGGAGCGGTTGGCGGTCTCGGCCTCCTGCTTCGCCGCGCGCTCGTCGGCCTCGCTGCGGCGCAGCTCGGCGGCGAGCTTCTCCGCCTTGTCCACCAGCTCGTGCTGGCGGACCCCAGACATCAGCAGCGCCTCGTTGATCGCCGCGGCTGATTTGCGGAAGCTCGCGGTCTCGGTCGCATCAGTCACCTGGATCATCACGCCGACGGGCGTCGGATCCGCTCGTGCCCCCACCTCGACAGGACCGAGGATCGCCCACACCCGGTACGACCAGTGGGAGGGCAACTCGCCCCTTGCCCGCTCCTCGCTCTCTGACTTCACGGTGTGCAGTCCGTGCTCCTGCTCGGCCAGCATCTCGGGCTTCCCGGTGGCGAAGACGCGATCCAGCAGCGGGGCGCAGCCGTTGGCCATGCCTTCGGGCACCGCCTCGGCGAAGGGGCGTCCGATCAGGTGTTGGTCTTCCGTCCCGAGAAGCTGGTGGAACGCCGGGTTGGCGTAGCGCACGATGTGGGTTACGCCCTGAACCGCGACCATCGGCTGCGGCGAGCGCTCGGCCAGGAACCGGCAGAGTTGCGGGAACTCCGGCGGATGCTCGGAAACGGGGTCTGGTTGCTTCACAGCCATGCAGTGACATTCTACCGTAAATTTTTCGCTCTGTGCACTGCGCGTTAACCGCAATCTGGCGATCCTTGCTCCATGACCTGCGGGAAAAGGACGGATCGACGTGGATTGTTTTACGCCGTCGGCGATTCGTTCAGGCGGTGGGTGATTCTCCCGCGCCCTAAACAATTCTCCCTCGCCGTGGGAGATTGTTTTACGGCCTGGGATATTCTTTTAGCCCGTGAACAATTCTCCCAGCCGCTGGGATAATTTCCCGGCCCGTGGGAGAATGGTTTAGCTCCTAAAACAATTGCTTAGACCCTGGGATAATTCCCCAGCCCGTGGGAGAATGGTTTAGCTCCTAAAACAATTGCTTAGACCCTGGGATAATCTCCCAGCCGCTCGCTGCGCGGATCATCCACTGTTTCTGCGCTCTATCCGGCATTTAATCGGACCAGCGCACTGATCGAGCACTTGCACTCGGAGACGCTACCGATTCTTGTTCATCTCGCCAATCGATCCCGCGGTGCTCGCCTGCCCCTGATCCCACGGGCCGGGGATGCCGCTGGTGAGGCCGCGGTAGCCGCGCAGGCGCTCGCCGATCACGATCCCCTTGTTGGTCACCTGGTATTCGCGCATGTCGATCGAGTGCTTGCCGCTGCGCATCTTGACGATCATCATCACCCGGCGGAGTTGCCCGTCGATCGACACATAACGGAGGCGGATGATGTCATCGGAGAGGAACGAGATGCCGAAGTTGGAGAGGCCCATCGAGATGAAGTCCTCCTCGATCTCCACCGTCGAGATGATGGTCACGCCCAGCCTCGTGAGCGCGACGATCATGCGATAGAGCGATTCGCGGAAGTCGGTGCGGAAGCCGGGCGCCAGGGCCAGCTCGAAACCCACCAGCGAGTCGATCACCAGCCGCTTGGCCTTGGTGCGCTTCACCGCGTCCACGACCTCATGCACGGTCTCGTCTACCGAGAGGTCCAGGGGCCGCAGGTAGATGATCTCCAGCGTGCCTTTTTTCAGCGCCGCGTCGATGTTAAGGCCCAGTTTGGCCCCGCGGGCGGCGTACTCGTCGGGAAGCTCCTCGAAGACGGCAACCACCCCCGGCTCGCCCTTCCTAACCCCCTCGGCGATGAAGTGGGCGCCCAGGATCGACTTGCCTGAACCCGAGGGTCCGCCGAGCAACATGCTGTGCCCGGAGGGGATGCCCCCGCCGAGCATCTTGTCCAGCTCGGGGACGCCGGTCCCGAGCCGACGCGTGCCCTTCTTCTGGTCCGCCTTGCTGGTCAGGCCGTAAGTCCGCGGGAAGACCTGGATTCCCTCGCCGGTGATGCGGAACGTGTGCAGGCCGGGCACCGTCTCCTGCCCGCGGCACTTGACGACCTGCATCTTGCGGACGATGGAGCTGCGCTCGACGGTCTGGTAGAGCCAGAACAGCCCGTCGGCGACGGTGAAGACCGCGTTGTCGCGGATCTCGCTCTCGGCATATTCGCCGATCAGGAACGTGGTCGCCTGCCAACTGGTGAGGTGGAGAGCGAGGCGCTGGATGAACCCCTGCAACTCGACTTCCCCGCCGCCGGTCCGCTCGGCGTGGGCCTTGCGCACGACGGTGCGGAAGGAGTCCACCACGACGATGCCGGGGCTGACGGCCTCGACCTGCTTGACGATCTCCGCCAGCACCGCCCCCAAGTCCTTCTCCAGCACCAGCTCGCTCAGGTTGACGAAGCGGACGGCCTTGTTCAACTTGGCCTGGTCGAAGAACGCGTACTGCTGCTGGTAGCGGAGCATCTTGATCGCCGGCTCACCCAGCACGGTGAAGTAAAGCGCGGGCTTGGCGGGGGTGGCGTTGGCGAACATCATCTGATGGGCCAGGGTGGTTTTGCCGCACCCCGGGGATCCGGCGATGATGTTGAAGGAGTACTCCGGCAGCCCGCCGCCCAAGACCTCATCCAGACCGGGCACGCCGGTCTTGAGCTTGTGAAGAACGACTTTGGTATGACCGCTCATGGGTTCTCCCTAGGTTCTTGAACTAAGTGCGCTCGTGGGTACATCCGGCCAGGCGCTGCGCACCAGTTGGAGCGTCAGCGGCTCGCCAATGAAAATAACCAGAAGGTCCAACAGTTGGGCCACGAGGATCTGGCCGCCGGTCCCCGCCGTTTCCGCCGCCCCTGTGCTTGAATCGCCGCGAACCTTCTCCAGCCCCGCCAGAGAGCCGTCCTCAAGAACCTGGACCGCCGCGAGCAAAGGCTCCTGCGCCTTGGCAAGCGTCAACGACCGCGTAAGAAGCGATCGGAAGCCCGCGGTCCCGGCGAAGGCCGTGAGAACCGTCCGCAGCTTCTCACAGACCCGCACCGCGTGATCCGCGTGGCTCGCCGCAGTCCCGACACTCCTCTTGCCCCCCTTTTTCTTTCCGCCAGCCGCCTCTAGAGTGAGCAGCGTGCGTGCCAGATCGAGTGATGGGGGAGAAACCGAATTCATCGAGCGCACCTCGGTAGGCGCAAACCCGTCCGGGCCGTCGGTCGAAGCCGGTTCGAGCCGCGACGCAGGTGCGCGTCGAGAACCAATGATAGTTCTCGAACGGTCTGAACGACATCCGCTGCATCAAATGGCGGCATAGGACAAACCCAAGAAGGCAGTGCAGAATAACTCAATGATCCCATGCTGTACATGCACAGCGGCACGTCGTTGAGAATGAATGACTGGTGCATCGCGGCCTGAGTAACTCCACAGCATATCCCCTCCCTCAGCACACTGAAGGGGCTCGGTTGAGTGTTTCAAGTCTGATGTGCCCCAAAATCTGCCCCAAAACCGGCGTGCGGCGTGCGGACGAAAAAAGCCGGAGTCGTAACTCCGGCTCTTTCGGTCACTGAGAAAATCGGGGCGACAGGACACAATTGAACTTTTCGTCGCCGAGACCGCCGATTTTCCTCGAAATACGCTGGTTAAGCAAATGTCGTCGCCGACGCCGGAGATATGACGCACGCAACGCGGTCACGCAGGTAGGTCGCCGCTTTCGGTCAGAAATTGAACTGCAACAGCACGCGCATTAGCAACTGCGGCCCGCCCCGGTCTTCATCGCGGAGGGTGCGCCCGACAGCCGCCTGGAACTGGACGTGGTCGTTAAAGGTGTAGACCGCCCCGACGTTGGCTATCGCCGAGGAATCTCCGGCGATCCCGAACAGGTCCGTGCCGAAAATCTCCGCTCCGATGTTCCAATGTTCGGTCAACTGATACTGTGCGGCCAAGCCGTAAATCACTTGATCCTCGCCGCGCTCGCTCAGCGCCCACTGATAGCCGAGTTCACCATAGACGTAGAGCTTGTCGAACGTTTTGCCGATCTGCATGGGCACGCGCGCTCGCCAGATTCCATCTCCGAGGCCGCGGCTCCGCCTGGCGGTGGGGAAGGTGACGTTGGGCGCGATCGACAGCGCGGGAATCCAACTGTTCGGCTTCTCATCGAGGAACCGCCACTTGAAACGGAAGTCCGTATCGGCCAGCCCGGTGTGCGCATCTCCGCGCCCGCTCCCCCCCTGCGGCCAGACCGTTTTCTCCGCCACAATCAGGTCGAGCTTGAAATGCTCGACAATCGTGTAGTTCAGGTCGAGGATCGGGGCGGTGAGGATGTCGGCATTGACGTTGCTCTCGTAGGTCGAGTCGGTCTTGATCTCCCATCCGTGTGCGACGAATCCGGGATCATCCGTCTGGAACGGCGAACCGGCGAACGCACGCTGTGGGATAAGCAGCGACAGCGGCAGCATCCAAAAGATTTTCTTCCACCCCTTCACCCTCGCGCGGGCGCTGTACATTTGCCAGTAGAGGTATAGGCCCGTCACGCACAACACGAGCAAGGCCGTCCCCCAAAACATGCCGAGCACGACTCCGCCATCGCCAAATACTTCGCCGGTATGTAGGCGCAACAGGAACGATTCGCGTTCATCGTCGTCCGATTTCTCGATCGCGCACGTGTCGGCATTGACGACGTACTTTCGATTCGGCGATTGAGGAGTGGGGCCGGACGTGTGAAAGATGAACGTCGGATGCTCGCCCTTCAATTGCATTTCCACGTTGTCGAGCTTCGCATCGCCCGCTTGGGCAACAACGGACGCTTGAGCTTTGGCGAGCTTGGGCGTGAAGTCGCCAAGCTCGCTTGACACCGAATAAGCGGACGTGAGAGATGCCAGTTTCTCTCTTGCAGCTTCATCCGCGCCAAAGAATTGCTGAAATTGCAGGATGACGCCGGTGATCCCGACGCTCAGCAGGAACACCACGGCTCCAAGTCCGATCCAGCGATGCCACTTGCGCATAATGATTCTCCATTGACCCGAATGAGACAGGGACATGCTCAACTGCTTGGATGCGCAAGCGAATCACAGGCGCAGTGGTAGCGCGGAGGGCGGGTAGGGCAGACAAAGTTCAGCGGAAAGCGGTGATGGCGCGATGGCGAGGGCGGTCGGGTGAAGCAGGAAGGACAAGCCCGCCAAGTCGGGGAGCGCCACCATCATCGTGACCGGAAGATGCTGATTGACCCAGTGCGGGCCTATGACGTGACCGGGCGGAATGAGTTGATCGGCATCGCCAACTGCTCCGTCATCGGAGCATTGCGACGATTGCTGCTCCATCAGCTCGTACACCCGGAAGGTCGGCTCGACCACCAGAACCCACAGCGCGAAGATGACCAGGGCAAGTCGCACCGCGAGCATGCTAATTGCAGTGCCTCGACAGTCAAGCGTGTACGCAATCCGTGCGTTAGAACATCAAGAAACCCGGCCGGGGAACGGAGCGCCCGGCCGGGTCTGAGAAGATGATGCGATCGGATCAGGCGGCGGGCTGCTCCTGCCGCTGCTTGCGCTTGTCGCCGATCAGTTCCATCACGCGGGTGTGCGTGGCGTCGGCGACCTTCATCAGCACCAGCAGGTCATCGCGGCCGAAGCTGTATGTGCTCTGCCACTTGCCCTCCTCGGTGCGGTAGAGGCGTTGGAAGGTGACGTTGAAGCGCGGCCCGCTTTCACCTTCGTTCCTCCAGATTGCGGCCTTGACGCTGCCGATGCGGACCTCCGCGACCGGATGAAGTTGAGTCTGTGACTCTT
>JBBSDP010000114.1:0-8204 GCA_038240605.1 Tepidisphaerales bacterium | reverse complement strand
TTCTGGAGCGAGAATGACGCGATCGTCCTCAGCGCCGGCACGCGATTATTCGGTACGATTGACGGCCCCAAATGTGATGCGGCGGGGAAGTGCGGCTTTACACGGCCCGAGGGGGCCGACGAACGCCAATACGCCAGGCTCGTGCAGCGACCGTACGAGGCCGGCTGGCTTCGCCTCGGCAACGACGGCGATCATCTCGGGACCCTCTCCCGTCATTTCTCCGAGAAGATCATCGCCCCTCTGCTCCTCGGCGAATTCGATCCCACATTCATTCCCACAACGCGCCCCGCCGATCCCGATCCCGCCCCATAGGGTGGGCTTGGCCCGCCGTTGATGTCCTAGCGGTCGGCAAAGCCGATCCTGCCATCGCGGCAACTGCTATCACGCAATGAACCAGGACTGACGGAAAAATGCTGCCGGGCATTCGATAGGGCGCATCCTGGTTCAACGTCGTGAGTTGGTTGTAGGCGATCGAATACGCATGATCCCAGGCACCGAACACTTTCAGGACCGAGTTCGCCGCCATCAGCGGATCCGCGTGAACCAGCAGGCCGACGATCGATTCGCCGTGCGGTCCGGAGAGGGCCGGGCTGAGCCACACCGGCCAGGTGAGCCATGCGAACGCGATCACGACGGTTGCGGCCGCCGCCAAGATGGGCGGGATGTGCAGTCGACAAAGCAACAGCACGACTCCAGCCAGCGCCGCGAGGTATGCCAAAAGCACGACGAGGCAGCGCAGCACGTCCGTCACGACGACGCCCGGCGTGCGAAACAAGATGCACCAGGCAACGCCGACTCCCATGCCTGTCGCGCCGCAGACGAGCAGCGTTGAGCGGACCCGATCATCTGCACGAACCGCAGGGTCGCTCATCGGAATTAGATAAGGGAAGACAATGCTGATGAGTAGAAACGTGCCGAAAAAGTATCCCAGACCGGGACCGGCAGTTCCATAGGAGATTGCGGAGACGCCGATACCCGCCACGAGTCCGGTTGCGGAATTTTGCCAAAGCGGGGGTCGCGCGCGGCTGACGGGGACGAGAACCGGAGCTGGCGCGGGGTTCATGTGTGTGCCGGGGGAGTCGTCGTCACGAGCCCGTCGAATCCGGGTGCGGCGTGGTCAGGTCGAGGTAATCTTTTTCGAGCTGGTCGATCGTGCGCTGGATCCGATCGGCTTCATCGATCAGGCGTTGCTGTTCGCGACGGAGCTGGCTGATCACGTCGTAATGAGCTTGTGCCGCCTCGCGAACCGCGGCCGAGTGCGGGGCGACCTTCTTCTCCCAATACTGTTTGAGGCCGTCGACCTTCGCCTTGTCGATGTGAACATCGGACAAGCCCGGCTGGGTGGCGGGCGGCTTCCCGCCGTCTTCGTCAGAGATGCGAATTGGGTCGCCGGCGTTTGCGACCACGTTGTTGGCGCCGCCCGGGGCCGCATTTGATTTGGGACCAGGCGTCGAGCCGCCGGGGCGGTAATGGTCGGGCGCGCCGGCTGGTTGCGTCAGCGGCCCGATGGCCTTGCCCGCGGGTTCGATGATCATCCACACTTTCGTGCCCGCCTTGGGCGTGACGTCCGGGTTCCGTTCCCATTCCAGCGTTTCGTTGGCGCTGCTGGCCAGCTCCGGGATGTCGATCACGGTGAGGTCGAAGTTAACGACGCTGACGAGGTAGCCGGTCACGTCGGCCGCGTACTTCCCATCCGGCATGACGCGCGAGCCGGTAAAGACCCACGTGAATCCCTTGGGTTCTTTCTTGGTCTTGGTGTCGCGCAGCCAGCGGAATGCAGGGGAGGTGACGGTCTTCCCGTCCTTCTCGTACTCCATCGTCACGTGCAGGGGCGGCCCATGCGGCGCGATCCACCGCTTGTTGGCTTCAGAGTAAGTGACCGGCTCACCCGGCTTCAGCCCGACCGCGAGCAACGCGGTGTGAAGGTCCGACGGCATTACCGGCGAGCGGAGGGCCGCCTCATACTCATTGGTTCCCGTCTTGCAGCAGAAGAACTCGAGCGGCGCTTCGGTCCCCAGCGCCTCGCATTCGACGCGCACGATTTTCTTCTGCACGTCGAACTCCACGTGCGGGAGCTTGCCGATCTTTGGCTTCTCCTCCGGCACATCGGCATTCGGCGGCGCATCGGTATCAGCGGCGTGGGCGGCAAAGCACCCCGCCAGCGCAAGCAGCACGGTCGCGGCAACAATGACTCGGCGCATGATGATCTCCACAAATTCCGCACCCCGCGCGCAGTGCAGAGCGTCGCGCGGAGCGTTCCGAAAGTCTAGTCCCATCAGGCTGAAATGGGAAAGGGGAGGGAGGCACTTGTCGCGCTTGCGCGCGGGGCGCAACGCCGCCACCGCGGCTCAAACGTACGATACATTTTGAGCGGGCGTCAAATCGTCAATAATCGCGGCGGCAGAAGATCCAGGCGGCAAGGCCGACGAGCAGCGCTTCGTCGATCAGGGAGGTGCCGATGATCCAGCCGGCGGAGCGGTGGCGCTTGATCTGTTCCACCTCGATCCCCGCCTCGGCACGCTCTTCCATCTCGGTTCGTCCCTGTCGCTCGAGGCGCCGAGTACGGATCTCGCCGTTCTCTTCGACTTCGGCATCGGTGAAGAGCCAGCGGTCGAGCAGGGCGGTCGTCTCACGCGTCTTGGGGATGACGAGTCGAGCCGAATAGGCGATGCGATGGAGCAGCCGGGGCAGATGCGTCTCCTGTTCGAGGCCGGGCAGAATGTTGGTTGCGCGCTGCTTGCGCAGACGGGCGGCGGCGGCCCTGAGGCCCATGAAGTCATCGTTGGGTTGGGCGTGCAACGCCTTGAGCTGATCGTCGGCATTGCGGAGGGTCTGCCGGGCGTCTTCCACACGACGTTCGGCGACGCGTTGGACGGTGAGCAATCCTTCCTCCGAGACCTGCACGCCGAAGAAGAGCGCCCATCCGACGAGGGTCAGGAGCAGGGCCGCAATTGTGGATCGCGTCCACACGCCCAGCAGCACGCACAACGCGAACAGGTAGCTGAAGAGCACCACGACGAGGGGGACCGCGAGAAACAGGCTGGGCGTCCACTGGTGCCCGCGCCAGCCCATGACCAGGAAGCTGCCGGTCGCGAAAACCAGGACCTGAAGTGCGACGAACATCAAACCACACAGATATTTGGTAAGGAACAGCCGCAGACGGCTCATCGGCCGGGCGAGGTACAGGTCGATCGTGCCGCCGCTGATCAGGTCGGGAAAGATGCCCGCCGTCGAAACCAGCGCGAGGATCATCGCCGCCCAGGTCAGCCAGATACCGATGACGACAAAGCTGAAGATCGGCTTGTAGAACCGCTCGGATCCCGGCAGCTCGAACTGATGGCCCGCCAGTGTGAGTCCCTGCTCGTTGTAGCCGACGAGCGCGAACGCGCCGATGAACACGCCCGACAGGATCAACGTGATCCAGAACAGCCGCTTGGCTTGCAGCTCACGGTAGGCGTCCACGAAGAGCGCGAGCGTCTGCTGGATCATGCCGACACTCCAGGGACGAACGGCCCTTCGGCCGGTCTGGGAACGAAGCCGGCCGGTATCGGCGGCCCCGAACGATGCGCGACCGCTTCGAGAAACAAGTCTTCCAGCGAAGGACGCATGAGCTGCACCCGGCGGACGATGAGCCCATCGGCACGCAACGCATCGAGCGTAGGCTGAATTTCTGCCGCATCCGATGTGCCGATTCGAAGCGTGGAACCTTCGATCTCCACCCATTGACCGGACGGCATCGTCCCACGAATGAGCGGCAATGTTGAGTTTTGAACCGTGGGGAGCACAAGTCGGACGAGCCGGCGCTGCGTCTCGACGACATCGGACGCGGGGTCGGCGACGTCGATCTCGAATCGCTGTTTGGCCGAGGAAAGCTCGTCGATCGTCCCTTGCCGCACGATGCGCCCCTGGAAGAGGATCGCGACGCGGTCGCAGATCATTTCCAGCTCGCTGAGCAGGTGGCTGTTGACGAAGACGGTCTTGCCCGCGGCCCGGAGGTCCGAGAGGACGTTACGAATGTCGCGCCGGCCGACCGGGTCGACCCCGTCCGTCGGCTCGTCGAGCACGATCAGGTCCGGATCGGCCATCAGGGCCTGCGCCAGCCCGACGCGCTGCATCATTCCCTTGGAATAGGTGACGATCCGCCGGTCGCCCCACTCGCTCATTCCAACGGTGCTCAGCAGCTCATCGGCCCGCCGGCGTCGCGTGCGTCGATCCACCTTGGAGAGGGCGCCGAAGAACTCCAGTGCCTGGCGTCCGCTGAGGTAGCGGGGGAAACGGTGGCTCTCGGGAAGGTAACCAACGCGCGCAAGCGTGGGCCGATGTCCGATCGGCGCATCGAGGATCGTGCCCCGTACGCGCGTCGGCTCTACGACCGACATCATGATCTTGACGAGCGTGCTCTTCCCCGCCCCATTGGGCCCGAGCAATCCAAAGACTTCTCCCCGTCGGACGCGCATTTCCACGCCGTCGAGCGCGTACACGCGGCCGCGGTAAACCTTCCTGACCTCCCGTAAATCGATCGCGAGCGAATCGGCCATCCACCCGGATTATCTCCGCCACGCTGCAACTTGGAAGTCCGCTTCACCGCAGATCAGAACCGCAGCTCGAAGCCGCCGCGGACGTAGGGTTGGTCGCCGAAGCGAATCAACTTGTCGGTGTCGACGAAGTCGAAGCCGGTGCGGAAGCGGTTGGCAAACGCGTAGCCGCCGGCGATCGTGAGCGTGCAGTTGGTGCAGGGATCCCAGTGCAGTCCCATCTCCACCCGGCGGGTCTGGAACAGGAGCCGTCGGTCGAGGGGCAGGCCGGCAACGTGGAAGGCGTCGCGGACGATCTCATACTTGCCGTACGCCGTGAGCTTGGGAAGGAACTCGTAACCGATGGTGGCGTCGAGGTCGCTCAAGAGCGTGTATCCGCCATCGAACTTCAGGTGCTCGATCGGCTCCCAGTGAACGTGGCTGTATGGGACGCCCAGGACGAGCTGAAGATGCTCGTCGACCTGGTGCGAATACGCGAAACCAGGCAGCGGAAATTCGGGGTAATACATCCGGTTGCCGTTGTAGTCGACGAGGATGCCAAGGATATCCCCATTGTCGAACTTGCGTCCGACGCCGACCGCCGCCTTGCCATACCAGCCCGAGCCGCGGGCGAAGGCGGTGTCACCGGCGTAGCCGACGCCGACCGTGAGGCCGGCGACCCAGTCCTGGTACTTGAAGATCGGCGTGCCGAAGGCGATCGACTCGTCCGATAACTGATGAGGGATCAGCGTGGAGCTCGTGCGCGAGTCGAGGTAGTTGATCGAGTACCCGATGCGCGGACTGCTCACGCTGCCCGGCATCAGCCGGAAACGCCCCGACGACTCGTACTCGGAAAACTGGAGCGTATCCCCCGGCTCATTGCCGGACCGATGCATGACGACCGCATCAGCCGAGCCATCGAAGGTCTGCTCCTCGGGGAATGGCTTGAGCAGCAGCTCCGGCCCCGTTTGTGCGTTGCCCGTCGTCGCCAGCGCGAGCGTGGACGCGACGGCGGCTGCGGCTGCGGCCTTGAGTGCCCTGGACGCCTTGCCGGTGCGGTATGTCGTGGTCATGGCGGGAATATCGACCAACAATTTGTCGGGACGCGAATTGTTTGTGAGGCCGCCCCCATCATGAGCGCGGCGAACGCATATCGGCTACTCGCCGAGCGATTCATTTGCGCGTCTTCAGCGCGACCACGGAATATCCGCCATTGCCAGCCGGACAGGCGCGCCACCATAATGCATCCCAGCGTGCTGATCTGGAGCGGTTCCGGATAAGTGCGCGTGACGAAGTTGGAAAGGAAAAGATTATGAAAATGTTCTCGAGCTTGTCTGGCGCTGGCATGTTCCTGGCTCTCGCGGTTTTCGGTTGTGCCTCGCACCACGAGGAAGGCGTCAAGAGCGACTATCGTACCCAATGGACGGACGTCGCGGCCGACACCAAGGCGACGACGGCGGCGGCCCGGGTTGTCCTGGAATCCAGTGAACTGAAGGACGTGACCGCCAGCTCGACCGGAGTCGATGGCTCGGTGACCGGTCGCAAAGCCGACGGGACCAGGGTCAACGTCGCCATCGCCAAAAGGGGCGACGGCAGCAAGGTCTCCGTAACCGTCGGAACGCTCGGCAATCCGTCGTTGGGCGCTTCGTACGCCAGGCAGATCAAGGAACGGGCCGAGTCGTCATCGCCGTCAAGATAGCCCGAGCCGGTCGTCGCGCCGTTGGTGTCGAGCGTGCTCTGGCTGAAGACCTGGGGACGGCCCTTGGCGTCCAATTGCGGGAGGCCGCGGGTCAGGACATCGCCGGTGGCGGTATCGGTGAGGCTGGAAGTGGTGAGTTCACCGGCGGGGTTGTAGATGAAGCTGGAGCCGTGAACGGCCTGCGATGAGCCCGTCGAATTCGTGCCGTGATCGGTGGAGCTGAACTGGAACTTGCCGTTGTACGACCTCGAATCGGTGGGCGAACCCTGCCCGGCGTACGTCTTGCTCGTGGGCAGTCCGGTGGCGGGGTCGAAGCCGAAGCTGGTGACGGCCGCGCCGCTGCCGCTGAGCGTGCCGTTGTTGCTGGTGACGGCCCCCTGGTAGGTGGTGATGCTGCCGAGCGATCCGACGCCGTTGGTGTCGTTGTAGCCGAAGCTGGCGGCCAGCACGCCCGCGCCGGACTGATTGCTCCGGCGGCCGAGGGGATCGATGTTCTGGCTGACGTTCTGGCCCGTCAAAATGGACTCCGTCCCCGTTGGCCGGCCCGGGATAGACCATCCGGCCGACCGAGCGACGGGATTGCAAGTCGCGGCGTCAGTGACCGACCCGCGCGCAGGTTGAATCGGACTCGGACACCCCGAACTCGTATCTTCCTTTACGCAAAGCCTCGTGCGAGGTCTTTCCAAAATCGAACGTTTGATCCGGCTTCGGCAACCGCTAGGCGATCCTCTCTAGTACATGCAACTGCAATGTCGCCGGCCAAGTGTATCAAATGCTCGAAATCATGTGCAATTTCTATGGGTTGGGCATTAAATTTGTGTGACTTCTCAACAGCAAATAATCGGCCGTCAATTGTCGAAAGCAGTACCAGGTGACCATCTGTACTCGCCACCAAGAGGTATTCCTGAGGTCGGTTGCCTGCCCCCCACCAAGGATATGGCTTACCCAAATTAATCTCGATGAATTTCCGTAGTTTCTCTCCATATTCAAACATGAGGCCTGCAAGACTGAAACGAGAAAGGTCATAGGTTCGCAAAAGCTCGAAAAAGTGACGTGGCAAATGCGTATCCAGGTCCTTTTCGGCGCCACGAAGAAGCTTTTCGGGAAATCCAGGTGAGAGAAGTCGCTGATTTGAGAGATCAAATTGTGGGTTGGAAAACTTTGCGTCCAAGCGCTCGCGCAAATCGTTCAACGGCATTAGGGTGGACATGGGTTGCTCCGATTCTCAATGCCAAGGTGGACCGAAACCGACGTGGGTGCTTCCGGGCACCGGTATTGCAAACGGGCCCGAATCAACGTGATGGTGGATCAAAGTTTCGCTAATGTAGTCAGCATGTTCTGGAAAGCTTGTTATCCACGCTTCATCTATTCGAGGTGATAATTCAAGATCGTGAATGCGGAACGCGTTTGACGGACTCAATGTTTCAGGCCGGAGGGCGGCCCACTGCTTCCAGAATTCGACATTGTTACGTATCCCGCCATTGGCGGTAGCGACACCTTCAGCAAACTCGCTCGTGTCGATCGACCATGCGGGATCCGGCCGACCCGGAATCTCAGCGTCGATGCGAACCTGTAGTGCGGTGCGATAGGCCGATCCACGAGGAGCATCAAACTCAGGATTGAAAATTGACGGGGTGCTCGGCCCAACTCCCGCCCGCGTTCCATCCGGCATCACCTCGCCGATCTTGTAGAACCTCGTTCCCGTGGCGAAGCTGCCCGCGACGTCCCAGTTCGCCCAGCCGAGGGACAAATTGCGATAGCTGAGTTGCGCTCCTCCAACGACGTTTGCCGTGCCGAGCAGCGCTGTCCCGACTCCTCCGATAACGTCACCATTACGCGCTTGTTGAACGCCTTGATAGATGCCCTGTCCACCTTGATATAACGAATATCCGCCAATACCGACTTGAGCAACACGCGCCGAATTTGCGATAATGGCGACTCGACTGGCGCTTGCGGCTTGTGCCAATTGGCCGATGCCTGCCGTACCGGCC
>JBBSDP010000113.1:0-8399 GCA_038240605.1 Tepidisphaerales bacterium | reverse complement strand
TGTCAGACGGCTGAAATTCCTGTGGTTATCCAAACCCACTTGGGTTACCTTCGTCTCTATTCTCACGGCTGTCTCCTTGGTAAAGCTTCACCACCGGCATCGTAACGCCGGCAGGGGGACAGCCTTTCATGAGATTACGTTGCGCGCACACCTGCGCTCAGTAACTTGCCGCTGCCTGCGATGCTTCCTTCCTCGCCCACCCCACTTCAAACATCCGGATCATCTGCCCTTTCTGATATCCGGCGGGCAACTTGTCCGATGCGAGGATCCAGCGCACACCGCTCGAGCAGTACGTGCCGAAGGTTCCCTCCTCGGGTAGAGCGGCGTTGAAGTTCATCTTGTCCACGCGACTGTCCAGTAGATGAAGCTGCTCATCGGCGCGCGTGACCAAGAGGATTCGGTCGCGCGGGTCGCCGTTCAGGAGCGTCAGGAGGTCCCGGCGATTGGCAGTGAAGAACGTGACGGTGATGGCGTTTCCCTCGGTCGATTCCACCCAGCCGGGCACGCCGTGTTCCTTGAGAAACGCCTCGTGCCGCGCTCGCTGTGATTCGGTCGCATGCTTGATCGTCTCGGGACCCATCCAGACATCGGTGCAGTGGCCACGGCTGGTGGGCGTCGCACCGGAAAGCGCGAGTTGCAATTGA
Organism: Tepidisphaerales bacterium; assembly: GCA_038240605.1. Taxonomy (GTDB): domain Bacteria; phylum Planctomycetota; class Phycisphaerae; order Tepidisphaerales; family Tepidisphaeraceae; genus JBBSDP01. The sequence continues at coordinate 7,755 of JBBSDP010000113.1, read as the reverse complement.
TCGCCGATTGCGATGTCGCCGAGCGCCGCCTGCTTGTCACCCTTCCAGACGCGCGTCTTTTCATCGACGGTAAATTCACCCTGGCCCAGGTCGGGCGGGGTCACGAGGTGATCCTTGTCATCCTTCAGCGGGTCAAGCTGCTTCGCGAGCGACAGATTCCCTTCCTTCAGGTGGATACCGGTGACGCGGAAGCTGATCGTCCGATCGGCGAGACGCGTGAAATCATCCGCGATCACGGCGGCGCGGGTGAACGCGCCTTTTTCGTCCGGATACAGGAAGAACGAATAGCGCGTCCCGACTGATAGATCATCCAGCTCCGCTTCGGCATTCACGTGCATAATGGTTGCTAATGACGGCATCGTGAACGTCACCACCTCGCCGGTGACGTCGGTGCGAAACGTGCCCGAACGGTGCGCCGAATCAGAGGTCAGCAATTCTCCGCTCACCACATGCTGCGATCGATACGGCGGAAACTCCCCCGGCTTGAGCTGATACCAGGGCAGCGATTCGTTACCGAAATCCGTGCGATAGGAGTATTGGTTCGGATCTTCCTCTTCGGGCTGGGAGCCGGGCGTCTCGTTATAGAGGCGCTCGCCGAACGGCATGTCGTCGATTTTCCAGGAGGGGTGAGCGAAGAGCCGGACGACATGACCCTTGCGATATCCTTCCAGCAGGAGGCTCGGCTGGATTGTCCAGCGCAGGCCGCTGCATCCGAAGCGATCCGTCGGGACCCGTTCGAACGACAGCACGTCGGAGCCGATCTGATCGACCGGCGGGTTGTACGTCCGCAGATCGTTGTTGGCGACTGCCGCCCCGATCCGTCGATGCTCGCTCGCCCACTGCGCGGGGACGATTCCCTCGTCTTTGAGCATCGCCTCGAGGCTCGCGGGGTCGCCGAAGAGCGTCACGGTCAGCTTCTTTCCTTCGACCTGTTCGATCCAGGCCGGCAACCCGCGCATCTTGAGGAACGCGATGTGACCCTTGCGGAGCGGCTCGGTCTTCTCCGGCGGAGCATCGCCGCCGCCTGGCTTTTCCTCGATGGCCGCGACCTGTGTGAAGGCGCCTTTGGGATCCTGGTATAGGCAGAAGATGAGCGGCGTGCCGAGCGGCACATCGCGAAGGTCCACTTCGGTCTTGCAATAGCGGACCGTGGCACAGGGGAGCAGCTTGAAGTTCACCAGGACGCCGGTGCCATCGGTGCGGAACTGCCCGGCACGATGAATAAAATCTGCTTCAACTAATTCGCCGGCCACGCGGTGCTCGGAGCCGACGGGCGGAAACTCGCCGGGCTTGAGCTGGTACCAGGGCAACTGCTGGTTGCCCGATTCGGTGCGATAGGGAACCTTGTCCGGAGTCGAAGGCGAGTCCGCAGCAATGGCCGCCGAACAGGTCAGCGACATGAGGAGCAGTAATGACGAGCAACGCCAAGTGCTCATCCGATAATCTCCGAGACGGGGGCGATGCTGTCGACGAACTGGTTCGTGTTCACTTCCATCTTTTGCAGCATCGTGAGCATCAGATTGCTTAGCCGTGCTTTCTCATCCTTCGGACGGCCGCAGAGGCTGAGCCATTCGTCGTAATCCAGCTTGTAGTTCGAGTCCTTCGGCCGGTTGTAGTCGATGTGCTGGCCGTGCTTCAGGCCCAGGCCGCGCCCGCCGGCGAGCAGGATGGGGAGGTTGCTGTTGGAGTGGCTGTGGCCGTAGCTCATGCCGCTGCCGAACAGCACCATCGTGCGATCCAGCAGCGGGTCGTCCCCGTCCAGCTCCGTCTTGAGCTTGTCCAGGAAATAGCTGAATTGCCGCATGATGAACTCGTCGCTTTTGGCGAGGCGCTCCAGCACGTCCTTGTCGCCGCCGTGGTGCGAAAGCTGGTGGCGCGACTGGGTGATGCCGATCTCGGGGATGGCCAGGCCGTTGCCTTCGCTGCCGTTCATGTACGTCACGACGCGCGTCATGTCCGTGCGCAGGGCCAGCACGATCAGGTCGAACATCGTGCGGTAGTAATCCCCCGCCTGGTCCTTGGTGACGTTGCGATGGAATGGCCCGGCGTCCACCTTCGGCTTGGGCACGTCGAGCCACGCATCGAGGCGCTCGGTGCGCTGTTCGACATCGCGAACGGAGTGGAGGTACTCATCCAGCTTGGTTTGGTCGTCGGCGCCGAGGTCGCGCCGCAGTGATTTGGCGTCATCGAGCACGGCGTCGAGCACGCTGCGCCGCTTGTTGAGCCGGATGCGCTGCGCCGCGACGCCCCCTTGTTCCTCGCCAAAGAGGCGATCGAAGATATTGCGGGGATTGTCTTCCGCGGGGAGCGGCACGCCGTCGCGAGAGAAGGCGAGCGTACTGGAGTTGTTCGGCTGGCCTGTCCCGGAGGCGATGGACAGTTCGAGCGAGGCGAATCGCGTGTGCCGCGAGGTCACCTCCGCCACGAGCTGATCGACGGAGATGGTGTTGTGATACTGGCGGGCGCTCTGGGCGTCGATCTTGGCGCCGGTGAGCCAGGTGTCCGCGCACACATGCGCCTGGCCGAGCCCGTTGGGGTGGTGCAGGCCGCTGAAGACCGTAAAGGCGTCGCGATGCTTCTCGAGCGGGGCCAGGGCGCGCGAAAGCTGGTAATCGCGACCGGCTTTGCTTACCTGCCACGTCATCCCGTTGACGCCGTTGGGAATGTAAACGAACACGCTTCGCCGCGGCTTGGCGGCAGCAGCAGCCGTCGCTCCGCGCAGCGGCGTCATCGCGCCCAGCATGGGCAGGGCCACGGTCGCGCCCAGTCCGCGCAGGAAATGCCGACGGGACAGGAGCCAGCGCTGCGAGAGGAAGTTGCTCATGGGGTTGTGACCTTGGTCCTTTGCAGTTCTTCGTTGGTTATCGTTTCTGGAACAATTCGCTCAGCACGAAATCTTCGACGATCGTCTTCATCGCGTATTCGTGCGCCTTTGCCTGGTCCGCGATCGACGCCAGGGGCTTGCGATCGTCAAAGGTCATGCCGCGCCGCAGCCCGTACGTCGCAAGTTTCTTCACGAAGGCGAGGTTGAACTTGTCGATGTCATCCTCCATCAGCTTCTTCAATTCGTCGGCGCTGGCGAACTTGCGTCCATCGACCAATTCGCCGCTCGGGTCGAGCTTTGGATTGGCGCCCGATCCGTCGCGCACCGCTTCTTCCAGGCGCCAGTGTCCGATCGCATCGTAATTCTCAAATGCCAGGCCGAGCGGATCGATCTTGCGATGGCACGCGGCGCAACTGGCATCGCTCCGATGCGCTTCGATCTTGGCGCGCAGCGACGTCTTCGGCTCGTTCATCGCCGCCGGCTTGATCGGGGTCACGTTGGGGGGCGGTGGCGGCGGCGGATTCCCGTAGATCGATTCCAGCACCCACTTCCCGCGGTGGACCGGACGATGGCGCGTGCCATCGGACGTGAGGCCGAGGATCGAAGCCTGCGTGAGCAGTCCGCCGCGATGGTCCTCCGGCCTCAGGGCCACGCGCTGCATCGCTTCGCCCTTCACACCCTCGATTCCGTAATGGCCCGCGAGGCGCTCGTTCAGCATCGTCCAGTCGGAGGCGAGGAACGCGCGGAGGGAGAGGTTGTGATCGAGGACTTCGCCAAAATAGGACGTCGTCTCCGCGACCATGCTGTGCTCGAGGTATTCGTCGTAATCGGGATAGATCTTCCGGTCCGGCTCGAACATGCCGACGCGCCGCAGTTGGAGCCACTGTCGCGGGAAGGACGTGGCAAAGGCCTGCACCTTCGGGTCGCTCATCATCCGGTGAACTTCGGCGCCGAGCACGTCGGGCTGATGGAGCGTGCCGCGCTGCGCCTGGTCCATCAGCCTTTGATCGGGGGCGGTGCTCCAGAGGAAGTAGCTGAGTCGCGATGCCAGTTCCCAGTCGGTCAGGCGCGGCGATGGCGCCTGGGTCGAGCCTTCGACCAGGTACAGGAAATTGTCCGAACACAGGACCGCGAGCAGACCGGTCTTCACCGAATTCTCAAAATCGTCACCCAGCTTCCGCGAATTCTCGAAAAGCTTCATCAGACGGTCGGCTTCATCGGGCCGGACCGGCCGTCGGAATGCGCGCGTGGCGAAGCGAGACAGGATCGCGCGCGCATACGCCGGGTCTTTCTTCGCGCCCTCGCCGGCGAAAAAGATCTGCTGATGCGCCGGCGGCGGCCACGATTGCTGCACCGGACCTTCCCACTCGATCGAGTCGAGCAAGAGGGTCGGCCAGAGTGGCTTATAGTCGTCATCCGTCAGCTTGATCTGCCACGGCTGACGCGACTTCATGTTGAAGAAAGGCTTGGACCCCAGCGGACGCGAAGCGCGCTCCTCGGGATTGGGCCCCGGCACGGCGTTCACGACGCGGATCAGGTGCGTCCCCGCGGGCAGGTGCGTGCGGAACTCCAGCGTCACCGGCTGGTCTTCCGGCGCTTCGATGTCTCGCTCGAAGAGCGTACGGCCGATATCGGTCGCGTAGATGCGTAACCGCGGGGCCCGCCCCCCTGCCGGCCGAAGGCCGCTGAGCTTCACGCGCACGACGTATTCGCCGGTTGTCGGAACGTGCAAATCGTAAGCATCGAGCGCGCCGTTATTGGGAACGATGTCGATGCGCACCTTGTCAGCCAGCCCCCGGGTCCTGAGCTTCGGGACCAAGTCGCCGTTGGTGCGCTGGGTCGATGCCGACCATCGCGTGATCTCGGGCTTGGGCTTCGGCCCCAGTGCCAGCGCCTCGTTGAGAACGGTTTCCGCCGCCGCCAGGTACTTCTCGACGTGCGCCGCCGAGAGCGTGAGCACGGTGCCGATCCGCTCGAACCCCTGCCAATCCGGATCTTCCGGCAGTCCGGCCGGATCCGATGTGTCGAACGTCACGCCCAGCAGGTCGCGGATCGTGTTGCGATATTCCTCGCGCGAGAGCCGTCGAAACGAGACCCGCTCCCCGATTGCGGACTGGCGGGCGGATTCGGCTTCCGAAAGTTGCGCCGCGATCCAGTCGGCGACCTGCGCGACCTCGTCGGGCCTGGGGCGCGGCTGCTTCTTCGGCGGCATCTCGCCGTCGTTGATGCGGTCCATCACCTCGGTCCAATGCCCCGCGACCGCCGAGTTGACGAAATTCTGCGGCAGCGTATCGACGCGGAAATCACCCTTCTGCTTTTTCTCGCCGTGGCAGGTGACGCAATGCTGCTCGAAGAAGGGTTTGACCGTCCGCTCGAAATCCGCTTGAGGCGCCGGCGTCTGCGCGCGGGCGCTGGTGCATTCCAGCAAGAGCGTCAACAGGAGCACGACACCGGGAGCCGATCGCGACGACAAACCAATTCCTCGCTTGGGGAAACGACACTGGAGGACGGCCCCGGCACCCCCTGGGCGCGCATCACCCACTCGACCCGTTTATAGCGTTCGCCGCCATCGGCGTTGAGCGCCTGTGCCACGCCGGACCGGGTGGCAATCGATCGACCGAACACCCAGACATTGCCGGTCAACTGACATCGATCTGTACGTGATGGGGCGCGTAATCGTGCGGGCATTGGCACCGGGCAGGCAATGCGTGAGGTTCAGAGGCAGCGCCGAGGAGCATCGAGGTGATCGAAGGTGCCCATAGTGACGAGGGACTTCTCCGGGATGCGCGTCCTCGCGAAGCACCGCGTCCCGCTGACCACGTCGGGATGTTTAGTCACTTAATCCATTAAAGTCGTCGGGAGTATCGTTAAAGTCAAAGACGGTCAGTGCGCATCATCGGGGTTGGACTCATTTCGGTTCCCGGATAAAATGGTCCCAATGAGCACTGACACGCAGGAACTCATTGAAATTTGCGAGCAACTGCCCGAAACGGAGCGCGGGGAGGTGGCGGACTTCGCGCGGCTTCTCTTGTCCAGACACGAGGATCAGGCCTGGGAGCGGACGATTGCAGACGCCAGGCCGAGGCCGAAACTGGACCAGTTTGTCCGGGAGGCCCAATGGCTTCAAGTTTGTCGGATCAGATCAGCGGAGTAGGTGGCAAGATCGGCGAGATCGTCATCTGACCAGTCGTCGCTTACGTCGAGCGGTTTGTCGGATGGCGCAAGCTCGTCAATGATGAGCTTGGCGAGTTGCAGTCGCTCCGCGGGTCGCATCGGTCTGACGCGGGAATCATAGAGGTCTTGAATCTTACCCATAAAATCTCCTCCCATCTCTTCCGAAAGTGGAGGACGAGGGAGGTTCGACCGATTCACCAGTATATTGCGAGCTCCCTCCATCTGCCAGCGCGGATGAGCAAATTAAGGCACGTTCAGCGTGTACGTGCCCGATCTACCCGGCTGCATCGCCACCGGCCGCTCGCGCGACGAAGCAATCGACTCCATAAGCGAAGCGATCACCGGCCACGTGCAAACGCTTCGCGACCTCGGTGAACCCGTTCCGCCGCCGCGCTCGCAATCACAAATCGTTGCCGCATGAAAGGCAAAGCGTGATCGCTTCGCGCAGGCGTCGCATGAGAACATCGAGCGATTTCGCCTGGGTATGACAGCCGCGCAACGCCGGAACGGTGGCGACGAAATATCCCTCTTTATCCAGTTCGACAATGACGGTGAAGGTCGCGATTGACTGCCATTGGACCAAATCGTAGCCGGTATTCAGCCCGCTTCACCACCCGCAACCGTCCGAGCGGGCGATTGAACCAAAGGAAAGGCCCGCCTTTCGGCGGGCCTGAGTTCGTTTATCCTGTTGCGGCCGTCGATTAGTAATCGACCGGCTGCATCAGGTTGTCCTTCGCGTCCTGCGGGACGGCCATCGCACCGGCATCCGGCTCGGTTTCACCCACCGCGCCGTTCTTGTTACCGGCGGTGAAGATGTTGTCGCGGAACGAGTTGGTCGTCGCCGCGTTGTCGCCCGGGTTGCGGTAGTTGCCGCACCAGGGGGTCGACTGGAACTCGCAATGGCCGTCGGCATACATCACGTTCTGGCCGTCACCCTTATGGTTGCGGCTGTTGGCCGTCAACATCACCGCGCGGCTCGCATTGTACGCCGCCTGGGCCACGTCGGTCGCCGGCGTGCCGCCGCTGTTCATGCCCGGGTTGATGTCCGAGGCCAGGGCGAAGTCGGCGCTGAGCGTGTTGTTGAACTTGAACCCGGCGCTGGTCGCGGCCGCCGCCGGGAACGGGTTCTGGTAGCTGTACGTGCAGTCCTGGGCGCCGATGCTGTTCGTCGTGTTGCCGCCGACCGCGTAGCAGCCGAAGTTCGACGAGTACTGAAGGTTCGTCGTCGTGAACCCACGCGTGCCGTTGCTGCTCGGGCAGACGAAGACTTCCGGCGTGATGTCCTGCGTCTTGAGGATCAGGAAGAAGCTCGCACCGACGTTGTTGATGCCGACCGTCGTGTCGAAGCTGTTGGACAGGCCGGTTGCACCAGTGTTCGTGGCGCTGTAGCCGGTCGCGTTCCCGGTGTTCTTCGCCGCGACCGGCGTGCCGGCGGGCGTGAAGATCGTGCGGGGGAAGCCGCCGTTCTTCTCGGAGTTGGAGTACATCTGCATCGCCAGCCCGATCTGACGCAGATTGCTGGAGCACTTCACGCGGTTGGCCTGTTCGCGGGCGCGGTTCAGGGCCGGCAGGAGGATCGAGATCAGCAGGGCGATGATCCCGATCACGACGAGCAGTTCCACCAGGGTGAAACCACGGGACGAGACACGTTGCTTAAGCTTCATACGAAGCTCCTTTCGAAAAGTGCCCAGGCCGCGAAACCGAAAGACCGCACCCGCCGGGTATCAATGGATGAATGATTGCCATTTTCAGCGTCA
>JBBSDP010000112.1:0-8459 GCA_038240605.1 Tepidisphaerales bacterium | reverse complement strand
GTAGATGCTGAGGCGCACGGCCGCGAGCGGGTCGGTGATGATCGGGATCATCGCCGAACTCTGGCGGGCCAGGCTCACGCTCCCCACCGTGTACTGGAACAGTTCCCCGACCTTCGACGCCGACGCGATCGAGGCGACGGAGGCGGTTGCGTTCATCGGCGCGAGCTGTGCGGCCTGCTGCAGCTGGTCCCGCGGCGCGAGCGCTGCACGACGGCCGGCAAACGCACCATCTGACTTCTCGCGCTTCTTCAAAGCCTCCGGAGTGGCGGCGGCGTCCTTCGCCTCTTCCGAAAACTCGTCGAATTTCCTCCCTCCCAGCGCAAGGCCCGCCCCATACGTCTGCGGCTGAAGACTGGCGTAAAGCTGGGGCTGCACGAACGCTCGCGGAACATAGAGGGGCTGGTACAGGTCCTGGATGAAGCTGATTGGACGTCCGCTGACCAGCGAGAGCTGCACGTCGTTCCAGTCGCTATCGGTCTGGTTCTCCACGATCGCCCAACCCTGCAACTTCGCCTCGGCCGCGCCAGCCGGCGCTGCCGCCCCTCCGCCTTCGCCGGCCGGTTGCGTGGTGGGTGTGCGGAGCGGGTCGCCTAAGTCCGTGTGCGCCTCAGGGGCGGCTCCACCTTTGGGGACGCCGCCGCCACCGGCTGCATTGTCCGGCGGGAGCACGAGGCGGTAGCTGGTCTTCCAGACCGGCGCCTCGACCACGTAGCCGATCCGCACGCGACGCTCTCCCTGGCCGCGGAAGTGGATCACGACCGGCTTCTTGTCGCGCTCGCGCGCTTGCGCCAACGCAGCCAGCGCCTTGCTCAGTTCATCCTGGAGGCGGGGATTGTCGAGCTTGAGTTGGATGACCTGATCCAGATCGACCGGGCGAATACCGCCAGCGGTCACCAGGTTCATGATCCAGACGTCGATGACCGGGCTGTCTTTCGCGTCTCCTGCCGGCCGCTGGCGCTTCTCAACGCCCAGGACGGTGCCCGAGACGGACCCGTCCTTCGTTACCGCCGTCACGCTGGCTCCGCGAAGCTGGTTCAGCAGTGCCGCGAGCGGCGGGTTGTCGTTAATGTTGACTTCGAAGCTCTGAAGCGTGTGGGAAAGGGGCGCCTGACTGCCATAGGTCACGGATGTGACCTTGCCGCCATCGAGATCCTCTAGCAGCAGGCTCTTCAAAATGTCGTTGATCTGCTCGGTCTTAAAGTGTAACTCGGTAGCGGCGTCGCCGTGGAGGGTACCGTAATGTTCGAAGTACCCGACACCGCTCGAAAAGAGCACGACTTCTCGAACCGGCACCTGGGCCGCCGCAGCACCGGCCGGCTCTGGCGCTCCCGTGGCCGAGGTCGCCGCAAACATGATCAATCCGAGTAGACAAATGGACTTTTGCAATCTATTGCTCATAAGATACCCCGTCCGCACTTCAGCGAAGCCGCCCCGACGATGGACGCATGAACGACTGCAAAGTTTCATCAGCCCGCGTTTTAGACCAAATGTCAATAGCAGAAATTTTATTGAACACTTGTCTTTAATCAATTGACAGGCATACAGTGCAACGTTGTTGGAGGGACTGAGGTAGTGTTGGGCGTATCAGTCCGCTGGCGTCAGGAAATGAGCTGTGAATTCAACGAGACATCCGGCGAGTCAGGTGCCGTCGGGTGATCGTCCGATAACTTAGCGACCTGGAAACAGAGTTGTTTTATGCACGGGGGCTTCCGATTGACATGGCCCAACGGTTTGAAGCGCACCCCCACCCGTGTGCGCTGGTTCGAAAAATTCTCGCAGTTGAAGCCCGGTATGGATCTTCAGCAGGTTTCCGACACGCTGCGTGAACCGTATGCGACCGTCTATCGCTGGGCGGACACCTTCGGGTATCCGTTCCCCGACCGGCGTCGTCGCGGCCGCGTTTCCAGCGCGCAATGGGACGAGGTCGAGTGGGGCCTGCGCGACGCGCAGATCGCTCGCGACCTGGGCGTCTCGCGCGAGCGGGTTCGCCAGGTGCGCGCCTCGCGCGGCATGGGCCCCAGCGCCCACCGATCCGAGGTGCTTCGCTTTGAGCAGTTCGTCGCCGTTAACCGCGAACGCATTCACGGATTTCCCGTGGCACAGATCGTCGACGAATACGGCACGCCGATCTCGCATCAGATCGCGCGCCGCATCATCCGCTCAGCTGGGGTTCGTCCCCACGATCCCGAGTCGCGATGGCGTGGTGTCGACTGGCGCCTGACCAACCGCGATCTGGCGGCGATCTACGGGACCAGCGCAAAGTACATCGCCAACGTTCGGGCCCGGCTCGGCGTCGGATCGGCGCAGTGGGATGCTCGAAGTTCCAGGAACGTCGCTGAACCAGCGTACCTTGCGGCACTCGCCGTCGAAAAGGATAAGGTGAAGAAGGCGGGAAAGCACTCAGCGACACGCGAAACGGGGGCGAAGCTCAGCGCGGTTCGGGAATAATCGTGGACGACGACCACGACCCCACCTGAATCACGGCTTGCCCGCGTCTCCTTTCACCCAGAGCTGCATTCAATCGCCCCGGCGCTTCAGCGCCGGGGCGATTTCATTTTGCGATCCCGGCTTGTCCGCTTGATGAAGCGGTCTTGCGACACGAGTGGCCGCGACCGATCATGTCGACCGTGACTCGCAGCGGCTTTGCGCGCACGGGGGACGAATACGCGGGAGCATAGCTCAGCGGTTAGAGCAGGGGTCTCATAAACCCTTGGTCCCTGGTTCGAATCCAGGTGCTCCCACTGCCTGACGGGGTAAAATTCAATGGTGCAGCAGAAGACTGCGCCTTTCAGTCGGAGGCCATTTCCGGCCGCAGCGCGGCACGGATCGTCATCAGCAGCACGAACGAGATTACGAGGAGGATCGCCGACAGCGTCAGCGCCTGGTTCATGTCGATCTAGAAGCCAATGTAGACGGCCAACGGCATGGTCTGTGTGCGACCCGGATAATTGCCGGCGAAGATGATCGTCGCCCCAAACTCACCCAGCGCCCGCGCCCAGCACAGCGCGGCGCCGCCCATGATCCCGCGCAGCGAGAGCGGCAGCGTCACGTGCCGAAATGCCTGCCACGGACCCGCTCCGTCGAGGGTGGCAGCGGCGAGCAGGTCTTCGCGAACGCCCGCCATCCCCACTGTCGCGGCTTTGATGTAATACGGCGCCGCGACGAACGTCTGGGCGATCACAACCGCGAGTGGCGTGAAGGCGACCTCGATCCCCGCACTGTGTAGCCAGGCGCCGATGATGCCACGCCGGCCCAGCGTCATCAGCAGGGCGATCCCTGCCACCGCCGGCGGCAGAACCGTGGGCAGGTCGATCAACACCTCGACGGCCGCCTTTCCCCGAAACTGTTTACGCGCCAGCACGTAAGCGAGGGGCGTTCCGAGGGCGAGCGTCACGAGCAAAGTGGTGGTGCTCGTGCCGACGCTGAGACCGATGGCTTTGGCGGTACCGCCGTTGCCGAGCGAACGGGCGATCACCGTCGGGGTGGTGCGGAGCAGGAACGCCGCCAGAGGCACGGACAGCAGGGCCACCATCGGCAGGCACGCCGCCAGCAGCAGCCACCGGAGGGGGCGCGGCCTTCGTCCGGACCGAAAGGGAATCGGGAGGAGAAGGGCCTGCATCATGGGCTATGGAGTTGCCGAAAATGTCGTCGTCGCCGGCACCGATTCGGCGATCGACTTCGCGGGGATAAAGCCGTGGCGCTTCAGGATCTCCTGCCCCTCGTCCGAGAGCACGTATTCAACGAATAACCGGGCCGGTCCCACACTCGCGGCATTGGCCGTGACTGCGATCGGGTACTCGGCCGTCTGATTGAATCGAGTGGGAACTTCCATCACCCCTACCTCGCTTGCGACATTTTCCGTTACGTCGGTGGCGTATACCACCCCGGCGTCGGCCTCGCCCAATCGAACCTTGGTTACAACGGACTTCACGTTGTCCTCTCGGGATACGACATTGGCCAGAACTTTGGACTTGAACTCCGGACCGAAGGCCGCGTCCCTGGACATCCGGTCGAGCATCTGCTCCGTGTACTTGCCGACCGGGACGGCCGGATCCGCCACGTCGAGCTTGAGTCCGCTCCGGGCAAGGTCGGTGAGCCTGGTAATCCTGGCCGGATTGTCCCTGGGGTAGATGACGATGAGTTTATTCCGAGCGAAGGTTCGAATTGTCGCCCCATCAACGAGGGAAACGGACAAAGCCGCATCCATCTCCTTGCGGTTCGCCGAAGCGAACACGTCGGCCGGCGCACCGTGGGCCAGTTGTTCCCGGATCTGTTGAGAACCGGCGAAATTGAAGACGACGCTCGTGCCGGAATGCGCCGATTCAAACTGTCTGCCAAGATCAGTGAACGTTTCGGCGAGCGACACAGCGGCGAACACATTCAACCGGGCGGAACGGTCGACGGGCCGCGCCTGCCGCTCCGTGCAAGCGCCGAGACCTGAACACATGAGCGGCATGATGGCCCACGCAAAGCTGCGAAGCTGCATCAATAATCCTTCAGTTCGCGGGAAGGTCAGTCTTCAAGAGCGCGCCCTCGCCTGCTCGCGCGTCAGACGGACACGGCCTCGCGCAACTCCCACTTCACTTCTCCCCCAACGATCGTCGCCACCGCGCGTCCCTTGACGGTCCACCCGTGGAACGGGCAGTTCCGGCTGCGACTTGCGAACTTCTCGACATTGATCGTCCAGTTGAGGTGCGGGTCGATGATCGTGATGTCAGCGTCCGCCCCCTCGTGCAGTACGCCTTTCTTCAGCCGTACGATGTCGGCCGGGGCCTGGGTCATTCGGCGGATCAGCTCCGACCAGCTCAGGTGGCCGGGCTCGACGAGCGCTTTGACGTAGAGGGGCAACGCGCACTCCAGGCCGATGATTCCAAAGGGGGCACGGGCGAACTCCAGCTCTTTTTCTTCGGCCAGATGCGGCGCATGGTCGGTCGCCAGGCAGTCGATCGTCCCGTCGCGAACGCCTTCGATGCATGCCTGCACGTCGGCCGCGGTCCGGAGCGGCGGGTTCATCTTGTAATTCGTGTCGAAGCTGCTGCACATTTCGTCGGTGAGCAGCAGATGGTGCGGAGCCACTTCTGACGTCACCGCCTGGCCTGAACGCTTAGCCTGGCGCACGAGTTCGACGCTGCCGGCGGCACTGACGTGCTGCACGTGATAGCGACAGCCGATCGCGCGGTTGAGGAGCAGATCGCGGGCGATCATCAACTGCTCGGCTTCGGCGGGGATGCCCGGCAGCCCCAGCGTCGTTGACACTCGTCCGGCGTGCATTGTTCCGCCGCTCAGCGAAGGTTCCTCACAATGCTGTGTCAGCAGGCCATCGAACATGCGGATGTACTGCAGCGCCTTGCGCATGACCGAGGCGTCGCCCACGCCGATGCCATCGTCGCTAAACGCGATGGCGCCACGTTGCAACATCGATCCAATCTCGGCCAGCTCTTTGCCTTCGCGTCCCTTGGTGATCGCGCCGATGGGGTAGACGTTGGCGAGGCCCACCCGCTCCGCCTGCCGCCGGATGAACTCGATCTGCCCCTCGTTGTCGAGCGAGGGTTTGGTGTTGGGCATACAGCAGACGGTCGTGAATCCCCCTGCCACCGCCGCCGCAGACCCGCTTGCGACGGTTTCCTCTTCCTCATCGCCCGGCTCTCGGAAGTGGACGTGGATGTCGATCAGCCCGGGCGTCACATACTTCCCCGCCGCATCGATCACCCGATCCGCGCTCCCCAGGTTCGTCCCAATCCCCACCACCTTCCCTCCGCGCACCAATACATCCGCCCGCCGCTCCGGATCGAGAATCGTCCCATTGATGATAAGTAATGATGCCATGTTCAAGTGCAATTGCGAAGTCGCGGAGACGCGAAGGTCAGCGCGAGGAATTCATATGTGATCACGAGGACGCTCGCCTGGCATATAAGCCGGATCCCGCCTTCTGAAGTCTGAGAAGTCCATTCTTCTCCATTGCGGCTTCCATTGCGCCCTGGCGGCTTCGTGGTTGCATCCCTCATGACGGCGACGCCTGGCAGACCAGGTAAAGAACGGCCATCCGAACCGCCAACCCGTTAGTCACCTGGGTGAGGATGCCGCTTTGGGGGCCGTCGGCGATGTCGGAGCTGATCTCGATCCCGCGGTTCATCGGGCCGGGATGCATGATGAAGACCCCGGGCTTGCAACGGCGGAAACGCTGAGAGGTCAGGCCGAAGAACCGGGTGAACTCGCGGACGGAGGGAAACTGGCTGCTCCGGATGCGCTCGAACTGGACGCGGAGCATGTTGATCACGTCGACCTCGCCGATCACCGAGTCCAGGTCGTGCACCACTCGCGCGCCCAGTTGCTCGAAGGTGCGCGGCACCAGCGTCGAAGGGCCGACCAGGATCACCTCCGCGCCCAGCTTGGTCAGCGCCCAGAGATTTGAGCGAGCCACCCGGCTGTTGGCGATGTCCCCGACGATGGCGACGCGCAGCCCGGCGATCTTCCCGAACCGTTCGCGGATCGTGTACAGGTCGAGCAGCCCCTGCGTCGGATGCTCGTGCGATCCGTCGCCGGCGTTCACGACGCTGCACCCCACCGTGCGCGAGAGAAGCGTCGCCGCCCCTGCCGCCGGGTGGCGGATCACGATCACGTCCACGCCCATCGCCTCGATGTTGCGGGCCGTGTCGATCAGCGTTTCCCCCTTGCTCACGCTGCTGCCGCGTTCGGAAAAGTCGATCACGTCGGCCGAGAGGCGCGAGGCGGCGAGCGAGAAGCTCGTGCGCGTGCGGGTGCTGTCCTCGAAGAAGGTGTTGACCACGACGCGGCCACGGAGCGCCGGCACTTTCTTGACGCTGCGCGTGGAGACTTCCTTGAACGAGTCGGCGGTGTCGAGGGCAAACTCGATTTCCGCGGCAGACAGCTCCCGCAACCCCACCAGATGTTTGCGCGTCCAGCGGAGCGGTGCGGCGGCGGATGGTGCGGTCGAGGCAGAGTTCATGCCGGCGTCCTCCCGCCCGGCTCGACCACAATTTCGTCGACGCCGTCAACTTCCGCGAGATGGACGTTGACGCGGTGATCGCCAGGCACGTTATTGAGGGTGACGCCGACAAAATCGGGTTGGATGGGAAGCTCGCGGCCACCACGATCGACCAGGACGGCCAGGCGGACCGCGCCGGGCCGGCCAAAATCCGTCAGGGCGTTGAGTGCCGCTCGTGCCGAGCGCCCGGTGAAGAGGACGTCGTCGACCAGAAGCAGCGGCGCGCCATCGATGGCGACGGTCAATTCGGTCGGCCGCACGAGGGGCCGGGGCCCGATTTCCGAGAGGTCGTCACGGTAGAGGGTGATGTCGAGCACGCCGCGGCCAAGCTGGCTGAAGCCGCGTGAGGTGAGGGATCGGGCGAGGCGCCCGGCCAGAGCCTCCCCACGCGTCAGGACGCCAACGATGTTGAGCGGCTGACTTGCGTCGAACCGCCCCGCCACTTCCCCGGCCAACTGCTCGACGATGCGCCGCACATCGGCTTCGTCATAATGATTGCGCATCGGCGGGGAAGCGTAGTAAATCAGTGGGCGAAAGACAAACTTCGGCAAGTCAGATTGAATTTCGCCCCGCTCGTGTGCCGCCCTTCAATGGAAAGCGGGCGTCGGCTCAAGAGCCGACGCCCGCACGTTGTCCTCCGATTCGCCGTGCGGGAGCTATTCCCGCACGAGGCTCAGGTCGGAATTATCCACCCCGCAGCAAGGTCAGGGCGAGCTGCGGCGAGGAGTTGGCCGTGCTCAGGACGGTCGTCGCGGCCTGGGAAAGGATCTGCGAGCGGGTCAGATTGGCGGTCTCCGACGCGAAGTTCGTGTCGGTGATTGCGCTGGCCGCGGCAGAGACGTTCTCGAAGGCCACGCCAAGACTGTTGATCGTCGATCCGATCGTGTAGTCCTGGAAAGCGCCGAGACGGCCTCGGAGCGTTGCCACCTGGCTAATCGACTCGCTGACGATCTTCTGGGCGGTGTTGAGGCTGGCGCTGTTCAGCGCGTTGGCCCCACCGCTGGCCAGCGAGTTGAGGAACCCGAGGGTTCCGTCACCCAGGCTGCCCGTGCTGACCGACTGGATGCCGATGCTCGCCTTGTTGTTATCGCTGACGACCGAGCCCAGGTTGAAGTTGGCCCCGCCGCCGGTGATGCCGAACGTCTTGGTCTTGCCGTTGTTGAGGGCACTGCTGAGCGAAAAGCTCACGTCCAGGTTCTGGTCACGGTAGGTGACGTCAACGCCCTTGGCCTGGGCTGCGGCGCCGTTGACCTGCACTTTCGCGTCGGTGCCGAAGGCCTTGCCGCCGGTCCCGCCGGTGATGCCGAACGTCCCGCTGATCGACTGCACGCTCACGTACTGGCTGGAGCCGTAGCTGCCCGCAAGGAACGAGATGTTCGTGCCGTTGGCCGATGCGGTCACCCCGGTGCTGCCGGCGATGTTGTTCACCGCGGTCGCGATCTGGGCGAAGGTC
>JBBSDP010000111.1:0-8793 GCA_038240605.1 Tepidisphaerales bacterium | reverse complement strand
GCTCGAGAGAGCCAGCTTTGACCGGTGCATGGACGCGCGACGAGCAAAGACGATTGCCAATCGCGAAGCAAAAAAAATGCTTCGGTGAGGAGAGATTTTTGTTGACCGAAAAAAGCCTTTCATGGATAGGGTGGGCTTCGCGCGTGTTGTTACTTTCGCTTCCATTCCCCTGACGCAGTCTTGAGGTAGTCCCCGGGCTGGGCTCGTTCGTAATTGCGGCGCGCCGCACGCTCGGCGACGGTCGCGATGTCGGTCCCCTGCTCTTTAGCGATGATGGCAAACAATGCCTGCCGGTCGGCGTTCTCGTCATCGACCAGGCTCTTAATGGCAGGATCAGACGCGTCAGCGGGATTGACCGCCTCCACGAGACCCTTCGTCGTCTCGCCGACCTTTCCCGCGCTCTTGAGAGCCCGAAGCTGTGGGAGCCGCTGGGCAAACCGCGCGCGCAGCTCGTCCTTCCGGTCGGCCCGAGCCACCGAAGGCGAGAAGGCCAACAGGCAGCCGAGCACCAGGGCGCCAACGGCATACCGCCTGGACCATCCGTGCGTCTTCATGTGGGACTCCTCGATCTCCAAAACGCCCGCGCGTCAAGCCGGCAGTTCCGCATCGGCCGGCTTCGACGTGGCGGGACGCGTGGTGGCCTTCACCGGCGTCGTCGCCTGCTTCTGCACCGAATCAAAAAAGCTGTCGAGCTCCCGATCCACCTTGATGTTGACGTCGAGCTTGGCGTAGATCGGATCGACGTGCACCCGTACGCATGAGGCAGCAAGCATCGCCATCGAACTCGACGTCAGCAGCATCAGAACGGCGGGAACGGTTCGCATGGGCAGAGCCTCATTTACCGAATAATCTCTTGATCACCAGCACATCTCGCAGCAGTTCGTCGAAGCCGTGCGCGTTCACTTCCAGGTGAAGCTCCTGCTTGTCCTTGTCCACTTCTCCGTAGCCGTCCAGACGGACCGAGGCATTCAGGTTATCGCCATTGTTCTTGAAGTCCACCTTTAACACATCGTAGTGAAACTTGCGCAGCGCCGCCACGATGCGCGAGCGCACGAGCCTGGAGTTTGAATCGGCGCTGAAGCGCGGGTCCTGGCTGAGCATCTGATCGACCTTGGTCGAAGCATCAGAGCCGAGCTGCAAATCGCCCGAGCCGGGGGCGGCGTAGAGGAAGCCATCGCCAAAGGAGATGGTCGGCCAGTTCACCTTCACGGGCAGACGGCCGTAGAGGGTGCCCGCGCCGCCAGCGCCAGGACCCGCTGCGAGCTTGAGGACCTGCGCGATCGAGACGTTCTCGGCATAGGCGACCAGATTGAGCTGCGGGTTGCGCGGGTCAACCCGAAACGCGTCGGTGTATAGCTTTCCGCCGGACCAGCCCCACTCACTCTTTTCCGCGAGGATCGAGCGTGCGCTCTCGACGCTGAAGACGAGGCTTCCGTCGGCAATGTCGAGCTTTCCGATCGTCGCGTGGCCGACGGTGATGCGCTGATTGCCCGGCGTGGAAAGCGGGGTGAAGCTGGTGATCAGGATCGCGGTCGAAATATTCTGGATGTCCGCGGTGTACTGCTTGCTCTGGAAATTGGCGCCATCGACGGAGAGGCTGATCGTCGGCGTAATCAGGCCCCGGTCGAGCGAGACGTGCGCGTTGGCGGCAAATGTACCGGTGATCTGCATGTCCTTAGCGGCAGACACGAGCGACCCGACTTCGTTGGGATCGCTCAGAGTGAAACGCGGGAGCGTCACCTTCAGATCGGCCCGCGGCGTGCCCCCAAGCCCTTTGGTGTCCGCCCATCCCTGCGCCGCAAACGCACATTCTTTCAATGGCGACCACTTCGCCCCGGCCTCCAGCCGGCCATCGGCCAGCAGGATCGTGCCGGAGGGTCCCGGCCAATGGTCGGGACCTACTTTGACGGACCGCGCGGCAAATGAGCCGGGTGACGCCTTAACGTTATACGACATTGGCAGCCGGGCCGACAGCTCGGTCAGAGCCACGCCCGGCGCTAGGGCAACTGCACCCCGATCGAACGAAAGCGTGGCCACGATCGCGGGCCTGGCGTCCTTCGCGTGTCGCGACATCGAGGCGTCAAACGCCACGCCGTTAAGCTGGGCCGATTGGTTTCCCATGCTCGCGGTGAACGGATTCTTCCAGGCGGAGCGTAACTCGACGTGGGCGTCGAGGGTTGCGCCGTTCCCGCTCAGCGCAAGGTGCGGCGACTTGGACGCATTGGGGGTGCCGGATTGGAAATAGAACGCGCCGACTTCGATGGGGGTCGCGCCATGGGGGACATGCGCGCCATTAAGCCCGAACCACGAGCCGTCGTCGAGCGTCACCGCGACGCCGTTGGCGTCGGCGTCGGCGCGGGCTCGGATGATGGCCGCCACGCTGTCGAGGCGCGGGCCGCTGGGGATCTCGATGTTAGCCGGAGCGAGGCGCAGCCGAATCGACGGGACGTGCGCCTTCCAGGTGAACGGCTGCTGCTTGCCCCACGTCGCCAACAGATGAGCATCCTGACCGAGCAGCGTGAGGTCGGCCAGGTCAACCTTCGGATCGATGGGTCGCAGTCGCTGCGGGCCGCTCCATCGACTCTGGATCTCGGTGGCAGCGACATTGGCATCTTGCCGCAGCACCAGCTCAGCACCGCTGGGACCTGCCGACGCGGTAATCGGCAGCAGGGCGCTCAGGTGCTCGAGCACGACGCCGGCATTCGTGAGCCGGATCGCTCCGCGGCCGAGAGTGAATTGCCCATCAGCTAAATCGACGTGCCAGTCAGAAGCGGAAGCTTTGGCGGTACCCGGCAGTCGCGCAGTGAGCTTGCCGTTCAGCTCCCCGCGGCCGAGCGCGTTCACATCGATCCCCTGCCGCAACAGTGCATCGCTCGCCGATGGCGGCATCCGTCCCGACGCGCTACACGTGGCGCTGGCGCTTATCTGAGCGGCGCCATTCAGAAGGCCTGTGAAGTTCCCATCACTGAGACGCAAGCTCCACTGCGGATTGTTCAGGGCAACAGTAAAGCTAGTCTTCTCCGGCGAGACGCGTCGCGCCCGGACGTCCAGGGCGGCCGACACGTTGCCGTTCAGGGCGACGTTCGCGGCGGTGAGCGCGACGTCCAGTTCCGCCGGGTGGAAATCTCGATCGAGCGCGGTGTTGACGGAGAGTTCGACCGGGCGGGCGACGATGAGTTGTCCCGCCGTTCGCGCTGCGAGCCAGCCATCGCTCACCTTCACAGAGGCGGTAGTTCTCTGCGCACCGTCCCGAAGGTGGTAGTTCACGCGCAGCCCCAGTTGACCGCCGGCGTGTACCGATTCCATCCCGCGCGGCTGAGGCAGCACTGCCAGGACCGACGCCACCTCGAGCCCATCGGACGTCGCGGTGAGATCGGCGGAGCGCCGGGCTGGATCGAAAACTCCCTGGATGTCCAACGGCGTGTTGAACAGGATCGCCTTGAATTGGATTTTTGAGCCACCCTCTGGCGCAGTCGTCAACTGACCGCCAAACGGGAACTGGGCCTCACGGCCCGCGTGCTGGACTACGAGGATGCAGGTCGAAAGCCCGACGCGCTGGAACGGCAGCGCGCCGGCGGGCTTCCTGGCCGTGCCGGACGATGCAGTCGAGCTACCCAGCAGAGAAGTTCGGTGGTCCAGGTCAACGCGGATCTGCGCGCCGACGATGTCGATGGAATCGAGGTTGCCGCCGATCACCGTCAGGGGTCGATAGCGCACGTCCATTGCCGGCACGTGAATGTCGCCGACGCGAACGTCGGAAAATCCACTCGCCCAGAGCGACGCGTGATCAAGTCGAAATGAAACCGGGCCGGCGTTGAGCTGCCCGAGCGTCGCCGCGAATTTGGCGCGGACGATGGCCGGCAGCAAAAATGCGTTAGCGAGCCAGAGGACGAGCAGCAGCAACAGCGCCGCCGCGCCGAGCCATTTCGACCATCTCGGATATCGTTTTGCCATCTGCGCGCGCTCCGGGCGTCCGCGCGGCGGTCGTTCCCGGGAGGCGCGGTCGACGGGTATCTTAGCGAATCAGCCCGCCGCCAAAAGATTCCCGCTCTGGGCCCGGTTGCCGCTTTCGGCAAGACGCGGTATCTGATAGGTTCGCGCCGTCGCGACCGACTGCCCGTGCGCGGCGCGACTGTGCATGAGACGTTCTACCGTTTTATATCTTGTCACTCTCCCGGTTCTGGCGCTGGGCATTTGGCTGGTGATCCAGGTGGGGACCCGCCTTTCCGCGCCGCGCGATCTGTCCGGCGTCTGGCAGATCGAATCGGCCAATCCGGTCCTCGCCACGTCCGGCGGGCCCTCCAAGACTCTCAAGATTCAGCAGTCCGGCCGCTATCTCAGCGCCTGGTTCGATAACGGCCCCGCACTCGACCTTCGCCTCATCAAGCAGGCTAACGATCCGCGTGGCGGGTTCACCAACGAGATCGCGGGCAAGAACTGGGGTCTCACGCTCGATGTCACCGGTGACCGTGATTCCGTCCACGGCACGTTCAGCGGCGACCGCTCCGGCCATTTCACCGCCCATACAACGCCCGACGACCGCAATGCGGCGGCCGCGAAGGCGGCGCGGGCCGCGTCCGCCGGGTCGCATACGCTCATGCGACGTCTGCTCGACAGCCCCATCGCGCTGATCCTCGTTCAGGTCACGCTCGTCCTCATGGTGAGCCGGCTCATGGGCATTCTTTTCGCACGGCTCCATCAGCCGCAGGTGGTCGGCGAGATGATCGCGGGCATCATGCTGGGGCCGAGCCTTTTTGGCCTGCTGTTTCCGGCGACTTTTGCGGCAGTCTTTCCCAAAGATCCCGCGGCCATGGCGGGAGTGAATATCCTCGCCCAGGTTGGGGTGATCTTCTTCATGTTCCTGATCGGGCTGGAACTGGACCCGAAGCTGATCCGCAACCGCGGCCATGCCGCCGTCGTGATCAGCCACGTCAGCATCATCGCCCCATTCCTCCTGGGTGCGTCGCTGACGCTGCTGTTGTATCCCCGCGTCTTCAACCAGCAGATGCCCTACACCTCGGTGGCCCTGTTCATGGGCGCCTCGATGAGCATCACGGCGTTTCCAGTATTGGCGCGCATCCTCACCGAACGGAATCTGCATAAGACCGCGATCGGCGCAGTGACGATCACCTGCGCGGCGGTAGATGACGTGACGGCCTGGTGCATGCTCGCTTTCGTCGTCGCAGTCGCGCGATCGACGGGCACCGGGCCGGCAACTCTGACGGCGGTGAAGGCGGTCGCCTATGTGATCGTGATGTTCTTCGCGGTGCGCCCGTTCCTCCGCCGTTTGCAGGCCGTGCATGACCGCCAGGGAACGCTGAGCCAGAACGTGGTGGCGACGATCTTCCTGCTGACGCTGGTGTCGGCCTACACGACGGAGGCGATCGGCATCCACGCCCTGTTCGGCGCGTTCCTGATGGGCGCGGTAATGCCCAAGGGAACGCAGTTCGTGCGGACTCTCAGCGCCAAGCTGGAGGATTACACGGTCGTCTTCCTGCTACCGCTGTTTTTCGCGTTCACCGGGTTGCGCACGCAGATCGGACTGCTCAACAGCGGTCCGCTGTGGATGTGCACCCTGTTGATCATCTTCGTGGCATGCCTGGGAAAATTCGGCGGCTCGACACTCGCGGCACGCGCGTGTGGGATGAGCTGGCGCGAGTCTTCCGCCATCGGCATCCTCATGAACACGCGCGGGCTGATGGAACTGGTCATCCTCAACATCGGACTTGAGCTGGGCGTCATTACGCCCGCCGTCTTCGCGATGATGGTCATCATGGCCCTGGTGACGACGGGGCTGACGACGCCGGTCCTCCAGTTGATCACGACGCGCAAGCTTTTCGGCGACGGCATCCCCGAGCTGCGCCCCAAGCGGCGCGGCCTCTTCTCGATCCTCATCCCCGTGGCGGACCCGCGAAGCGGCGGCCCGCTGCTGCGACTGGCCGACCTGCTGGCCGGAAAGGACGGGCGGATCGTCGCGTTGCACCTGAGTCGTCCGGTAGACCGCGATGCGTATCGCAGCGGGTTTGCCGAGGCGTCCCAGCCCGTTGCGGACACGCTACGGCCGATGTTGGAACAGGCGGCACAGATGAACACGACGGTGGAGCCGCTCTCTTACGTCAGCCAGGACGTACCGGACGCGATCAGCCGGGTTGCGCGCGAGAGCCAGATCGACCTGGTGCTGATGGGTTTCCACAAGGCGGTGGTTGGCCGCGCCATGCTGGGCGGGACGGTTCACCGAGTGCTTAGCGGCACGCCGCGCGACGTCGCGGTGTTCGTCGATCGGGATTACAAAGGCGGTCCGCGCGTGCTGGTGCCGTACCTTGGTGGACGGCACGATCGCCTGGCACTGGACTTGGCGAGCCGCCTGGCCCGCAACGGCCCATCGACCGCGGAGATCACGGTGCTGCACGTCGTGCCGCCGCGACGGCGGGAGGGTCGTCAGCTCGACACGCAAGGCGCGGTCGACCGGGCGTTCAACGATCCCACGCAGCCGGCCCCGGTGCACGTGCGAGTTGTGGAGAACGCCTCCCCCGTGGACGCGGTGCTCCAGGCGGCGAAGGATTTTGATCTGGTGGTCATCGGCGTGTCTGAGGAATGGGGTCTCGCCTCACACTTGTTCGGCTGGCGACCGGAGCGAATCGTCGACGCGGTGCCGGTGTCGATGCTAATCGTTCGCAAGTTCGCGCGTAGCGACCGGGAAGCCGATCCAGAGCCGACACCGTCGGAGCCCGCCGAACCCGCAACCCAACGACCAGCGGTCGAGCAGAGCAGCGCAAGCGCATAGGAGGGTTCAGGGTTCAGAGTTTAGGGTTCAGCGAAGCGGAGGCAGAGACGCTCGGCAATGAACTCTGCACTCTGAACCTCGAACGCTACCGATAGCGGCGTGACCGACAATCTCTACTTCAAATAGTGTCGTGGGCGCCATTTTTTCTTGCTCCGAGTTCATGCTCTGGATATCTTCCCTCTCGTTATAGGACCGGACGGGGATGCCGCAGTACCGAATGATCGCCATCGACTTGGACGGCACCCTTCTTTCTCCCACGGGGCAGGTAACGGAGCGAACGAAGGCGGCAGTGCATCGGGCTCTTTCGGCCGGGTTGCTCATCTGTTTCGCGACCGGCCGCAACTGGACCGAAAGCCAGATGATTCTGGACGCGGTTGCCCACTATCCGACGGCGGTATTCGTAGGCGGCGCCGTGGTCGTGGATACGGATCAACGTGTGACGCTTCATCGGACGCTGATGAAGCCGGAACTGGCTGGAGAGCTGTGCGGGTTCCTCGAATCGATGGGACACGCGGTCCTTGCCCTTCAGGACACGGGCGCGACAGGTGTTGATTACCTGGTCAGCGGCGACGTTCCCCTGAACGCGCCGACCGAGCAGTGGATGCAGGTGACCCGCGCGGTCGTACACCGCGTTTCGCGACTGGGGATTTATCCCCACGAGCACACGATGCGAGTCGGGATCGTCGACGAGTCGCGGGAAATCCAGCGGCTCCGGCAGTTGGTCGACGAACGCTTCGGTGACCGCGTGATTTGTCAGAACCTCGGCTTGCCAGTCCACGGCCTGGAAGTGCTGGAAGTCTTTGATCCGGCGGTGAACAAATGGGAAGGCGTGTTGCACGTCGCTCGCCGGCATGGCGTTGAGCCGCATCAAATCGTCGCGATCGGCGATGACCTCAACGATATCCCGATGATCCGCCAGGCGGGATTGGGTGTCGCGATGGGAAATGCCCGGCCCGAAGTGCTGGCGGTGGCCAAACGAGTGATTGGAAGCAACCGCGACGAGGGACTGGCGGCCTTCCTCGACGAGCTGGTGGACGCCCACACGGTCGAGCCAGAGGTGATCGAGCGTGGCGCGCCCGGAGCGCAATAAAAAAAATACGCCGTTCGGAAACGGCATCACGATCTCAGGGATGTTGCGAAAGGATTCGCTAAGGCTCGAACGGCTGGCGTGCATGATGCGCGCCGGCCGTTTTTATGCGCCGGCTATCGAACTACATAAGCGAGCCAATCAGATATTGATGCCGGTCACCTTGACGGCCAAATATTTCTGGCGGTGGCCGATCGTCTTGTGGAAGCCCTTGCGTCGGCGGTATTTGACGGTGCGGACCTTCTTGCCCTTCACCGGGCCGATGATGTCGGCCGTTACCGTCGCGCCGCCAACCAACGGCAGGCCGATCCTGGGGTCCCCTTCACCCGCGACGAGAAGGATGCGGTCAAAGGTGATCGAGGTCGTGCCCTCTTCGAACGGTCGGTCAATGTGGATGGTGTCGCCGGCGGTCACTTTGTGCTGTCGTCCACCCTCGTCGATGATCGCGTACATGTCTGCTGCTCCGCTCTGTTGGCCGGGAACCGGGAAAAGGGCAGAATTCTGTCAGAACGGATGACGAAGTCAAGGGTAAGACGGCGAGTCGGTCATTTTCATTGCGGTTATCGCGTAATGGCTACAAGGTGGCGGGCTACCACGAATCGAAATGATCGGGAACGGTGACTGCTCGGTTCGCCATTCCATCGCCAAGGAAGGATAAGAATAAGGTGACAACATTTCGCAGCCAGACCGACCAGGTTTTGGCGCAACTCTTCGAGCAGAACGGGCGGCTCGTGGCACACGTGTCCTTTCCCAGCGGGCTAAAGCCGGAGGATGTAACCGACGCTTAGCACCCGTCCAGAAACTATTTCGTGAATCAGCGCGTCTGATGTAGTATCGCGTTCACTCCAAGGAAGGAGTTTGGACATGGCCACGGAGCGGCCGATTCACGAGTGTGGTTGCGCGGGCTGTCGGGCGGGTGACG
>JBBSDP010000110.1:0-8828 GCA_038240605.1 Tepidisphaerales bacterium | reverse complement strand
CGAGATTAGCCATCCGTGGCCTCCTGTTGGTGGGTGACTTCAGCAATCACCATTCTGACAGGAGGCTACGTTTCGCGCAAATGTAGTAAGTACAGTGATGGCGCGGACTTATGGCCGCTGGGTTAAGTTGATGCCATTAGTTCGCGTCACCTTTAGTTCTCTCGGGCGCGAGGGCGACGTTATCGGGGTGCGCCTGGGCCGCCAGCATCGTGTGCATCGTCCAAGTCGGGTTCTCGAACCAAATGACCCGGCGGGAATCGGCAACCAGGATGTCCGGCTTATGGTCGCCGTTGAGGTCCACGACGAGCGTGGCATAGCCGACCGCCAGTGTGTGATCGATCTCCTGCACTCGAAAATCCGGGAAGGCAGCCTCCTCACCGCCGACCTGCGCAGACAGGAGAACGATCAGCCCGCCGCCCAGGCAAGATGTGAAGCGCATGCCGGCATTGTAAACGCGACCCATCCCCCACACACAACCCCTATCCAAATCGCCGCTGGCCCTCCTGCCGGCGGAGAAGTATTCCGAACGCACCGGCGACCCCCAGGACGATCGCCGAAGAAGGCTCGGGTGTCGGCGTCAAGTCGTAGCCCATCACATCAAATGCCCGCAGATCATTGTTGCCGATCGATAGAAATTCGCCGCTGGCCGCGCTTGGGTCCATGATCCCCAGGCCGAGGTTGTCCACCCAGTGAGACGCCTCGTAGCTTGTTCCGGTGGCGAAGGGAGCGATGGACGTCTGGCCGCCGTCTACGGAAAAATATTTGGATGTGTTATCGAGCGTCCAATCGTTGACGCCGATCCCGCCGCCGGCGCCGATGCTCCGGGAGGAATAGCGGTACAGGTCGATTGGGGTCACGAACTTCAGTTGATTGTCATTCAACCCTGGAGCGGCGGCGTTGCCGGCCAGGACATCGACGCCGCTGACAAAACCGAGCATATGTCCGAGCTCGTGGGCCGCCACTCCGACAAAATCCACCGTACCCGGCGTGATGCCGTTGCTTCGATTGAAATCGAATTGCTGGAGAGTAGTCATGGTAATGGTGGCGTTCTGGCCACTGTCGTTGCCGGCCATGAGACCCAGCGCCTTGGCATTGGCCGAGGTCATGCGCAGGATGTTGTTGTTCTCCGGCCCAGCCTGTCCCGGCCCACCCAATCCGGTGTCGAAATAGGGATTGCTGCTGACGACGCCGCCTGGGTCGTTCGCGGTCTTGTTGATCAACATGGAAAAGGTTGCGCCGGGCTGGAGATGGCTCGTGCTGGAAAAGTCGTCGGCGCTGTGCCGATCGTTTACGAGCGCGTTGCGCAGATTCGTGTACGAGTACGAATCATAGAACGCGCTTGTCCCGCCGATCTGTCCAGCGGGGAGCTTGAGCGATTGGATGGTGACGTTGAGTGTAATCGGGTCATTGAAATGCGATGACCACAACGCGGCCGCCTGCTGAAAGCCGGCGATCATCTGGTCGGAGGCGCCGGTTCCCTTGGTAAAGACGAACGTCATCTGGGCCGAAGCGGAGGGGACGGCCATCGCCACACTTCCCAGAACGACCGCAATGCGCGCAGCATGTCTGATCATGGTGAACTCCTTGTATGTTTTGGAACAATTTTGAAGGCACGCGCACTAGACATGCGCGCGCGGACGGCTATTGGCTTGGCTGAGTAGCAACGATCGGCTCGGCGTGAATCTCCGTGGCGGGCTGGCCCGGCTCGTCATAGACCGCGCAACCCATACCGAGTTTCAGATCCGTCGAATTGCGGACCACGTTATTGATTTTAATCACGGTCGCGGCGTTGAAGGTCAGGGCAATGACTTCCTTCGTGCGTTGAACAAGGGAGATCGAGCCGTCTCCGAGTTGGACGATCACGCCCGTGGTGAAGCGGGTGGCAACGTGCGGCGCCAACGAAGCGACCTGAGAGTTGGGTGCGTTTGAGACGAGAGCCTTTCCAGCCAGCCCGACAGCAAGCAACAGCATGGCCGCCGTGGCGACGACGATCCCGACCGTTCGCACCTTCGTCCAAAGCAACATCCTGATCGCCTGCTTCGAGAGCGCAACGCCTTGGGACGACACGCCGGCCGCTGACGGAGAACGCCCGGCCAATACTGCGATGGCGGCGCCGGATGCTTTTGCCACGAATGGCGGCGCAACCTGGGCCTGCGCGCTTGATCCCCAGCCGGCAGCCAGGCCGGCCGCCAACACGGCCGCGCCCTTTTGATCCAGCCGCTCGCGAAGCATCCTCCGGGCGCGATGAAGGCGCACGGCGAGGGCGCCCTCATTGCATCCGAGGATCCTGGCCGTTTCCCCCTGCGAGCGACCCTCCAGATGGTGAAGGATGACCGGAATCCGGTATCGCTCGGGAAGTCTGGCAATTCCGGAGTGCAGTACGGAAACCTGGACCGGCTGCTGGTCGGAAGAGACCGTTTCCTGTCGCATGCGCGCGGCCTCCTGTTCGTGGCGACGGCGGATCGCCGAGGCCTTCGCCGCCCGCGCCGCCACATACCAGGCCACCCGATGCAACCAGCCGACCAGGTGCTCCCGCACCGGCGCGCTGTGGGCCTTCTGCGCCAGCGTAAGGAAGACGGCCTGTGCAGCGTCTTCAGCGTCGGACGTGTTTTCCACGACGGAGCGGCAAACCGATAGAACCAGCCCGCCATGGCGACGCACCACTTCAGCAAACGCATTTTCACGCCGGTGCTCGGCAAACTCCGCGAGCAGCGCGCTATCGCTCTGCGGTACCGTTGCGATCAAAAGTGGAGCATCGACCTGAGTCATTCGCAGGCAAATCCCTCCCCGGCCTCCTTACCTTACAGGATTTTTTGACTGGGTTGGAACGAACGCTCGTGTTGCGTTTCCGTCATTCGCCAATCGTTGTTTCTTCACGCGCAGCGGCGGCGCGGACGACGCTGTCGATCAACTGTCTGTTTGTTTTGACCCGGCCTCGGCCATATCCTGTGCGAGCGTCAAGGCATAAGCAACAACGCATAACACAGAAAAGAGCAAGAACTCGCCGCCGGCGGATCACGCGTGACACCACGCGCCGATCCGCAATGGCTGATGAGAACAATATGGCGCGCCAACCCGGGGGCATAGTGCACTGGAGGTACACCCCCAGCCACACCCTGAAGAACGGATCGAGCCAACGGTTGTAAAGAACGTAACTGCACCGACGTGATTCCCTGCTGCGAGCCGGATGAAATAGTCGTCCGATCCCTTTAACCTGCGCAACTTATGATAAAATCACCGCTATTTTTCCTGCTGATCGCCTTCGTCCTTGGTCATTGCACCCAACCGTTGTTCGCTGAAGCGACGCCGCATCGATCGGATAAGGCGAAGTCGATCTTCGACGGCAAGACACTGGAAGGGTGGGAATCGCCCGGCGCGGACCTCTGGGCGGTGACCGACGGGTGCATCACCGGCGGCGATGGGAAGCGAAACATCCCCTACAACGACTTCCTCTGCACCAAGGCGTCCTACTCCAATTTCATCCTGCACCTGAAGATCAAGCTGACGGGCGATCCGAAGACCGGCTTCATCAACTCCGGCATCCAGATCCGCACGGCGCGCAATGCATCGGGACATGAAGTATGCGGCTACCAGTGCGATTACGGAGCGCCGACGTGGTACGGCGTGATTTACGATGAGGGACGCCGGAACCGCGTGATGATGGGCTCGGACATGGCCAGGCTCGGTCCCGCCCTGCACGAGAACGACTGGAACGATTACGTCATCAAGGCCGACGGCGGCAACATCAAGACCTGGATCAACGGCGTCCAGGGCGTGGATTACGACGAGAAAGATCCGGACATCGCCAGTGACGGCATCATCGGCATCCAGATCCACGGCGGCGGGAACACCATCGTGCAGGTGAAGGACGTGTTCATCGAAGAGCTCCCGCCGACGCCGGGCGGGATCACCTGGTCACAACTGGGCGGCGGGGACGGGCAACGGGCGAAGCTCATTCCTCAAGCCGATCAGGTCAAACCTAAGTTCAACAAGCGAAACGGCCCGATCGACTCATCGCCCAAAGCCCTGAACGGGTGGGACGGAGACATGAAGTTCTGGCACGCCGACGAGGGTGCCGTGAGCTGCGAACTGGCGGAGGGACAAAGCCTGGCACAACACCAAATCCTGTTCTGGAAGGGAGAAGCGCAGGACTTTGAGCTGACGTTCGAATATCGCGTCAGTGGATCGGGCCTCAGGCCGTCCATCCTCTTTCGCGGCCACCAAGTGAATCCCACGATCGCCCTGGGATACCAGGCGCAGCTCGACGATGGTGCGCAGGGACTTGGCCACCTTTTCGAGGATCGCGGACGCGGCGTGCTGGGCGATCGGGGGGCGCGGGTTTCGATTGCACCGGACGGACGGCGCTGGGTCGATCCGATCGCCGAGCCGGCGGCGTATCGCGGTGTCGTCAAGCCGGGCGAGTGGAACGTGGCCCGCGTGCGCGCGACGGCCACGCACATGGAGCTGTGGATCAACGGCATCCTGTTTTCTTCGATGGACGATCACCAGGCGAACTTTGCTCGCGCGGGGGGCGTGCTGGGGCTGGCGGTGCAGGGCGGAAAAGGTCCGGCAAAAATTGAATTTCGCAATCTGATGTTCGCCGACCTGGGCGGAACGGAGCCCGCGGACTATGGCGTGGTGCCCCATGCGGTGGGCGCGGTCGATGTGCCGTCGATCCAGGTGCTGGGCGCGGACGGCAAGCCGCTCAACATGGGATTTGAAACCGGAACGCTTCAGGATTGGAAGGCGGAGGGAAACGCCTGGGAAGGCCAGCCGATCAAGGGAGACACGATCGCCGGGCGCGGCCGCGGCGCCAGCAACCACGTCGGCCAATTCTGGATCGGCGGCTACGAGAAGTTCGGCGACGCGCGAACCGGAATCCTCACCTCCTCGAGCTTCGAAGTGACGCATCCCTGGGCCAGCTTCCTGGTGGGCGGAGGGCAGGATCGGAACCTGACGCGCGTGGAGGTCGTCGAGGAAGCCACCGGGAAAATCATTGACTTCGCCAGTGGAACCGACGTCGAAGACATGCGGCGCGAGGTCGTCGATCTACGCGCGTACGTTGGCAAGAGAATCTTCGTCCGCGTTGTCGATCAAAGCACCTCGGGATGGGGACACGTCAACTTCGACGATTTCGTCTTCCACGATAAGCCGCCCGCGGTACCCCGCGGCCCCGCCGCCAGCGGTTCCAGCGCCTCGCGGCAAAAACAAAGCCCGGTGCTCTGGCACCTGCTGCCCAATCCGGCCAAGCCGACCGCCGTCGATAATGCCGCCGCCCAGAAGGTGGTTGCGGGCATGATGCTGACGCAGGGATTTCAAGCCGAGCTGATCGCCGCCGAACCGGATGTGAAGCAGCCGGTCGCCTTCGCGATCGACGAGCGCGGACGGCTCTGGATCGCCGAAGCATATTGCTACCCGCAGAAACGGCCGGAAGGACAGGGGAAGGACCGAATCCTCATCTTCGAAGACGTGGATGGCGACGGCACCTTTAAGAAGCGTACGGTCTTCTACGAAGGGTTGAACCTGGTCAGCGGGATGGAGGTCGGCTTTGGCGGCGTCTGGGTCGGCGCTGCGCCAGAACTCATCTTCATTCCCAAAGACAAAGACGACAAACCCGGCAAGCCACAGGTGTTGCTCGACGGCTGGGGCGACGGGGACACGCACGAAACGCTTAACAGCTTTTGCTGGGGACCCGACGGCTGGCTCTACGGCAACCAGGGGATCTTCACGAACTCGCGCGTCGGCAAGCCCGGCGCGCCCGACGACAAGCGCGTTCCATTGAACGCCTGCGTGTGGCGCTTTCACCCGATCCGCCACGAGTTTGAGATCTTCGCGCACGGCGGCAGCAACCAGTGGGGCCTGGATTTCAACGAAACGGGTGATTTGTTCATGACCCATTGCCGCAGCCAATGGGGCGGCGGTGGCACCTCGTTCGTCATCCGCAACGCCCGCTTCTGGAACCAGGCCAATGCCAGCTTCGAGCCGTTCGTCAGCAACGACGCCCCGAGTTGGGACCCGGATCTGAAGAACATGATGCCCGCCTCCGCCCGCTACGACAGCGGCGAAGGCGGAGCCGGAAAACCGGGCACGACCGCCATCTACGGCGGCCACTCCCACGTGGGCACGATGATTTATCTGGGGGATAACTGGCCTGAGATCTATCGCAATCACCTGTTCACCCACAACCTGTTCGGCCGTCAGATGAACCAGCAGGAAAACGTTCGCACGGGCTCGGCCTACGAGACGTTTCACGCCGGCTACGACCTGATGTTCACGCCCGATGAGCAGTACATGGCCATCGACTTGCAGACCGGTCCCGACGGCGCGGTGTACATGATCGACTGGTGCGACATGCAGCACTGCCACACGCCGGCGGTGGAGCGGATCGACCGCACCAACGGGCGCATTTACCGCGTCTCCTGGGCTCAGACCTATCACCCCGTCAAGGTAGATCTCTCCACGAAGAGAGACGTTGAGCTTGCGGCGCTCCAGACGCACCACAACGACTGGTACTCCCGCGCCGCACGGCAGCTTCTCCAGGAACGCGCCGTGGCGGGGAAGATCGACCCGCAGGCGATCAGCGCGCTCAAGCAACTGGCCACACGTTCGACGAATTACGCCCATGTGCTTCGCGGGCTCTGGACGCTCCACGTGATCGGCGCGCTCGATGAACCGACCCTGGCAATGGCCCTGCATCACTCCGATGACCAGATACGCGGATGGGCCATTCGGCTCGGGACGGAGGACGGGCGAACCCTACCGACCGACAAGCTGCAGGAAATGGCGAGCAACGACCCGTCGGCAAGTGTACGGCTCGCATTGGCGTCCGCGCTGCCGACCTTGCCGCCGGAGGCGTGCTGGAACGTCGGCACCGCGCTCGCCGCCCACGCGGAAGATGCGGGCGATCGGTTCCTACCCAAGATGATCTGGTTCGGACTGGCGCGCGTGATGCCCGATGACCTGCCGCGCGCGATGGCGATCGCAGACAAGACGCCGTTGCCCAGCCTGGCTGCGTCCATCCGGTGGTACGCTTCGCTCTCCGCGCCGGGGCGCGACGTGCTGGTTTCGCACATCGCCACCGATCCGGAGCCGACGGCCAGCAGGGAGATGCGGATCCTGGCCTTTGGCTTGCGCCACGACGCCAATGCCGCCATGCCCAGGGAATGGGCGCAGGCGCGCGATCGATTCGCCGGATCGCTCAGGGAGACCAACGACTTGTCCGCGCTCTTCGGCGACAAGGAGACGATCGCCAGGATGCGCCAGACCATCGCCGACGAACACGCGCCACTCGGCGATCGGCGTGCGGCGTTCGATCTGCTCAAGCGCGTCAACGATCGCGATTTGCTCCCCGCGTTCGCCAAGCTCCTGGATATCGCCGAGTTCCGGACCGCGGTCATTCCGCTGCTCTCTGGCAGCAACGACCCGGCGACCGCCTGGGCGCTCATCGAGCGATATCCGAAGTTCGACGCCAAGGATCGCATCGCGGCGCTGGGCGCGCTGACCAGCCGTCCGGTGCTGGCGAAGACGTTGCTCGCCGCGGCAAAAGAGGGGAAGTTTGAGAAGAAGGATCTCGGCTCGTTCCAGGTTCGGCAGATGCGAAATCTTCAGGATCCGGAAGTGAACCAATTGCTGGACCAAAACTGGGGCAAGGTGACTGAATCCTCAGCGCAGATGAAGGCGACGATCGCACGGCTCCAGAAGGCTTATCAGGACGCGCCGCTCTGGGCGTACGACGCAGGCGCCGGCAAGAACGTCTTCACCAAAACCTGCGCCACCTGCCACACGATGAACGGCGAAGGAGGCAAGCTCGGCCCGGACCTCACCGGCTCGGGACGTAACGGCGTTTCCTACTTCCTGGAAAACATCGTCGATCCCAACGCGGTCGTCGGCGATCAATACCAGCTCACGATCATCACCAAGCGAGACGGTACCGTGCTGACGGGCATCGCGAACGAAGAGACGGCCACGGCGGTCACGCTGCGAACCGTGACGGAAGTGCTGATCGTCCCCAAGAGCGAAATCAAGGACCGCCGGAAGAAGGCCGAATCGATGATGCCGGCGGGCCTGCTCGAGGCGCTTCCCGAGCGCAATGTGATCGAGCTGCTGAAATTCCTGTCCCAGTAAAACGAACATCGGGCCGGCGGCGTGGCCAGCGCTTTCACGTCAACCGCGAGATGGTCGGCGATGTCGCCGAGGCGGGAGAGTTTCCCGCACGCCCGACAGAGGCCAACCCCTTAGGCGATGTTGACGTCTCCGATCGCGATCGGCTGGCCGCATGCCGGGCAGATATTGCTCGCCATGGACGAAATCATACACGAGGAGAAGCTCATCTCCTCCGGCCCGATCTACCGGAGAATGAAAGTGAACGGCAACACGATCGCGCTCGATTTCGACTCCGTGGGCGGCGGCCTCGTGGCGCACGGCGAAAAACTGGTGGGCTTTCAGATCGCGGGGAGCGACAGGAAATTCGTCGATGCGGACGCCGTCATCTCCGGAAGTTCAGTGATCGTGACGGCGCCCCCCACCGCCCCTCCGCCTGTTGCAGTCCGCTACGGCTTCGCTCAAGCCGTATTGCCGGTGCCCAATCTGTACAACAAAGAGGGCCTGCCCGCGTCGCCATTTCGAACGGACGATTGG
Source organism: Tepidisphaerales bacterium (assembly GCA_038240605.1). GTDB lineage: Bacteria > Planctomycetota > Phycisphaerae > Tepidisphaerales > Tepidisphaeraceae > JBBSDP01. The sequence goes on along the minus strand of JBBSDP010000110.1, from coordinate 191 downwards.
GCGGTGGAGTGAAAAATGTAGGGTGGGCTCGGCCCACCACATCGGTCGTTGGTGGGCCTAGCCCACCCTATCCATGAAAGGCTTTTTTCGGTCAACAAAAATCTCTCCTCACCGAAGCATTTTTTTTGCTTCGCGATTGGCAATCGTCTTTGCTCGTCGCGCGTCCATGCACCGGTCAAAGCTGGCTCTCT
>JBBSDP010000109.1:0-9017 GCA_038240605.1 Tepidisphaerales bacterium | reverse complement strand
GATTAGCCATCCGTGGCCTCCTGTTGGTGGGTGACTTCAGCAATCACCATTCTGACAGGAGGCTACGTTTCGCGCAAATGTAGTAAGTACAGTGATGGCGCGGACTTATGGCCGCTGGGTTAAGTTGATGCCATTAGGGACAGTCACCTATTTAACTCATACCGCCGGCAGAGTATCTGACTGTCCCCAGCTTTCCCCAAACGCTTCACACTTGACTTTGATCTCGAACAACTGTCGCAAGACGGAAAGTAGAAACCATGCGCTGTTAACCAGTGTCAGATTCATCCGTAGCAGTCTTTTCCTTTAATCAGACAATTCAAACCGGACGAGTCCAATTACCGCCGCTTGCTCTTGCCTGAACGGCTGACCTCCTTCGGCGATCTCTCCGACTCACTTTACGGGGCCTTCGCCGGTCCAATCTGGCTGCTTTGGAGCCCAAAACACCATTGACCTGTAGAAAAATTGCCAATCGATCGGGAATTTCCACAGCGTGTAGAAGACGTACGCCATATCTTCGGCGGCGGCGCGAGTGTCGCTGTTCATGTATTCCTTTTGGAACGTGTTAAACCTGCGGACCAGGTCCTGCCAAATTTCCAGCGACATCCATGGCCAGCGCCGATCGCGCAGGTAAAAAAAGCCTGCGCGCTGCTTGAACAGGCGCTCCGCCTCGTCAGGGAAGAGCGCGGAGTTGGGGATGTCCATGTAGAACGTGCTCTTCATGAAGGCGAACTGCAGGAATCGTCCTACGCGATCCGAGCCCCCGCCGCTGCTCGCGTCGGGCTCGGCGTGCGATGGCACCCGAATGATGCTCTGATCGAGCGGACCCTCGCCGTTCGCCGAGCGAACGCCGGGACCGGCGACGATCAGCTCGAGGGCCTTGGCTTTCGACTCCTCCAACCGCGGCGCATCCGATCCGTGCGGCGGGTCCTCCCGGAAGACAACCGCGCAGTCCAAACCGCCTTCGTCGGAGCGATGCTGCACCATACGCTTCAGATACGTATCGAACAGCTCGATTCGACCTCGAACTAATTTTGAATATTCGTCCATCGTACGCGCTCTTCATTCAATCTCTGGTCGCGGTCGGTCAGAGAGATCCTCATGAGTTCAACCCCAGGCGGCGTCTCTCCAGACCACCTGGTCCGATGGATCCATTTGCATTTGTGACTTGCCCAGCGACACGTCGGCCAGCATCGCGCCCAACGTTTCTCCCGTGTCCCGGGCTATCCACGCGGCGAGTTTCAACTGGGTCGTGGCATCCAGCCGCAATGGATCAATCGTATAAACGTGGAGCGGACCGTACTCCTTTCCGTCGATGAGGGTTGGCTGGTCGCTCACGATCGGAAGGAGATCGGCGCCCAGGTGCCGGATGAAGGACGCGCGGCTGGAACCGCGCAGCTGGATGTAGGGCGTCGCACACGTTTCACGCATTCGCGTTTTCATCAAAACGGTATAACGACCGGGACTGACGACACCGTGTCAGTGCTCGATCGGATTTGCCTTCGCAGCCGGCACGACCAGGTCGTCGCTCGCCATCGATTCCAGCTCGAACACTTTTGACGCGTGAAGGGCTGGTCCGCACGATACCGCTCCGTAAGCCACCGCAGGCCCTCACCGTGGCCGGCTACGGCCAATCCGCATCGGGAGCGGTATCGTTGGTGAAGCCTCAGCAGGTTTGGCAAGGTCATGGGCCGGCCGGCCGCGACCGATCGCCGCAATGACCAGACGGCGCCGCGCAAGGCGATTTGTTCTGCGCGCGGCGGGATGCGGTCGAGCTGCCTTTGACGCCAGGTCCTCATGACCTGATTATCCTGGTCGGCCCCGAAGGTCATCCGGTTGATTCTCTCAGGGGTTGGACCTGCCCGGATACCGCCCGACCATCTCCCCGGCGAGTTTCCGAACCCGTGACACCAGTTGCCAGGGCTTTCGCACGATGCAGTGCGGGCCCATGCTCAGCACCCACCAGATGATCTCATCCAAGCCATCCACTTTGCAGCGAAATACGATCGAGCTGTCCTCTTGCCAGATCACCTGCTGGGTCGGATGCCAGTGGGTGTCGGCAATCGTTTCCGCGAACTCCGCGTCAAACCACAACTCGACGGCGTAGCTCTTCGCGCCCCGGATCATTCGCCAGGCGTTGCCCAGGTGCTTCGTCACCGAAAAATCATCGGGGATTTCGTAAGGGCGATCGGTCAAGCGGCAGCAGGTAAATCGGTTGAGCTTCAGGGCACGGACAGCCCTTCGACCCGCGTGGTGCCCAATTGTGTACCAAGCGCGTTGTCCGAAAAACAGCGCGTAGGGCTCGAATCGAAAGACGCCGTTGGTGTTGGATTTCGAGCCGTTGCCAGACAGTGAATCGTATCGGCATTCCAATGCTCGACGGCTCATGATCGCTCGCCGCACCGTTTCGTAGACGTCGGCGCTGCTTTCCGGCGGGTGTGCCGCGGCCAGGTGGATGGCGAGGTGATGATCGATCTTGTCCAGTTCGGACTGGACCGGCCGCGGGAGATTGCAGCGGATTTTCTGGATCGCCCGGGCGGCCCCTTTCATGAAGGGAACCTGTTCCTTGCCGCCGACCTGGTCGGCCAGGGCAACCAGGGCCAGGGATTCCTCGAGCGTCAGCGAAACGGCCGGCATGAAGAAATTGCCGGCAACAGCGTAGCCCTTCGTCTGCTTGTCGAAGAAGTACGGGACACCGGCGCCCTGGAGCATCTTCAGGTCGCGGTAGATGCTGCGCTCGGTGGTGCCGCACTCGAGCGCCAATCGCCCGGCCGTCCAACCGCTCCCGCCCTGGACGTGGGCCAGGATCTTCAAGAGCCGATGAATCCGCCCGTAATCTGAGCCCATTGCTCCTCCCGGTCCGCAATATAGGGGGTCTTTGCTTTGGCTTCATCAAAGATTGCTCGGGCGGGTGACACACCGGCGTCAGTGGGAGTTGATAGTATCTTACCCTGAGGGGGCAGGCGCCGTCTTCGGGCTGCTCGCAAACACGGGGGCGGTTCGCAGCGAAATTGCTTGTTGCACCATTCCAAAATGCGATGGGAGCTTTTCCGCACATGCCGACTCAGGGGGCAGGGCTGAGCACCACGCAATCCAATCCGAACAAGCGGCCGGTCCCTTTCGATGCCGGGTTCGCGCCCTCGACCTCGACGCGGAGCATCAGGGCGCCGTCGGTCGGCTCGAAGGTTCCGAGCTCGATTGGGCCGCTCGGCGCTGCATCAGCAGCGTAGCCGTCGAACTCCTTGCCGGCGGGTTTTCCGTTAACGCTGAAGCGGAGGACGCCGTAGTCGTAGCTGCGCGTCGCGTGGAGGATCAGCTTGCGCGGATGGGCGTCTGGGACGGGAATCTTCAGCGTGAGGAAATCTCCGTTGCGCTCGGCGCGAACGAAGAGTTGTTCTCCGCCGCTCCAGTGGCGGGAGGTGACAAACGTCACGTCCTGTTTTTCGAAGCGCAGGCCGGCGGAGTGATCGGCAACGGCGAGCGTCTCGCACTCGATCGCGCCGGGCAACGTCGCATGGGGATCCGGGGGAGGCGGGCGCAGCGCGGCGGTTGCCTCGTCCGGCTGCGGCTCTCGATTGCTCTTGGCGTCCGGCCGGGCGTACCAGAACGTCGCAGCGGCATAGTCCACGCGAGTGTCGGCCCAGTGCCAGATTTCCATATCGTGACGAATCGACTTGGTGAAGGGGATGTCGTCGATCAGCCGCAATCGCGAGGTAGACGTGTAGCCCCGCCAGTCATTGCGGTTGGCGATGTCACGGCGTGGCATGCTCACGAACGGAGAGCTGAAGAAATCCGCCATGCCCCAGGCGTAGCCGTAATAGTCCTCGGTGCCGGTGCCGAGATGGGAGGGGAAGGCTTCGCCATCGACGTAGATGCGCTCGTCTCCTTCGCCGTACCAGGCGGGCGAGGGGCTGTAGACGGAGAGCGTGTCTCCGACGAAAACGCCACGGCCGCTGATCTGGATAAAGTTCCAGTCGGACATCGGCCGGGTCGATACATCCCGCTGGCTGTGCCAGGTGGCGTGAAAGTGAAGCGATCGATCGTCCCACGACCACGAGGTGGTGGTCGCGGCAAGCTTCACGGCCAGCGGCTTGTCCCCAACATTGCGGAGAGCGAGGCGCGCCGACCGTTCAAACGGCATCACCCAGTTTGCGGTTAGCGTCCCATCCGCGCTGACGGCGCGGAACGCATCTCCAACCGGTCGCAGGCGCGGCCCGCTGCCGAAGAAGTCGCCGATCGGGCACCAGACGCAGGCCTCTTCATCGAACGAAGCCGTCAGCACGAGCTTGCGCATCGCCTCGGGCGCGTCTTTGGGATCGATGACGACTTGCAGCCCGTCCAGCGCCGCCGCTCCGTTTGGCAGATCGAGGGGCAGCGCATCGCCTGGCGCGAGTGTCGCCGATTTGCCAGACCCGCTCGCCGCGAGCGTCGGTACGTCAGCCAATCGCCTGGCGGTCTGCTCGAGGATTGGCTTGGCCGCTTGGAACTCCGCCATGGTAAACGTCTGAACGATGGTCCCCGGCTCATACGCTCGGTATTGAACGTGGTAATAAAACGGCACCTGGTCGAGCGTGACCTTGCAGGAGCTGGCGAAGGGGATCGGCAGATACAGATCGCCGCCGACGCCGCGGATGGGATTGGGCGTCGTCTCGAGCTGCTTGCGCAGGTCCGTCTCATCCCACGCGACAAATGCGAACGGCGCCCGCGCGAACGCCCGGCCGCTCAGGAAGTCGTTGAAGTTCACTTCGATCGTCGGCGTCGTCGATCCATCGAAGTAAAACCGGATGAACTGCTTGTCACGCGACGGCTCCAGCGGCAGCCAGATGCGCGTGACCGCGCCCGGGCCCTCGTGCTCCATGATCACCCATTCCTGCCGGCCCGAATTCTTCTCGACGCGGATGAACTGCTCGTAATCCTTGTTGCTGTGCCAGGAGTCGGCGGCGGGGTTGGACTTGGATCGGTCGTGGCTGGTCGCCTCGATCGCCCGGTAGGCCGGGTCGGACCAGCGCGCCCGCACCGCGTGGTTGGTCATTTCCTCCAGCAGCGATTCGAGCGTTACCGGAGCGGGTGCAGCCTGAAGGAGGGATGTGGCCGTGAGGACGCCAAGCCATGACACCAGACGAAGTCCACCAGATCGTTCAGCCATCGTTGCTCCTGTTCAGCGATTCGCGCCCCACTCATGTTTAATTCATTTTCGACATGGAAGAAATTGCTGCCAGTGGAAGAACTATGATCGAAGCGGACCTTCATGCTTGGCCGCGTGGGGATCCATCGTATAAGATTCTTTACTCGTGTCTCGCCATTCATTCCCGCGGCATTCGCAGTTTGGGCTGGTCCCATGAAAAAGTGCAACGCGTCGGCGTCTTCCCTACTTCCCGTCGAATCGCTCGAGCAGCGCAGGCTGTTTTCCGCCGGCATTGCGTTCCACTCAGCCCCGCTGGCGCCATCGGCGACACCCGCGCTCGTGAGCCATGCGAAGGCTGCGGCCCCCGCTACCAGGGTTACCCTGAAAGTAACCGGCCAGGGGTCGTTCTTCGCCTCGGGCGTAACCATCACGGCGACGGTGAAGTCCAACGTCCGTGGCACCGCGCCCGCCGGCACCGTTCGGTTCCTCAATGGGGGCAATCCGATCGCCATCGACGCGAACGGCAACCCGCTCGCCCTCGCGCTGGGGTCTGACGGCAAGGCCTCTTACACGTTCGGCGTTTCCAACGTCACGCTGCTTCCAACCCAGGACCCGATCAGCGCCGTCTACACCAGCTCAAATTCACTGCCGGGAAGCTCGTCCAAGACGGTCGTGGTGAAGATCAAGACGCCCAAGTTCGTTACCAAGTCCGACGGGCTCCAGATTTCCACGGTCAAGAAAGGCACCGGCACCGCGACCCTCGCCGCCGGCCGGACGGCCAGAGTCGTCTATACGGGATTGCTGGCCAGCAACGGCAAGATCTTCGACTACACCAATGCCCACGGCTCCAGCTCCGGCCCGTTCAGCTTTACGGTTCAGTCAAGTCCCGAACAGGTCATTCCCGGCTTTGACGAGGGTGTGGTCGGCATGAAGGTCGGCGAGATCCGTGTCCTGAGCCTGCCCGCCAACCTCGGCTACGGCAGCCGGGGCATCCCGCCCACCATTCCCGCAAATGCGGCGCTGATTTTCTCGATCAAGCTGCTGTCGATCTCCTGAAGCGGCCAATCCGGAATGGCTCGTTCAGCAAGTGCTTTACGTCGCCGGCGGGAATACATTTGCCCAGGCTGGATGTTTTGTCCAACGGGACTCGTCAGGAGCTTCATGACACGGCGGACCATTCTGAAACTTGCGGGCGTTGCGGTTCTCGATACGTTGGCCGGCGCGGGCTGCGAGCGAGCGAACAGCGATTCCGCAGCCGTCAACACCCCTGCGACCGCCGGCACGCCCGCCACGCAGCCGGGCCAGGAGATCGCTCACATGAAAGAGACCATCAAAGTGCGCCTGTTCAATAAGAAGGGTGAGCTCGTCGGACCGATCGCGACGCCCAGGGTGGTAAAGACCGACGCGCAATGGAAGGCCCAGCTCACGCCGGCCCAGTACCAGGTCGCCCGCGCCAAGGGAACGGAACGCCCGTTCTGCGGCACCCTGCTGGATAACCATCAACAGGGTGTCTACACCTGCATCTGCTGCGGTCTGCCGCTGTTTTCCTCGGACTCCAAGTTCAATTCCGGCACCGGCTGGCCGAGCTTTTTCGCGCCGGTCGCCGCCGAGAACGTGATCGAGCATTCGGACGCCGCATTCGGGATGGTGCGGACCGAAATCCTCTGCGCCCGCTGCGACTGCCACCTCGGCCACGTCTTCGACGACGGCCCCCGGCCGACCGGGCAGCGCTTCTGCGTGAACTCCGAATCGCTCACCTTCACCTCCAGCGACAAGCTCGCTTCGATCGCCGACCCCGCCGCCGGATCCGCGCCACAGACGCAACCGGCTAAGTGAGGAAGAGGGATTCACCGCCGAAACGCTGAGCACGCTGAGAAGAACAATTCTTTTGATTCAGGAAACCGCAGATTCCGCGGATTGCACGGATACGAGATGCATCTGCCCTTCGACTAATCCGCGTTATCCGCGGTTCTATTTCTGATGATTAGCGGTGAAAGCGACCGCGCGCAGGCGTCTTATTTCCCCGCGCTGTATCCGCCGTCGATGATGAACTCCGATCCGGTGACGAATGCCGATTCGTCGGCGGCGAGGTAGACTGCGGCGGCGGCGATCTCATCGGGCTGCGCCATGCGCTTCAGTGCGTGCGGAGCCGCCATCTCCGCCATGAACTTCGCGGGGTCCGGATACTCGCGCATCCGCGCCTGCACGAAAGGCGTCTCGACGCGGCCGGGGCAGATGCAGTTGATCCGCACCCCACTCGTCCCATGGTCCAGCGCCATCGCCTTGCTCATCCCCGCGACAGCGTGCTTGGTGGTGACGTACGCGAAGCGGTCGTACATGCCGATGAACGACGCGATCGAGCCGATGTTGATGATCGAGCCTCGGCGATGTTCGATCATGTGCGGCAGCGCCGCCCGGCACAGGAAAAACATCCCGCGGACGTTGACCGACCAGAGGCGATCGAGGTCTTCCGCGGTTGTCTGGAGGATCGTCCCCACCTTGCCGATGCCGGCATTGTTGACCAGGACGTCAAGCCGGCCCCGGCGGGCGAGCACGCCGTTCACGCATTCCCCGCACGCACGTTCGTCGGCCACATCGAGTTCGACGAATTCCGCGACCCCCCCGGCAGATTGAATCTGTTTGACGGTGTCTGCCCCGCCGGCCGGATCGCGGTCGGCGACGCAGACCGCCGCACCGGCCTCGGCAAATCGTCGCGCGATGGCGGCGCCGATGCCCGAGCCGGCGCCGGTGACGATCGCGATTTTTCCGCTTAGCGAGAACACGGACAATCCTCCTTCACGTGAATACTGTCAGGGGAAACGTTCGTCACTTTTTGATCGAGTAGCCCCTCAAGCCGGAGAAAATCCACTGAAATCCTTTGCCTTCTGCACGTAGTCGGGACATAATCCGTATACGGGAGTATACGAATGGCCCATGTCGATCTCGATCCTGCCATCCCGAGCGACGCCGGGACCACTCGCCGCCCCCGCCACTCAAATCGATGTCAGGCGGCCGGTTTTACGCTAGTCGAGCTTTTGGTCGTTATTGGAATCATCGCACTGTTGATCGCGCTGTTGTTGCCGTCGCTCGTCAGGGCGCGGCAGCAAGCGAAGATGGTCGTCTGCCAGAGCAACCTCCGTCAGCTCACGACGGCGATGCTGATGTACGCCAACGATAACAAACAGTACACACCCTGCTGGAACTGGGAGTTTCAGGATCCGTCCTACGCCTTGCCCAGCGGCTCCGGGGCGGGGTCGATGAACCAGTACAACTTCGTCCGCGCCGGAAAGATCTGGCCCTATACCGGCATTCCCGATATCTACCGCTGTTCGGAGTACCCCGAACTCAGGAACAACCCGCTCAACACGATCTGGGGATTCCCGCCCTACTGGACGTACTCGGTCAATGGGCAGCCGGGCTATTCCCTGCGCGACTCGGACTGGTGCGTCAACATCACGCGCATCCGTCCCAGCGCCAACACCGTATTCATGCTCTTCGAGCAATCGGACAAAGATCAGGCGGCGTTCGATAACGGCGTCGCGCTCACCGGCCCAGTCTATACTGTCGGCACCGATTCCCTGGGCTTCTACCACTTCGGCGGCGGCAACCTCTCGTTCTACGACGGCCACGTCGAATGGATGCGCCGCGACGACTACCTCAACCGCCTCAACTTCGTCCAGGGAACCCTGGACTTATGGGGCGGCTATGTCGGATTCTACTGGTGACCTCCCGCTCCGATTCCTCTGAATCCTAATCTTAGCACCCGTCCAGAAACTATTTCGTGAATCAGCGCGTCTGATGTAGTATCGCGTTCACTCCAAGGAAGGAGTTTGGACATGGCCACGGAGCGGCCGATTCACGAGTGTGGTTGCGCGGGCTGTCGGGCGGGTGACGT
>JBBSDP010000108.1:0-9149 GCA_038240605.1 Tepidisphaerales bacterium | reverse complement strand
CCAAATCGGAGGCCGCGGCTTCAATGGGGTAGGTCTGCACTACACGGGTTCTCGTGAATCAATCCGCGCTGGCGCGATGGGAATGCACAAATCAGGCGGGAAAATTCCGCAAATCGATCGAAGCTGCGAAGGTTAGGTTAGCCGCACGGCCCACTGTCTACATCCGGCTCATCGGCCTGCATCCGCTCCGGGTGGGGCCGCACGCGCTGCGCTTGACGGCCTCCGGGTGAGCACGAGCCGCGCCGTCCGCTGCGCTCCCGTCACGGCCCGTGCCGCCCCTGCGGCCTGTGCGGCCCCGCCCTCCGCTCCCGGCCCCCTGTGTTGGTTCCGCTGCGCTTGAGGAACCAACACAGGAGGCCCTTATGCAGACCGAAAAAGCCGAACGCATCCAGCAGTTGACCGATGACGCCTTGAAGCAACTCGGCGCCGCGCTCGCCGCCGGCCGGAGCGACACGCTGAAGCGTTACCTGGACGCGATGGCGAAGTTCCACCGTTACAGCTTCGGGAACCAGTTGCTCATCGCCTTCCAGCGGCCCGACGCGACTCAGGTTGCGGGCTTCAACGCCTGGAAGAAACTCGGGCGGTACGTGAAGCGCGGCGAGAAAGGCATCCTCATCATCGCCCCAGTGAAGCGCCGCGTGACCACGGCGGAGTTGGTGGCGGTGGAAGCCGGCGGTGGCCGCACCGACCCCGAAACGGACATGGCGCGCGTGGTCGGCTTCACCGGCGCGTACGTCTTCGACGTCAGCCAGACCGACGGGCAGCCGCTGCCGGAGTTCGCGCAGGTGAATGGCGACCCGGCCGGCTACACCGCCCACCTCAAGACGCTCGTCGCGAGCAAGGGCGTCGCACTGGAGTACGCGGTCAATCTCGGCGGGGCGCAAGGCGTGTCCTGCGGCAACAAGATTCAGATCCTGCTCGGGCTGGAGCCGGCGACGGAGTTCTCCGTGTTGGTCCACGAGCTGGCCCACGAACTGCTCCACCGCGGCGAGCGCCGGCAACAGGTGGGCAAGAAAATCCGCGAAACCGAGGCGGAGGCCGTGGCGTTCGTCGTGTGCCGGTCGATTGGTTTGGATACGGGCACCGCCGCCAGCGACTACATCCAGTTGTACAGCGGCGACCGCAAGACACTCGCCGAGTCCCTAGCGAACGTCCAGGCGGTTGCCTCCGACATCATCGCCGCGATCCAGCCGTCGGAATGATGGCGTGGATGATCCTGCGTCCTCGCTATACCTACTCCCTTCTCTGGGGTCATCCACAACCTTGGGACGATTTACCTCGCAACGCAGACCCCACGGGGCACGCGGCCGTAAGCGCCGATACCCAGAAGGCGACGGTCGTGCCCTCGATGTGACACACGCCGCCGCCGAGAATGCGGGCATCCACCACGCGCAGGACGGCTTCGACGTCAGGCACGGCCGGGTTGCCGAAGTCATGCCAAACGATGACCCCACCGGGCTCCAGGAGGGCCAGGGCGTTCGACGTGTCAGCCTGGACGCATGACTCCCAATGGCCGCCGTCCACAAACACCGCGTCGAACCGCCCCAGGGCTCGCAGATTAAGCGATCGGCTGTCGCCTAGATGCTGGGTATATACCACCCCCGCAGCACGGGCGCGGTGCCCCAGGCGAGCGGCGTCCATTCGCTCCGAGGACTGAACTTCGGGAAGTCCCGGTGGAGAAGGGAGGTGCGGCGGCAAATCCATCGTGTGCAACTCTACCTCCGGCAACATTCGGCGAATTTGGCACAAGCCCAACCCTTCGCACGTCCCAATTTCCAACAACCGCCGGATTGGGCGGGCGGCCGACCGCAGCGCGCCGTGGAGTGCGAACAAGTCCTCTGCTGGGATCTGACCCGCGCGTTGGCGAGGGTAGTCACCTGTGTCGTAGGGTACCTCCACCTGTTCCCGGTTCGTCGTCTTCATCGCTCGCCTCCTCCGCAGGGGGTAAAGCGGCTATAGCGCCGCTATCAGACACAATCCCCCGGCCGCTACTGCCTAGACCTTCTTCCCGGGCGTTTGTGGCAGGCTCAATGGTAGGCTTCGCCGTAGCGGGTTAAGTCCGCATGGTACGCGACGAGGTCGGCATACGCTCGCACCGGTAGTCCCATCGACCGCGCGTGCCGACACACTGCGAAATGTTCGGTGTATCCGGGAACGGGCTCATATCTCGCGCCGCTCCGATAGACCTCGGCCGCCACCAAGTACACACACCCAACGCCATCTAGTTCGTACACCGGACCGGGCTGGCTGAAGTAAGGGGGGTATAGGTTGGCCCATCTTCCTCCTTCGACGAAGCCGGCGATATCATAAAAGCGAGAGTCATGCCCCTCCAGAAGTACAATCGGTGCCGACACGCCGGCGGGGTTCCGCCGGATTAGAGTGCTGGGTAGATCCGCAGGATAACTTACGACGTCCGCATCAGCCCATAAGACGTAATCGCGGCCGGACAAGTGCTTGTCGACCATGGCTTGTCGGATGGGGGCGGTGTGAGCGATCCGCTCCTCCAGCGTCCGCACCGCGTGATCGCCAATCCCGCTCTCGTCGAGTACGAACGTAAGCCGGTGGTCGGGGTTATTGGTAGGGAGAGCCTCGGCAAGTTCACGGCATCGCCGCTTCAAATCCGGATGGAGGTTCGGCTTTATCGGGACGAGTACAAGTATCTCGCTCATAGTGCCGCCACGGCGAAGAGGTAGACTCCGGGTCTCTTACGTTCTACTTCGCCTACCCCAGGATCAGCCCACGCGCCTCGGTGCCGGCGGCCGGCTGGTGGAGCATTCGGTCCATCAGCCCGCGCTTGATCGGCCGGCCTTACTCGCGGCATTGCGTGTTGTGGTCGAGCGTGCAGCGGAGGCGGATCTCCGCCACCACGAGGCGAGGTCGGCCAGCAGCGTCTGGACTCCGTTATAGCTTTCCTTCTGATGCTCACGCAGGACGAGACAGGCGAATGATTAAAGCTCGATGAACCCAGAGGGCAGCTGAATGGGCCGGCGTAAGTACCGAACAACGGCAACGCCAACCCGTACGCCTCCCGCACCCCACTGGTGCGTTCCTCCGGGCGATTCGGGCACATAGGCTTCGGCGATCGTTTCTACTCGGCAGTTATCGATGAAGCCAATGATCCTCCAGTTCCCATCCTCACAGCGCCAGAACACCGTGAGGTTGCAGTTGTCATTCGGGCAATGCTTGGGAGGGTCTACCTTCTTCAACGCGTTTTTTGCGCACTTCGCGTAACTCAGCACGTCCGAACCGTAGGTCGAATCGGGGTAGGCGAGTGATGCAACTAAGTCGTTTCGGGCCACGCCGCTTGTGCTGAGGGTAGTGCCGTAGGCGTAGGTGGCGGTCGGGTCGCCGATCGTCGGATTGACGGCGGTAAGGGTGGAGACTAGTTGTCGAGGGTGTAGGCGGTGTTGGTGGTCCGATTGAGCATCGCTATCCCGTAGTCATCGACTGTCTGCGTTTTGCGGCCGGCTGCGTGACGCTCCTTTTGATCGCCTCGAACCCGAGTGTCACGCCCGGCAATTGGTTAAACGGCTGCAAGGGGAGGGGGTTACACGGTGTCCATCGAGCGTGCCGCGTCCACCTTTTCGGAACAGCACTTGGCAAGGGAGATTTTACAACCTGATGATGTTCTACTTTGGCTCGGGCTGGCCGACCTGGCTTCGTTCAGCTGTCCAATCCTTATCCGTCTTCGTGGTTTTCCCATCTTGATTCGTCACAAGCACCTGCACATTTCCCTTGATCTTCCCGTCAACCAAGACGCCGCTGAATTTCAGCGTTAACGGCAGGTCGTCCCTCACATCGCTCACCTCAAAGCTGATTTTGTCACCGTCAACTTTGCCGTTGGTGATCCTCAGCGCACGAGAATGCTCCCCAATCTCAGCAGTTCCGCTCAGCTTGTCTCCCTTCTGGATGAATTTCGCCGAAGCCCCGACGACCAGGCCGGGTGTGAAGTCAAAAGCCCACGCCCATTCACCGGTAAATGGATTAGACTGTTGCGTCGTAGGCCCTCCGGAGGATGCCCCTGGGGTTGATGATAGTGCCATCATCATCAGAAAACAGATGCCGAGAAACCTGGCAACCATATGAAACCTCGTCGTTAGAACGTACGCCAGAGACTGCTATGCAGGTCTTGTAGTTTCTCGCTGCCGTTGAGTTTCCGCCAGCCCTTCTGTGCCTTCTGGGCGAGTTTGAACGCCATCGCCAGCCCGGCCTTCCTCGACCCCGGCCCCTTGGTGCGGTAGGTCCGCAGGCGGACGGTGGCGAAGGTGCTCTCGATGGGGTTGGTGGTGCGGACGTGCTGCCAGTGTTCGGCGGGGAAGTCGTAGAACGCAAGCAACTCCGTCCGGTCCTTCTCCAGGCACTCCGCCGCCTTCGGCCACTTCACGCCGTACACTTCGATGAAGCGGTCGAAGGCCCTGGCGGCGTCGGCCCGCGTGGCGGCCATCCATGTCTCGTGCAGCACCGCCTTGGCCGCCGGCTGCTGGCCCTTGGGCAGTTTGTCCAGCACGTTGGCCGTCTTGTGCACCCAGCACCGCTGCTGCTGGGTGGCGGGGAACACCCTGGCCATCGCCTTCCAGAACCCCAGGCTGCCGTCGCCGGTCGCCAACTTCGGCGGCTCGCTCAGGCCCCTGGCCTTGAGGTCCAGCAGCACCTCCGTCCAACTCGTCTCGCTCTCCCGCTGGCCGTCGTGGACCGCGATCAGTTCCTTCTTTCCCTCGGCGGTCGCGCCCATCAGCACCAGGACGCACGGGCGGTCGTCGGTGAGCCGGCAGCCGAAGTAGATGCCGTCGGCCCACACGTACAGGTAGTGCTTGCCGCTCAAATCCCGCTTGCCCCAGTCGTCGTACTCCCCCTGCCAGGCCTCGGTCATCCGCGTCACCGACGCGGCCGACAAGCCCGTGCCGTCGAAGCCCAGGTGCACCAGGGCGTCGGACATCTCCCCGGTCGAGATGCCTTTCAAATAAAGCCACGGGACCAAGTCTTCGATGGCCTTGGTCTTGCGCAGGTACGGCGGCAGAATCTTCGAGGTGAAGCGGAACCGAACGCCGTCCTCGTCCACCCGCCGGTCATCGACGCGCGGCTGCCTCACCTCCAGCGGCCCCACGCCCGACAAGATCGTCCGGGGCGGCTTGTGGCCGTTACGGACCACCAGCCGCCGGCCCGCCTCGTCCACCTGCTCGCGGTGGGCCTCCAGGTACTCGGCGACCTCGTCCTCGACCGCCTTCTGCAACGCCCGACGGGCCCCCTCGCGGGCGATCTGTTCGAGCGTGGCGCACACGACCGGCTCGGTTGCAAGCCGGAGAGAATACTCTGATGATGACATGTGGCGTATCCTTCCTGGCCTCGTTGGCCAACCGGGTGAAGTTGATGACTTGCACCCAAGGTACGCCGCTTTTATTGTCTGGTCACGATCCACAGCTTTTGGTCATACCTCTGCGTTGGCCTGCTACGACCGCAACGCTAGTGGCGGCACGACTCGTCTATACGCAACGCATGAGGTTGACTTCAACATCACCAGCGTCTGCGACACCAATGTTGTATCGCAGGAGCGTCGATTGTTCGATGTTTACGGGATTCCAGTATTCATGAACGCTGCGTGGAGCGTCTTAAGAGGCAATGATTCCGGTTTACTTTTCGGGTATAAGGGACTAAGGCACGACCCCGAGAGCGGGCTCGTATACAACCGCAGTCGATATCACCATCCCTTAGTGGGACGGTTCATGCAACGTGAGGGCGTAGATTATCTCGATAGCAATAATCTCTACGAATATGTTCGATCGCGACCCACTTTTTTCGTCGATCCCACAGGTTATGCGAGTTCTGCGTCGGGGTCTGCCGTTAACATCGCCGTGGGCGTCGTGGTGGTCGTTGCTGCAATCCTTGCCGTTAGCAAATCCATTGGCGAATCCGAGAAGTCGAATCTGCCCGGCTGCCCCACGTGCGACAAGAGCACACCTGAGAAGCGCATCTTTTTGGACATTAAGGGAAAATGTTGCGTGCGAGTAGAACTTGTGTGTCGAGACGTGGGGGGAGCCGTTGGACAGCACTGCTATCTGTCAATTAAACACAACGTGGACAACCAAGAACTCGGAACGATTTCAGCATTTCCCGAACATGAAGATGCAGGCATGTTCCGCCGCGGAAAAATTGCTTTTAAGCCGGATCAAGATTTGGGTAGTGGGGGAGAGGTTCGCAGCTTTAGCACTGGCGGCACGGACGATTGCAAGTGGCTCATTTGCGCGTATGAATACGCCAAGTCGCTGGACAAGTCTTACGAGTACAATGCAGTGGCCTCAAACAGCAATACGTTCGTCTGGAAGATCATTACTCACTGTGGCGGTACGGCTAGCTTCCCATGGACGGCACCAGGAGCTACAGACATCGAGCCGCCAAGTAGGCAGTACCCTGGTGGCATGATTCCAACTGGGTATTGAAGGTAGACTCCATGTCGTTGCTGCACTTTAGAATATCTTCGCGTGCTACGGCTTTCGCGATCACGGCTTTAATTTTCTTCGGAGGAGCCACTGCTTATTGGTTTCGGCATTATTATGGGCGACTTAGTGAAAAAGAGTTTGATGAGCCCATTGAATTTATTGAGGTTCAACCCTACTATGGCGCGTCCATGGTACGTATTTCGGCTCCTCAAGACATTCAGGCCATTAGGGAGTGCGTGATCCATTCGTCGGCACCTCGACTCGGAGTATCTTACCCGGCCGCCACCTGCCATATGAGGTTTGTATTCCGGTCGGGCAATGTCATGGAGATGATGGTGTCCGCGACCACTCTGGACGGAGATAACAACACCCAGGACTTGAATTACGCTGTGATACGATGGCAGAATGCTATCCGTGTTTGCCGAAATCAGCCCTTTTCCGGCGCTGTACGGAAGGTTATAAGGGGGGAGACAAAGGGGTAAACACTGCTGCTCTGAAAACAGGCGCAATGGTGCCAAGAACGCAGATGAGCTCGCTCCTTTTCATTCTCTCAGGGTGCGGCGCAGCCGCATGACGACTCTGTCTCAAGGCCCGCGAAGTTCGGCGCATGTTCGGTAGTGCCCGCCCGTGGGGTCGTGTACACGATGCGAGATGATCACCTGTAAGTCACCCGTCGCCGTCCTGCGGGCGGCGCACGCGCTGGGCGCGGAGCTGTTTGGCGAGCGGTCCCACGCGTTCATCCGCAAGGACTTCACGCTGCCGCAACTATTCGCCTGCTTGGTGTTCCGCGAGCACCAGAAGAAGAGCTACCGCGGCATTGAGGACCTGTTCCGCAACTGCTCAGACCTGCGCGACGCCATCGGCCTCACCGGCGCCCCGGACCACAACATGATCTGCCGGGCGTTCACCCACCTGGTTAAGCCCGCCAAGATGCAGCGGGCGCTGGACCTGACCGTCGCGGCGGCCGAGGACAAGGGGCCGGACATCAAGGGCGACGCGGTCAAGCCGGCCGCGCTGGACGGCACCTGCTTCGAGTCCCATCACGTCAGCCGGCACTTTGAGAAGTGGCAACGGCAGTCCGCCCAGCAGGGCCGTAAGCGCCGGGGGCGGCGTCTAAAAAAGTGCGGAAAGCCCGCAGAATCCGGGGAAACAGCCACCTCCGGGTCGAACACGATGGGGTCCCACCAGCAGGCGTGCGCGGGGCGTCCCGCGACCAGCACCGCCAAGCCCGCAGCGAGCGCGGCGGTCGCCGCCCTACGCCCCGACCGTTTGGCGGGGGCGGGTTGTTCTCCGTTCGTGCGAGTCACCATTGCCGTTCCTTTCTTGACTGTAATTACCTTGTTGCATGTCGCCCTGCCGATCCACGGGCGGGGCGAGCCCCAATTCTCCGAGGTACGCCGCGGCGAACGCCTCCCGGTTGTGTTCGCGTAGCACGTCGCTGATGCGGGCGTGGTCCTGCGGCGACCCGGCGGCGCAGAACGCCAAGGCCAGCGGCCCCAGCCCCAACTCGAACAGCCGGTTGCCCTCGCGGCTCTGGTAGTAGTAGTCGCGCTTGGGGATCGCCTGCTGGAGGATTTGCAACTGCCGCTCGTTGAGGCCGAACGACTCGTACACCTTTCGCGTCCGCTCCTCGAAGGCGCTGGAGTTGGGCAGGAAGATTCGGGTCAGGCAGTTCTCCACGATCGCCGGGGCGATGGGCGAGTCGGCGATGTCGGACAGGCTCTGGGTGGCGAACACGACCGCCACGTTCTTCTTGCGCAGCACCTTGAGCCACTCGCGGATTTTGCCGGCGAACAGGGAGTCGGTCAGGTAGAGCCACGCCTCGTCCAGCACCATCAGCGTCGGCGCGCCGCCCTCGCTGAACCGCTGCTCCAGCCGGTGGAACAGGTAGGTCAGCACCGGCACCACCGCCACCTTGCTTTGCATCAGGTGTTCCATCTCGAACGCCTGCCACGTCCCCTCGGCGAGGCTGTCGTGGTCGGCGTCCAGCAGGTGACCGTACGGCCCGTCCAGCGTGTAGCTCCGCAGTACCTGCCGCACCTCCGAGTCCTGCACCAAGCCGCCGAGCGTGCTGAGCGTCCGCTGCCGCCGGGGCATCGAGGCGAGGTTCGACAGCGCCGACCACACCTCCTGCTTGACGGCCGGGGAGGGGGCGAGCTTCTCACGATGCAGCAGGTCCAGCACCCACTCCTGCGCCCAGCCCAATTCCGCCTCGCCGTCCACGCCGGCAAGCGGCTGGAAGCACACGGCCTGATCGTCCCCGCCGATCTCGTAGAAGTCCCCGCCCATCGCCAGGGTCATCGCTCGGCAACTCCCGCCCTTGTCGAACAGGTAGACGCGGGCGCCGGGGTAGCGGAGGAACTGGCAGGCCAGCAGGTTCAGGAGCGTGGACTTGCCCGCGCCCGTCGGGCCCGCCACGATCGTGTGGCCTACGTCCCCTTGGTGCAGGGACAGCCGGAACGGCGTCGAACCCTTGGTCTTTGTGTGCATCAGGGCCGGGCCGCCCAGGTGCGCGTTGGCGGCCGGCCCGGACCACACGGCGCTGAGCGGCACCAGGTCGCAGACGTTGAGCGACCCTATCAGGGCGGCCCACGGCAGGTAGTCGGCCAGGCGTCGCGGCCGCTTGCGGTATTCGCCGACGTTCCACATGACTGCTCTCCTCTGCCGTTTCACGAATCCAAGTAGGTCGGCTGCCGAAGGTGTTGGCGGAAGATG
>JBBSDP010000107.1:0-9204 GCA_038240605.1 Tepidisphaerales bacterium | reverse complement strand
TACTCAATGGGTTCGCGCGTCTCCTCACGGCGGTGGCCGGCAAGCCCTTCGCCGTCGAGAACCCGTTTCAATGGCTCACCAAAACCCAGGTCGTGCAACGGATCGCCGAAGCCGGGTGCGCCGATTTACTCGGTCACACGACCAGCTGCACGCACACGTGGACGATGACCAACGAGCATCCCCACTGCGGCGCCTGTTCGCAGTGCATCGACCGCCGGTTCGCCGTGCTTGCCGCCGGGCAACAGGTCTCCGATCCGGCGGATGGCTATAAGTTGGACCTGCTCACGGGCGAATGGCCCGATGGTCCTCAGCGCACCATGCTGGCGGCTTACCTGGAAATGGCGAACCAAATCGATCGGATGTCGCAGGTGGAATTCTTTGGCCGCTTTGGAGAGGCGAGCCGCGTGCTGCGGCACATGGGAGACAATCCGGAAGCCACGGCCGTTCGGGTGTTTGGCCTGTATCAGCGCCACGCGCGCGAGGTCACCCGCGTCGTGGATGAGGCGATGACGCGCCACGTCGCGGCGGCGCGAAGACGCGAATTGTCCCCGGCGGGGCTGTTGCGCATGGTGTTCGACGCCGGCGGCCCGGCGGCTGGCGGCGAGCGCGATCAGGGCGGCACGGCGGGAACGGTTCCGTCCGGCGAGCTTCCGGAAAGCTATATCCAACGCCGGGGCAAGTGCTGGGCCATTCGCTTCGACGGACAGGAAGAGAAGCTGTATACGCCGGACGTCGGCATCGACTACCTCCGATTTCTCTTGGAACACCCGGGCACTTCGTACTCGGCCTCGGAACTGGATTGCCAGGTCCGCCGCCAGATCAAGGAACTCGCCATGCGAACCGCTCGGCTGGCCGACTTCGACGCCGCGCAAGCGCCCGTCTCGGACGGCTTTGGAGCGGACGAGATACTCGACGCGGAGTACGAGGAGACTTTGAGGATGCGTCTGGTCGAGGTGGAAGAGTATCTGGCCCGGGCGCGAGAAAGCGACTCGCCGCATCGTCTGGATGAAATCGAAACCCTGGAGAACGATCAGGCCTGGATCGCCGCGACCTTGGCCAAGAGTCGAGGCCGGAGCGGACGCAAGCGGCTTTCGAAAGATGCGCGGAACCGGGTGCGGAATCGGGTCGGCAATGCCATCCGGCGGGCGCTGGAAACCATCAAGAAGTATGACTTGCGGCTCGCCGAACATCTGACCAAACCCATTTTGAACCTGGGCCACACGCTCAATTACGTGCCTCGGGATGCCATGTCCTGGACGAAAGCGGCCGAGGCGACCGACACCGAAAAAGCGAGGCTACACGAAATGTAGCATCGGCTACGCCGGTCGTATCGCCATGTCTTTCATGGCGTGGCCCGGCAATTACCACACCAAGCGACCCGCCCCCGTCAAGGGGCGACAGCGCACCCCGAGAAGAGCCTTTTGCCGGGCCGCCTTCTCGGGGTGTTTCTTTGCGCCTGCGGGCGCAGAAAGGCAATCGCGATGGAGTCGATACCATCCAAAGCGTCGTTGGTCCCTGCCCGGCAACGTCTCATCGAACTGATGCAGCAACTCCACTTCGGCCGCATCGAAAACCTGGTCGTCCGCCACGGCGACCCGGTACTCGATCCGCCGCCGCGCCGGCTGCGCGACATCAAGCTGGGCGGCCTCAACGGGCCTCGACCCGAACATGACGCGGCCAACTTCAAGCTGAAGTCCCGGGTCAGCGAGTTCTTCGCCTGTCTCGATGACATCGGCGACGGCATCATCCAGACCCTCGAAGTCAAGGACGGCTTGCCGTTCCTGGTGACGGTCGCCGAGGCCGCGCGCGGCTAGCAAGCCGCGCTCCCGAAACATCCACGTTTTCTCACTCGTTCCCCGACATGCAGCCGGCCGCCGAGCGGAGGCGTATGTGGGCGACGCCGATCTTGGCGTTCCTCGCATCGCCTCCGCTTGCGCGCGCTGGCCTGCATTCCCTTCGCCGTTTCGTCGTGGCCCACGTCCCTTCCCGGTGCCGGAGGAGAACCTCCCGTGCACCACGACCAACTGTCTTCGCCCATCGACCGTTTCGCCGCCGGCATCATCCGGCGCAAGGCGCGGCAACTCGTTGAGCAAGCGAGGCTGGGCCATCACGACCGCGAAGACTTCGAGCAGGAACTCACACGCCGGTTGCTCGAGCGCTTGCCCGCTTACGACCCCGCGCGTGGCGACTGGAAGGCGTTCATTACCACCGTCGTCGAACGCGCCACCGCCAGCATGCACCGCGATCGCAGGGCGGCGAAGCGCGGCCCCGGCACGCTGATCTCGCTGAGCGAGGTCATCGACTCTTGCGAAGGCGGCGTCATCCTCCTTGCCGATGCCTTGACGCCGCGCGATCGGGCGGCGCGACGAGGGCTCGATACGTGGCCCGAACAAGAACTGGTGCAGCTACGTGCTGACGTGACGGAGGTGGTTGCGGAGCTACCTCCCAAATTGCGCCAGTTGGCCCAGCAGTTGAAGTCGAAGTCGCTGGCCGCCGTCGCCCGCGAGCTCGGCATTCCGCGCACGACGCTCCGCGAGTGGGTGCGCGAAATACGGATTCGCTTCGAACAACGCGGTTTGCGGAATTATCTGTGATCCCTCGTCACCTCGCGCATGGACCGGGTAGCTCAGGGGGTAGAGGGCTTTCGTACCACGCGAGGGACCAACCATGACTGCGGAATGTTATCGATACGTGTTTGGAGAAGGAGTGCCCCTGGAGGAAGTCGAGGGTTCGCTGCTGCTGGCGATCTGGTCGATCGAGAGCCTGCACGGCGAATGCGCGACTCGCCTCCAGGCGGCTCACGTTTTGGATGGTGAGCGCCGCACACTGGTCATCGACGCCAGCACCGCCATCGGCTTGAACTTGAATCGCGTGTTCGTCGGCTTCCTGCGCCGCGAGTTCGGCGCCGACGCATTCGCGGTCGAACGCATCACGGGCGCTCTCCATCGGGGCGCTCCCCACCCGCAATTTCAGGAGAACCACGCATGACCATGCTCGCTCGCGTTCAGCGTGGCCGCGCGCCCAAGCCGCCTCGAGTGCTGATCTATGGCACGGAAGGCATCGGTAAATCGACCTTTGGCTCGCAGGCGCCTCGGCCAGTCTTCATCCAAACCGAGGATGGACTCGATGAAATCGACTGTGTCCGGTTTCCGCCCGCGAAGACTTACGACGAAGTGGTTGCGGCCCTCCGGGAACTCGGCTCCGAATCGCACGACTACGAGACGGTCGTCCTCGACTCGCTCGACTGGCTCGAGCGTTTGATCTGGGATCGCGTCTGCCAGGAATCGAACGTCAAGTCCATCGAGAAGGCCGACGGCGGCTTCGCCAAAGGCTACACCCACGCCCTGTCCTTTTGGCGGGAAGTGATCGATCGCCTCGGCCATCTGCGTGCCGACCGCAACATGGTCGTGGTGCTGATCGCTCACGCCAAAATCGAAAAGTTCGAGGATCCCGAGTCGTTGCCTTACGACCGGTACTCGCCGCGGCTGCACAAGCACGCGGCAGCGCTACTCGGCGAGTGGTGCGACGCCGTGCTGTTCGCCACCCGCAAAGTCCGCACGCAGACCGAGGACACCGGCTTCAACCGCAAGCGCACCATCGCGCACGCCGTCGACAAGGACGGTGGCGAACGGGTGCTGCGCTGTGTCGGCGGTCCGTCGTGCATCGCCAAGAACCGTTTTGGGATCGTCGGCGAATTGCCGCTGTCGTTCGCGGCGTTCCTAGCGGCCCTATCTGTCTCCTCCAAAGAAGGGAATGAGAATCATGGCTGATTTACGTGGCTTCGATGCCAACCAAGTGGAACCGACCGGGGACTTCGAGCCGCTGCCGGCGGGCAAGTACCTGGCGGTCATCGCCGATTCCGAGATGAAGGCCACCAAGGCCGGCACCGGGAACTACCTGCAGTTGACCTTCGCGGTCATCGACGGGCCGCATAAGGACCGCCGGCTGTGGGCGCGGCTGAACCTCAACAACCCGAACGCGCAAGCCGTGCAGATCGCGCGGGCGGAACTCTCCGCCATTTGTCGGGCCGTCGGCGTGCCGGCGCCCAACGACTCGGTCGATCTACACGACCTGCCGTTGGTCATCACCGTCAAGTGCAAGAAGCGCGAGGACACCGGCGACATCACCAACGAGATCAAGGGATTCGCCAAAAAGGAAACGCTTGCCAACGCTGCGGCACCGGCAATGACCGCGTCCGCGCCGGCGACGCCTCCCTGGAGGCGCTCGTAATGCTCGACATCGAGTTGCCCTATCCGCCGTCCATGAATCACTATTGGCGGCGGGTAGGGCCTCGGGTGCTGATTAGCCGCGAGGGACGCCGCTTCCGCGAGCGCGTGGTGACGCTGCTGGCGGCGCGGCGGCTTCAACCCTTGCTCGGTCCGCTGGAAGTAGTCGTGGCGGTTCATCCGCCCGACCTGCGCCGGCGGGACATCGACAACCTGCAAAAGGCCCTGCTCGATGCGCTCCAGCACGGCGGAGCCTACGCCGACGACAGTCAGATCGTCCGGCTCACGATCGAGAAGCGCGCGCCCGTCGCGGGCGGCAAGACCCTGGTCCGCATCCGGAACCTCTAAACATGCTGTTGTTACGACCGTACCAAGAGACGGCGAAAGCCGCCGTCTATGAGCACCTGCGCGCCCGCGACGACCATCCATGCGTCGTCATCCCCACGGCCGGCGGCAAGACGCCGGTGATGGCGTCTATCTGCCAGGACGCGGTCGGGCTGTGGAGCGGGCGCGTTCTCATCCTGGCACACGTGAAAGAACTGCTCGAACAGGCGGCCGACAAGCTGCGAGCCGTTTGCCCGGAAGTGAACTTCGGCATCTATTCGGCGAGTCTGCGCCGCCGCGACACGGACCATCCCGCGATCGTCGCCGGTATCCAATCGGTCTATCAACGCGCGTGTGAATTGGGCGCTTTTGACCTGATCGTCATCGACGAGGCACACCTGATCCCGCCCGACGGCGATGGCATGTACCGACAGTTCCTGGCGGATGCTCGGGTGGTGAACCCCCATGTGCGTGTCATCGGCTTCACGGCCACTCCCTTCCGGCTGAAGACCGGCGCGATATGCACGCCGGACGGCATTCTGAACGCCGTCTGCTTCGAGGTGGGTATCCGCGAATTGATCCGCGATGGCTACCTATGCCCGCTGGTGACCAAGGCGGGCACTGCCAAGGTAGATACCAGCGCCTTGCACGTGCGCGGCGGCGAGTATGTCGCCGACGAGGTCGAAGGTTTGATGGACCAGGACGCTCTCGTGGAAGCGGCTTGCGCCGAAATCGTCGCCTCTACTCGGGACCGCCAGGCGGTTCTGATTTTTACCACCGGCGTCCGGCACGGCGAACACGTGGTCGCGGTGCTGAGGGCCAAGCACGGCATCGAGTGCGGGTTCGTCACGGGAGATACACCGCTCGCCGAGCGCGACGACTTGCTAGGTCGTTTTCGTCAGGGAAAGCAGAAGTATCTGTGTAATGTCAACGTCCTCAGTACCGGCTTCGATGCGCCGAACATCGACTGCGTGGCGCTGTTGCGGCCGACGTTGTCGCCCGGGTTGTACTACCAAATGGTCGGCCGCGGCTTCCGGCTGCATCCGGGCAAACGGGACTGCCTGATCCTCGATTTCGGCGGCAACGTCCTGCGCCATGGGCCGGTCGATCAGATCGAAATTAAGGATCGCGGCGCCGGCGACGGACCGGCGCCCGCCAAGGAATGTCCGCAGTGCCATGCACTGATCGCCACTGGCTATGCCCGCTGTCCCGGCTGCGGTTATCTGTTCCCACCACCGGAGCGCCAGCAGCACGACGACAAGGCCAGCGAGGCCGGCATTTTGTCGGCGCATGTCACGACCACTCAGTACGCGGTGCGCGACGTGACGTACCGCGTTCACCGCAAACACGATGCCGCCGAAGATGCGCCGCGGTCGATGCGCGTCGATTACAAGATTGGCTGGAACCAGCACAAATCGGAGTGGGTCTGCTTCGAGCACGGCGGCTTCGCCCGCAACAAGGCCGTGGCCTGGTGGCGGAAACGGTCGCCCGATCCCGTGCCGATGACTGCCGAGCAGGCGGTGCTGGTCGCCAATAACGGCGGCGTGGCGCCGACCACATCGATCACCGTCCGCAGCGTGGCCGGCGAACCGTACGAGCGCATCGTCGACGCCGAACTCGGCCCGCTCCCCGAAGCCGTGCCGACGGACGACGATCTTCTGGCGGATGACGATCCTATTCCCTTTTGAAAAGCCGAGGCAATGACGAGTACGAACAACCTTTTGCTGGAAGCGGCGCTGCGCTATGCCGAACTCGGCTACCCGGTGTTTCCGTGTGCGCCGGGCGGCAAAGTGCCGCTGACGGAACACGGCTTCCTCCAGGCGACGACCGATCCGGCCGTCATCGAGGAATGGTGGCTGTTCCATCCCAGCGCCAACGTCGGCATTGCCACGGCGGGCCTGGCGGTCATTGATATTGACGGGACCAGCAACCCGTGGCTCGCCGGTGCGCCCGAGCGCGGCCACGACCTGGCCGTTGCGCCGCTCTCGCTGACGCCGCGCGGCGGCAACCATCGATTGTTCCGGCAACCGGCCGGCAAACGTTGGCGCTGCACGGAGGGCCGACTGGCCGAACAGGTGGATACGCGCGCCGATGGCGGCTATCTCGTGGTGCCGCCGTCGATGGTCGAAGGCGGCAAAGGGTATCGGTGGGCGCCGGGGATGGAACTGGACGATCCTCCGGAACAGTTGCCGACGCCCCCGTCGTGGCTCGTCGCAGACCTCGACCGTCTGGCCACGGATACGCCCGCGGCGCCGGTGATGGGGGCGGGGGATGCGGACGCCAATGCGATCCCCGCCGGCCAGCGTAATGCGACCTTGGCCCGCCTGGCCGGCACGATGCGCCGCGTGGGTATGTCGAGAGACGAGATCGCCGCCGCCATCCTGCAGGCCAACCGCGACCGCTGCCGGCCGCCCTTGGCGCTGGGCGAGGTGGAGCGGATTGCCACGAGCGTCGCCCGCTACCAGGCCGACGAGGTGGCGGTGGCGCTGGCGGAAAACCACTGGGACCAGATGTACGCCGAATCGTCGGTCGACGAAGGGGTCGGCAACGCCGATCCCGGACCGGTTCCCGAGGAGATGCTGCGCGTGCCGGGCTTCATCGACGAGGTCGTGAAGTTCACGCTGGAGACCGCGCCCTACCCCGAGCCGGTGCTGGCCTTTTGCGGCGCCTTGACCTTGCAGGCGTTCCTGGCCGGTCGCAAGGTCCGCGACGCCGCCGACAATCGCACGGCATTGTATTTGGTTGGATTGGCCAACAGCGGCGCCGGCAAGGACCACCCGCGCAAGGTCAACCAGAAGGTGCTACTCGACGCTGGCTTGGTGGATGGACTCGGCGACACATTCGCCAGCGGCGAGGGCATTGAGGATCGCCTGTTCATGAATCCGGCGGTCTTGTTCCAGACTGATGAAATCGACGGTTTGATGACCAAGATCAATCAGGGGAAGGAGTCCCGGCACGAAGGCATCATGAACGTGCTGCTCAAGATGTATACCAGCGCCGCGTCGCTGTACCCGATGCGCGTCAAGGCCGGCAAGGAGTCGGGGGTTATCGACCAACCCGCCTTGTGCATCTTCGGCACGGCCATCCCAAAGCATTACTACGAGGCCTTGTCGGTCAAGATGCTGAGCAACGGCTTTTTCGCCCGCCTCCTCATCCTGGAAGCGGGCAAGCGCCGGCAGGGCCAGGACGTCCGCGTGCGCGAGTTGCCCAGCCGGGTCCGCGAAACGGCGCGCTGGTGGGCCGAGTTCCGTCCGGGTGAAAAGCGCGGCAACCTGGCCGACTGGCACCCCGTCCCGCAGATCGTCGAATATACCGCGGAGGGGCTTGCCCTCATGCAGGCGTTCCGACGACGCGCCGACGAGGAGTATGCCCGCGCCGAAGTGCGTGGCGATGAGGCGGGCATGACCATCTGGGCGCGTGCCAACGAGAAGGCCCTGCGTCTGGCCTTGATCTACGCATGCAGCGCCGATCCCCAAGACCTGCGGATTACGGATTACGCCGCGCGCTGGGCGAGCGCGTTTATCGAACACCAGACGCGGCGCATGTTGTTCATGACGGCCGGCCACGTCAGCGAGGGCGACTTCGATGCCCGGTGCAAGAAAGTGGTGGCCACTCTCCGTTTTTGGCGCGAGCAGCACGGCGATGCTTGGATGCCGTTCTGGCAGATCAACCGCAAGCACCCGTGGAGCGAACGCGATCACGACGACGTCCGCACGGCGCTGCTGAACCAGCGGCTGGTCGAATACACCGAAGTCCGCACCGGAGGCCGTCCGAGCCGGATGTACCGGCTCATGGCCAATGCTTGATCGAGACCGTCGGCGAAAAGACTGTTTGCGCGCGTAATAACCACATCGGCGTCGGCAAGAAGTCAAAAAGTCTGCAAAAAGTTTGGAGCCGTAAAGTCATGAAATATAGACATATATATAACACACTCTCTCTCTCTTTAACTTCTTGCGCCCCCACTCGCGCGTGTGTCTATATGGCCCTATGAGTGAGCCCGCGCGACACGCCCTGCAAAAAGTCAAAAGGTTTCAAAGCCGGTTTCTGGATAGGTCGGAGGGGTGTTTGGACGAATGCCCGCCAGGCCGCCTGGCTGGCCCTGTAATGCGTCAAGGATGCCGCAGGCGGGGGAAGCTTCGCTCAGCAAGCCGAGGCCCGTTACCGGGCCTCCTGGGCGATCCTGGGGCTAGCTCCTCGGGTGAGACTTTTGGCTAAACAACGTTAGCCGGTGTCACCCCCTGTTGGCTTGGGCTGCATGACGGTTTTCCGTACGTTACTTGCTTCAGTTGGCCTTGGCGTTCCGTGTATGCCTTGCGAACGCGCTCCAGGTCCTTCCCAACGAACCCGCGCTTCACCGCCGGCGTCAACTCCTTGCCCACTTCCTCCAGCAATACCAAGCTCGCGGCGACGCGCAGCCGTTCAACGTAGTTCGTCGCCAACTCGCCCGACCTCTGCTCGCGCTCTCGTTCCTGCCGGGCCAGCGCCTCGGCGTCCGCCATGCCGACCTCGTCGTCGCTCGGCATCGCCACCTGTGCCTTGCCCAGCAGTCCGAGCAGCGGTTCGGCGACCGTGGCGAACGTCGGCCACTCGATGCTTCGACCGGCCAGAATGCCGGTGCGGTCCTTCTCGACGTGCGCCACCGGGATGGCGGCTT
>JBBSDP010000106.1:0-9530 GCA_038240605.1 Tepidisphaerales bacterium | reverse complement strand
CGCTTTGATTTCTCCCTGAGTCGCGTCTCAAAAAGCCATCCGAGCAATACCGTGACCGCGGCAGACAGCCCGCCTACGGCGCGGTCTCGCCGCTGATCCCACATTAACGCGCAAGCCCAATCCTCTTCTCCACCTGCGCCCATAAAGCGCCCCGGTCGCGCAGCGCCCGCGCGATTATTCAAACGGTTCCGTCGCTTAAGCGGTCCCCCAACCCATAGAGTTGGGTCACCTATTACGGTAACCCGTTCCGCTCCGCAAAATCTGCGCTCCTCTGTGTCGATCTGAGGACAACCGGTTTTCCAAAAAATGACATAGCGGATATCGGGCCGCGCGCCAGCGAGTCGCGAAAATGCAACAAAATATATTTTTGCCAAAGCCTTTGGAAATCGTTGACGCCGGAATGGTCTCCCGGCATTTTCGCCGCGTTGTCACCATTCAAGCAAAGTTCGAGGGCGCAGTGCCGGACGAGGCGGTTTGGGAGGCTCATAGCATCACATCGATTTATCTAGCATTCACCGCATCGTATTATGGACAAAGCAGGGAAGGTTTCGTTTCAAAAGATTGAACTGGGAGCGGGCCAATCCGTGGCGCGCCGGCTGCCCGCGTCGATTTTTCCGATGCTGGCTTTGCTGGCTTCGATCTTTTCCGGCGGCGCGGTCCTGGCCGCCGCGACAACGGGCACGGCAATCGTAAAGAACGCCCCAAGCATCAATGGGACCGTGCAAGGCTCGATCCAGATGCTGCAAGGGCAGGGCCTGAATCTGAACAGCGGCGCGATCATAACAAACAACCTCCTCGTCCCTGGAACCCCCACGCTTCAGAAGAATGGAAACCCGAATTTCGGCGGCATCGTGCAAGGGACAGGAAGCGCCTCGCCTTCGGGATATACGATCCTGCTTAATGGCGGCTCGCAGCTTGGAAGCCTCACCACGCGAACCAATCCCGTGACGCTGCCGTCGGTGAGCACCCCGCCGGGGCCATCCGGCAGTCGCGCGGTGACAGTGAGCGCGGCCGGACAATCAGTCGGGTCGTGGAGCACCCTGGCGAGCCTTGGTTTGAATAGCAACGTGGGGCAGTATGTTGTTCCGCCGGGGAATTACGGGACATTCACCGCGAACACCGGAAGCGGTTTCACCTTCGGCATCTCAGGGGCGCAGACGGCATCCACGTACAATTTTCAGAACTTCAACCTGAACGGCCAGGCACAAATCACGGTGGTCGGCCCGGTGATACTGAATCTCGCGAATGGCTTCTCGATCAATGGTCCGATGGGGACTTCGTCGAATCCGCAATGGCTCGCCGTGAACATTGCATCCGGCGGCTTGACTGTGAACAGCGGCGCCGCGGTGTACGGCTACGTAACGGCGCCGAACGGCGGCGTGACAGTTAACGGCAATTCGCAGTTGAGCGGCGGCGTCGTGTCGAGCCAGCTTACGGTGAATAGCGGGGGAACGCTGACGCTCTGGCCGCAAAGCGGCGGCGGCAATCTCCCGCCGACCGCAAATGCGCAGAGTGTCGCACTGAATGAGAATGCCAGCGCTTCGATTACATTGACAGGGAGCGACCCGAACAATGCGTCTCTCACCTTCGCCGTGGCGAGCCAGCCCAGTCACGGCACGCTGAGCGGGACCGCTCCGAATCTCACCTACGCCCCGGTCCATAATTACTACGGGAGCGACAGCTTCACGTTCAAGGTGAGCGACGGCCTGGCGACTTCGTCCGCCGCGACGGTGTACCTTGCCGTGAATTTTGTCGATCAACCGCCGGTGGCGCAGGCGCAGACGATCTCGCTCAGCGAAAACGCGAGTGCGACCATCGCTCTCGTTGCGACACCCTCGAATGGGCAGTCGCTAACCTATGCAATCGCAGCCGCGCCCGCCCATGGAAGCCTGACCGGCGCCCCGCCGAGCTTAACGTACACGCCAGCGGCGTATTTTCATGGCAACGATTCGTTCACTTTCACCGCAAATGACGGGACGCTCACCTCCGCGCCCGCCACCGTCGCATTGCAAGTGGGCCAGGTCTTCTATACGCCAACGGCGAATCCGATCGCTGTAACGGTGGCTGAAGGACAGAGCGCATCGATTGTGCTTGCTGCCACGGAAGTGGATGGCGACGCGCTCGCGTACGCGGTCGCAACACAGCCCGCGCACGGAGCTTTGAGCGGGACCGCGCCGAACCTCACCTACACGCCGTCGCCGAATTTCTATGGCTCCGATTCCTTCACCTTTACGGCGAGCGATGGAACCAAGACATCCAGCCCTGCAACCGCGTCGATCACCGTAACACACGTGGCGCATGCGCCGGTGGCGCAAAGCCAGTCGATTTCGCATGTGGAAGACACGGCTTTTCCGATCGTGATAGCCGCCACGACCCAGGATGGAGCGCCGGTCGCCTACAATATCCTGAGCCAGCCCGCGCATGGAACCCTCAGCGGCACGGCGCCGAATTTCAGCTACACACCGGCGCTCTATTATTGGGGCGCGGATGCGTTTACCTTCCAGGCGAGCGATGGCGCCGCGCTCTCCAACGTCGCCACGGTGAGCATCGCCCTCACGCACATCAACCACCCTCCCGTGGCGCTCGCGCAGACCGTTACGCTGAATCAAGACATCGCGGCGCCTGTCCCGCTTCAGGGCACGGATGTAGACGGCGATGCGCTGGCCTATCTCGTTCTCACCGCGCCGGCGCACGGAATGCTCAGCGGCGCCGCTCCGAATCTTGCGTACAATCCGTCGCCCGGTTTCAGCGGGCTGGACACGTTCACGTTCAAGGTGAACGATGGCGCCCTCGATTCCCCGGCTGCAACCGTCTCCCTGGTTGTCCAGCATGTCTATTACCCGCCTGTTGCGCAAAATGGGTCGATTGCCATCAACGAGAACCAGCCCGCGGCGGTGACGCTTTCAGCCAGCGATCTCGATCAAACCGCGCTCACCTATTCTGTTACGGCGCAGCCGGCTCATGGAACGCTGAGCGGGGCCGCTCCGAATCTAACCTATACTCCGGCGCCAAATTACTACGGCTCAGACAGCTTCACATTCGTTGCAAACGATGGAGCTTCCAATTCGGCGCCGGGCACGATTTCGATCGTAGTGAGTCATTCGAACAAGGAGCCCGTCGTAAGCGCCGGACCTAATTCAACGATCACATTGCCGCAAACCGCGTCTCTTGCCGGGACGGCAACCGACGACGGCACGCCGATCGGCGCGGCGTTGCAGATTCAGTGGAGCAAAGTGAGCGGGCCAGGGCAGGCGCTTTTCGCTAATCCGGCTTCGCCTGCGACTATCGCCGCCTTCAGCGCGCCGGGGACGTATGTGCTTCAGTTGAGCGCGAATGACACCGACCTGTCGGGCAGCGCCACAGTCACAGTGACGGTTCAGCCCGCAGCCGTAGCTCCCACGATTATAATCACAGGCGGAGCTGACGGCGGACCAATCGTCTCGAACTCGTCCACGATCCCCCTGAGCGCAACGGTCACCGGGGCGGGTTCGGGAGGATTGGAGTATCGATGGGTGCAAGTATCCGGCCCGGGGAGCGTCACTTTCGCTCAGCCAGGGAAACCAAACAGTTCGGCCAGCTTTAGCGAGCCGGGGACTTACGTTTTGAAATTGACGGCGTCGGATGGATCGACCGCCGAAGGAGCGACGCAGACGGTCGTCATTCTTGCGCAGAACCAGCCGCCGACTGTAAACGCCGGACCCGATCAGACGGTCGCTTTTGGCGCGGTTGCCGTCCTTCAGGGAACCGCAGCGGATGATGGACTTCCGCTTGGCAGTGCGCTGACAACTCGCTGGCAAAGCATCTCAGGGCCTGGAGTGGTCACTTTCTCGAACGCCGCTTCGTTGAACCCATTGGCGGGTTTTAGCGCGCCAGGTGTTTACACGCTTCAATTGACCGCGAGCGACACGGCGTTGCAAAGCGTTTCCACGATGCATGTGACGGTGCAGCCGCCCTCATTGCAGGCCCCGAAGGTCTATGCCGGACCGAACCAGACGCTGACGAATGTGGCAGTAGCATACCTTGCCGCGACCGTCACGGATCCGACGCTTCCCTCGGGCGATACACTGCAGATTCAGTGGACCCAGGTGGACGGTCCCGGACAAGTGCAGTTTTCCAACACCGCTTCCGCGAGCGGCTACGCGACGTTCCCGCAAGCTGGAGTCTATACGTTGCAGGTGACAGCAGCCGACCGCCAACTCATCGGAGTCAGCACCCTGCAAGTCACGGTCAGCTTTACAGCCCCTACCGTTACCCTCACGTCGCCAGCGCCTGGATCTGAGGCGGCTGCGCCTGCGAACTTTTTGTTAAATGCCGCGCTGGGCGGAAGCTTTCCAAATCTTGAGCGAGTCGATTTTGTGGCAAACGGATTGGTTGTCGGTTCAGCAGCGGCTGCCCCTTGCCAGTTTGTTTGGAATGGCGTGCGAGCTGGAGCGTATACACTCAGCGCTGTTGCCGTGTCCAGCGACGGCACTCAGGTGCAGTCTAACCAAGTCAGCGTCGCTGTGACCGATTTCGCGGATATTCTCAAGGGGTTGCGATGGGATCTTCCCGGCGTTCCTGGGAGCCTCTTTGCAAACGCTGGGGTGTATTGCGTGCCGGCGCACGTCACGACCACGGTTGCGGTCGGTGGCGATCCCGGCACGCTCTATCGCACGGCGCTCCATTTCCGCGGCATTGTCGAGCAGAAGACGTACATCGGCGGGGCCTCCGATGGCTATTGGCAGGTTGGCGGGACGCCGGCTGCCGAAGGATACAATGTTTACAGCCTTACGGTGAGCAATCCACCCCAGACGTTTTATCTGAATGCTGGCCAGTCTTTCCTTCAATATCCGTTCGCAGTCGATTACTTCGAGTCGATCTCCATGTATGGAGGCGCGACGCTCACTTTGTACGCGGATTGCATTGACGGCGCAGAGCGAGCCAATTTGCAGAATCTTACGATTCCCGAGCTTCAACCTGCGGGGTACTTCGGTCAGTTCCTGCAAATGGATACGGTAAGCACGGGGGTTGCATCTGGCGGCCCGGTTCTCAGTGTTACCGCAGGCCCGTCGCGGACGATCCAGTACAACGACCCGCTGGCACTGGCCGCGATCGTATCGGGGGCTGATTCGACCCAGGCCATTACGTATGTCTGGACGCAGACTGCAGGCCCGGCGGCCGCCATCGCGGGCGTTGGCAGCGCACAGACAGCCGTTGGCCTCCCAGGCCCCGGCACGTACTTCTTCCGTGTTTACGCCTCCCAAGAGGGAGTGCTGGCGCGCGCGGATGTAACCATTTATGCGCAGGGTTCAGCCGTGAACCAGCGGCCAACTGTGAACGCCGGGCCGGATCAAGCAAGCGTTCCGGGATTTGCAACGATGAACGCCTTCGTTCAGGACGACAATGCACCCGGCTTTCCGGTCACCGTATCGTGGCAGAAAATTTCCGGACCAGGCGCCGTGACATTTACAAATGGCAACTCCGTCAATGCAGTCGCGCTCTTTACGCAGCCGGGAGCCTACACGCTGCAAATCACGGCCTCGGATACCCAGTACTCGGCTCAGAGCACGGTCAACATCCAGGTCGCGCCGCCTGCTCCGATTGCAGCGCCATTGGGTCTCGCTGGATGGTGGCGGGCTGAGGGCAACTATATCGATACAATCAGCGGGATCGCCGCTCAATCCGAAGGCGCTCCGACTGTCGGGTTTACGCCTGGAATCGCAGGGCAGGCATTTCAACTGCAATCGTCGGATGCCGTTCTTGTCTCGGACAGTGTCTATAACCATCGGCAGGATGTCGGGGCGAGTCCGAGCGGGATGAGCGTCGAGTGCTGGTTTATTGCCACGAATCCCACCGTTTCGGCCCTCTTTCGCTACACCAACTCAGGGGACATCGGGCCACAGTGCCTCCTCTATCCAGGCAATGCAGGCCTCTCCGCATTGATCGTCGATTTCTCCGACAAAAACGGATCGCACGGTTTCATCTCTCCCTACCTCATCCCGCCCAATACGTGGCAGCATATGGTGGCTACCTACGATGTCGCCAGCCAGACGGGTTGCATTTATCTCAACGGTCAGCTCGTCACTTCCGTTGTGCTCGGCGCTTTCCAGCCGAATACCGATCGCGATCTCTATATCGGGGGTCCTTTCGGAACGACGACCGCCGGGGCGATCGACGAGTTTTCACTGTATAGCCGCGCTCTTCGTCCAGAGGAAGTCTCGGCGCTTTGGTATGCCAGTTCCTACGGCAAAGTGCAGCCGGGCAATCAAGCGCCGCAAATCTATGCGGGGGCCAATCAGACGTTGCAGGGCGCCATGCAGACAACCGTCACGGCTACGGTTACGGACGATGGGCTTCCGGGTCCGAATCCGCCCACGGTCGCATGGACAGAAGTGTCAGGGCCAGGGACGGCAACCTTCTCAGCGCCGGCGCTTCCCGCAAGCACGGTCACATTCAGCCAGCCCGGGGTCTATGTATTGCAGGCCGTGGCATTCGACGGCGCGCTTTACGGAGCGTCACAGGTGACCATTACGGTCGCGAACACGGCAAATCAGCCGCCATCCGTCAGCGTCGGTCCAGCCCTCACCGCCCTGGTGAATCGGCCGGTCTCTCTTTCCGGTCAGGCGACCGACGATGGGTTTCCATCCGGAATACTGAACACAAATTGGAGCATCGTCGCCGGGCCGGGTCCGATGTCCTTTGCGCAGGGAACCTCCGGTACGACGGGTACATTCAGCGCCGTAGGCGTCTATACACTGGCATTCACCGCGAGCGATGGAGCGTTGAGTTCGACGGCAAATCTGCAAGTGACCGTCATGGGCGGGACGCATCCGTTGCCGGCGGTTAGCTTGACCGCGCCTTTGAACGGAAGCCCCGCGCCGGTCGGAACACCGGTTCCGATCCAAGCGACCGCGACGGAAGCGGCTGGTGGCATCGTGGCCCAAGTCGAGTTTCTAGTGGATGGCGCCCCTGCGGGCGTTGCAGGCTCCGCCCCGTACACCGTTTCGTGGACTCCACAGAGTCTCGGCGCTCATACGATCGTTGCGGTCGTTACAGACGATATTGGCAACACGGTCATGAGCGCGCCGGTGACGGTCGATCGCGGCATTGCGCCTCCGGGTGTTGTCATCGTTTCACCGTTAAGCGGAGCAGGATTTAGCATCGGCGAATCTATCCCGATCGCGGCTAATCCGACTGCGCCCGCCGGTGTCGATCATGTGGACTTCTATGCCGGCGGCGCGCTCGTGGGAACGGCTGGCGCTTTTCCCTATGCGGCACACTGGACCGCAACGGCGCTCGGCGATTACGCGATCACCGCGAGGATGACGACGAGCGATGGACAGCAGATTGTTTCTCCGGCGGTCACGGTCCATGTCATCACCGCTCCGTCCTCCCCGCCGGTCGTATCAATCGACACGCCTCTCGATGGCTCGACGATCACCGCGCCGACTCTCTTCACCGGCACGGTCAACAGCCCGGCGCTCGCCTCCTGGCATCTCGACTATATGCGGCAGGGCGATCCGTGCGCCGCATGGACGACCTTTTCGTCGGGAGCGGGAAGCGTAGCGGGCGCGGCGCTCGGGACTCTCGACACCACACTGCTGCGCAATGGCATTTACGCCATCCAGATCATCGCCACCGATCTGCTCGGCGGCTCCTCGGGCGCCGCGGTCTCCGTCATCGTCGATGGCGGCATGAAAGTCGGGAACTTCACCGTTGCTTTCAATGACATGACGATCCCGCTCTCCGGGATTCCGATCACTGTCTCGCGCACGTACGATAGCCGCCAAACTTGCCCCGGCGATTTCGGTTATGGCTGGAATCTCGATTTCGGCTCCGTGGCGTTGACGGAGAGCGTCCCGCTCGGAAGCGGATTCCAATATTCCGCGCAGCAAAATCCGGGCAGCTTCGCGACGTTCGGCGTCGGCGATGGCGGGGGGCACGTCATCACCATCACGTTCCCCGACGGGAAAACGTACCGCTTCTCCGCTGGCGCGCATTTCACCGGTACGTATCCGGGCGAGGGGTTCCTCGGCAACGATCAGATACGCATCGCGCCGTGGAGCACGAGCGATCCGTTTGTGTTCCGGTTCGATCCGATGCCGGGGACCCAAGGGACGCTGCGCGCGACCGGGATGCCGGCGGCGGTCTATTTGATGGACAACTCGGCGGGGGATATTACTTGGG
The DNA here is from genome assembly GCA_038240605.1 of Tepidisphaerales bacterium. Lineage (GTDB taxonomy): Bacteria > Planctomycetota > Phycisphaerae > Tepidisphaerales > Tepidisphaeraceae > JBBSDP01. The sequence goes on along the minus strand of JBBSDP010000106.1, from coordinate 1,364 downwards.
TCACCAATCCGGACGACATCTTCGCGCCGATCTTCTACGATGCGGGCGGCTGGGTCTTCACGATGCAGGACGGGCGGCAATTGACGTTCGACGCGCAGGGCAAGCTCACGACGATTACGGATCGCGCGGGGCAATCGCTCACCTTTACGCACAATGGGATCATCCATTCGAGCGGCGCCTCGGTCGTCTTCCATCGCGATGCCCAGGATCGCATCGACACGATCACCGATCCGCGCGGGCATTCGGCGCATTATGTCTATGATGCGAATGGCGATCTGCGGCAGTACTTCGATCGCAGCAACGATCCGGCGAGCGGCAATGCGCCAAATGCCAGCTACAACTACAGCGGCGCCTCGCACCTGATCGCCGGCCTTTACGACGCCAATGGCGTCGCCGCCGCGCGCAACTATTACGACGCGTCGGGCCGTCTCTACAAGACGGTGGACTCCGAGGGGAACGAGACCGACTTCACGCACGACATCAATGGGCGCACGGAGACGATCAAGGATCGCGCCGGGAATGTCACGGTCCATCAGTACGACAACCGCGGCAATGTCACCTATATGAAGGCCGCGGACGGCACGGTCACGCAGACGAGTTACCACGCATGGAGCGATGGGACGGAGAGCGACTTGAAAGAGATCGAGAGCGTCTCGGGGCTGTTCACGACGGCCAATGGGCAGCTCGCGCAGCAGACTTTCACGACGCATTACGCGTATGAGGACGACAACACCGCCACGCCTCTCAATGACGGGTTACTGCGGAAGATCGTCGATCCGCTCGGGCACACCACGCGGATGAGCTACGACGGATACGGGAATCTGCTCACGATGACCGATGCGCGTTCGAACGCGGCGGGCGGCGCCATCGTGACGCTCAGCAACAGCTACTACGACAACGGGAAACTCCAAAGCGCGACGGATGCCAATGGCAACGTGACAAGCTACACATACGACGCCAACGGCAACCCGAAGAGCGAGACACGCACCGTGACCGTGACAGACGCCACGGGCGCGACCGCCGTGCAAACCTTGCTCACGCAATACCAGTACGACGCGAACGGCAGGCTCCAGCATGCGATCGATGCCAAGGGGCACGCGATCACCTATCAGTACGACGCGGATGGCAATCAAACCTTCGAGACGACCACCCGCACGCTGGCGGGCGGAGCGGTGGCGCAAGTGCTCACCGAGCATCGCTACGACGAGATGGACCGGCTCGTGGCCACGTGGGACGCCGAGCATCCGAGCGCCACGAATCCGGTTCCGACGAGCCGGACGGTCTATGACGACAACGGCAAAGTCTGGAAGAGCTACGACGCGCTCGGCAATTATACCGAGCAGTTTTATAATGACCGCGGCCTG
>JBBSDP010000105.1:0-10021 GCA_038240605.1 Tepidisphaerales bacterium | reverse complement strand
CGCACGCACCGACGATGCCCGCCGCCAGATGCCCATTGAAGTCCGAGACAAAGTCGTAGAACGCTGCGAGGCCAAGGAGAGGGAAGCCCTGGCGTGGCTGCTCAACGATGTGCAGGCCGCCGCCAGCAGGCAGGCGCTGCTGGCACAAGTGCAGGCCGCAGGCGTCCGCACTGATCGCGACCCCGCAGTGCTCGGCGCGTACGACCACATCGGCCGCATGATCCGCACCGCCCGCGACTACCGCCGGGTCATCGACCGCCACCGTGGCGGTCACGGTGGCATGGCTCCAGGCGTCCCGGAGGCGTACGAGCGCCTCAGGGCCCAGCTGGCCGACTGCGGTGTCGGCCAGATCTGACCTTACGATCCTCCCTTGTCTCCGCATGGCCCACAAGGGCGGGCGCACAAAGCGCCCGCCCTCTTTTTTCTCTTTTTTTGGGAGGAAATTATGAAGCGTAAAGTTTTCGGCGAACGGAAGCCGATCTTGCTCCGGCTCGAGCCCGAATTGCGGGACCGACTGGACCGGATTCTCTGGCACGCCAACCGGGGCCGCACGATTCAATCTTTGTGCGTGGCCGCAATCCGGCACATGGTTTCGCGCGTCGAGGAAGTGGAGAACGGGGGGAACGAGTTCCCGCCGATCCCTGAAGCTATCGAAGCTATCGCGAAAGCGCCGCCGCCGCCACCGCCGCCGCCGCCGCCCGATGTTCACAAGAGGAATGGACGAGCGAAGAAATGAAAAAAGGGGGGAAGCTGTGTCAGGCTTCCCCCCCCTGCCGGTCATGACTGTCGCCTGCCCAGATGCGACAAAGCAGATGATAAACCCGCACGGTACGCGCGTCAAGGGGACGTTGACGCGAAACTGTACTGGTACATGACCGGGGTATAGAGAAAGACCTTTCCGGCCGTCAGCATATCGACCGGAGTTGTTGGCCCGCCCGACACTTCTTCCGCCCAGAGCAGATGCCCGGCGGCATTGGTCGCGTAGACGGCATAGATGCTGTTGCCAGCAACGCCGGTCGTGTTCTGAAACGTGATAACCGAGCTAGCGGCACTGGCCCGATGGTTCGCACCATCGTTGACAGCAGCGACGAACGCCGGAATCACCTGAGAGACATAACCGCTGTAGTCCGCCTCAGTGAAGTCGCCCAACACTGTTGAGCGCGTGATCATGACGTTGTTCTTTGCGAGGTGAAGCGTTTGCGTCCCCAGACCCGCGATCAGCGCGTCGAGGATGTCGTTCAATCGGCCGTCTGGCAAAACACCCATCATAGCTCCTTTGTCGGATCGGACAGCAGATCAGACGACTCGACTAATCCGCTGAACCCGAATTGATCTCGTCTTGCACCGCTTGCAACACCTGGGCGGGCGTGTGCGCGGCCAAAGTAAAGCCGTTGAGCGCGGCCCGGTTCGCAAGCGTCGTCTGGCCACCGAGCCAGGAGAGCAAGGCGTTGTGTTGCGCGGCGACCACGTTAAAGTGTTCGATCAACACCAGCGCGAGCGCCCGCATCACTACGGAGTAGCGCACCTTCCCCTCGAAGTCGATGAGGGCGCTCCCACGCAGCGCGGCCCTTTGTGCCGCAGAGGCCTGGGCGGCAGTGATCGCCGACAACACCGCGTCAGAGGGTTGAGGGCCGAGCGTTTGCTGGTTCCAAGCCGTTATCCGCGCTCCCGGCCCGAAGTCCGTGAGCGTGAAGTCGAGCAACGCGACCGGCACGACTGGCGGTATCAAGCCCGCGCAGTAGGTGAAAATCGCATCGTAGAGCGTCACGCCGGGTTGCAAGTTTACCACGGGTCTACTTCTCCTACTTCAAGCGAGGCCGGTTGGTTCGGCCCCAAAACGTACTGACTCGAACCGCTCAAGGGCAAGACCAGCAAGCGGACAGCGTCCCCCACGGCGCAATTGAATCGCGTGGAGAAGAACATCGGCCCGCCAATGGTAATCACACCGTACCCGTTCTCCGGCGCGGAACCATACTGCGAAGGTCCACAATATCCGTTGGCCCCGCCCGCGATGTACGCAAAGCCAATCGCATCGTAGATGCCCGCACGCAGGATGTTCGCCCGGCCGTTGGTCAGATCGGCCATGGCGCTCCCGGCCGGGTTCGCGGTATCGAACGGGATCGCATCCCACGCGCCGTAAGTCAGGATAGACGTGTTAGCAACAGCACGCGTCAGTAAGACTCGCTGCTTAATGGACTTACCGGCTATCTTTTGCCAGTTAGTCCCGTCCCCCATCAGGAGCGCGTGTTCGCCCGCGAACATCGGGCGGGTCTGCGAAGAGCCCGGCCCGATGTGGTGACTGGCCCCCGCGTCCAGGGTGAGCGCGGCCGTGCTGTCCTCACGCACCTGCACGCCGAGGAGGTTCCCGGCCGTTGGGCTCGGCAGCGTGACGGTATGAGCCGCTGTCATGTAACAGACGTTCAGCCGCCCATCGGTCAGCGTGACGGAGGAAGGATTGGTCAGAGCCAAGGCGCTCTGACCCATGTCGGAAAACAAATCCCGGACGAGCGCCAGGTGGAGCAACTGTGCGCCCGTTACTTTCGCGGTCGCACCCGCTTGCATTGCCGGCATCAGATCGGTCAGGCCGACGTTGCCCCCCGCCGTCAACGAACTGATTAGCACGCATTAACTCCCCAGATCGACAGGAAGGCCAACATCAAACCTCCCGTCACCATATTCGACGGTGAGAACATAGTTGCTGTACTCGACAGAAATAACGTCCACCACAAGCTGAACGCCGAGCGAACCCGCCGAGACAGCCGCCGAACCCTTCTGCCCGAATCCCTTCGCCTGGACACCCGCCAGTGCGGTTCGGACGCCGACCGATCCCACCTGGACCGACTCTGGCCGCTCTACCCCAAGCATATCGGCCGAACTTCCGACCGATCCCACCTGGACCGTGCCAGGATGCCCCGTGCCGAGGCCCGCCGAGCGAAGACCCACGGAGCCGACCTGGGCGAGCGTCTCGTCCTGAAGGCCCACGGGAGCGGCCCGGCAACCCACGTTGCCGACCTGGGCGAACCCTCGGGCCTGAAACCCACCGCCCGCGTCCCGGACCCCCACGGAGCCGGTCTGTGTTAACCGAGCTATCTGCACGCCGGCCGAACCCGTCGAAACACCCACGGCCGTCACGACCGGCACAATGCCAGCGGCCGTCACGCCTACCGACCCGGCGACGAAGCCGAGTTGAGGGGAAGACGTGCGATTCCGCCCGTCACTCCACCAGCGGCCACCGACGGAACCGACCATGCGGAAGCCGAACCCGTCCGCCCCACGCACCCCGGCCGATGCGCTGATCTGGCCCGGTTGAGTCAGCCGGCCGAGTACCTGCACGCCAAACGGCCCGGCCGATGCGCCCGGCCCGCCGACCTGGGTTACGACCGCGACGGTTTCGGCCGAGACACCGGCCACGCTGCCGATGCGCCCGGCCTGACCGGAGATAGCTCGACTATCCCCGATAACCTCTGTGATCGCCGCAACCCTTCCGATCTGTCCGACAGTCGCGAGGGACCGGCCCGACACCCCTCCTGCCGAGCCGATGCCCCCGCGCTGGTTCGGCGGATGCAACTGCCGACCCTGGACACCGGCCACCGCCCCTACACTCGGATCGAAGGTGGCGCACTGGTCGCACTCGAAAGCGGTCGCGTTCTCCGCTTCACTGATGCCGGAAAGGAACTGGTCCGGCGTCCCCGTGTAACACAGACCGCGATACCCGCGACGGTTCCAAGATTTCGCCCAGACACCCATCGGCACCTGTTCGCCCAACGGCCCGGCGTTCTCACATTCCGAGTTCCAAATACGACTGCCGAACGCGGTCGGGAAGGGGAGAAAAGGAGCGTGCGGGTCCGTGAAATACCACCGCACCATAACCACACGTTCCGAGTCCCTGAAGAGGCGCATCGGAACCGTGTAGCACTGGCGCAGCACGTCCACGGCGTACCCGCACGGGTTCAGCCCACGTACTCCCTCTGCGGGCGCACTCTCCCACGAGGCGCGAAGGAACCGACCCCCCTTTTACGGTGAGTAACACCGTTGATTTCGAGGCTCGCGTAAGGCGTGTAAGTGGGAGCGTTAAGGTAGATAAAGCCCCGCACGGCCAAATTCGCGGGGCTCACGCCCGCCGAGTGTGCCAAGGTAATCTGCTGGTCACCGCCAGCGAAGCCCGGCGCGACGTTAAACACCGTCCACGTTCCATTGAGAGGCTTATAGTAGCTATTGAGCATCCGACTGCCGAAAATCGTCACCTTTGAGCCCGGCGTCACGACTCCGAGATTGGGACTACTCACAACCACCATGCCATTCTGGACCGGGTCATTAACCGCCCCCGTAATCGCCGTCGCCGCCCCGACAGCGGGACGGCTCGTTTTGGTCCGGAAAGACAGGCCCGCGTCGAGGATCGCCTGCCTCCATCTCATCCAAGCCACTTTGAACCCATCGACGGCGAGAATGTTAATCTGGCTCAATCCCGGATTAACTCCCTCCGGAAAGCCCGCCATGTACTCAATCGACGACTTGTTGCCGCCGCCCTTGCAGAGCAAGGTGAGCGAGACATTGGCGTGCTTTGCCATCACACCGGCATTCAGCCAACTGCCGTTCGTCAGGCCGAGTTTCGCGACTTCGACAGTCTGCTCACTAACGAGATCGCTATTCCGGAAATCCCCGACGACGGACAACCGGCAGAAGTCGAGCGTAGCACCCTTCGCCAGAAGGTTCGCCCGCTTCACCGCCAACTCCAGCGCTTTCGCTTCGACCGCAGCGGTCGAAGAAGCGCCCGCGAAGTATTTACTCTCCGACCATCCGAATTTGTCCGCGTTCATGAAGAACGTCATTTTCACGGCCATTGCTCTACCCTTTCATTTTAATTATGGGCGAATTACGGGGATTCGTAGGGTGCCAGGGGGACTCATGCCCCCGACAACACTCAGTCGAGGATTTCGGCCGTCCCGATGCCGTTCGTGGCATCCAATTCGAGTTGCACCAACACCGTGATGTTGTCGGTGGTCTTGCGCATCGGCAGCGGGTCCGGCAACATTTCCGCCGCCAGCAAGGTTCCGTTGATCGCGGCACTCACCAGAGCGACACCCATAATTACCTCGCCGACCGCCGTACCCGTTGGCTGGAATTGCAGCAGCGGCGCGTTCTGGGTCGGGTTGCCGCTCGCACCGATGTACGCCGCCTGCACAGCGCCAACGGCTTGCCTCGCGTAGCCCGTGTAAACCGTCTCGGTCAGATCGGCCAAAACGGAATCCGGCGAAAGCTGCGGGGTGTTGGTGAAAAGCATTACATAGGCACCGTACAACGGCCCGCTGTAATTGCCCGCGACGACGTGTTGGAACAGTGCCGCGAGCATCGCGCTCCAAAAAGCCCTTGTCGGAATCAGCACGACAAAACCCTCCAATAGAGATAGGGCGAGTCTAATAGTTACTTGCTCCGTGACGGAGAATATCTCCGAAGAAGAGTGCGTGCCCCGCGCGGGACAAGATATAAGGCGTGGAGCAAATGTCCCAATGGTCCCCTACGAACTGGTAGCCCTGGACGTTCGCGGCCAGAGCGCTCGCCATCGGCACCGTCCCGTCGCCCTGTTGCGAGTAGATATACGAGCTATCTTGGGTCGGGTCCGTCTCGGCTTTGAGGCCGACCACGGTCGGCCGGTTGACGCCCGCGAAGCAAATCCACTTTGGAGGATCCCAAATAGGAGGATTGCTCGCCTGATAGTCCCTCGCCTGCTGGAACATGCCCGGCACGACTTGCGGATTGAAATCCGAGTAAAAGGGTGCGGTATAGTATTCCGCGATGTTCGAGTCTTGCGGATAAACGAGGGGGGAATTGTACGGGAGGCAGTGGTACACGCTCGGGAAGTGCGCCGCGACCTTCTTGAAATAATTGAGTGTAATCCTTGTGGCTCCGCGCGTGACCGCGTTATCCATGATAGACGCGACATATTTGCTCACCCAAGACAGCCCGGCGAGTCCCCTGAGTGACTCAAAACTCCCCGCCAACGGACTGCCCAGGGACACGACGCGCACAATCTTGTCCGTCAAGGCGGTCCTGCCCAGGACGTTCAGCGCGTAGCGCGTAACGAGTCCGCCGTAACTGTGAGCCAGGATGTACACGCGGTCGTAATGTGGCAAAAACCGCTCCAAGTAGCTCACGAACTCGTCCCCTACCGGCTGGACGCCGTATCGCCAGTAATAAGTAAACGACCGTATGTTAAAATAAGAGCTCATCTGTCGCAGAAGCGGTTGGTAGAAATCGACGACCCACGAGCCGAGGTGAGGCTTCCCTAAAAACGGGTTCGTGACGGACTGCCCGTTGGCGTCCAATTCCAAGTTTTCCATTTCGCCGTCTACAAGGGCAAAATAGCTAAACCAGACGGTCTTATCGCCTCTTGCGAGACTTGGCCGCACGAAGCCCGAGCCCATGAGCCCTGGCACAAAGAGACAGAGAGCGCGACGGTCGGGGTCAAGCACGGCCGATACCTCCGTTCGGAGTGAGGCGAGCAACACCTACCATAACCGAAAAAATGCGCCTACGCCAGAGTATCACCTTTTTTCTTTGTTTTCCAAACAACAAAATTCTTTGTGATTCGGCCCTTGACGATGTGGTCGTCCCGGAGTGTGATAGTCTTCGCAGACGGAGCCCCATGTCTGCTGTCTGCTGTCAGCTTGTGGTAATGATCTTCAAAAGTCTTCCCGGAGATCACCCCCCGGAAAATTGGCGTGCCGGGAATTCAAAAACCGCCAAGAAAAGGAGTGAAAGTGTCTGTTTCTGAAGGGAGTCGCGTCGCGGTGCCCATCCACGAAGCGACCGAACCGACCCGGCCCGAGCCGGACTACCATCCGTTGCTGCTGATCGCGGCCAACGGATCCGCGTCGTACCTATTGCTAAACGACGACGTAACGCGCGTCGCGGTCCACTGGCACAACGACAGCAACACCATGCAATGGTGTTCCGGGCCGTTGCACTGTGAACTTTGCAAGAAGGGGTGGTTCAATCGGATTGTCGCGTACATTCCGATTCTGACCCCGAGCCCCCGAAAGACCTTTCTGCTATCGATACCCTCGCAAGCGCTGCACTACTGCTCAACGCTCTTGCAGTATAAAAACGACCTTCGCGGTCGCGTAATGCGATCCATGCGTATCCGCGCGGGAAAGCGCGGACCCGTGAAGCTGATCGTCAGCGCGGAGAAGACGCCAGCCGAGCGCGTGCCGAGGGGATGGGACGTGCTGGACGATCTTGCGAAGCGCTGGAAACTACCGCCCCGTGGCGACGCCAATGAAGGAGGGTTGCGATGATTACTTCGAAGCTGGAGCCGGTCGTGACGTTCGAGCAATACGACAGGGCGAAGCTGTCCCTCACGATGGCCGCGCTCCCCGTCCTGATGGAGTCCGCAATGGCGGATTTGAAAGCGAATCCCGGAGGCCCGCCCCCCGACTGGCTCACGTTGACCTGCAACGTGAATTTCATCGTGGAACTGCAACTCCAAGCGATATTCGGCGACCGACTGACCATCCGCCCAGAGGCAAGGGTCAACCTCGTCGAAGAAGCCACGAAGCCGAACGGGAGGAACGAATGAGGAAGTGTCCTTTCCACGGCTGTAGCGCGGAAATCCATCCGTCCTTGTTTGCGTGCATCACGCATTGGTACCAGCTGGACCAAACCGAGCGCACCCGCATCTACGAAGCCTACCACGCTTGGCAGCGCGGGGAAATCACGCACGACGCGCTCCGCGCCGAGCAGCAGCAAGCGTTAGGCTTGCGCGGCAAAGCCGAGTAATTCACTCCACTATTCGCCCCGGCCAAAAATGAGGGGACAAGCCGCATGAAATAAGGTAGAGTCTTCTGAGTGTCTCTTCTCTCGGAGGGAGTGGCCGGACAGCCCGACACTCCCTCTTTCTCTTCACCGCAGGAGTCTCAAGACATGACCGAACGCAAGTCAACCCCGCCCCGGACCAGCCCGCCCGCGACGGACAAGCCGCTCACCGGCCACCCGCGCAAGACCGGAGCGCGGAGAAGCCCGCATGAGAAGCTGAAGGAAGCCCCGAAGTACCAGCCGAAGCAGAAGGCTCCAGACAACTTCGGTATCGTGCCGTCGAAGCTGTCGATGTGGGGAAATTCGCAATACGGCTGTTGCGTTACGACCGAGGAAGCGTTTGCGAAGGCGTGCGAACACCCGGAAGTCTTTATCGCGGAACAGGCCGTCATCTTCTGGGCCGCGGCGCACGACGTGCGCGACGGGGCCGATCTAGTGCAGGTTCTTGACATGTTTCGAAGTGATGGTTTCGCCATCGGACAGCAGAAGTACGACGACGGCCCGCACGCCACGGTCGATTTCGCGAACCCGGACACCCTGGCCGCAGCGATCTGCGAAGGGGTAGTCAAGATCGCACTGGACAGCAGCGCCCTGCCGCCGACCGCAGGCAATCAGCAAGGGTGGTATTCGGTCGGAGGCACCCCCGGCCGCTACAGCAACACGGACCACTGCATCGGGCTCAGCGGGCAGGGGAGCGCTGACTACCTGTTCGGGCTCATCGGAGTTGCCAAGCCGAGTGACTTCGTGACCACGAAGAAATGCTTTCTGGCATTTACCTGGAGTACGATGGGAGTGGTGGATTTTGATTGGGTCGCGTCCACCATCGCCGAGGCCCACTTGCGCACCCCGACGACGGTCTATGACCCGCCCATCGGCCCGCCGCCGCCGCCGCCGCCGCCGCCGCCGAGCGGCCAAACCACCATCACGCTCTCTACGGACATGCAGGCCGGAGCGTACCAGATCGGAGGCACGACCGTCCCGGCCGATGACATCCGCACGCTCATCGCCGAGCTGCAGAAGATGCTACCTGCGCAACACCCCGCGAACGAAATGCTCTTGAAGGCAAAGGCTATCGGACTCACACCGGCCCAATGGCAAGCGCTGCTCGCGCTGCTGCTGAACCTGATTCCGAATGTCCTGCCGATCTTTTTCCCTCCCAAACAGGGGTAATGCGGCATGGAAGAACCGAACGGCAACGGCCGAACCCTGCTGGCGTGGAAGTGGATTTCAGGACTGGAACTGACCATCATTACGATGTTCCTGGGCTTCTACGTCACCCACGGTTTCGACGAAGTGCATTACCACGACCTCGATAGCATTTTGGCGAATCGGACGCCGTGGACGCACGACAAGGGACGAATCGAGGAGCAAATTCGTCGCAATGAGGATGACATCCGCGAGTTGAAATCACGGTTTGAAGCGCGGGAGAAGGTGAAGCCCTGAACGGGGCCGATGTACGGTAGCCCCAAATTTTTTCTCCCACTTTGATCGTCTCTTATCCGGCTATACGCATATCCACGCAATTCCGTTCTTTTCTGGCTTTGAACGAAAACACGGCAATACACGGCCGGAATTCTTTTTTTTTCCCACGATATATATCTGTACGCTGAGCTATCCACCTGCTATCATCATGTATGCCTTGCTATCTCTCGCCCCATCTCTAAGGTGCAAGGGAGGAAGCAACGGTGTTCAGCGCGAAATTGATACACAAAAAGGAGACAATCAAGTGAAGCGACGAGAAAAAGGCGGCCACGATGAGCCGGACGCCGACGACCTCATCCGCCAAATCGTGGAGACGGGCTACTTCGGCGATGCCGACGATGCCGACATCCGGGCCATCTGCCAGGCGGCGACTGATTATTCACAGGGCTACTTGCTGCTGGCCGCCGGCGGATTCCCCGGCGACCCCATCGGTCGGCTGTGGACCACCAACGGCTACCTCCAGTGCGCGGAGTACGTCACGCTGGACGCTACTTATCCCTGCATCGCCTACGCCGCCGACGCTCTGCTGCGGGCCGTCACGCCGGGGGGAACTATCTTATGACCATCATCACGCAAGAATCACAGGGCGGGCGGAACGCCAGCCAGCTGGTGTTGGCGTTGAGCGCGCTGGACACCGATATGATGGCCACGCTCAGCGGCTACTCCCACGCGGCGGCGGGCACCGACGCTGCCCGTCGTGCCCCCGCCCAGGCCCGAGCGGGGGCGG
>JBBSDP010000104.1:0-10542 GCA_038240605.1 Tepidisphaerales bacterium | reverse complement strand
GAATTGGGGAGGCCCCGCAGATGGTCATCGGTATCCAGCGCGCTGACGCAAAAGATTAACTCACGCAGAGAAAGTACGGAGAGCGACCATGAACCAGCAACCCAATACTAATCCGGTCTTTGTGCAAGGCCCTGAGCAAAATGATGGACGAGAGCTATCCATCCACGGCCCTCGACCCGCGGTGACGCGGGTCAGCCGGCGGGCGGTGTTGCTCGCCGGTGTATTCGGCGCGGCGATGGGACTCGTGGTGTTGGTCATGGGCTTTGGCGATCGCGGCCCCGTCAAGAGAAACAGCACGCAGGAAGAGAACTCCATTCGACCGACCGGTCCGATCGAGTCGGTCCGCGACCTGCCCCAGGACTACTCGTTCGACGTTCGCCAGGCAGCGCAGGGAATTGGTTATGGGCAGTCGCGGCCGACTGCTCCGGCAACGCGGCCCGCTGGTCCGTCGGCGCAGGAGCAAGCGTTGGCTGAGCAACTTCGGCAATTGGCGGAGTTGCGGCGGCGGATGCTGGAAGAGCAGCGTAAAGAACAGGAGCAGGCGATGGACTCGCCGCTCGTCTTCGCGGGCGCTCATCCCGTTGCTGTCTCGCCCGCCGTAGCGGCAATGCCTGGCGCGACCACCATGCCGACGATGGTGATGCTCGGCCGACCCGATGCCCACGCTGGCGGCATGAGTGGAATGGCCACGGACGACAACGCCGGCGCTTCGGGTGCCGGCCAAGTGGGCGGCGTCGTCGAAAACCATCAGCGGGACAAGGAAGCATTCCTGACCCAAGCCGCGGCCATCGAGCCATACTTGTCAAAGCCGCTTCTCGCGCCGATCTCCAAATACGAATTAAAAGCCGGGAGCATTATTCCCGGCGCATTGGTGACGGCGATCAATACCGATCTTCCGGGAGAAGTGATTGGTCAAGTCACAGAGAACGTCTACGACTCTGCAACCGGTAACTACCTGCTCATTCCGCAGGGTTCGCGCCTGCTCGGCAAATACCAGAGCCTCGTCACCAACGGCCAGAACCGGGCGCTGCTCGTGTGGCGGCGTCTCATCTACCCCAACGGACAGTCGATCGTGCTGGATGCGATGCCGGGAACGGACCAGACCGGGCAGGCGGGATTGGCTGACAAGGTGGACTATCACCTGGACAAGCTCGCCGAAGCGACCGCGCTGACAACGGCGATCGCGTACGCCGGCAACCTGGCCAGAAACCGCCAAAGCGGCAGCAGTGGAAACAACGGGCAGGACGTCGTCGGCGACACCGTCGCGCAGCAGGCGAACCGAATCGGAGAGAAGGTCGTCGACCGTGAACTGGACGTGCAGCCAACGATCACAATCCGTCAAGGTTGGCCGCTGCGCGTGCTGGTGAATAAGGACATGGTGCTGGCGCCGTACTCGGCTGCGACGAACTGAAACACGACAGGAGAATTCCCATGCCCGAAATCGCACTGCCTGCATTCCATGAGACGACGCCCCTCAAACTCGTGCTGGACCTCAGCCCGGACTTGGCGCGGGACTTGGACCGTTACAAGGCGTTCTACAAACAGGCGTATGGCGCCGATGTGCCGGAGGCAGAGCTGGTCCGGGAAATGGCCCGGCGGTTCATGGAGGCCGACCGGGAATTCCAGGCGCTCAAGAATGGCTTTAAGCCGCGGTCGCGCAGTGCGCGGCGAGCGGCTGCCGCGCAGGCGTCGGGGGTGATGACAAAATGATCTCTGCAACTGCTACGTTCGCGGTGTTCAAACACGAACCATCGGCGGGCATTGTGCGCTTGTTGACGGTGTTGACCGACCTGGCGGACATTCGGCCCTACGACGCAACTGATCCGGCGCTGCCCACTTATGCTGAGGCGGTGCGGATCGTAACGGAGCGCGGCTTGGCGCGTGAGCCGCGCATCGGGTTCCTCAAGCAGTTCGGAGTCGCCGAATACGTCCCGGTCTGCGAGCGCGTGGTTCTGGGTTCCGCTGAGGAACTGGACGCGCTTGCAGCGGCGATGGTTTGATCGGCGGAATTCCAAATTGAGAGGTGAGCAATGGCGCAAACAACAAACCAGCAGAGTAAACCTGACAAGGGGGCGAATCGTCCGGTCCACACCATCCGGTACGGCACGCTCCGCGCGGCGATCTGGAAGCGCGAAGTGGACTTGGGAAACAACAGTCGGCCGATATACAGCGTGATATTCAGCCGCTCATACAAGGATGGAAACGATTGGAAGGACAGCAGCCGCCAAACGAGCCATTGAGGAATGTGCCTCAGCGTGACAGGCGGGCCGTTCGTTGGGGGGAATATACGGTCGCGGCGGTAATCTTCGCTCATCATGCCCAGAAATGTACGAAATGGACTGCGGTTGCCATGTGGCACCTCCGTGCGAGTTCACGCGCAGCCGGTGCCACGTTCGATGTGAAATCATCCGGCCACTCGGACCAACCACTGACGCAACGGGTAACGAAGGCGGTGAATGTGAAACCGTTTTGGAGAGAGGGGACGTCATGGCTGTTCATTGTTGAACGATCGCAGAACATTGAACGCCTGCTCTGCCGACCTCGCCTCGCGGAGTTGCCGCACCAGGTCGCGGTTCTGGAACGCGCGGCCGGCGACGGCCAGCGCTTGGAGGTGCGTGCCGGCGTTCTCCGCTGGCGAAAGCAACATGAACACGGCCTCGATCGGCCGCGCGGTGGGGACATCTAAGACGCCGCCGTGGGTGAGCGCGAGGGCGGCGTGCGGCACGGTGAGTGCTGGGACGCGGGCGTGGGGCAGCGCGATGCCTTCGTTCAAGAATGTTGATCCTTGCCGTTCGCGCTCCTCCAGCAGGTCGAGTAGCCGCGTCGCATCTGTCCCCGCGTCCGGCGCGATCACCTGGGCCAATCGCCTCAGCACGTCGCGCTTCGCAAGAGCGTCATTCACGACGACGATGCGAGACGGATCGAGCATCGTGGCGAGCGCGCGTTTGCCGGTAGGCGGCGGCGCGGAAGAGACTGGAGTTACCGGCACCGATGACGCGCCCGGCGGCGCCGACTCCTCCGCGGCTTCGGCGTCCACGACGATAATCGTCACGTCCCGCTGCTTCTGGATCAATTGCTCGGCGACGCTATATGCTCCGACCATCCGCCGCCACCACGGGATCGGTCGCGGGCTGCCAATGACGATTTGCCCGACGCGGTATTCGCTGGCGAACCGCAGGATCGTGTCGGCCACGTCCTGTCCCTTAAACGTGAAGACAACGGCGCCGAGTTGATTGGCGAGCGTCAGGGTGTCGGCGAGCAGCCGCTGCGTAGTGGCGTCGATGACCGTCGGTTCCTCGCGGGGCGTCTGCACGTACACCGCGTACCAGTTGCGGTTGAGCCGCCCGGCCAACCGCGACGCGTAGCGCAGCAGCTTGGCGCTGTTCGGCCCGCGCGACGACAAGCAGACCATCACCTGCTCGAGCGACTTGGCGTTCTCTTCCGTCTTTACTTCACGCCGCTTGAAGTCGAGTTGCGACGCGAGTTCGCGCAGCGTCAGCTCTCGCAAATGTTCGAGGTTCGACGCGGTGAAGAAGTTATCCAGCGACGCGGCGATGCGTTCTTTGGGATAGATGCGCCCCTCGCGCAGCCGTTTCTGTAAGTCTTCTGCCGCGAGGTCCACGTTCACCACTTGATCGGCCTCGGCCAGCACGGCGTCGGGCAGCCGCTCGCGCACCTTCACGCCGATCAATTTCTCGACCGTGTTGTAAAGGCTTTCCAAGTGCTGGACGTTGAGCGTCGTAATGACGTGAATGCCGCCGGCGAGAATCTCCTGAACGTCTTGATACCGTTTGTCGTTGCGACTGCCCGGCACGTTCGTGTGCGCCAGTTCGTCCACCAGACAAACTTGAGGTTTGCGCGTCAGGATCGCATCCACGTCCATTTCTTCGATGGTGATGCCGTGGTATTCGACCCGCCGTCGCAAGACCTGCTCCAGTCCTTCGACGAGCTTCGCCGTATCCACGCGCCCGTGCGTTTCGACGAGGCCGAGCACCACGTCCACGCCTTCGCCCTTGAGCCGTTGACCCTCTTGGAGCATCTGATACGTCTTACCCACGCCCGGCCCGTAGCCGAGGTAAACCTTCAGCCGCCCGCGCTGCGAGCGGCGGATGAGTTGCAAGAAACTGGCGGCGCGGTCTTCGGGCATGGTGAACGCTCCGACTTACTTTTGACCGTCGAGGTCGAGGTTCAGCGTGAGGACATTGACGCGTGGCTCGCCGAACAGCGCGAGGTCGCGGGCGTCGGTGTTGCGTTCGACGGCGTCGCGCACTGCGTCGGGCGAAAGCCCGCGTGCGGTGGCGACGCGCGACATCTGCAACTGAGCGTTCACCAGGCTGATGTGCGGATCGACGCCACTCGCCGAGCGCGTCACGGCATCGGCGGGGACGGGCGTTTCGGCGCTCAGCCCATTGGTTTTCCGGTACGTCGCCACAAGTTGGGCGACGCCCGCGAACGACTCGTCGGTTTCCGCCGTAGCGGGATCGTCCGGCAGGCCGTTGATGAGCTTTGAAGAAGTCGGGCCGAGATTCGTGCCGCCGGAGCTGGATGGGTCATAACCGCTGCCAGCGGCGGACGGTCGGGGGTGGAAGTATCGCTCGGCGGTGAAGGACTGGCCGATCAGGCGCGAGCCGACCACCTTCCCGTCGCGGACTATGAGCGAGCCGTTGGCCTTGTCGTTGAAAACGACCTGCGAGACGCCCCACACGATCGCGGGATAAATGCCGCTCACGAGGAACGCCAGGACGACCGTGGCGACGACGGCAATGCGGAGATGCGTAAGAATCTCTTTCATGATTACACCTTGAATGGTCACACCAAATGCAAAAGGTCCACGACGATGTCGATCAGCTTGATCCCGACGAACGGGACGACCAGTCCGCCGAGGCCGTAGATCAGTAGGTTGCGCTGCAAGATGGCGGCCGCGCCGAACGGGCGGAACTTGACGCCGCGCAGCGCCAGCGGGATCAGCAGGATGATGATGACGGCGTTGAAGATCACCGCGCTCAGGATCGCGCTGTAGCCGGCGGCCGCGCCTTTCGCCGGGTCGCCGAGGCGCATCACGTCCAGCGCGACCATCTGCGGGAACGCGGTGATCAGCATGGCGGGGATGATCGCGAAATACTTCGCCACGTCGTTGGCGATGCTGAACGTCGTCAGCGAGCCGCGCGTCATCAGGAGCTGCTTGCCGATCTCGACGACCTCGATCAGCTTGGTGGGGTTGCTGTCGAGATCGACCATGTTGCCGGCCTCCTTCGCCGCCTGGGTGCCGGTGTTCATCGCCACGCCCACGTCGGCCTGTGCGAGCGCCGGCGCGTCGTTGGTGCCGTCGCCGGTCATGGCGACGAGGTGGCCGGCGGCCTGTTCCTTGCGGATCAGCGCCAGCTTGTCCTCCGGCGTGGCCTGCGCGAGAAAGTCGTCCACGCCCGCTTCTTTGGCGATGGCGGCGGCGGTCAGCGGGTTGTCGCCGGTGATCATCACCGTCTTGATACCCATCGCGCGGAAGCGTTTGAAACGGTCGCTCAATCCGCCTTTAACAATGTCTTTCAAATGGATCACGCCCAGCACGGCCGATCCTTCGGCCACGACGAGGGGCGTGCCGCCCTTGTTGCCGATCGTGAGCACCGCTTGATCGACCATCGCCGGGAATGACCCGCCGACGTGGGCGCGGATGGCGTCGATCGCCCCTTTGCGGATCTGCCGCCCGCCGACGTTCACGCCGCTCATGCGCGTGTTGGCGGAGAACGGGATGAACTCGGCGTTCGGCATGTCGAGCAGTTCGCGTCCGCGGATGCCGTACTTCTCTTTCGCCAGCACGACCACGCTGCGGCCCTCGGGCGTTTCATCCGCGAGCGATGACAATTGCGCCGCGTCGGCCAGCTCGCGCTCGTCCACGCCGGGGGCGGGGATGAACTCCGTCGCCTGGCGGTTGCCGAGCGTGATGGTGCCGGTTTTGTCGAGCAGCAGCACGTCCACGTCGCCGGCCGCCTCGACGGCGCGGCCGCTCATCGCCAGCACGTTCTTCTGCACCAATCGGTCGATGCCGGCGATGCCGATCGCGCTGAGCAGCCCGCCGATCGTCGTCGGGATCAGGCAGACCAGCAGCGCCGCCAGCACGGTGACGCTCAGCGTCACGCCGCTGTAGGCCGCGAACGGTTTGAGCGTGATGACGACGATGAGAAAGATGATCGTGAGCGCGCTCAACAGGATCGACAGCGCGATCTCGTTGGGCGTCTTCTGGCGTTTCGCGCCTTCGATCAGGCCGATCATGCGGTCCATGAACGATTCGCCGGGGTTGGCGGTGACGCGCACGGTGATTCGGTCCGAGAGCACGGTGGTGCCGCCGGTGACGGCCGAGCGGTCGCCGCCGGCTTCGCGGATGACGGGGGCGCTTTCGCCGGTGATGGCGGATTCGTTGACGGTGGCCGCGCCGTCGACGATCTCGCCGTCGGCGGGGATCAGTTGGCCGGCGGTGACGAGCACCCGGTCGCCCTTACGCAACGTCTCGGCCGATACTTCTTCGGTGCCGCCGTCGTCGCGCAGCTTGTATCCGGTGGCCTTCGTTCGACTCTTGCGCAGCGCGTCCGCCTGCGCCTTGCCGCGGCCTTCCGCCATCGCCTCGGCGAAGTTGGCGAACAGCACGGTGAACCACAGCCACAGCGTGATTTGCAGCACGAACGCGACCGACCCGCCAACAGATATCGTGCGGAACAAGTCGATTGTCGTGACGGCGGCCCCGACCTGCGTCACGAACATCACGGGGTTGCCGATCATCGTGGCGGGGTTGAGCTTTTTGACGCTCGACGCGAGCGCGGGAACGAGGATGTCGCGGTCGAACATCGACCGCTGTTTAACCGTTTTATGGGTCTCAGGATTCATATCGGACTCTGCTTTCTTGAAGAACGGGCGCTGGAACGTCACGCACCATCGTTATCGTTATGGGCCGTAACGGATCGCACCGAAGCGCGTTCGGCTCAGCTAATTGCGCAGTTGGCTGAATCATTTGTTCGTATGGCTCGCCCGCTTGCGCAGTCTGGTCACTTGCTTGCGCAGTTACGTCATCCGCTCGCGCAGTTGGGTGACTTGCTCGCGCAGTTACGTCACCTGCTCGCGCAGTTGGGTCATCCGTTCGCGCAGTTAGATGAGCCGTTCGTACAAATGGATGAGCCGTTTGTACGCTTGCCTCATTCGCTGGCGCTTCCGCGCCGCTCGAACGTGCGCTTCGCAGCGCCGAACGACCAAGCGGCTGATAATGCGGCGATCGGTGGCTCAAAACGTCTGCCCCGCCCGCATCAGCAGGTGTTCGACGATCGGCCCCAGCGCCAGCGCCGGCAGGAACGTGAGCGCGCCGACGATCAACACCGTGCCAATCAACACAATCGTAAACGTCGCGCCGGAGACCGGAAAACTGCCGGCGCTGATCGCGACGCTTTTCTTGGACGCGAGGCTGCCCGCCAGCGCCAGCACGGGGATGATGACGAAGAACCGGCCCAGCAGCATCGCGATGCCGAGCGTCGTGTTCCACGCGACGTTATTGGCCCCCAGGCCCGCGAAAGCGCTGCCGTTATTGCCGGTGCCGGAACTGAACGCGTAGACGATTTCGCTCAAGCCGTGCGGGCCGGCGTTATTGAGCGTAGCCGTGCCCCAATGGCTCGCGGCGGCCCAGGCGCTGAAGCCGAGCACGCCGATCGACGTCACCAGCAGCGCCAGCACCGCCACTTTCACGTCGAACGCCTCGATCTTCTTGCCGAGGTATTCGGGCGTGCGGCCGACCATCAGGCCGGCGATGAAGATGGCGATGACGACGAAGATCAGCATCCCGTACAGCCCCGCGCCCACGCCGCCGAAGATCACCTCGCCGGTCTGCATGTTGAACAGCGGGACCAGGCCGCCCAGCGGCGTGAACGAGTCGTGCATCGCATTGACCGCGCCGCAGCTCGCGTCGGTGGTAATCGTCGCGAAGAGCGCCGAGTTGAAGATGCCGAAGCGGACTTCCTTGCCCTCCATGTTGCCGTCCGTCTGCGCGACGCCCTGCGCGTGCATCAGCGGGTTGCCGGCGGCTTCGGCCCACCACGCGGTCATCACGCCGCCGATGAACAGCACGAACATCGCCGCCCACACCGCCCAGCCGTGCTTCTGGTTTTTCACCATGCGGCCGAGGTAGTAAGTCAGCGCGCTGGGGATGGCGAAGATCGACAGCATCTGAACGAAGTTGCTCAGCGGCGTCGGGTTCTCGAACGGGAAGGCGGCGTTGGCGTTGACGAACCCGCCGCCGTTGGTGCCGAGCATTTTGATCGCCACCTGCGACGCCATCGGGCCTTGCGGGATCAGTTGCTGCGCGCCTTCGACGGTGGTCGCCGTCGTGTAAGGGGAGAAGTTCTGGATCATCCCCTGGCTGACGAGGAACAGCGCGTAGACGATGCAGATCGGCACAAGCAGGTAGAGATTGATGCGGACCAGATCGACCCAGAAGTTGCCGATCGTCTTGAGCTTGTCCCGCGCGATACCACGCACCAGCGCCGCGGCCACCGCAATGCCGACCGCGGCGGAAAAGAAGTTGTGACTCGCCAGCCCGACCATCTGGCTGAAGTAAGACATCGTGTCCTCCCCGCTATACGCTTGCCAATTGGTATTGGTCGTGAAGCTGACGGCGGTGTTGAACGCGAGGTCGGGCGTCATCGCCGTGCCCAGCGCGTCCGGCGACGGGTTGAGCGGCAGCAGGTGCTGAAGCCGTAGGATGCCGTAGCTGAACAGCAGGCTAACGAGGCTGAACGCGAGCATCGCCAGCGCGTATTGCCGCCAGTTTTGCTCCTTGTCCGGGTCGATGCCGAACAGTTTGTAGATGAGACGTTCGACCGGCCGAAGGACCGGATCGAGGAAGGTCTTGCCGCGTTCGAGGACGTGTACGAGGAACACCCCCAGCGGCTTGGTCAGCGCGACCAGCGCGATGACGTAAATTGCGAGTTGTAACCAACCGGAACCGCTCATTGTGACTTCCTTGCCGACGCGCCTCAGTAAAAGCGCGTCGGCGTTTGGTGCGAAGGAGTAAACTGTGTTTAGAAACTCTCGGGCCGGATCAGCGTGAAGAACAGGTAGCCGATCAGTCCGAGCGCGACGATGCCGACGAACACTTCAAACATGGTCAGGCCCTCCCGCAGGCGTAAACGTAAGCCGCGGCGGCGGCGAAGAACGCGGCCGTGACGGCGATGAAGATCAGGTCATACATAACGGTCATCCTTTGTCTGTGTGTTCCGAGCGTATTCGTGTTTTCATTCCAGCATCCGCAGCACACGCCTCAGCAAGCTGTGTTCGGCGGCGGCGGCGGTCTTGGTCGTCTCGTAGCTCGATTCGTCCCCGAGAACGACTTGCTGTTTCGTCTGGCCGAACCGCGAAAGCTCGTAGAGCCGACGCATGTTTTGCTGGGCCGGCTCATAGCCGCTGTTCAGATGAATGGCTTTGCCATAGAACTTGCGGGCGAGGTGTTTCCGGCCCTCGGCTTCGTGTAGGACGCCGAGCAGGTTGAAGTAGTTCGGATCTTCGCCCGCGAGTTCGGCCGCCCGCATCAGCATGGCCTCGGCACGCTTGAAGTTGCCGCTGAACAGACCGACGCGCACTTCCTCCAACACTTCGGAGTAGCTGAGGTCGGGCTTGGCGAGCGATGCGTCATCGATCGGCTCCTCAAGGATCGCCGCCACGCTCAGCCGCAAATCGTCGGGCGTCACTGGCTTCTCGACGAAATCACGCGCGCCGAGTCGAATGGCCTTGACGGCCGCCGGCACCGATCCGTAAGCCGTCAGCACGATCACGCGCGGCTTGGCCTGCGTCGCCCGCTCGCTCAGCGCGTGAAGCACGGCCATGCCGTCCATCACCGGCATCGAAAGGTCGAGCACGAGCAAATCCGGCACGTGCGCCTCGATCGACGCCAGTGCTTCGCGACCGTTCGCAGCTTCGATCACTTCGTGCCCGACCGATTCCAGTGCCGTGCGCAGCACCAGCCGAATGTTCGGCTCGTCGTCGGTGATGAGGATGCGCTTCTTCATGACTCGACCTTCGATGTTTCAACGGCAGCAACGGCGCTGGCCGAGCGGAGCGTGACGTTGAACCGCGAGCCGCGGTCTTCGTCGCTCTCGACGCCGATCTGCCCGCCGTGCGCGTCGACAATCTCTTTGGCGATGGCGAGTCCAAGCCCCGCCCCTGTCGAGCCGTTCTGGCCGGGCACGCGGAAGAACCGCTCGAAGACGCGCCCGATGTGTTCCGCTGGGATGCCCGGCCCCGTGTCGGTCACGGCGAAGAGGACGGAACCGTCGTCCGTGCTCGGCTCGGCCGAGACAGAAACGGTTCCGCCCGGCGGCGTAAAGCGCAGGGCATTGCTCAGGAGGTTTGTAAAGACGTGCCCCACGCGGTCTGCGTCCGCCAGCACGTCCGGCATATCTGGCAAGACTGCCGTGTCGATCTCGACACCCTTATCGAGGAACGCCGACCGCATCGGTTCGACGGCATCGGCGATCAGCTTGGCCGGCGCGATCGGCCTGGCGTCGAGCGCGG
>JBBSDP010000103.1:0-10562 GCA_038240605.1 Tepidisphaerales bacterium | reverse complement strand
TGATCCCCGCGCTCGAACTTGCATTCCGACAGCGCGCCGACGTGATCTACATATTCTCGGACGGCGATTTCCCAAACCCTCGTGAACTCTTACGGGATATCCGCAGGCTCAATCGATTCGGTACCGTTCGAATCAACACTGTTGGATTTGGACTCGAGGATCAGGAGCCTATCGCCGCCCGCCTGCTCAAGGAAATTGCACAGGAATATGGCGGGAGCTTCAGTCGAATCGACCAAAGATAATTAGGTGGAAATTTTATGCCGGCACGCCATTGCCCTGCTTGGCCCCGGTTATTTTGCGACATCCAACCGCTTGAACATCAAATCCTTGGCATGCACTTCCATCGGTCCGCCGGCGTGGATTTGCAGGGCGAATACGCCAGCGCGGGCGATCTTGTCTTCGGGCTCCGGCTCGGTGTAGTCGACGCTCATGTAGCCGTTGATCTCGAGGGTGATGTGCGGGCCCTGAGCGGTGATAACGTACTCGTTCCACCCATCGCGATGGATCGCCTTCTCCAGTTCCTCCTTCGGCGGGCGGACGAGCACCTTGTTCCGGCGTGACTCATCGTAAAGGCAGCCCCAGTAGTCCTGGCCAACGTCGGCCTGGTAGCCGGAGAGTTCGGTGGAGTTGGGGACGCGCTTGCTGCGGAACTGCATTCCGCTGTTCGCCTGGCCGCTGGTGTTGACGATGCGGAACTTGAACTTCATCACGAAGTCGCGGTAAGTGCCGGTCGTCGCCAGGAACTGGTTGAGCGGAACGCCGGGGCTCTTGCCGACGATCTCCCCGTTCTCGGCCGACCAGAGCTTGGTGTCCCCTTCCCAGCCCTTCAGGTCCTTGCCGATGAACATGGGCTCGAAGCCGAAGTTGGCCGAGGCCGCATCATCGGCGGCGCGCAGGCCGCCGATCGCCAACAGCATCGCGAAGCAGCCAACCGAAAAGGCGATCCACAGTTTTCTCGTCATCGAATGATCCTCCAGCCCGCCCAGCCGCGCGCGAATGGCGCGCCGACACCGCTTGCTCGTCTCTTACTTGCCCTTGCCCCCTTCGCGTTTGATCTGCTCGGCCTTCGCCTGAAGGTCCGCCAGCCACTGCGCCCACTTTCCCGCCGGCTTCTTGGGCGTACCGAGGTCGTCGTCGCCGCCGCGCCGCCGTGCTCCGCGCGTCGGACGCGTCTCGACGATCACTCGCCCGGACTTCTCGGCTTCTTCGCGCTGCTTGATGTGGTCGCGCACGACCTTGCTCTCGATGATGCCAAACAGGGTGCTCGCGAAGATGTACAGGTTCAAGCCCGCCGGTCCCTTGTACAGGAAGATCGGGAACATCAGCGTTGACATCCAGGTCATCATCTTCTGCTGCTGCGCCTGTTCCGGCGTCGTCGCCACGGGTTTGGGCGTGTACTTCTGCTGCATGTAGAAGACGACCGCCAGCAACAGGGGCAACAGATTCAGCGAATCGATCTGCACGTTGACGATCGGGAGCGTGACCGCTTTCCACGAGATCAGCGCATCGGGACGCGCCAGGTCCGAGATCCACGTGAGGTGCACGCGGCCGAACTGAAGGAACGGCGAGAGTCGCAGGTCAAACGTGCTTTGCAGTGCCGTCCAGAGCGCGATCCAGATGGGCATCTGAAGGAACATCGGCAGGCAGCCAAGGATCGGGGCCATCCCCTGTTCCTTGTAGAACTGCATCATCGCCTTGTTCAGCGCGTCTTTGTCGTCGGCATACTTTTTCTTGAGCCGCTCCATCTCCGGTCCCATTTTCCCCATGCGGACCATGTAGACCTGGGACTTTTTGGTGATCGGATGAAGCAGCAGCCGGACGACCAGTACCAGCGCGATGATCGCCAATCCCCAGTCACGAAAGATCCCGTGGAAGAACGAGAGCATCGTCACCAGCAACGCCACCAGCCATGGGAACGTGCAGAAGTTGCAATAGCTGCTCCCCAGGATCAGCGTCTTGTCATACATCCGCGGGAAGGCCGCATAGTGCGCCGACATGAGCAGGTCGCGCTTCTTGGGACCCATGAAGACGCTGAGCGGCAGCGACGCGGATTTACCCGCCGCGATCACCACCGTGCCTGAACTGAACTGCGTGGCAATATCGTTGTGCTCTTCGTTTTCCGGCTCGAGCGCCGTCGCCGTCACGCGATAACTGGCCGGCGTCGCGCCGCTCTCAGCGGCCACGGGCAAAACTAGCGCGCTGAAATAGCTGCTGCCGGCGCCGGCCCACATGACCGGCTCCTTCTTGCCGCTCTCGGAGATGTCCTGGAAAATCTTGTCCTTGCGGAACTCTTCGGCGACGTGCTGCTCGACGCGGATCGAAGCCGTCCCCTCTCGATAGCCCGCGATGATCTGCCGGTCGGCGCCGCGCTCGATTTCGCGCATGGGAACGGTCGGCCCGTTCATGCCGGTCAGGACGTTGATCGCGTGATCGGTCTGGTTCTGGATCGCGTAATCGACCGCCACCTCAAAACCGCCCGACGGCGAGTTTTTCTTTGGCAGGGTGTACGACTTGGACAGCCGAATGTCCGACTTCTCGCTGCCGGGCAGCCCCAGATCCAGTACGTAGGTTGCCGACGTTTCGGTCTGGCCCTGGAGATTCCACGGCACGGTCGCCAGATCCAGCCGGTTCCCGTCGATCTCGATGTAGCTGGTCCCCAGCGGCTCGGTTCCCGGGTGCCGCTCGTACGGCTCCTGGAACGTGTAGGGCGATTTGTCCTTCACCCCTTTTTGAAATTCGTTCAGCGTGACGCGCTGCACCCCGGCCCCGTCCGCCATGAGCTGCAACTGCATCGACCAATTGGGATCGTGGGGCGTTGCCGAGCCGAGCGCAAGGGCCGCGGACGAGGGTGACGTCGCAGGGACGATCACGTGCAAGTGCGCCGTTGGAGGCGCGGCGGTGATCGAGGGCCCGGTCGTTGAGCTTGGGCGCGTTTCCGGACCGGTTGCCTGCTGCGTCGTCGCGTCCGTCGCCGGCTGCGTGGTCGGCGTCTCGCTGGCGAGGGTGTGGGCCTTCTGATACTGCTCCGCCCACTCGGGGTGGAGATGGTCAACGAGCAGCCGGATGCCGAACCACAGGGCCATTACGCCCAGTGCAGCCGTCATTCCCAGGATCGTGCGCTTGTTATTCATCAGTTCTCAGGATGCGATCGTGCGTGTGTGAGGAAGCGTGCGAACGTGTGGGATCATCGTCCGTCGAGGAGGCGCGTTCCCAGGAAGTTGTCGAGCTCGGGAATCGCCTCCACTTTCTTTACGGTCTTGTCCACGTCGTACATCAGCCGGACGAACTCCACATAGGTGTCCGTCACGACCACGAAACTGCTTCGCGGATCGCGGTCGCGCGGCTGGCCGACGCTGCCGACGTTGATGATCGCCTTTTCGTCGGTTAACTCGAATCGGTAGTCAAGCTCGTCGGGGCTATAAAAATCCGGGCCTTCTAGAAACACGCCTGGCACGTGCGTGTGCCCCACGAAGCAGAGCCGTTCGAAGCGGTCGAAGATGCTGACGAACTTTCCCGGGTTGGTGTAGATGTCGTCGGGGAAGATGTACTCGTTCACCGGCCTCCGCGGCGAGGCATGCACCGCCACGAACTCCGGCGTCCTGATCCGCACCGGCAGGTTCCCCAGGAATCGCCAGCGCGCCGCCCGCCGGGCAGCATCAGGATCATTTTCAAAACACTTGCGCGTCCAGAAGCAAGCTGTCTCCGCGCCGGCATTGAAGTTAAAAGGCTCGTAAAAGACGGCGAAGTCATGGTTTCCCATCAGCGCGGCACGGCAGCGCGACATCACCAGATCCATGCATTCCATCGGGTTAGGCCCGTACCCGATGATGTCGCCGAGGCAGACGATATGCTGGATCTCGCGGCGCTCGATCTCCTGGAGGATGGTGTTGAACGCTTCCAGATTTGCGTGGATGTCGCTGACGATGGCAAACATGCCGCTGTCGCTGCTCCGCCTGTGAACCGCCCGAACGCCACCGCCACCGGCCAGGGTTCAGCGTGGCGAGTCATAAGATACGCCCCCGCCGTTACTTGCTGACACCCTAGCGCAGTGCCAGGGGATGTCGAAGGGATGGATCGTACGGACACGCCGCGTTAGCGTCAATTTCAGCACATCATGCGGGCTCCCACATCCACCGATATCGACCGACCAGATCATGACCCCGTCCCATTCATGACCCACTTTGTCCGCTTTTGTCCGCTTTTGTCCGCTTTTTTGCCGCCTTTGTCCGCATGGAGAAAGAATTTCGGTCGGCCATCCGCCACGGCCGAGAGGTCCATAGTTGATTCCGGTGCGCGCGATGTGTCCCCAGCTGATCGATGCAATTCATTTCTCATGCGGGAACTGGATAAACAATTTCGTAGATGCGGTGCAACATGGATTCGGCGATTTTCCTTCGACCTCGGCGCGCCTCCCCTAAGTCCTCCCTTCCCCGCGATCGCCGTCTTGAGCCTTTAGTCGTTGCTGGAAGTAGGCGAATCGGATTTCAAGCGCCGGCTTGCTTGGGCGGCTCCCTCCGCACCGTAACGACACATTCTCGTAAGCGATGTATTCGGGTGTTCTCACTTTCGGATGAAGCAATACCGTGAGACTTTCAGGTTCGATTCCAACCAAGTCTGAATCAAACAGCGTGTGCAGGTCGGAACGCAATAGCAACCCGTTTCCATGATACCGGAGATTCACCTCGATCCGACATCTGCCCATACCGTTGCTCGACCAATGCTAGACCGTTCGCACGCAGGCGTTGCAGGACACATCGAGCGTCACGAGGGCCGAGCTCGCGGAAGTTCGACTCCCATAGTAATGCAAAGGCACTCGTGAAGCCGGTGCGGCATGTCATCGTGATCGAACCGGTTTCGTGAGCCCCGTCGGCAAACGTTGGGCATTGCGGGCAACGGCGGCCACGCTGGCTCGATAGTCAGTGTCGTGGCCCGCGTTCGCGTTCTCCTCACTTCATGGAGGTCTGAGATGAAAAATCGAATGGTCGTCCTGGCGCTCGTTGGCGTGGCGTTGCTTTTCAGCGGCGGGGTGGGATTTGGTGATGAACGGGTCGTCGTGGCCACTGAGCCGGGCGGAGGGTTTCAGGTGGGACCGTGGGGCTGGGGCGCGGCCGGCGGCCAGGGGGTGCAGCTCGATCAGTACATGATGACCCTCACGCAGTTGAACATGACGCCGGCCCTGACGCTGGACAAGGAGGCGAAGCAGAAGCTCCAAGACATTCAGGCGGAGTGGCGGTCGGCGCAGGCGAAGTTCATGGAAGATCACAAGGGCGATTTCACCAAGGTCGGCCAGGAGCAGATGGAAGCGTTCAAGGCGAAGGACCAGGAGAAGATCAAGGCGGTGATGAAGCAGTCGCAGGAACTTTACGCCCAGGGCCCGAAGGGCGATGAGTATCTGGCGAAGGCCAAGGCAGTACTCACGCCGGAGCAGACCAAGGCGGTCGAGGCGTCGCTGAAGAAGGCGGTGGAGGATCGAATGGCGATGATGGAGAAGTGGCGCGCCCACGAACAGAAGGAAGGAACGGAAAAGCCAGGGGTGCCCGAGAAGTAGCTTAAAAGCGTGTTTTTTGCGCGCACAGCCGCAATATTCTCGCATTTGCTCATAACCTCTCCCCCAACGACAACTTCGATGCATCCCCGGCGTACTATTGGAGCAACGACATCCGTTCAACTGGAGCGTCTTGAAAAATTCCAAATTGGATTCAGTCGGAGCACGCGCAGCTCGTACCACGCCGGAAGCGGCCGCTCGGGCCGTCAAGGTCCAACCTACAAAGGAAGTCCGTAATCGAGCGAATACGCTCAGGAATTCCGTGAAAGTCGAGCATTACCTTATGGAAGTGGAGAAGGTCCAGGGGTTTGCCGCTGCATGGCGATTGAGGGAACGGCTTGAACTAGGGGTGGTCTCGTTCGAGGAATTGGTGCGTCGTTGAGGTGGAATCGCCGGGGGGGCGAGATCGCGATGAAAAGCTTTGAAGCAGAAACGCGCGTGGCGAATGCCGACCGCGCGGTGAATGATCCGAGTCGACGGAGGCGAACCCAGTTAACGCTTCGCCTCGTTCCGCAACTCTTCGACGAGTAACCCGTCGTTCGTTTTCGTCGCCCGCAGGAACCTGCTCTTGATGATCTTGCCGGAAGCGAGCCAGAATTGTCTTGGATGCTTTTCGTGAACCCACCAGTTGCATCGGTAGCAATCACCGAATACCCGCACTGTCTTGACGCTTTCGTCCGGTTGTCTCTCGACCGATCGCTCGATCTCTTTTGACAGGTCTGATGTGTCGGGCCGTGGTGCAACGACTTCCTTCTTCTCTTTCGTGGTGTCTTGTTTCATCGATCTTTCTGCCGCCGTTTCGGCGGGCATGATACCTGTATGAATGCGGTGCTAGAAATCATCAGCACCACTCTACGTCGTCCACCGAGGCGGCGATACCCCCGCGGCCGAGCCCGACGTGAATCCATATGCCGCGGAAATGGAGGGTGCACCGGCGTCACGGTCACCGTCGTCCCGCTGAGCGTCGCCTGCACGATCGCCGGGGCGGTGTTGGGGTTGGACGCCGGGGCCGACTTACTAAAGTAGGTCTTGCCGGCGGCGAACGTGATGTCGTCGTAGCCGCCCCCGTTGGCCGGCGGGGCCGCGAACGTCTCCTGGGTCTGCGTGACGGCGGCCGGGTCGATGATCACCAGGTTGGGGTTGCCGTCCTCGTTCTGCATCGCCCACACCAGGTGCGTGGCCGGGTCGACCTTGATCCCGTCGTTGTGGCCCGGGACGCTGAAGCTGTGCACGACGCCGCCGGTCGCGTTGTACTGCACGATCGTGCTGGTCTTGCCGTCGCTGCCGTCCTTGGCAGCGCCGTTCTGATAGCCGATGTACACATTGGTCCCGTCGACCGCGATCGAGTCGGGCTGCGTCGCACCGGCGGGGGCGTTGGCAAAAGTGTTCACCGTGTAGCCGTGAGACGCCGTGACGCTGAGCAGCATTCGCGACTCCAGCGTCTCACACAGGGCGGACATTTTCTTTGATTGGGTTTTGCACTGACGCGATACAGCGACACGTTCGAGCTGACTCATTTGAAACTCCCTGAGTGGTTGGAAAAACCGCGCGATGCGGAAGGGGAAACGTTTCGAATGAAGTCATCTAAGATAGGTCCGCGGATTTGTGAAACATCCGATTTACTGCCTTAGCGACATCTCAGCGTACACGTTTACAACTTCGTCACGATTACGAAATCGCTGATTGAGTTCGACGTCAGCGGGCACTGCGAGAAAAAACAGCAAATGAATGCGGCAATTTGCCGTATTTGATAGAGGCGCTACTTCGTCCCCTCCCGGCGTTCCGGTGCGAGACTTTGGTATTGCTCGACCAACGGCAGCTCCATCGGGGCCAGCCGAAGGGAATCGGGAGCGTGGGCGCGGGCGGGGTCGCGGGGTTCGAAGAAGGTGGCGGCCCGCACCAGGCGGCGTTTGGTCGTGACGATGCCGACGGTGAATTCCGCCGTGAAGATGTAGCGGTAGCGGTCTCCCTCGATGCCGTAGATCACGTCGCTCACCTTCAGGTTGGCGGCGCCGACGATGGGAAAATGCTGGGCGACGCGCGGGGTGAGGTGCAGCGGGTCGAAGGGGCTGTAGTTCATCCGCCATTCGCCCGCCAGGCGGCGCAGGGCCGCGCGGCGGCGACGGCGGATGGCGCGGTCGATGAGGACGGCCGCCGCCGTGATGCACAAGGCAAGGCTAACCAGGCCGCCCGGAGTCATGGAACAATGCTCAAGGCGTGGCGCCGCCGGCGGGCGCGGCGGCGGCTGCCGCGGCGGGCTTGGTTGTCGCCGCGGTGCTCAGGTCGATGAAACTGTAGTCGGGAGCCGGGATCGGAAGCCGGGTGCTGATCCAGTTGTGGATCGTCTTGTAATGCGGGTCATTGCGACTGTGAAGCGCGCCGTGATAACCGCCCTTGGTCGAATGCGGCTGATCGGCGAACTCCGGCGGCAGCAGGTACTCCAGCAGGAGCGACTGGCCGGGCGTCTCGCGATCGATGAACTGGAACTGCCGCGCTCCTACCACACGCGAGTACTTCTGGAGGATCACGAAATCCGTGTAAGCCGCCGCCTCGTTGTCGGTCTGCGGGAAGAGGAAGAAGCTGCCGGCGGAGTGCCCGCCGTGGCATTTACTTGAAGCGCATCCGGTGATCACTGACCGCAGCACGTCGCGGCGGAACTCGAGCAATGGCGGCGGGTCGTTGAGGATGTGCACGCCCTCCCGCATGTCGCGCTTCCCCTTGTCGAGGATCAGGTAGGCCTTCTGCACCGGTTGGAGGCGATTGAACTCGGCGACGGACATTCCACTAAACGCGAGGTACTTGCGGATCGCTTCGGGATCGATGCGGACGCGCACGGTCGTGTCGTTCTTCCCCAGCTCCAGCGCGCGGATGCGGTTGATCTCTTCAGCCGTCACCATCCGCTTCGCGCCACCACCCTGATCGGCAGTAGCCGGATGCGTGGTGGATTCCTGCGTGGCGGCAACGACGGGCCGCGTCGCAGGGACCGCGGTGTCCGCGGCAGTCGTCGGGCCATGGGCGCGGATTTGTTGATTCACCGAATCCAGCAGATCGTTCACGCTTCGATTCTGGGGCTCGATCCGGCGGGCGTCTTCCAGCACGTCGCGGGCGGATTCATAACTGCGATGGTCCACCGCGTAGCGCGCCAGTTCCAGCCGTCCTTCGATGTCGCCGCGGTCCAGCTTCGCGAGGCGCAGGCGAACTTCCTGATCGATCTGATCGGCATAGGTGATTGATGCGACGTTAGCCCGATTAACGGTGACCGTCTTCTCGTTGGCCGGGGTGATATCGACGGTCCCCTTGTCCTTGTTCTCGACGACGTCCCCCTCGAAACGGTTGCCGTCCTGGGTAACGACGACGCCGGTGCGAGCGAGCAGCGCCGATGCGACCAGCGCGATTCCCCCGACGAGCCCCCACGCGATCAGCCGAGTCCGCCGCATACCGTTTCTCCTGCCAGCGAAGGCGTTTACTGTAGAGCCCGCGAGCGGCGCGGGCAAGTTTAGGCCGCCCGAACGCCAACCCTACCAGTTCGCAGAGAGGATAGAGGATTGAAGATAAAGGATCGACGACGGCACGGCATTCCATCCTCAATCCTCGGCTTTCTCGGCGTCCTCCGCGTCTCAGCTGTCAACATTTCTCGAATCCTTGCCCATGCGAATCGGTCGGACCCGGCCATCACCATGACCGGACGCGCGGCCCCAGATGCCGGGGAGCGGCTTGTCGCAATCGGGACAATGGCCCTCAGCGCCTACGCGGTTATCCAATACGAGGAACCCGTGACGGCGAATCACGGTGCTGTCGCAGTGGTGGCAGCGGGTGTTCTCCCACTCCCCCACCTGGCCCGGCAAGTTGCCCGGGTAGAGGTATTTCAGGCCGGCAGAACGCCCATACTCGACGATCCGCAGCAGGTCTTCGGCCTCGGTCCGGCGTGGGTCGGTCATCTTGTAGTCGGGATGGAAGGCGGTCATGTGCCAGGGCATGAGCGGATCGACTGAGGCCAGGAATTCGGCCATCCGTTTCAGCTCGTCGGGGTCATCGCTGAAGCCGGGCACGACCAGCGTGACGATCTCCACCCAGAAGCCGCGTTCCTTGAGCAGCCGGATGGTCTGGGTGACGTTCTCCATGACGCCGCCGAGCTGGCGGTAGTGCTTCGGATCGAACGTCTTGAGGTCCACCTTGTAGGCGTCGACGAGCGGGCGGATGAAATCGAGCACCTGCGGCGTGGCGTTGCCGTTGGAGACGTAGGCGCAGCGCAGCCCGCGCGTCCGCGCCGCGCGGAACACCTCCATCGCCCACTCGCTGGTGATCAAGGGCTCGTTGTAGCTGGATGCCACCACCGGCGCGCGATGCCGTATCGCCTGGATCACCAGCTCCTCGGGCGTGGTGGGCTTCGGCGCTGCGACCGCAGCCGGATCGCGCAGCATCTGACTCGTCACCCAGTTCTGGCAGTAGGAGCAGTGAAAATCGCAGCCGAGCATGCCGAACGTCAGCGCATCACTGCCGGGCAGGACATGAAAGTACGGCTTCTTCTCGATCGGATCGCAGGCCAGGGCGCCGACGTACCCGTGCGGAACCAGCAGCGTGCCGTTGTCATTGAATCGAACGCGGCAGACGCCGTCTCGCCCTGGCTTGACGAGGCACCGGTGCCCGCAGGCGAAACACTGGATCGCGCCGTCTTCCTTACGCGCGATGAGCGCTTCGGCGGCGGGCACGCTGTAGCCGTGTAACATCTGCTTGAGCGAGCGAAAACGCTCTTTTTCAGCAAGGATGGGGAGAGTCATGGGAGGCTGCTCCGCGTTTGGATATGAATGGTACGCAAACTGTTCAGCGAAAATCGCCAACGGATCCATTGCCGCGCAACCTCTTTCACGCCTCCTCTTTAGCCCAACCTTCGCACTTCCGCACGTTTTCCGGAATTTTCTCGGTTGGTTTCCGCTTTCCGCCGTGTTCCAGTGGGGTTTCTGTTTCTGATTTGCGTGTAGTGCAGACCTACCCTCTTGATCCGCCGCTCGGCAATTTG
>JBBSDP010000102.1:0-10583 GCA_038240605.1 Tepidisphaerales bacterium | reverse complement strand
CTGGCCTTCTCACTGCCGCAGGAGTTTCCTATAAAGCAGCCAGACATTTGCGGGAATCGGACAAGGTCGAGGCCATCGCCGGATTGATCGGCAAGTTTTTGGAACCGGCCGGCCCCAATTTTGTGGAAGAATTAGTGTATCGATTTTTGCTCACGCGCGGGGACACCCTGGGCGGCTCGATGCGGAACATTGGGGGAGCTCTCGCCCAGCGAAAATTGACGCGCGCTATCATTTCTTGCTTAAGACTTAGCGAAACTCCCTATAGCTGGCTTGGGACCAACACCAACAAATGGTCCGTGATGCCGGAAGATGATGCGGATATCGAAATTAACGTTCGCGGACTCGCGTGGGGACGTGGCGAGCGAACACTAATTTATAATCTGAATGTGCCATTTGTTGGCAATAACGTCGATCTTTGCCTATTCAAGGGTGATTACCGCGACAAGATTGTAAACAGACCGGAAGCGTATGCGGCGCTTGGAGAATTGAAGGGCGGGATTGATCCAGCCGGAGCAGACGAGCACTGGAAGACAGCATGGGCGGCACTTACGCGAATCCGTGAAGCATTCACCAGGCATCACCTCACGCCGCACTCTTTTTTCATCGGGGCCGCAATTGAAAGCAAGATGGCTTCTGAAATATGGGAGATGCTGGAGACTGGCGTGATGGAGAATGCCGCAAATTTAACTTCCGACGGCCAGGTTGCATCAATCGCGCGATGGCTCTGCTCGCTCTGATCGTGGGGAGCCCTCGTCACCTCCTTGTTGCAATGGCCACGATGAACGTCCAAGATGCCGTCCAACAGTTGATCGTCGAAGGTGAAGTGCACATCTCCAGCACACACACCGCTACTGAAGCGCGTCTCATAAACTTTACGCAAACGTATCCTTGTTGATCAAAAAGCCTCCTTGAAGATGCGCAACAGTTCGGCGCGATCCCACCTGCGTGACAAGAGGAACGCGGAAGGGGTCCGGTTGGGGTGAGGGCCGTGGGCCAACTGAGACGTGGTGGGCCCGGTCCGCCGCAACGTAGTTTGTTGAGCGCTGCCGCGATGCTGTGGTAGGATACGGCTCCCACGCCGCCGCGATAGCTCAATTGGCAGAGCACTGGTTTTGTAAACCAGCGGTTGCCGGTTCAACTCCGGCTCGCGGCTTTTTCTAACGCGATCGCCCCTAACGACGTAGCGCGAACATTCCGAACACTGCGATCGCCGCTCCGGCCCCGATCGGAGCGATGGATTGCGTTGGGCCGGCGGGAAGCGGCAGATAACGGCCCAGCAGCGCCAGTGCAGCGCCTGTCACGACCGCCAATCCCAGCCATCGACCTTCAAACAAGACCGAGAGCAGAAGCAGGATTCCGGCGACAGCGCCGCCGATGCTTCCAACGGCATCACACAACTCGTCCGGGACGAACTGAATGCGAAGTGGCCGGTTGAGTTCCATCGAAGTGAATCGCTTCAACCGCGCCACGACCCGTTGGCCGGTTTCCAGGGCATTTCGCCTGGTGGGGGTCAGCGACGGAATCATCGAGCAGCAGCGGGCGGGATCACAGAATCACGGCGAAATGTTCGGTATGACACGTGTGCATCAGCTCTTTTCATCGTCCGCCGGCGAGACAACTGATCGCGTTGCCGACCTGTTTGTTCAATTGATCGATTTTGGCGGCTCAGAGCGACTTGCGGACGATGCGACGGGCGTGATGATCAGTTGGTAACCGGGCCTGGCACTGGTTCGTTAACCAGAAGTTGCCGGTTTAACTTCCGCTCGCGGCTTCCTGACGAACGGCCAGAAGCGATAGCGCAATTGCAGGCGCGGCCAGCCACCGGCGCGGCCCTGCGGATCCAGGATTGACTGCATCGCGTCAAGCGTTCGCCGCACCGAGTCTTCGGTTTCAATGGCTGGCGATGTCGGATCCGACGCGTTAGGGACAACCGATGCTCGGACCGCCGTTGCGAGCACGCCGAGCATCCGTTCCATTTCTTTCAGCCACAGCCGCTGCCGACCTGAAAACCCGCAGACGCCCCGGAAACAAAGCAGTTCCTCGTCGAGCTGACGGCGGACACCATCGATTTCATGCAGCAGCAGATCGCTTCTGATCTCCGGATGGCCAGACGCTCGTCCTTGCCATCGTTCGGCTTCCAGGTACAGGCGGGCGAGGTTCTCCTGGATCGTGCAGACCATTCGCGAGCGCCGCCGCTTTCGCCCCGAGAGGCGAGCACCGACCCGCCGGACGATTGGCGCCAATGCCAGGGCGAGGCCGGCGGTGGCGAGCGCTGCCCCGGTCCAGAAGATCGTCGCGTGCCCGCCGCCCGTCATCGCCATATCCGCTCGTGTATTTTCCCCGGTACCTCAGTACAGTACGTCGGATTTTTCCCGGCAGGCCGGGACTCAACCAACACGATGCCACGACGCACCGACATCCATTCCATCCTGATTATCGGCTCGGGACCTATCGTCATTGGTCAGGGCTGCGAATTCGACTATTCCGGCGTCCAGGCGTGCCGTGCGCTCAAAGAGGAAGGGTATCGGATCGTCCTGATCAACAGCAATCCGGCGACGATCATGACCGACCCGGAGTTCGCCGACGCCACTTACATTGAACCCATCACACCCGAGACCCTTGAACGGATCCTCGAGCGGGAAAGCAAGGGGCCGCACCCGGTCGACGCCGTCCTCCCCACGCTGGGCGGCCAGACGGGCCTGAACACCGCCATGGCCTGCTACGACCGCGGGATCTTCACCCGTTACGGCGTGCAGATGATCGGCGCCAATCGCCAGGCGATCTTTCGCGGCGAAGACCGCCAGGTCTTCAAAGACCTCATGCTCCAGATCGGACTGAAGGTCCCCCGAAGCGGCGTCGTCCATAACCTCTACGACGCCCGAAAGGTGCTGAGCGACATCGGCCTGCCGCTCATCATCCGCCCGGCATTCACGCTGGGCGGCTCGGGCGGAGGCATCGCATACAACGTCGAAGAGTTTGAGACGATCGTGCAGCGCGGGCTCGACGCCTCTCCCTATACCGAGGTGCTGATCGAACAGAGCGTCATCGGCTGGAAGGAATTCGAATTGGAGGTGATGCGCGATCGCCTCGATAACGTCGTCATCATCTGCTCGATCGAAAACATGGACGCGATGGGCGTCCACACCGGCGACTCGATCACCGTCGCGCCGATCCAGACGCTCACCGACAAGGAATACCAGCGCATGCGGGATGCGGCGATCGCCGTCATCCGCGCGGTCGGCGTCGAGACGGGGGGAAGCAACATCCAGTTCGCGACGAACCCCGAGAACGGCGAGATGGTCGTCGTCGAGATGAACCCGCGCGTATCGCGCTCCTCGGCGCTGGCCTCCAAGGCCACCGGCTATCCGATCGCCAAGATCGCCGCCAAGCTGGCCGTCGGCTACACGCTCGACGAACTGCCCAACTACATTACCAGCAGGCCGGACAAGAGCCTTTACACCAGCGCCTGCTTCGAGCCGACGATCGATTACTGCGTGATCAAGATCCCCCGCTGGACGTTCGAAAAATTCCCCGACGCCGATGAAACCCTCACGACGCAGATGAAGAGCGTCGGCGAGGCGATGGCCATCGGCCGTACCTTCAAGGAGGCGCTTCAAAAGGGGATCCGCAGCATGGAGGTGAAGCGCTTCGGCTTCGGCCTCGACAAGTACGACAAGTGGCTGAATGCACGGATGGCAGGTCGGGAAGGTGGCACGGGCGCCTCGCCCGTGCAGGCGGGAGCTGAAGGACCGCATGGGCGAGGCGCCCATGCCAAGGTTGTACCCGCCTCATTGCCGCCGACCGCACGTGCCGCGGCGGGGGCGGATGATGCGAGCGACAAGACCACGCAGGGTGAGTCCGCCGGCCAGGAGTGGCCGATCCCCGAGGAGAAACTGCGTCGCAAGCTCGCCGTCCCCAGCCAAGGCCGTCTTTATTACATCCGCTACGCGATGAAGATGGGGTGGACGATCGATCAGATCAACGAGCTGACCCGAATCGATCGGTGGTTCCTGACGCAGATGAAGCAGCTCGTCGACTTTGAGGATGAACTAAACCGCGCAGGGCAGTTTGGTGCCGGGAATCAATCGCTGCTCGTGCAGGCGAAGCAATGGGGCTACAGCGACGTGCAGCTCGCCACCGTCACCCGTCGCACTCCTCAGCAGATTCGCGCTGCGCGTAACGCGCTCGGCTTGCGCCCCGCTTACAAGCTCGTCGACACGTGCGCTGCTGAGTTTGAGGCCGCGACGCCGTACTACTACTCCACGTACGAAACTCCATACAAACAACTGACCCATTCCACAAGCTCAGGGCAGGCAACTGACCACGGACAACTGACTACATTCGAAGACGAGATCCGCCTCACGAACAGGCCCAAGGTCATTATCATCGGCGGCGGCCCCAATCGCATCGGGCAGGGAATCGAGTTCGATTATTGCTGCGTGCAGGCGGCCTTCGCGATGCGCGAGCTGGGGCTCGAATCGGTGATGATCAACTCCAACCCGGAGACGGTCAGCACGGACTACGACACCAGCGACCTGCTCTTCTTCGAGCCGCTCACGCACGAAGACATCTTGAACATCTGCGAGCGCCTCAACGGCGTCCCATTCGGAGCGAAAAGTGGGGAAAATCTGGTTAAAGGCCTGATCGTTCAGTTCGGCGGACAAACTCCGCTCAACCTCGCTCGCGGTCTGAGGGAAGCCGGCGTGCCGATCCTGGGCACCACGGTGGATTCCATCGATGCGGCCGGCGATCGCGAGCAGTTCCGCAACCTGCTCCAGCGCCTGAACCTCCGCCAGCCGGAGAACGGAATTGCCCGCAACGTCGCCGGGGCGCGCGAGATCGCCAGGCGGATCGGCTACCCGGTCCTGGTTCGGCCCAGCTTTGTCCTCGGCGGCCGGGCGATGGAGATCGTCTCAGATGAGGGGCAGCTCAATTACTACATGGCCAACGCCGTCGAAGCGGCCGGCTCGGGCAGTGGGGGAGTGACGGATTCACCGATCCTGATCGACAAGTTCCTCGACGCCGCCATCGAATGCGACGTGGACTGCCTCGCCGACTTTGACCCCGTCGGCGCCTCCGAAGGTGGCCAGGCCATCGTCATCGGCGTGATGGAGCACATCGAAGAGGCCGGCATCCATTCCGGGGACAGCGCCTGCGCGCTGCCTCCCTATTCTCTGCCTGCTGAAATGGTCGAGCGGCTTAAGGCGCAGACGCGCGCCCTCGCCAAATCGCTCCGCGTCCGCGGGCTGATGAACGTGCAGTACGCGATCAAGGACGGGGAGATTTACGTGATCGAGGTGAACCCCCGCGCATCGCGCACCGTTCCGTTCGTCAGCAAGGCGACCGGAGTCCCCTGGGCGAAGATCGCCGCCAAGGTCATGGCGGGAAAATCGCTGGCCGAGCTGGGCGCGCGCGAGCTGCCGGACCCGTCACATATCTCCGTCAAGGAATCGGTCTTCCCGTTCGCGAAATTCCCGGGCGTCGACGTCATCCTCGGCCCGGAAATGCGCAGCACCGGCGAGGTGATGGGCATCGGCCACAACTTCCCGCTCGCCTACGCCAAGAGCCAGATGGCCGCCGGCGCGGCCCTGCCCACGCAGGGAACGGTCTTCATCTCCGTTCGCGACGGCGATAAGGAGGCGGTGGTGCCTGCCGCGCGCCTGCTGGCCGCGGAGGGCTTTCAGATCGTCGCGACATCCGGCACGCACGCCGTCCTTGCCCGCAACGACGTGCCCGCGACGCGCATCAGCAAGTTGAACGAGGGACGGCCCAACATCAAGGACCTGATCAAGAACGCGCAAGTGCAGCTCATCATCAACACGCCGACGAAAAAAGGCCCGCAAAGTGATGAAGGCAAGATCCGCGCGCTGGCGGTGCTCAACCGGGTGCCGATCGTGACCACGATCACCGGCGCCAACGCCGCGGCACGTGCGATTGGCGCGCTCCAGAAAGAAGGGTGGGGCGTACAGCCGCTTCAGGAATACTTCGCGACGGAAGGGCGCGACACAAGCGCCAGGCGTTGAGGTGAAGCGTTAGCGCGGGCGACCTAATTTGTGAGGACTTGCAGGAGTTCTTTGATCTGGCTCTTCTGTGGATCGTCGGGGTTGGTCTTGAGA
Source organism: Tepidisphaerales bacterium (assembly GCA_038240605.1). Classification (GTDB taxonomy): domain Bacteria; phylum Planctomycetota; class Phycisphaerae; order Tepidisphaerales; family Tepidisphaeraceae; genus JBBSDP01. The sequence goes on along the minus strand of JBBSDP010000102.1, from coordinate 4,467 downwards.
TAGCGGTCCAGCCAAATGGACGCTGGCTGCGACAGTCCGCAACGTGCCAGCACCAGGCCCAGGTCGCGCTGAAGGTGGCTCTGCTCCGGCCAGAGGAGCATCTCCAGTTCAAGCACCGCCGCAACATCCTGATAATGATCGATGCTCCCGAAGACGTTGAGCAGGTTCTGTAGCATGCGCGTGAGCCAGTGACGGTTCGACGCCGGCCGCAGCAGCTCTTCCGACCACTCCACCTCCGTGCCAAACATTTCCTGCATCCGCGCGTGCGCTTCGTCCGGCGTCAGGATGCGTCCCTGCGCGAACGGATCGATCAGCATCTGCTGCCCATCCACCTCAAGGCCGACCATAAAGTGGCCGGGCAGGCCAATTCCCCACGCCCGCAGTCCGATGCGCTCGGCCACCAGCTTATAGACGAGGCTCAGCGTGATCGGCAGACCCATTTTCCGTTCCAGAACGGCGGGCAGATAGCTGTTCAGCGGGTTATAGTAATCCTCCGTGTCGCCGTGAAATCCTTCTTCTTCGAAAAGGAATTCGTGCAGGTGCGCGAGGAGCGCCTGCGTCTGGCTACCGCGAACGCGCGATCGAATGGTGTCGGCGTATCGTTGGAGCGTTGCGTCAACGCCCGCCGGATCGACGTCTTCCATCTGATGCATCGCGATCGCCACGGCACCTTGCAGCAGCGCATCCGGCGAGTTGATCGACACGAGCTGTCGAGCCATGACATCAAACGCTTGAGGCGAGCAGCACAGCGGGAGGGTGGGTTTCATAGAAGTTCTCCGCGGAGCGACACCTTAGAAGTATCGTCCACTCCTTCCACCTTGATGCACATTCTATGCCGCGCGGAATGGCACCCTTAGCCACGCTGCCACGATTTCATCCGGGATCGCCGTTTTCCCCGTCATAAATGGCTGACTTGACACCCTGCCCGCAGCCGATACAGTTGGTGATCCATCCTTCGCGTGTGGCGTTTTGCCCTGCCACCCGGGATCAATCGGGCGGCGCGTGAAATTCGGCAGTAGCTCAATGGTGGAGTCCCGATCGTCGGGATTAACCGGCTGCTCCGGTGAAGGCTTGCGAAATTCGGCAGTAGCTCAATGGTAGAGCAGCCGGCTGTTAACCGGCTGGTTGTAGGTTCGAGTCCTACCTGCCGAGCTTTACATTTGGTCGCGAAACCACGCGACCGACCAGTTAACGAAGAACCCCGCTGCCGAGAGGTCGCGGGGTTCTTGCGTTTTCGCGTGAACCCGCAAGGGTTTGCGCGAGGGTGTCCGCCAGGCCGGAGGGCCGAGAGAGCGCCTCGCCAAACGGCGCGAGCGCCGGCATTTCGTTTCGGGCGTCCCTCTGGCCGAGAACTCTCTGACTCTCTCCCCGAAATCGACGATCCAGTTAACAACCCGGTTGCCTTCGCACCCCGAAGGCAACCGTTTCATAAACGTGTGGCATTGGCGATACCGCCGCCATCCCGAGGGGCAATACGACGGCCAACTCATGCACTAGCCGGCGGCAGTTCTTCTTCCTTCTTGGACCAACCTCGAAGAACACCGCCTCCCGCATGCACTGCGTCTGCGATCAGATCGCAAACCTCCAACAGGAATCGCACCTCATCGGATAACGCGGCTGCCTTGGAAATCGAACCGCTGGCATCTCGCAGCACGACAGCCCAGACTTCATTGCTCGGAGTTGGCGCGGCAATGCCATATTGTGCAAGCACGTCGTCCTTGCGAGCAGAACCGGAACCTGGGCCACGGCGGCCGGCGGCGACAATCCATTCTTTCAGCCGTTCTTCCTTGATGCGTTTGCGCGCGAGGTCGCGAAGTCGTGTCTCCATTTCTTGTCGTATGCGCGATATTACCATGGCGCGTTCTTCGCTATCTTCCGCGGGAGTGCTCGGCTGCCATGCGACGGGGTCCGAAAGGAACTTGTAGAGCGCGTTTAGCAACTGGGCCCAGAGATCCGCAACAGGCATCAGCGTGTCGTATCCATCCTTATCCGGAAACAGACCCAGGCGACGTGTCAGCGCCTTGACCCTTGTCCAGTGCTCGGAGCGAAGCAGAATGGCCTCACGGGATCGGAAGCATTCAGTAGCCGTCTGAACGGCCAATACGAGATTTGCGATGTGATAGAACGGTACGAAGGCAACTGGACCAACTGGGCGACTGATCCCTGCAATCGCCGCCAAGAGCCGGCGAAGCTCGGTGATCGCGAATTTTACGTCGCCGCGCGCAGCTGGGTCGAGTCGAGCCTGCATTCCTGCAAGAAAAATGATTCGATCCGGGTTGAGCCGACGGAGGCCCACTTCCGCCTCCCGCCCAAGGGCTTTTCCCACCGCATGAATCGCATTTTCAAATGATCCCAGGACGTGATCCCTTCTCGCGGCGCGACCGGCGAGATTGTCCGCCTTAACCTCGTCAAAGTGAGTAAACCCGATGATCAGTTTCGATTCGTGGCCGCTCGCCACAACGGACTGAAGCACAGCGCAGGGTGCGGCCTGCATTGGCTGAGCGGCGTTGTCAACCAATATAATTGCATCCACGAGCCGGAACCGTCGCGTTATGGACGTGGAGACGCTTGACGAACTATCTGCCGTGTGCCCGATGCCTTGGCCGTCCAGCAGGACGAGTTTGGGTTGTTCTCCCTCACACCAGTCGGGGATGAACGGCCCAGCCACTCGTATGCCCTCAACCAATGGAGTCAGCAACCGTCCGAAGTTCGGAGCGTAATTGCTCGAAAAGCGATTGACGATACTGAGAAACTCCTGGCGCTTGTCCTCCGTGAACCTGATGGTCCATTTGATTGGCCAGTTGTCCTTGCCTCGTTCAATGTCTCCATCAAGACGGTCGAAGCGGGCTTCCACGTCTTCGAAGACGGCATCGATTAGGTCGTGAAACTCTTCGCTTTCCGACAGCCAGTCTTCGACGAATTCTTGCAGTACCTCCTGCTCTTCGCGCGAAGCCTCGTTCAATTGAACCCCGAGCTCCTTCGCGTATATTGCGCGCTGCGCCTTCGAAGCTACCGCGAGTTGGCCAATACCGCTGAGATAGTTCTCTAGGTTGGCGAGAAGAGCTGCTCTTTGCTCGGGCGACATGGATGTGGCTGCGCTTTCAACCACGTCGTCATCGTCGTCGTCGTCATCCGCAGTTCGATCTTGAGCCGCAACGCGAAGGTTCAAGAGGTCGCCAAGAATGTACTTCAGCCTAAAGCGCATATCATTGTGCTCTTGAAAGCGACGGATCACGTCGCGTTCCGGCGCGCCCTCGAGCATGCTCACCACGCTCGCTTGAAGGGACTCGGCGATGTACTGCCGAATCTGATCACGAGGAACAAATGTAATGACCGCCTTGAAATCCCCGGAGCAGAGTACGACCTCCATGTCGGCCGTTGTCGCTTTTGCAGCCGACGTCAAGGGAAATCGTTCCTTGACGGGATCAGTGCCAAGGAGCTGTCGCACCAACGTGGTCTTTCCCGCCCCGGTCGTCCCCACGAACTGCACCCGGACGTAACCATCGGTTGTATCCCTTCCACCTGGAAGCCGAATCTCATCTTCTCGAACAGCCCAGGGATCAAACGACTCCGGCTGCATCGGTACGAAAAAAGCCGCGACGGCTTCCTGGTCGTACTTGGTTGCAGCGCGTTCTCGGCTGGTCGGATTGTGCATCCCCGGGTCGTCGATGAGCGCATTTACCTGATCCACCAGGCCCTGTGCTCGAACCTCATCCGTTGTGCCCAAACCGCGACGCACGCGTTTTGATTTTCCATCAGCCGTTCGGGCAACAGGGTGGTAGTAGATCACGCACCAACCCGACCTGCCCTTGCTAAGCGACGCCTTTGCCGATTTCCTGCTCATAGTGGGCTCCTGCGAAAAATGTTGTTCCGCGTTGTTCCAATTCCAGTAGCATAGCCTGCGTTGCCGCCGAGTCAATGGAAATAATGGAACAACGTGGAACAACATTTCCGGGAGCGATTTTCCAGCGTGAACAGCCAATTCGACCGCCAACCCTGTAGTTAACAGATGAGGGATCGGCATCGCGCCGGTCCCGATCATCCAGTTGCCAGGCAGCACACCGGTCGCCAAGCGAAGGTCGTTGCGGGCATCGCCTCTCTTGGAGAGCGCCGATGGCCTTCTGCAACGACCCCACCGATCCCGCCCAATTGACCCCGGAGCAACGTGTGGAGGAGATCGCCGCCATCCTCGCGTCTGGCGTTCTGCGCCTGTGCCGCCGCGCCGCTGTTACCGCGCCTCATCCCGACTCGGAAATCCCGGCAGATTCTGCTCCGAATCGCCTTGATGACTCCCCGCAAACGAGGCTTCATGGACACCGTGGTTAACCCAACCTTCGCACTTCCGCATGTTTTCCGGAATTTTCTCGGTTGGTTTCCGCTTTCCGCCGTGTTCCAGTGGGGTTTCTGTTTCTGATTTGCGTGTAGTGCAGACCTACCCTCTTGATCCGCCGCTCGGCAATTTGCTAT
>JBBSDP010000101.1:0-11646 GCA_038240605.1 Tepidisphaerales bacterium | reverse complement strand
CTGGTTCCGGGCCCGCAAGCAGTATAACTCCGGGATTGTGGAAGGGCTGAACCTACAGGTGAAACTGCGTTTCAGAAAAGCGTTCGGCTTCCGCACGCTGGGAGCGATAGAAACCGCGTTGTATCACCAGCTTGGGCAGCTTCCCGAGCCGAAGCTCGCCCACGAATTCTGCTGAGGAGGCTTTTTTATTTGTTCTGTTGCTGCTTTCCGTTGAATTCTTCGTTGAGGCGGATTGACGTTGCTGCGAACAGGTTCGCGAACGTGATAAAATCGGGCGCGATCGGAAATTGCAAGCTCCGCTCGGCGAGACTTCGATTCACTCATTGCAGGCGCTTCGACCCTGCTCAGTGCATAGCAAGTCGCTCCGCTCCCCCAATGTCAACTGACAACGGACCCCTGACTAACACTACAGCGCTGGTTCGGCCATTTTGGATCAAGAATCGCGATGCAAGTGACGAATCATAAGGACTTACGATCAATCCCGCGCTGTAGTGCTAAGAACACTACTTCCCATTCATCTCCTCCACCTTCTTCTCCAGCTTTTCCTTGCTGAAGCCGGCGGGTGGGGATTTCTTGTCGAGGTTGATGATCAGCTCGTCGGCGGTGAGGCGGGGGACGGTGACGCCTGCGGCGGGGACGTCGGCGTGGGCGATCCAGACGATGGCGTTGAGGACGGATTTGCGGAAGTCGTCGTTGGCCCAGTTGAAGTGAAAGTGGCCGCCGGTGCAGCCGAAGCCGCGCTGTTTGATGTCGGGATTTTCGGCGACCCAGAGGAGCACCTCCGGCTCGTGGCGGTTGGGATCGTGGACTTCGGCGTTGCCGTTGTGGCCGGGGTCGGTGCCGCGCAGGCCGGGCGGGGGGACGGCGGAGAGGATCGGGGTCACGTCCTTCATGTCGTCGCGGAATCGCATGTGGTAGTACCACTCATCGTGCGTGGTGAACGGCTTCACGCCGTTGGCGACCGGATGCTTGGGAAGCTCGGCGATGTGCGCGTCCCACTCGGGGTTGATCGATCGGAAGGGCTCGAAACCACCGGCGTCCTCCGCGACGCGATCGGGAAATTCTAGCAATGCCTGCCGGAAGTACCAAGTCGAGGTCGTTGCCGGGGATCTAGGACAACGCCGGGGATCCTGGGCTGAAGAGGTGATTGCGAACGAAGCGGCGGGTTAACTCCACGGAGACGCCGAAAATCGCGTGGGTGAAAATTTCGCTCAAATGCTCTTTCAAGGGGATTGCTGTCCACGGAATGGAGAGGCCGAAATAGGGAAGCGTTGTTTCGTGCGTGAGCAGTAGCAGGACGAAGCCGAACCCCAGGCCATATCCGATTCGGGCGATGGGAAAGAATTCCGCGACCACGCCGTATATCGCCGACAGGCCAATGCTGAAGCTCCAGTGGAAGCTTTGCACGGCGAGCGTCGTATGCTCCGGACGAAGCGGGCTGCCGGAGAGCGTTTCGAGGAGGCGCGAAACCGCGACCGCGGGCGGAATCGGCTCGCCCGGCGCGCGCGGGGGGAATATCAGTTCCCCGACGAGCTTCATCCCGGCGCCCACAACACCGCCAGCGGCGCCGGCCACCAGGCCGCGTGTCGCGCGATCAAACGCATTGGGCCGGGGATCATTCATTTGAGTAATGGCAGCGCCTCCGCATCGGGCAGGTGATGGGAGAACCGTGGTCCCGAGCGGATTATTCCGCCAAAAAGGAGGTGGAATAAAAGCAAGGATGCTTCCATTGTTCGGGTAGGCGGTCGTTCGAAACCGCCCGGGATGAAATCGGCCGATCGCGCCGCGGTTGGCCGTGCGTTCGTCGGTCAAAGCGAGCCGCGTCGGCAAAGACTTAACGATCGGCTGGGATGACCGCCATCGCATCACTCGTGGAAACCATGCCCGGGGAACGGAGACAAACGACGGCCATCGGCGATTATGCGGCCATCGGCGACGGGCGATCCGTCGCGCTGATTTCAAATGAAGGTTCGCTCGACTGGCTGTGTTGGCCGCGATTCGACAGCGCGGCGATTTTCTGCGGTCTGCTCGATGTCGAACGAGGGGGCCGGTGGTCGATTCGGCGGCGAGACCTCATCTCGAAATCGCGACGATACGTGGGCCGCACCAATGTGCTGGAAACGCGGTTCCGAACCAGCCGTGGCGAAATGCGCCTGACCGATTTCATGCCGATCGTGGAACCGGCGTACGAAACGAGCCATCTGCTTCCGGGCCAGCAGATCGTTCGAATTCTCTCCTGCGATGCCGGAGAAGTAGAGATCGACGTGGAGTACGCGCCAAGGCCCGGTTTCGCGAAACGCCCGCCGCGAATCGTGGACCGGGGCGCGCTGGGTTTGCGGGTTGAAAACGGCGGAGCGATGCTGACGCTGCACGGCGATCTTTCACCTCGCATTTCACAACACGTCGCCTACGCGAAAGCGACGCTATCCGCCGGTGACCAGACCTCCATGATTCTCACGTATTCATGCGAATCCCCGGAAGTGCTGCCATTGCTCGCCGACGCGCCGGCCGCGCTGGATCGGACGTTACGCTGGTGGGAAAACTGGTCCTCGCAATGCACCTACCGGGGCCAGTATGCCGACGCGGTGAGCCGCAGCACCCTGGCGCTGAAGCTGCTGGAGTTTCCGACCAGCGGCGCGTTCGTGGCGGCGGCTACCACGTCATTGCCCGAGCGGATCGGCGGCGAGCTGAACTGGGACTACCGTTACTGCTGGCTTCGCGACGCTTCGGTGATCATGGAAGCGTTGTGCGGCACGGGTTACGAGGTTGAAGCCCACACGCATTCGCGATTGCTCTGCTGGGTCGCGCTCGACGCGCTGGTGCGGCTCGAAGAGCGACAACTGCTTCACGGATATGGGGTCGAGCAGTTCCGCGGCGTGCGTGATGAGATTCGGCTGGCGATCGAAACGGAGAGCTGGATCGAATCAGAACGGACCTATACGAACGAACCGGGAAAAACGGCGCTCGATGCCGCATTGATGCACCTTTCGCTGTTGAACTTCGAGCCTGCGTCATCCGATCGAATGCGGGGAACCTACCAACGGATCTGTCGCGATCTGGGAGCTGGCGGCCCGCTGCTCTACCGGAACCTTTCCACGGGAGAACCGACTGAAGGCGCCTTCGGCATCTGCGGATTCTGGGCCGTCGAATTTCTTGCCATGGGCGGAGGCACGCTCGAGGAAGCCCAGCACGCGTTTGAGCAAATGCTCGCTTATGCCAATGACGTCGGCCTGTACGCGGAAGAGATCGATCCCAATTCGGGTGCGGCGCTCGGAAATTTTCCGCAGGCGTTCACGCATGTCGGGCTCATCAACGCCGCGCTGGCGATCGAACGCCGCGCACGAGAGGACAAAGCCGGAAGGCGGAAGGAAATTTGATGCGGTCCATGAACTGGATCTACTGGGGCGTGATCGCCACCTTCGCGATGATGCTCTTCGAAGGGGTGATGCAAGGCCTTGGCCTGACACGCATGAGCATCCCGTTCATGGTGGGAACGCTCTACACGCCAAATCGATCGCGGGCAAAATTGATTGGCGCCTTCCAGCACGTCGGCCATGGACTTTTGTTCACGCTCGTCTTCGTGATCGCGTTTCATCTGCTGCATCGTCAAACGTGGTGGCTGGGCGGGCTGATCGGCCTGTTCCAGGGAATGTTCGTCCTGGTGGTGGGCATGAGCCTGCTGCCGGAATTTCACCCGCGGATGGCCAGTGAGCGCTCCGGGCCGACCGCGATGCGGCAGCTGGAGCCGCCGGGGTTCATGGCGCTGAATTACGGGCCGGCGACTCCGATCTCGATCATCGTTTCGCACGTGATTTTCGGAATCGTCATTGGGTCCTTTTGCAATGCATGAGGGCGCGACGATGAAAACGCGGGACGTTGTGGTCATTACCGGGGCATCCGCCGGCGTGGGACGAGCGACCGTTCGCGAGTTCGCGCGGCGCGGGGCCGCCATCGGCCTGATCGCGCGCGGCCGGGAAGGCCTCGAGTCGGCTAAACGTGAAGTCGAAGCCAGCGGAGGAGAAGCGATCGTTTTGCCGACTGACGTGGCGGACGACCAACAGGTCGAGGCCGCCGCCGCCGCGATCGAATCCAGGTTCGGGCCGATCGATATCTGGATTAACAATGCCATGGCCTCGGTCCTTTCCCGCGTCGCCGAGATGGAGGCGGACGAGTATCGTCGCGTGACGGACGTGACTTACCTTGGGGCCGTTCATGGCACGCTCGCGGCGTTGCGGCGAATGCTGCCGCGCAATCGAGGGACGATCGTGCAAGTGGGGTCGGCGCTGGCTTACCGAAGCATTCCGCTGCAATCCGCCTACTGCGCGGCCAAGCATGCGATGGCGGGATTCACGGATTCGTTGCGGTGTGAACTGATCGCCGATCGCAGCAAAGTCAGAGTGACGATGGTCAACCTTCCGGCGATCAACACCCCTCAATTTGGCTGGGTGAAAAGCCGTCTGAAGCGAAAGAGCCAGCCCGTGCCGCCGATCTTCCAGCCGGAGGTCGCCGCCCAGGCGATCCTTTATGCGGCATATCACCCACGTCGGCAGTGGTTCATCGGCCTGCCGACGGTCGCGGCGATCGCCGGGAACGCGTTGGTGCCTGGTTTGCTCGACTGGTATCTGGGCCGAACGGGATACGAAGCCCAGCAGGTAGACGAGCCGGAAGATCCGAACCGGCCCAATAACCTGTTCCACCCCGTGCCCGGCGACCACGGCGCCCATGGCACGTTCGATGATCGCGCCAAACGCTTCAGCGTCCAGTTGTGGTTGGATCAAAATCCCGGCAAGGCGATCGCTTCCCTTGCCGCGGTCGCCCTCATCGGACTGGCGGCATTTCGACGAAGAGAATGATCCTCCGCGCATGGACGTGGAATAAAAAATTCCGCCGGCCAATTTGTTTTCGAGGTTCATGGAATAAGGGCCCCCATGCTTGACGGCTATCTGAATCTCATCAAATCCGATCGGGTCGGGGTCAGAACGCGCGAAGTGTTGCTCGATCGGATGAACGCCGAAGGCCAGGGCGCCGTTCCAAAAATCGAAACCGGAATTGACGTTGCGTTACTCCGCGCCGTTGTTGACCGGCTGATTCCGCGGGATCCGGGTGAGGGGAACATCGAAATCGCGAGCGTGCTCGCCTCTCAAAGCCAGGCCAACCTGGGAGACGGCTGGCGATTCGCGGACATGCCGCCAGACCGGATGGCGCTGGAACTGGGGCTGAGATTGCTCGACGACATGGCGCGGCATGAAAACGGCGCGTCCTTCGCCGCACTCCAGCCGGCGGGGCAGGATGCGCTCTTGTGCCGCGTCGCGAGCGGAGCGGCCGGCTGGACCGAGCTTGATGCCCGTCATTGGTTTGAAGATTTGCTTGCCCAGGCTACTGAAATTTACGTTTCTCAACCGGCAACCCTGGCGCAGCTGGGATTCAGCGGCATTGCATTTCTACCGAAATGGCCGACGGTCGGTTTGAACACCACTCAGCCATGGGAGCCGTCGCGGCGGTGACGTGCGAGATGCGCCGATATTCCAGCGACGATAGGGTCGATGCCATCGTGATTGGCACCGGCGCAGGCGGGGCGCCCGTTCTGGCACGCCTGGCGCAGGCAGGCCTTTCGGTCGTGGCGCTCGAGGCCGGTCGATGGTGGAATCCCCCGCGCGACTATGCCCAGGATGAAGTTGCCCAGCGCGAACTTTACTGGCTCGATGAGCGTCTGAGCGCCGGCGCCGATCCGACCGCATTCGGCAAGAACAACAGCGGCTGCGGCGTCGGCGGCTCGACGCTTCACTACGGCGCCTTCGCACCGCGGCCCGACCCGCGCGACCTTTGCATTTTTTCGGAATTTGGAATCGGTCGTGACTGGCCGCTGGACCTTTCCGAACTTCTTCCCTATCTCCAGGAAGCGGAGCATTTTCTGGGGGTTTCCGGGCCCAGCTCCTATCCGTGGGATCCGGGCCGATCGTATGCACTGCCTCCGCTGAGCCTCAACGGACCCGCCCAGTTGATGGAACGAGGCTGCGCCAAAGTCGGCATTCGAACATCGCCGGCGCCCCTCCTCACACTGTCGCAAGCGTATTCACAAACAGAATATGGTGATCGTCCGCCTTGCGTTCAATGCGGATTTTGTCATCAGGGATGCTTCAACGGCTCCAAGTCGACGATGGACGTGACCTATGTGCCGCTGGCGGTGAAATCGGGAGCGGAAATTCGTCCGGAATGTTTCGCGCATGGGTTTGAATGGGACCGTCAAGGCCGCATCAGCGGGGTGCTTTACCGCCATCGGGGCAATGACGTTTTGCAGCGATGTCGCGCCGTGTTCCTTTGCGCGGGCGCCATCGAAACGCCTCGATTGCTGCTTCATGCCGGAATCGCGAATTCCAGCGGACAGGTCGGCAAGAATTTCATGGCTCATGTTGCGACGCAGGTGTGGGGCACGTTCGACGAAGAGGTTCGGCCTTACAAGGGTTTTCCGGCATCGCTCATCAGCGAAGACACGGTCCGCCCGAAGGACGCCGATTTCGCGGGTGGATATCTGATGCAAAGTCTGGGGATCGTGCCGGTCACCTGGGCGGTTCAGGCGGCGCGCGGGCGATTGCTCTGGGGAAGGCCGCTGGTCGATTATCTTCGAAATCTGAACCACGTCGCCGGCATCGGGATCAATGGTGAATGCTTTGCCAGCCCGGCGAATTTTCTCGAACTTTCCGATGAACTCGACGGGCGTGGATTCCGCAAGCCGATCATCCACTTCACGCTCGGCGATAATGAAAAGAAGCTGCGCAATCACGCGGATCGCCAAATGCGCGAGATCTGGAGCGCCGCGGGAGGATCGGATTTGTGGACGTGCGAACGCACGGCCCACGTCATCGGCACGTGCCGGATGGGGACGGATCCGACGGAAGCGGTCGTCGACCCGTACGGCCAAAGCTTCGACGTTCCCAACCTGTGGATATCCGACAACTCGACGTTCCCCAGCGCGCTGCCCGCCAATCCAGCCCTGACGATCATCGCGCTGGCGCTTCGGTCGGCCAATTGCTTTTTACGCAGGTTGCGCGGCGCGGCGTGAACAGGCCACCCTGTGGGTACCGACCGTATGCCTGGAGCCACAATGATCCTGCCGACCATGGAGCAAGGCGCGGGCGCTCCGCCTCTGGTCTTGCTGCACCTGTTCGGAAGTTCCAAACGCGAGTGGACGGAATGCATCTCATTGCTCGCCCCCCGCTTTCGCTGCATCGCGATGGATCTTCCCGGGTTTGGCGAGGCCGCGTCGATTCGCGGATACGGCGTCGAGGAAATGGTTCAACGCGTCGAGGCGACGTTGCGAACCATGCAATTACCACGATTCGTATTGATCGGACATTCCATGTCCGGGAAGGTGACGCTCGCCATCGCGGCAAGAAAATTCCCGCACCTGTGCGGTATTATTCTGGTCGCGCCTTCGCCACCCTCGCCGGAACCGATCAGTGACGAGTCGAAGGTGAAGATGCTCGCGATGAAGCGCGACAGAACAAGCGCCGACGCTTTTCTCGACGGCATTACGTTCCAACCGCTCGTCGGGCCGGTGCGCGAGCGAGCCGTGCGGGACTTCGTTGAATGCGCGCCGGACGCCTGGGCCGCCTGGCTGAAGCACGGCAGTAAAGAAGACTGGGCGGATCGGATCGGACTGGTTTCGTGCCCTGCACTTGTCGTCACCGGGGAAACGGACCCTTCGCTGTCGGCCTCCGTCCAGGAGAAGACGACGATGAGACACCTGGACCACGCCCGCCTCGAGACGATTCGGCGGTGCGGACATCTGCCGACCATGGAGGCCCCGGACGAACTTTCCGCGCTGATCCGCGACTTTGCTCAACTCGACCTCAATTTACGATAGGATGGCCCACCATGTGGATTCTCTATGCTTTCGCCTTGTTCGCGGGGATCACCAATACGGTGATGGCAGGCTCCAACAGTACGCTCGGGAAAAAGCTGCATCAGCCGCTCGTGGCGGCGGTCGTGGTTTACGGCGTCGGGCTGGTCGCGGCACTGGCCGCGGCATTGACGGCGGCAATGTTCAAGCGGGCCGCGTTTCCACCGGAATTGCTGGTGAGGGAAGTGCCATGGTGGGGATGGATCGGCGGCGCCCTGGGTTCGGTTTACATCATCGCCGGGGTAATCGTCCCGGAAAAAATCGGGGCGGGGTCGTTCACCGGAATGACGGTGACTGCCGCAATCATCACGTCTCTGGTGATGGACCATTTCGGACTGGTCGGATTCAAGCAGCATTCGGCGGGCATCGCGCGAATGATCGGAGCATGTCTCATGCTTGGGGGCCTGTTTCTTATCGCCAAATTCTAGAAGCCCGACAAAAGCGGCGCCGATCAGGTCGTTGCCGCGGTTCGCTCCACAATTTGCACTTGCATATCCCGGCCTTCCCAGCGCTGTCCCTCCGGCCAGAAGAAGGTGAAGCGAATCGGAACGCGCTGGTCGGCGCTGATGGAAATATCCGCGAAGTGGATGTCATACGTGCATCGGGAATTCAGGTCTTCATGACTTTGCCAATCGTCGAGCGAGATCCGCAGGCGGAACGCATGCTCGGCGCAGAGGCGCAAGGTACATCCCGAGGGCACGTGCGATGTCGGATGACGGAACGACCAAAATTCAGGGGGCGCGGGCCGTCGATTGGGACGAAGATATCGGTCGGTAACCGCCTTGAATTGACCGAACGCCACGCCGTCCTTCACTGACCGCAATACCTTGATATATTCGGCGTGGGCCCAGAGTAAGGGCGCCGCCGACCCCGTCGCGTACCCGGTCCGCATATGCGCTTCGGGAATATCCCCCTCGTCCCAAATCTGCTCGGGCAGCAGGCCCGTGCCGGAAGCGAAATGCTCCAGCGCCTCGATCAGTTCGCCTGGATCTCTGCCGGCAGCCAATTCGTAGTGGGCGCGCTCCCCAGTCAGGAGCGGCCAGCATCTTCCAATTCCATGCGTTACGTAGGGACCACCGTCTTCTCGCTGACCGTACCCATCGTGACTATATCGCCGCCAGGAGATGCCGGGCGGCGTTTGCACCTTCAATTCCTGATCGACGACGCGCAGTGAATCGATCACGAGCGGGTCGTCGGGAGCAAGGATTCCGTGGCGCACCAATACGAGAAAGCCGGCATCGACGATCTCCCGTGCCGGATACTGTTTTCGCGCCTGCGGCGCCTGGCTCGAGAGAGACATCACCGCGTGGTCAACCGAGCCGGGTGAGGCAACTGCGCCGGGCGCCACCGGATTCAAACGCACGAAGTGCCGTTTGATTCCGGGTGCGAGCGTGCCAGTCGTGGTAACGGTCCATTCCTCAATATGTGCCCGCAGCCAGTCAGCGTAATCATTGACGAACGCCGCCCCCTCATCGTCACCGGCTTCGCTGGCGAATGAAGCGGCACACACGACGCCGGCAATGATCGCGGCGAGGGTGGATGGAGAATAGCCAGATGCCTCTTCCCATCGTTCCTGCTCCGTGACCGGACCTTGCAATACGAGACACCGAGCAGAGCGTCTTACCATTACGTTCGGATCGAACCCGGAACTTGCCTCGTCCATTTTGAGGCGTCGTGCCAGCAGGATCGGAAACGCCACCTGATCGAGCTGCATGGCGCTGCGAAACGGACGGCCATCCACCCACATGTTTTGGGGAAAACCGCCGTTGGGCAATTGCAATACGGCGAGGTAAATCAGCGTGCGCAGAGGGATGCTCGTCTGTCCGCCGGCAAGCAAACCGGTCGCGCATTGGACCAGATCGCGAGTCCAGACGAGGTGATATCCACCCGACCCATCCTCATCACCGCGCGCCTCACCCCAGGGAATCGAGAGTGACGCCGGGTTTGCTCCCTGAAAAATCTTGTCCTCGTGAGCAACCAGGAGGCTGAAGCTCGCGCGATAGAGATTGCCTCCGTCATGCGAATACTTCTCGAGTGGCAATCGAGCCTCGATGGCTCGTTCCCATTGCGTTTGGAATCGCTTCAACTGATCGGCGAACGGAAGCGCCAAGGATTGGAGCAATGTCGTGACGGCGCCATGGCAGCTTCCGCCGAACGCGAGACCGAGCGTGAATTCCTGGGCATCGGCAAGCTCGATTTCGCCCGTCAGCGCGACGTTGCCGTCGTTGGCCTCTTCGAATTTCCAATCCATCCTGCAGTTTTGAGACAGGTCGGTCCAACCGTCGCTGAAACCCACATACCCGACGGAGGCGCGGGAAAATGGGACGGTCGCCCCCAGCGCCAGCCAATGACCTCCTGCACCGGCGACGAGAATGTGCCGTCCCGAAACGCACAGAACCCGTCCGCTGTTGCCCATTCCGCGACCGCCCAGATGCGGGGCGCACAGTGCATACAGCTTCAGGCGCTTCAGCAGGTCCGACGCGGCGCTCACGCGTGTGCGCTGAAGCACGCAGGGTAGATGTGGATCGGCGATGACCGTTTTGTGGATCTGATAACGGCGTTTGGGATCGCGTGATTCAATTTCATACCCGAGCGACGGGCACATCCGCGTGGACCTGGAAATGAGATCGCGCGCTTCATCCTGGAAAAAGGTTTCTCCGTCGGAGATCAGATATTGCAGGTCGCGCACCTGGGCGCAATCAATCGTTGGGTAGTAGATTTCCGTCAAATGTCCGCGCGAGAGCGTGTACCAAACGCAGCTGGATGCTGAATAGGCAGTGCCGACCCCTTCCTTGTCGGCTCGGGTCCAGCGCGGCGCCATCCCCGGCTTGCCAAACGCCGTGGCATTTCCTGTTTCGGCCATGTCGGGAAATCCTTTAAGGAAAGAGTCTTTCCGGTCGAGCGTTCACGGAATGAACAACCGCTCAAATGACGATTTTCATCCATCTTTCAGACGGCTCGCCCGTCGATTTGGTTTTGGTGGAAACTGACCTGGATTCAGGATCTGCTCGCGGGGTCCGTGGCCGTCGTGGTGGCGCCGGGGCGTTTTGGCGCGCCGGATTCATCGGCGCGGATCAACGAGAGCGCTTGCTGTACGGTCTTCTCATCGTCAGCGACGAGAAAATAAACGACTCGGTCGGAGCGCCAGGCAAGCATCGGGAATGGGGACTCTGCTGTCGACACGCTGTAGACACGCCCCGCCTGCAAAGGGAATTGATCGGTATAACGCTGGACGAAGAGACTGACAGCGCTCGCGGAATCGGCAACGAGCGAGCGGTAGAGAAGATGCACCGTATTGGCAAGCGGATCGCCGCAGGGGCCGGCGCCGACATAGCGGAATCCGATCGGCGACAAGTCTGGGTAAGGACGTGTACTCCGGAGGTCCTGCTCAACGTCATCCGCGAGCGTTCCCAGGTTCCGTGGAAATCCGGCTGAGTGCAGCCGCGACGCCAGCCTGGAGCAATCGGCGTGCACGCGGCTCGCGTGGGAAACCATCGACGCGGGAATTGCCGACGCGGAAACCCGCGGCGGCGGGGGAGGGCCGTGCCGCCAACTCTCTCGCCCGACCATGATGCCGACGAAAAGCAAAATCACGGCCGCCCCGGCGTATCGCAACCAGCGGATGCCCACGTCCCCGCGCCGAGGTGGACTCGGCGCCAATTCTGGTTCGGCGGCATGGGATAAAACGATTTGTGGCGGCCTCGCGGCCAGGGCCGCGATGCGCGTCCGTAACAAGACCGGCGTCT
>JBBSDP010000100.1:0-11883 GCA_038240605.1 Tepidisphaerales bacterium | reverse complement strand
CCGGTCTTGAAAACCGGTGGGCCCGCAAGGGTCCCGTGAGTTCGAATCTCACCTCCTCCGCTAGAAAACATTCTTGAAGGATGTGACCGGTTTCACCAACTTTGGCGGCGCCCCCCAAGGGCGCGGCTGAACCGTGTTGGGCAAGACGGCCATATGCTGCAAGGGTTTGCCACGCATCGCGGGGCGTGAATCGGACTTCTCGATTCACGACGGTGAGGTTCGAACCGACCTTTTTTTAACAAGTTACAAACGTATGCGCGAAAGCGGATGTTGACCCGCATCGGGGGAACCGCGTACCCTAACAAAATACGAATTTAGAGGGCCGCATGCGGGTTGCCACATCCATCGAAATGCTGCGTGAGTCGCTCCGATATTCGAGGCTCGCTTGTGCGCGCCGCACAACGGGAATCGTGACGGGCTTTGAAGCACTTGATGCGTTGTCGCCGGGCAACGCATTTGCCGTGGGCGCTATTCATGAGTGCTTGAGCGAAACCGATACGCCCTCGTTTCTCCTGCCAATTCTCTTGGCCCGAGCCACGGCACCGTCGAGCCATATCGTGTGGTGCGATCCATTGCGTCAGTTCTATCCCCCCGGTGCCGTCGCACTTGGGTTACCCCTCGAACGGCTGCTCCTGGTGTTTCCCGAGACAGAGCAAGAAACGATTTGGGCGGCGACGGAAAGTCTCCGGTGTCCAGGCGTCGGGGCGTGCATCACCACGGTGTCGCATCTGACAAAGCTTCATGCTCGCCGGTTGCAGTTAGCGGCAGAGCGAGGCGGTGGCATCGGCATGCTTCTTCGTCCCATCAACGCCGTTACAAAACCCTATGCGGCGGCAACGCGATGGCGGATTCGGCCGGCAGTCGGTGAAAGAACTGTCCAACGATGGTGCGTGGAATTGATTCACGGTCACGGAGGACGTGTAGGAGGAAACGTTCTGCTTGAGGTGTGTCATGAGACAAATCATGTGCGTGCGATTACCCAACTGGCCCATCGAGAGCATGAGACGGAAACAACGGCGATCTCCGCATGAAGCTTTTGTTGTGGTGCGGGAAACCACACCACGGCTGTCAGTCGTCTTTCTCAGTGAACGTGCCAAAGCCCATGGCGTCATGCCAGGAATGACACTCGCCGAAGCGCGTGCGGTGTGTCCCGATTTGAAGCATGCCGTCCACGAGCCTCTTTGTGACATCCGATCATTGGAAAATCTTGGACGATGGATGAATCGTTTCAGCCCACACGTAGCAACCGAATCGGGCGATGCATTACTCCTCGATGTGACCGGCAGCGAGCGGCTGTTTGGAGGGTTTGAAACGATCGCCCGTGTGGTTTTGGACGGTGTGACAAAGCTCGGGTTCACCTGTCGCGTCGCCATCGCACCGACACCCGGTGCAGCCTGGGCGATCGCATCGTTTGGCACCGCATCGCCCGTCGTCATCGACGAGGGCGAGCTTGTTGGAGCCTTGTCGCCACTGCCGGTATCAGCCCTGCGTATCAGTGATGATCTCGCCGGAGCATTCCGTTCTCTTGGCGTTGATACCGTGAAGCAGTTGACGGCGCTTCCGAGGAATGATCTGCCCGCCCGCTTCGGAAAAGAGATTCTGATTCGACTGGATCAGGCGTTTGGACAGGTCTTCGAGCCGCTCATCGCGGTGCGGTCGCGAAATCGCATCACCGCAGCACTGGAGTTTGAACACCCCCTTGAATCCCTCGAAATTGCGTGGGAGGCGTTCCGGCAACTCATTGCCGACGTCCGTCAGGAATTAATGACTCGCGGGCGAGGAGTGAAACGGCTCATGGGGGAATTCGTTCCCGAACATTCCGCGCCGATTCGAAAGGAAATTCATTGTGCCGAACCAAGCGTGGACGCGTCCGCATTGCTCAACATGCTTCGATGTGCAGGCGAAAGCATCACTTCGAGTGCGGGGTTCATCAGGCTGTCCTTGACCGTCCTCGCATCCGAGACGCTTACGACAGAACAACTGAATCTGCTTGATCGCCGACGGCAGGCGGAGCGTCAGGAGTTTTCTCACCTTGTGGAACGGCTTCGTCTCCGGCTCGGCACTGGCGCCGTGGCTCGCCCGCACTTGAACCGTTCATATCTTCCCGAGAAGGCATTTGGGCTTGCAGGGGTACTGCCGGGAGCATTCGGATCGACGTCAGCCGCCGTTTCTGAAATCCCCCTTAAATCCCGTCCACTGCACCTGTTTGCAGAACCCACCGAAGTTCGCTGCATCTTGTCCCCCTCATCACAGGCGGAAGGGCTACCTGCTTCATTCGTGTATCAGGAAAAGCGCTTTGACATGGTGTGGATACGGGGGCCGGAACGCATCGCAGGCGTCTGGTGGGAAGGACGGAATAAGACGCGAGATTACTTTGATGGTGAAGACGCCTCCGGCCGCCGCTTCTGGCTATTTCGCGTGGTTGAGACGCGGAAATGGTATCTCCATGGAATTTTTGACTGCTAAACGGTCGTGCCGGAAACTCCTTTCCCAAAGCTTCACGACGCATCCGCGCCACTCGGCTTTTCTGTTCGACGAGCCACTGAGCCGTATGCGGAACTTGCGGTGACAACGAACTTCTCGTTTCTTCGCGGAGCTTCCCATCCCGACGAATATGTCGTACGTGCCGCGGAACTCGGCTATCGGGCGATCGCCGTCACCGATATTAACTCGCTTGCTGGCGCCGTACGGATGCACGCCGCGGCACGGGAAGTCGGGTTCAAATTCGTCGTCGGGACACGGCTTGTGTTTTCGGATCATCCCGACGTCCTCGTGTGGCCGATCCATCGCCGCGCGTACGGCAATCTGTGTCGTCTGCTTACCCTTGGAAAGAGACGTGCGGCAAAAGGAGCGTGCGATCTGTCGCTTCAAGATTTTGTGGAGCGAGCCGACGGCATGCACGCGGCGATCATTCCGGGAACCCCTGTTGCCGAAAGGACGATCGGCGACGTTCACCGCCTCAAGGCCGCTCTCGGACGACGACTCTCGATCGCCGCGTCGTGCAACTATGAATCGGACAATGCTTCGCGATTACGTGACCTCGCGGCATTGTCGAGGTGTTCGGGCGTTCCGCTGCTCGCGACGAACGACGTGCACTATCACGATCCGGCACGCCGACAACTTCAAGATGTCCTCACCTGCATCAGGCACACGTGCACGATTGCGGACGCCGGATTCCGGCTCTTTCAAAATGGAGAACGATACCTCAAGCCGGTGCGCGACATGCACGCCTTGTTTGCAAGCAATCCCAAAGCCATCAGTCGCACACTCGAAATCGCCGACGAATGCACGTTTAGTCTCGATGAGCTTCGCTACGAATACCCGCAGGAGCTCGCGCCTGACGGCCGCTCACCGTTTCAGTTTCTCGAGGAGCTTGCATGGAACGGTGCCCGCGAGCGATATCCCGGAGGAATTCCTGATCAGGTCCGCGAGCTGGTAACCCGGGAACTTGCCCTTATCGGCGAACTCCACATCGAGGCGTATTTTCTCACGGTCTACGACGTGGTGCGGTTTGCCCGCTCACGACACATTTTATGCCAGGGCCGGGGTTCGGCCGCGAATAGCGCCGTGTGTTACTGCATCGGCGTGACGTCAGTCGATCCGACACAGATAGACGTGCTCTTTGAGCGATTCGTGTCCGCGGCGAGAAACGAGCCGCCGGACATCGATATTGATTTTGAACATGAACGCCGGGAAGAAGTCATTCAATACGTCTATGCCAAGTACGGTCGCGAGCGGGCAGGCATGACGGCGGAAGTGATAACCTACCGCGGGCGATCCGCCGTCCGGGATGTCGGCAAAGCGCTGGGGCTGGGACTCGATACCGTCGATCAGATGGCGCAACGGCTCGACTGGTGGGACCGGGGAACGCTGGTCGAATCCAGACTCCAGGAAATCGGTCTGAACCCGAACGACCCGACGGTGCAGCGCGTCGTCCATCTGACAGCCCAACTGCTCGGATTTCCTCGCCACCTCTCACAACACGTGGGCGGTCTTGTGATGACGAATGGACCGCTTTCGGAAATGGTGCCGATCGAAAATGCCGCAATGCCGGATCGCACCGTCATCGAATGGGATAAGCAAGATATTGACGACCTCGGCATCTTGAAAGTGGACGTACTTGCCCTTGGCATGCTTACCTGCATCAGAAAATGCCTGGACCTCGCGAATCTGCATCGACCGGCCGACAGCCTTCCTCTGTGCATGCACACGATTCCCCCGGAAGACCCGGTCGTCTACGACATGATCTGCGACGCGGACACGGTTGGCGTGTTTCAAATTGAAAGCCGTGCCCAAATGACGATGTTGCCGAGACTTCGTCCCAGGAGGTTCTATGACCTCGTTATTGAGGTCGCGATCGTGAGGCCGGGGCCAATCCAAGGCAACATGGTGCATCCGTATTTGCGGCGAAGAAACGGCGAAGAAAACGTCGTCTATCCGAGCGCGAATATGCGGGCCGTACTCGAAAAAACGCTCGGAGTGCCTCTCTTTCAAGAACAAGCGATGCGGGTTGCGATGGTCGGCGCGGGTTTTTCCGCCGATGAGGCCGACAAACTCCGTCGAGCGATGGCGGCATGGAGGCGCAGCGGAAGTCTTGAAGCCTTCCACGAAAAAATCTTGGCTGGCATGACCCGAAACGGCTATTCGCATGAGTATGCCGAGCAGTGCTTCAATCAATTGAAGGGATTTGGTGAGTACGGCTTTCCGGAATCCCACGCGGCTAGTTTCGCCTTGCTCGTATACGTCTCATCATGGCTCAAACGCCACCATTCTGCTGCCTTTTGCTGTGGGTTGCTTAACAGTCAGCCGATGGGATTTTATGCTCCGGCGCAAATCGTGCGAGACGCGCTCGTGCATGGCGTTGCCGTGATGCCCGTCGACGTCAACGAAAGTCAGTGGGAATGCACGCTTGAGCCGAACGGGATGTTTCCCGAGGGACCGGTAACGCCGAAGTGGGATTGGGGTCGAGACGGACCGAGCGTGCGGCTTGGCTTTCGCATGATTCGGGGACTGTCGCGGACAGATGCCGACCGCATTGTGGCGGCGCGAACAAAGCAGGACCGATTTCGATCTGTTTCGGATTGTGGCAGGCGGGCTTCCGTGCCGTCGCACGTTCTTCGGCGCATCGCTCAAGCCGATGCTTTCGGATCGCTTGGTTTCTCACGCCGACACGCCCTCTGGGAAGCCATGAAGCATCATGATGAACAATTACCCTTGTTTGATGACCTTCTCGAAACTGACGCATCACTGGCAATGCTGCCCGTGATGCCCGAATCGATGGAAGTAACTGCGGATTATCAAACAGGGGGACTTTCACTGAAGCGCCATCCCGTGGCACTTATCCGCGAGCAGTTGCAGCGCCTCCGCATCATCACCGCCGAACAGTTGGCGAAAACCCCGGCGGGCAAGTGGGTGCGAGTCGCGGGCCTCGTTCTCATCCGGCAACGGCCCGGGACAGCGTCAGGAATCGTCTTTGAAACGTTGGAAGACGAGACTGGCGTCGTGAATCTCATCATCAGGCCAGCGATCTTTGACCGCTACCGCCAGGCCGCTCGTCACGCAACGCTCGTGCGGGCTGACGGATATGTTGAGCGCCAAGGCCAGGTCGTGCATGTCATGGCGAAGCGGCTTCACGATTTGAGTTCACTTGTGGTCGGTAGCACGCCACGGTCGCGTGATTTTCACTAACGAACCCGTCGTGCACCGCACGGCGGAATGGAGCCGTGAGGCAGCCCGCGGCAAGCGACCGGCCGGTTTGGTGAGCGAGCAGGACCCGACCAGCGAATCCCGTGAGTGCGTGAGCAAAACCGGTCGGTGTCGGGGGTGCTAAAAGAACACAGAAAGCGCAGAAAATGTTATGATGCACGTGTGGCCGGGTTTACTCAATTCCGCTGCGCCCACCCCTACCGCGCGGCTGAACCGGTTGGGCAAGACGGCCATATCCGGCACGAGGGTCTATCCGCGCGGAGGCACGATGTCAGTGATCACGAGATTCGCTTTAGTGATGTGCTCATTGGCATGCGTTGGTGCCGGGTGCGCTCCTGCGCATCCGGTCGAGGACTTGGTTTCCATCAAGTCCCGAGGGACGATCACGGCTGGAAGCGACAACAAACGCATTCGCGAAAAAGTGGTGGCCTGGGCTGAAATCAGGACCGGAAATTGCCACCAGACGTCGGGCACGCTCATCATCCGTTCGGACGGCACGGCTCATTTCGAGTGCGTGACCTGGACGGAAATCAGTCACTCGGCGGGGAACCACTGGTTCGCCGGCTTTCGCATGCAGGACCGGGAGGGAGTGACATTGCACCACGAGCCCTACCACGCCGGGCCGGAAATGCACGATGCGGTGGATCACCCGGGCCCCCACCACCGCTGGGGATTTGATTTCACTTATGACGCAAGTAAGTTCGATCTGATCGCTCAAATCTGGCAGGACTCCAAGTGCTGATCGCGCAACTCTAACTGACATGCAACTCGTCTTCGACATGACGCTGGTCCCTCGTGACCTGTCGCCAGGCAAAGGAGTAACGGGCGTTGCCGATGCAACTTTCGATCGCCGTTCGCGTCTAATGCGTCGCCGATCCGGGGACGGCGAAGGAGCTCGTGATGGTGACGCGCATCGGAACGATCGGCACATTCCTATTGGCCATGATGGCGAACGCGGGTGACTGGGTGGCGGCGGCGGAGGTTTATCCGGCGCGACTGGAGACCACCATCGCGGATGCGATATGGCGCGCGCCGGCGCCGGGGGCGCGGACGGAGGTAGGGTTCGGCATCCGGATCATGAACCCGAACGCCGAGGCGAAAGAGCTGCCGTTGTTCGACGTGCTGCTGCCCTACCTGGTGGATGCGGAGGGGAAATCGATTTCGTTCTCGATCACGCGCGAGAAGACGCGGCCGGAGGTGCCGCTGGTCGTGGGAGCGGGGAAGAGCATGGACCTTCCCTTCGGCGGAATGCTGTCGGGCCCCGCGGGCGACCTGAAACTCATCGTGCCGGAGCCGGGCGGCGGGATCTGGATCGCGCAGGGGATCAAGCCGGGGCGGCATCGACTGGGATTCCGGTACGGCAAACGGGAGGAAGTCGGGAAAAACGCCTGGCCCGGAGCCACCGACGCGCGCGAGGTTTCGATCCTGATCGTCGACGGGCCGGCGGGAAAGACATCTGAGCCGGTGAAGAAAGACGGGCT
This sequence comes from Tepidisphaerales bacterium, assembly GCA_038240605.1. Taxonomy (GTDB): domain Bacteria; phylum Planctomycetota; class Phycisphaerae; order Tepidisphaerales; family Tepidisphaeraceae; genus JBBSDP01. The sequence goes on along the minus strand of JBBSDP010000100.1, from coordinate 4,696 downwards.
GGAATTCTCGACGCGCGTGGCGAAGGCGGAGTTTGCGCCGGGCGAAGCGGTGGCGTTCGAGGTGGTGGTTCACAACGGGTCGGAGCAGGCGCGCGACCTGTATCGCCCGCGCTCGATCTGGGGATGGAAGATCGGGCTGGGCCCATGGCGCGCGGTTCCCCCGCCGGCCGCGGCGGCGCCGGCGGACGAGTTCGTGCACACGCTGGCGCCGGGGGAGAGTTGCGCGGTCCTGATCGTGATGGACCGGTTATTTTCGTTTATGGCGGTTCCCGACGGGACTGCTGTTGCGAATGGCGTGATACCGACGGGGTCGTATGACCTGCGCGTCAATATCAGCTACGAGCAGCCGGCACGTGCGCTAGTCCCCGATGCGCGCTATTGGACTGGGACGGTCACGACGGAGCCTGTGAAAGTGGCGATCGGGAAATCGGTTTGAGGATGAATCCATCGGTCGATGGGTCGAATATTGCTGCTTCGCGGCACGCCAGAATTGGTTCGTTGATCAATGCAAAAGTCGCAGATGCATGGGGCCGGCTGCCCCCTGCGACCCCCGCTCGGGGGCGTTCCCCCGGAGCCGCCTAATGCAGCTACGCGAAAAGGAAGCCGCGGCAGCATCGGCTCATGCCATGCTCGCGAGTACGCTGCGCGGTAAGCAGAACCGCTGATGATTTCGCGCTACGATTTTCTTCGTACACCGATGCGCAATATTGTCACGACTCAACATCTGCTTACCGCCTTAGTGTTCGCGCTCGTGTGGGGACCGATGCCGTCGGCGATGGGTTTGGATTCGAGCCGGCGCCTGACGCAAGCGCTGCACCGGATCTGGCAGACGCAGCAGGGATTGCCGCAATCGACGCCGGGAGAGGCTTGGGGTGAGGGTCTTGCCGAGAGCTAACGTCCGTCGTACTCGAAATGCCCCTTACCCTGCCCTCTCCCGGAGTACCAGGAGAGGGGAAGGGAAGAACGAAGTTCGCTACAATCAAACGTCACACTCTGGCGGCGCAACATTTGGCGTTTGCGCGGAACCGCGCACACTCATTAGCTCCGACGCGGACGCCGGCCTAGCACTCCCATCGCAAGGATCATGATGCTGAACGTGGACGGCTCGGGTAACGGCGAACCGACCGAGGGACTGCTGCTGGGATCCACCACTTCGATGCCCCCTTCGGCGGTGTCGCCGACGAGCTGCCAGTTGGTCCGCGGCTCTTTCCAGTGCTTGTATTTGCCGGGCGAGGCGCAGAGCTCGACGTCGGAGCGGCCGGGTTTCGCGAAGAGTGTCAGGTCCACCGGGTAAAGCCCGGCGCTGGTGAAGTAGAACGGGGCGATCGTGTCGCTGGGGTTGTGCATCGTCGCGAAGTGCGTGTTCAACCCGCCAACCTGGAGGGTGAAGCCCCCCTCGTTGTTGACGCCGAACGACCACCACCCGGCGGTCGGGATCAGCACGGTCGCGGTCGCGTGCAAGGCATAAAAGGTCGATGAGGGAAGCGTGTTGAAGGTGAACGGCGTCACGTCACCGCCGAAGTGCCCATCGAGATCGTGCGGATCGCCGAAGTTGATCAACGGATAGGAACTGGTGAGGTTCATCAGCGAAGGAGACGAGCCGCTGAGCAGCGACCTGGCCCCAGGCATCCCGCTGACGTTCGCCCCGTTGGCGGCGGCCACGCCGGTCACCGAAAACGAGCCCGGCGTGTAAACGGGGGCGGCGCTGACCGCGGCCGAAGCAACGGTGAATACGATCGCGGCGCCGAAAAGCTGCGTGACATACGTCTTCATAAACAACTCCCAATTCAACCTGAACGGCCCAGGCCCGCGTCACCCACTCACGAGAGCGAGCGTGGCGGCACTGGCAGGGTTGGAATCGGAGATCGTTCCGGGCAGCTTAAGGAAGAACGCAGCGACTCGAACGTCGCACCATCGCGGACGCTGGCTCAACAACGTGGCCCGTCTTGCGCAAAGTAATACTGGCGGGGCAGAGATTATCCGCCGTTCCGAGGTGGACGCAGCGAATGTGGACCGCGAAATATTTTTGTCAGGCGCCGTTTCGAGACAGCCACCGCGCCAGCTTGAAATGCGGGTTTCCGTGTGACGGGTAATATTGATCGGTCCCGGGTTCGGCATCGACGCTCACCAATGACTTGACGCGTACTTTACGGACCCCTCGACTCTACCTGATTGACTCGCCGGTGTTTGATCCGCAAAAACCGGCGGTTGTCCCCGTTTCATTCTCCCCGTTTCATTCTCCGGCTCTTATCGACGTGGTAAAGCGTTTGCGTCGGGCTGGTGACGGCCCAGAGGTAGCCGTTCTTTCCGTCGGTCCTCCACCCCGTCTCGTCGGCATGCACATAGGGGGCGCAGCGCAACTCGATCATGAGTTTCTCATAGTCCCCGTCGAACCAGCCGGCGATGCGCTGCACCTGGTGAGAGATCGCTCCGGGACTCACCGAAAGCTCCGGCAGGTTGGCAAAGACCTGCGTGACCTGTCGGAACGGGAGCCGATGCACGATCCGCAGCAGCATGGCGGTCGACAACGCATTGATCCCCAACTGGCCGTGCGGGATGTTCGCCGCCGGTGGCTGCTCGGGTGCACGCGACTCGACGCGGCGGCGGCAGAAGGGGCACCACCCGCTTCGCGTGTGGTAACACTTGACGAAGACCTTGGCGGGAACGATGTCTTCTACGAGCCGTTCGTGGTTCTCCAAGTCAAGCAGACAGCCGGTGCAGCGCGGGCAAGCGTCCTGGCCTGCCGGATCCTTCGGCAACGGCACCTCCTGATGAACGTCGATGTGATCGGGCAGCGGACGCAGCGCCCCGGGATGACCATCCTTGCGGCCGGGCTTCTTGCGACGATGACGCCTCACAGAGGCTTTCACGGAAATGGGAACTTCAGCGCCGGGCGTGGGAGCTTGCCGTGATTTGAGCGTCAGCTCTTTCACGCGCTGCTTAAGCAGCTTGTTCTCGGCCGCGAGTCGAGCGACGCGTTGTTCAAGCCGGTCGATCCTCTGATCGGCGCGGTAAAGCTCGGGCCGCACCACCCGCAACTCGCCCTCCAGGTGATATGCATGCGCCCGGTAAAACTGAGCCTGGTCCTTGAATCGTTCGTAGGCTTTGAGCTCCCGGCCGTCCATGGCAAGGGCGAATTTACTCCATTCGACAAAATCGCGCGCCAGTAAAAATTCAGGAGGACGCTAAACAGTTACCGATTCTCTAAAGCCGGCGGTTGTCCCCGTTTGATTCTCCGATCATGTTAGGGGCCTTAATTTGCGGCGCCTTTGCAATTTCCCGACCCTTTTGCATTTCTGGAACATCGCCTATGCACGGCCTGATTGCACAAGTATGATATAAAAAAGAACGATGAGAACCGAGGTAAGTAGGGCCACGGCCGTAATAATTTTTGAAAACACAGACCCCCGAAAGCCTGCGACAGCCGTGCCGCCGGAGATTGCGGCAAGGCCCAGCATGCTCATCCAAAGAAAATCGAGCGCCTGGCGAACGTTGTGCGGGAGCAACATCATGCCAATCGCGATCAGGGCGCTACCGCAGGCGGCCCAGAAGCTGATAAGCGCGGCCGATCCGTCTCGAGCCAACGGGCGGGGGCGGTACGACAGGTAGTTGAACCGATGTGATGGTCCTTTGTGTCGTTCCATAAACGCTTCACCGCGCAATATTTCAAGGATCGATTAATACGCGAAACGGTACCAGATCCCAAAGAAACGCTCTGACGGGGTGATTCTTACGGTAACGCTCTTGATGAATTCGACTTAACGTGCATTGGCACGTACGAGGCGGAGTACTTATGCACCAGAAGCCGACCAACTGTTTCGCAAACTGGTTTGCTGGACTAGTAGCATCGACGGCCTTTTCGAAGCCACCCTTGCCAGACCAACTTCGGTCATCATCCTGAGTGATGAAATGAAAGTCGCCGATCATGTGTGGAAGATTGTCGAGATCCAGGCTTCGGTAGATATAGAGGGCGATCCTGTGACCTTGGGGGCACGGACCCGTCTCGTTCGCGAGCTGAGTGCCCGTTATTCCGAACGTGTTTTGCGCAAGCATTGTGTTGAATTGACTGGCGACGAGCGAAGCGGCGTTGGGCGCATTTAGTAGCTTGCTCAGCTGGCCGGCGGTTGTACCTAATTGATCTGCGAAATTTGTTCCAATGACGCGCCGATCGTTGATGGCCCATGCGCCACAATTTATGTCGTTGGTCGGCTGGTCAAAATAATCGCCCTCGCTGGTGTATTCCTTCCCAGCTCGAAGTCCAAAGGGATCCCGAAGGTCAGGACGCGAGCATAGCATCTCGTACAAACTTGCGCGTTCCGTTCCTAAAGCATTACTAGAAAAAAAGCTGGTCGCTCGCGAGTAACTGGTATCGGTGCGATCGGCAGGGCGAGTATTTGTCGTCCCCATAAGGGAAAAGCCATCGGTACGAATCGGATCGCGCGTCATGAACCTGCCAAGGGTAGCGTCTCGTTGCCGCATCCTATTATGGATCAATCCGGCCTCCTCATCATGCATCAACCCTTGATGGCCTATGTTCCACACATAGTAGCTGGCACTGACGAGGTTCCCCGCTACATCATAAGTATTATCCACCTGCTCGAGGATGATGTCGTTGGCGACGGTGCCGGCCTGGGCGTAGCTGGCACCCGCGGTGTTGTAGCCGCGGTAGCTGGAGAGGATCCAGTTGACGCCGTTG
>JBBSDP010000099.1:0-12172 GCA_038240605.1 Tepidisphaerales bacterium | reverse complement strand
GTCCACGAACGCGACGGTATCGATCGCCCCGATTGTTCCAACGGCGGTTGAAGCGGGGCCGGACGGGAACGCGGAGCAAGGCCACTTCCTGCTCACGCGCTCCGGCGGAAACCTCCAGCAGCCGCTGACGGTGAACTACACCGCTTCGGGCACCGCGACGCCTGGAACGGATTACAGTGCCCTCTCGGGGAGCGTAACGATTCCCGCCGGCGACATTGCGGTGCCCGTCCCGGTGGCTCCTCTAGTTGGAGGATCGCCAGACCCAACGACGGTTATAGCGACAGTGTTGCCGTCGGCAACAGCCGTCGTGGCCGCAGGGCTGGATAGTGCAATGGTCACGATTTCCGGCGATCCGACCGCCAACCTCTCGCAGCTCACCTTCGGCGCCACGAACGCCGGCGATTTCCACAACGTTCATCAGGACGGCACGACTTACGTATATAACGCTCCGGAGTGGCAGGCGGGTCAGCGCCATGACCCGATCTGTTACACGCGCAGCGGAACGACGGATGGAAACGTCACCATGACCGTGGCGGCGCAGATCAACGTAGCCGGCTTCCAAGGTGGAAATTATCAGATTCGCGGCAATTGGGATGGCCAAATGGCAACTGCCAACGCCGTCCTGAACAACGGGGTGCTCTCGGCGACAGTGACCGAAACGAAGCCGATAACAAACGTAGTTGACAAGACAACGACTGACATCAAGTGGCAGGCCTCTCGGGACGGCGGCAGGACGTGGATTGACGCTGGCGAGACAAAGGATACGACCTACATCACCGGCGGAAACCCGACCGGGGATCAGTTGTTGGAGACGGTCTTGAACACCGGCTGCACGGCGGCCAAAGGCCAAAAAGCGTACAACGGCATCGTCAACAACATTTGGGCGGCATTTCAGGCGCGAACAATCTCGCGAGTGGACGGTACTCCGATGCATTATTACGGGTCAGTTTCGTCGCAAAATCCGACTCCGTTGCCCGATTCCGACTTCACGACAGCCGGACTTATCCATTATGCCGACGGTCGCTGTGAAGCCTGGACCCACTTTCTCATTGATGTTTTGGGCGCACAGGGGATCGCGGCCGAATACTGGGGAATTACACCGAACGCCGGTGCGTACGCGAATGCGGGCGGCGTCAAGACGGGGGCCACGCTAGATGGGTTCCGAGTGACGACAAAAGTGGCGCAGAATGGGAACGCCTCCACGGATGCATTCAAGAACCATGCTATTGTGAAACTAGCAAACGGGTCAGCGGTTTACGACCCGTCGTACGGTCAGTGGTTCCCCACCGAGCAGGCATGGCGTGACCACATGGAAAGCGTCTTCGTTTACAACAACCCAGATGGAACGCAGGCTCAGCCTCCGCACGCCGGGAGCAACGCCGACTCGACCTTCACGAAAATGTAGCGTTGTAAGCGGCCCGAATAAGGACGATGAAACAGTTGCCACGCGCGTTTCGTACACAGTGGTGCAAACCTGCGCTTTTCCTCGCCCTCGCGGTGGCCGCGCTCGCCACGACGACTGCGGGCTGGCTCCGCAGCCTCCGGTGCGGCGACGTCATTTTCACATGGTCGCCGCGCTCGCATCTTGCGATCGCGAGCAAAGGTGGCAGGTTGCAGTTGGCGTTCTTTCGACGGCGAATGGTGCCGCTCCCGCCCCACGCGGACTTCCTCGTCTATGTTCCAACGTGGGGCCGCGAGTCCTGGCCAGTCCACACCGGCTACTCCTACCGCTTTGACCCCGACAACTTTCTAATCGCACAGGTTCCGGAGCGGATCGCGGAGGGTGGATTTGCAGTGCGCTCCGGACGTGATTCGCTTGGCCTCTTCAGTTGGTGCATCATTATCCTGCCGTACTGGTCGCTGTTCCTCGCCAGCGCGACGGCGACAGCGCTCGGATCGCGTCCAATCATTCGGTCGATGGCGTTCTCGTCCCGGAGCCGCGGCTTCGACGTTCGTTCCGCGCAACCGGGCGGCCCCGTGATCGTCGGCGACGGAGCACGACGTACCAAGTGAAAATCCTGGTCAATCAATCCGGGGTGTATCGCTTCTCCGGCGCGCGGAGTGTTACCACGCCGCTTTCTTCCGCGAACGCGACTGTATCGATCGCCCCCATTGCTCCAACCGCAGTTGAAGCAGGGCCGGATGGAAACCCTCAGCAAGGCCACTTCTTGCTAGCGCGCTCCGGCGGAAACCTCCAGCAGCCGCTGACGGTGAACTACACGGTCGACACCGGCGTGACCAACGCCGCAACCCCCGACACCGAATACCAAACCCTTTCCGGGACCGTGACGATCCCGGCGGGGAATGTGTCATGGCCAATCGACGTGACGCCGAAGGAGATCAACCATGTGGAAGGCACGACAGTCGTGGCCGCTTCTGTGGCAACTGGCAGTGGCTCCGTCCCAGCTTCGTCCGTCGCGGCACAGATCAACATCACGAACACCGATGATGGGACGATAAACTTCCCTCCCGGCGCCTTCACTTGGGGTGAGCCAACAGGACTTCCGACGACTTTTAGAAACCATTACGGCCGATACGTCGCCCGCACTTTGAGCCCGAACAATTTCAGCAACACGATTATCGCACCACAGGCGACGAGCGTCGTGACGTCACTCGATCCGAATAGCCCGGCCATGCTGCCATTTATAGGGGTGAATTCAGGATCAACCGTTCTGACATTCGCTGACGCCGCCGGAAACGCGGCGACACAGCCCGCCACTTCCGGCGGGCCTGTGGTAAGCCTCGAAAATAGAGCTGGCGCGCCGCCAACACAAGCGCAGAAAGCCGAGGCAGACCAGCAGATCAATTTATTTGAGAGCGCTGACCCCAACGTTCGCCTAAAGGCGTCGCGTGCGATGGTGCAGTTGCTTAAAGCCACTCCGGGCCTCGTTGACTACGTGACACAACAGGGCCAAGACCTGAATGCGGGGGTGCAGACGAAAGAATTTATAAGTCAGATCGTTAATAGCTTCTGGATTAATGACCTTCCATTTACTGTCACCGTAACGAATGCAAACGGACAGGCGCAACTACATGTAACCATCAATCATCCGAATCCACCAGCGACGTCAAACAGCCTTAGATTTATCTTGTATGTTACGGACGATGTGATAACCCCAATATCCTTTACCAATGGCCACCTGTTTATTGATCTGCCGCCGAATTCAACAACGGTGCCCGACGCGTCAATCAACCCGGTAAAGGGTCTCAGGGTGGGAAGCACGACCCTCACCGTACTGGCACAATATCGTTTTCACAACCCAGTGGGGGACGATGAGCTCCTACAGAGTCGCATTCTGAGCATCAAGCTTACGGTAACAGGAGCGAAGGCGAATTGAGGTCGTGGATTAGGCACCGACGCAGGCTCGCAGGTTGGCAGCACACAATAATGACCATGACGATTCGCGGCTCACAAATTCCGCTCCGGTACTACGCCGCAGTGCGCCGGTTAGCCGAGCGGCGGTTCATCCGCCTCCTTGTTGCGGCGGCGCTTATAGCGTCGTGTCTAGCGCTGTGGGCTCTTCGCGCATGGGGTTTGACGGACAGGCTACGCTACGCTTGGTGGGAGCGACAGTGTCTGCGCCACGTTACCTCTCCTGGGACTATCGCTTTCACCGATGACCCCGATGAAGCTTCGTTTTGTCTGGCGCAGCGCGATTACCAACCGCCGCAACGACCGCTTTTTGAGTTACCTGCCAGCGATCCGTGGGTCAAAAAGTGGAAAACACCGGCGTTCTATAATCCCCTCGCAGCCCGTCGACTACCGCTTCCGAGTCCGCTTCGCACGTCGCAGAAATTGAGCGGCGTGGCGTTCCTCCACGGTCGCCGAGTCAACGGCTCGGAGCGCTTGGTCGCGGTATGTTTTGACACAACCGCGTATGGGCCAGCCGGGGTGGACGTTGGGCTGTATGCATTCACGCTCGTGCCCTCCGGTCTGTTCCAGCACCAGAAGGCGCCACGATGTCGCCTGTCCAGCGCACCATTCCTCTTTGTGGCGACACCGACAAAAGGTCGTTTCCGCCTTGAGGTGGGAAGCCCGGATCCGCTGGACGACTCGCACTTCACCATTCCATATCACTACGGCGATCAGTCGGGTTTGATTGACGGATGGCTTCGGGCTGATCCGGGAGGCCGCGCAACTGACTTCCATGTCGATCTCGACATACCTAATCCGCTCTTGGAGAAGATCGCGGCCTCCCGAAACGAAGTCCTTCCACCCATATCGCCTTAATGAGCCATAAGCGCGAGATCTCAGCGGGTTAGTCAAAACTTTTTAACCCTCTCTTCCATTCAGTGTCACGGTAACAAATGTAAACGGTGAGACGGTGAGGCCCAGTGACAAAGCGGTTGGGAGGCTTCTCGCCAAATGGTTCGCGTTCCAGCCTCCATAGCGATAGCGATTGAAAAGTATCGAGTTACGTTTACCTATGAGGCGAAGCCGGGCGGGCCGCGCGGCCGCCGAATCGCAAAATCGGGAGTTATGGTCGCAATTTTGATGACGATCGTATGCCTTGCTCCATCTACACGCGAAATCGCCGCGCGTGTAGGTCGAGTGTGGTGCGAGCGAGAGTGCCTCAGGCACGCGGCCCCCGCGGAAACAGTCGCATTCACTGTTGACCCCCAAGAGGCGCGAAATTGCCTCTCGCAGGCACAATACCGTCCTCCAAGGAGGCCGATTTTCGATTATCCCGACGGAGACCCATGGATTAAGAACTGGAAACCGCCGGCATTTTACTATCCCGTCACGGCTCGGCGCCTGATCCTTCCGGCGCCTTTACCAAGTTCGGAACCACACGATGGAGTGGCCTTCATGCACGACCGCCTCAAGTCCACCGGCATCGACGTCGAGATCCTCACCCTCCAGGGCGCCGGCCACGGCTTCAAGGGCGAAGACGCCGCCCGCGCCGAAAGCGCCGCGATCGCGTTTCTCGATAAGCATCTCAAGAAGTAAGAAATCACTACACGATCTGATCGGGATTCGCGTGAGGCGGACGAAGATGATTCAACCACGGATTACGCGGATGAACGCTGATCTGACGGATCATTTAGGCCCTCGCCCGGGATGCTCCATCCGTGCGATCCGCGCTATCCGCGGTTGAAATTTGGGCCGGAAGTGGTCGAAATCGCCGGTAAGCGGACAATAGCGGACATCGCATGAGAATCGTCGCCACGTCGCTCTACCTCCTGCCCATCCGCACGCGCGTGCCGCTGAAGTTCGGCACCGAAACGCTGACGGAGGTGACCTGCGCGCGGGTCAGTGTCGAAGCGGTGGATGAATCTGGACAGCGCGTTGCGGGGTGGGGCGAAACGCCATTGAGCGTGCAGTGGGTGTGGCCGAGCAGTGTGCCTTATGCACGGCGTCTCGATCGGCTGCTCGCGTTTTCAGCGCGACTCGTCCGGCACGTTCCGCAATCAGGGTTGTCGGGCCATGCTCTGGAAATTGGTCGGGATTTTCAGGAGGACGTTCTGCCCAGGCTACTCGCGGATTTCAATCGTGAGGCGGGCGGCGCGGAGCCGATGCCCTGGCTGGCGGCGCTCCTCTGCTTCTCCGCCTTCGACCTGGCGGCGCACGATGCGTATGGGCTGTTGACGGGAACGCCATCGTTTGAAACGTACGGCTCAGGACATTTGCGGCGCGACCTGGCGAGCCTGATTTCGGATGAGCCGTGCTTTCGGGGGAAGTTCCCGGCGGATTTTCTGCTTCATCCGCGCCGGGAAAAGCTGGTGGCCTGGCATCTCGTTGGCGGGCTCGATCCGCTCGAGCCTTCGGAGGCGGTCGATGCGCCTGACGACGGGTATCCCGTTCTCCTTCGCGATTGGATCGCGACTGATGGGCTGACGTGTCTCAAGGTGAAATTGCGCGGCAACGATGCGCGTTGGGATTACGAGCGACTCGTCCGGGTCGGTGCCATCGCACTGGCGGGCGGGGTGAAGTGGCTCAGCGCGGATTTCAACTGCACGGTTCAGGACCCGGCGTACGTGATCGACGTGCTGGATCGACTCAAGATGGCGCATTCGGAAATCGATCGGATGATCCTCTACGTCGAGCAGCCATTCCCGTATGACCTGGACGCGCACGCGATCGACGTCACTGCCGTCGCGGCGCGCAAGCCGTTGTTTCTCGATGAGAGCGCCCACGACTGGCGGCACGTCCGCCGTGGGCGCGAACTGGGGTGGTCCGGCGTTGCCCTCAAGACGTGCAAGACGCTCTCGGGAGCGCTGCTGAGCGCTTGCTGGGCACAAGCGCACGGCATGGCGCTCATGGTGCAGGACCTGACCAACCCGATGCTCGCCCAGATCCCCCACGTCTCGCTGGCCGCCCACCTCTCCACGATCATGGGCGTGGAAACCAACGCGATGCAGTTCTACCCCGACGCATCGCTGCCCGAAGCGGCGGTGCATCCGGGCCTTTTCCGACGCCGGAACGGAGCGGTCGATCTATCGACCGTGGCCGGGCCGGGGCTAGGGTATCGTTTGACTGAAATACGGCGTGAGCTGCCGGAGCCGTTCGCATCGTCGGCAAAATCGTAGCTCATATAAATTCCTTTTCGATTCGCAGTTTTGCGATACAATCGCTCTGATCAGCCAATGAGCTAGCACTACAGCGCTGGCTCGGCCATTTTGGATCAAGAATCGCGATGCAAGTGACGAGTCATAAGGACTTACGATCAATCCCGCGCTGTAGTGCTAGTTTGGGCAAGTCGCGAGAGAAATTCGGCACCGGTTTCGATAGCAACAACCTCAACCTCCTCTCGCCTCCAAGCCTTTCCGTTAAACGAAAACCGCCGGTCCTGTGGTCTGTATGAGCTCGGAAGGCATCAATTCCGTCACTTCAGCGGTTTTCATCTAACAGAAGTTAGCGTTCACGGAAGAATGGGGAGTAGTTGATGGAACCATCCTTGCAAGCACAGCCGTGGGAGATCATCACGTGTACGAGTTTGAAGAAAACCTGCTTCAGTATCCGCGCCGCCGCCGGAGGCAAGTGCCCTGGTTCGGACTTGCCTGCGGGGCTTGCGGCCTGGTCATCTTCTGGATTTGCTAACGGCATCTCATCTGACGTTCGTTCATTTCTCGAACGCGATCGACTGAATTCTGATCCACTCCCCTTTGCCGCCGGATGCGACCGGGTCGAGACGTAGTTGCACGATGGCTCCCTTCCACACAGGGCTCTCGGACAGCTCGATCCGGTAGGAGTGGGAGTTCCCGTCGCTGATCAGCGTGAATCCCTTCGATTTCCTTTCGGCGAACTCGGCATCGTCCGGTGTCCGCCAGAACACTCGCGCATCGGCGGTCACGCAATGACTTGTGGCGTGAATGACCAGTGTGCCGGCGTCGGCGGCCTGCCAGAAGCCGACCGGGCCATGTAGTTGCGGATCGTCCTGCTCGAGCAGCACGTTCAACTCGTTGCGCACCGGCCAACCCATATCGACCGCGTTCACGTAGCTCCACCCCTGCCGATCGTGTTCAAAACGGTAGGCCGGCGGCGCGGGTCGGACGGCGTGGTCGTAGACGTATTTGCGGATCGCGGCGAGCTGGCCGACGATCAGGTCGTAGCGATATTCGTGCTCGACGTTCCAATCGAGGATCTCCGGGCCGGTGGGAGCGATGTAGCCGGTCGAGTTATCGTGCGGTCCGCCAGTGCCCGGCCTTCCGTAAAAGCCGCCCGTGAATTCCACGCGCCCCGGCGAAAAGACGCCCAGCCCGAAATCATGGTCGTCCACGAGCGCCGCCCACGATTCGGTCCCCAGCCAGTGAGACCAGATCGCCTTCGGGTTCTTTTCCACGCGTGAGAGTGCGTCATTCGTAAATGGGCGATCGCCACGATAGGTGATCAGCTTGTACCACGGAGCGTTGGTGTAGACCGCCGGCAGCTCCTGGCCGCGTCCTGGATATTGCCTGTGGTCGGCACGGCGGTTGACCAGCCGGCAGTGGGCGTGAACGACAGGGCCGTCGAGCGCGAGCTCACACTCAAACGTGCACTCGCCCGGCACGTTCTCCAGCGGCCATTGCAACGGCACGCATTTCACATCGATCCGCTTCCCATCATTGTGCACGTCGGTCACGCGGGAGCGATGGCCGAAGGCGTCGCCAACCTGGATCGGATTCCACCCCAGCGCCCGCCATTCAGGCTTGGGTTGTTTCCCGTCCGGCGTGAACGGGACCGGTCCGCCGTAATACGACATCTGAATTTGCCGCCCGCAATCCCAACTGTTGACGAGGTTCTGATCGTCTCCGCTCCCGCTGCGCGCCAGGTAGGTGATCGCGCCACCGAGGTTCGGATCCACGCCGAGCCGGATCACGCCGTTGTCGAGGTAGCTCATTCGGTGCTGGCGATCCGCCGGCGGGTCATCCGCCCTCGCCGGGGCTGCGATGACGAACGAAAGGAAGCAAAGCAGCGACGCGATGGACGATTGAAACGCAGCACGGCAGTGCGGAGGCGACATGCTGCCCGAACCGTAACACATCCTCGACTGCGCTTCGAGTGGTGAAAGACGTACGATAAGCGTTCGCGCAATGAAACCCCCCGGTGGTTTTTGGCCGCCGGGGGAAGCGTTCGTGATGATCGGCAAGAAACCTAGATCGCGACGGCGCGCCGTCGGCGTGCAAGCAACCCAAGCCCGCTCATTGCAAGGATCCCGACCGATGCCGGCTCCGGCGTCTGGGCAATTTGGAATTGGATGGTCGTGGAATCGTTGCCGTCATTCCCATTCGGTCCGATGCCCACGTAGACGCGGTCAAGAGCCGAAAGCACACCAAGGTTGAAGGTGACCGGCCCGGCATAGGATCCGCCGCCAGGAATCGTCTGGTCCGCGACAGGGACCAGGTTCGGTCCGCCGTTCACGCTTACCCACATCGTGATGCCGCTGCCGTTTGCCGTTGATGCCGAGAGGCTGGTGACGTCCGTCTATCCGCCGCTGGCGAGCGTGTACTTGGCAAGCGTGTAGTGATCGAATCCGTCCGCAGCTTGACTGGATCCCTGTCCCGGATGAATGAAATTTTTACCGACGACGCTGTAGCTGTCCGGCGCACCGGCGGGAAGATTGACGCCGCCGGTCGTGTACCAATTGCCACCGGAGTTATACTGGTTGACGGTGTAGGACCCTTCAGTTCCCACTGTGACATTAAGTCCATTGTGAACATACTGCCAGCCAGCAGCCGGTGTCGGGGTGGTGTAGTCTGCCCCAAAATCAGCAATGACCGAACCCATGGCCGAGTTGGCCAACCCTGAAATAACCAACACCGCCAGCGTGGAAATGCATTTTCTCATTCGACCGCTCCGCTGAAAGACCTGAATACCCGACCCGATCCGACTCAGCTTAGCATCTGTTCAAAGTTTTGCAACTTAATTCCGGGTAATCGCCCCTCCCGCGGCAATTAGGGCATTCCCCCTATGCTGACCGTTCCGTCGCGGCTATAGTCGCACGAGCAATTCGAGGGCGCTGAGGATCTGATTGATGCATCGTCCTGGCAGATGGAGCGGGCTGGAAAAACTCGAGCCGCGTCGTTTATTTTCATCGCCAGTCGGCGCGCCGGTCGGCGGATTGACGCCGGCCCAGGTGCGGCACGCCTACGGAGTCGATCAAGTCTCGTTTATGCAGGGTAAGCGAACGATCGCCGGTGACGGGCGCGGGCAGACGATCGCGATCGTGAGCGCCTTCTCCACGCCGACCCTCGCGGCGGACCTGCGCGTCTTCGACAAGCAATTTGGCCTGCCCAACTCCGTTCCCGGCGGCGCGTTTGCTCTCAGCACCGGCAGGCCGCAGGGACGCGTAGGAACCGACCCGTCCTGGGCGCAGGAAAGTACGCTCGACGTGGAATGGGCCCATGCGATCGCGCCGGGCGCGCGCATCCTTCTGGTTCAGGCAAAGTCGGGAACCGCGCAGGACCTGCTGGCGGCGGCGGACTGGGCGCGCCACCGGCGCGGCGTGAGCGTCGTCTCGATGAGCTGGGGATGGGATACGGCGCCCAACCCCGCGCCGGACAATAGCTTCTACACGACCCCCGCGAATCACGTCGCCGGCCGGGGCCGCGGTGACGGCGTGACGTTCGTGCAGGCCGCGGCCGACGATGGCGTGGCCACCGCCTGGCCCGATGCATCGGTGCCGGTCGTCACCGTCGGCGGCACCACGCTTTCGATCGACGACGTGGGAAATTACCTCAGCGAGACACGCCTGTCCGGAAGCGTACAACAGGCGAGCGTGGCGTACGACGCCGACCCGCGCAGCGGCTTTGCCGTTTACGACACCACCTCGTTCGGCGGCCTCCAGGGTTGGCAGGTGGCCGGCGGCACCAGCGCCGGCACGCCGCAGTGGGCCGCCCTCTTTGCCATCGCGAACCAGGGGCGCGCGCTATCGGGAAAATTCTCCCTCGACCAGACGCGCGACACGCTGCCGGCCATCTCCAACCTGTCCGCGTCCGACTTCCACACCATCACCGACGGCGGCGCCGCCACGGGGCGCGGCAGTCCCTTCAGCGACAAGCTCATCGCAGAACTGATCCTGATTTGAATATCATCGTGTCGATTACTCGTCGAACGTGGCCAGTGCGCCATCTTCGGCCGGGCTGAACGTGCCATACGTTGCCGGCCAGACCATGAGGCGCTGGACGTCGGTGCCCGGCTCGTCGTTGTCGTCGATCATGAACCCCAGCCAGAAGCTCTTCCCGGGCGCGACGGGGAAGAGCGATTTGGTCGATCCCGCATACGTCTCCTCGTCGATCGGGAGCTTGAATTCGCTGATCGTTACTTTGCAGTCGGAGAGGTCCTCGCCGTAGACGCTCTCGATCAGCTTTCGTTCCGGCACGTCGCGCGCGTCGTCCAGCACCTTGATGACGCGCGGCGCGTGGTCGGCGGGGAGGAGCTGCGCGAGCTTGGTTTCGAAGAAACGCTCGCGGTAGAGGATGTCGCCGTGGTCGGTCGTGCGGGTGACGTCGAACTTGAACCCCTGGCCAAACCCGTTGATGCACATCTCCACGCAGTCCTGCATGTAATGCCGCTCGAGGGGCTGATGGAACGTGACCACGTCATCGAAGCGCAGGACCTGCACGTACAGGTCGCGCCCCTGATACGCGACGCGGACCACGGCGCTGGCATCACGCGGGCCGTTGATGCCGACCACCGCGGTTTCAGGCGTGATGATGATGTTCGGCGCCACGCCGGCCTTGCGCCATTTCTCGAGCGCGCCGTCGATCGGCATCGGCTCTTTCAAGTGAGGGATGCGAACCGTCGCCGTCGCGGCGCGGGCGGCGACCTGCTTCGCATCCGGCGGCGGGAGCTTGGCGATCTGTCCAGCGGCCGTCGCCTCCAGCTTCACCGGGAACGTGGCGTGCTCGATGCGCGAGGCGTCCCCCAGCCGCCACCAGCGGTCGCAGCCGTTGTAGTTGTCGCAGATCATCACGCAGGCGCGGGCGTCGGCGCCCTTCCACGCGTAGATCGCCTGCGGGTGGTCGAGCCAGTAGCCGTTGTAGTGCGGCGCCGCCGGCTGGCTGAACGTGCCGAGGCCCAGGCCATCACGATCGAACGCGACGACAGCGGCAGTGCCGCCGACGCCGGTCACGGTGATTTCACCCACCGTCCAGACGCTGTAAAGCCCCTGGCAGCGGCCCAGCGGCAGGACCCAGCGCGCGCGGCCCGATGCGTCAATGCCGGCGGCGTCGGTCCCGGCGCCGTTGAGCAGGCCCGTTCCGCCCGGCGCGGAACGCAGGTTGAGCAGCTCGCAAAATTCCCCGCTTCCGTCCGACGCCGGGGAAGCCCCGGCAATGCCGACGTCCGGTTCGGGCGCGTACGTGTACGGAGAAACGAAGGGATGTTCCTGCGACTGCGTGATGACCCGGCGATCCGCGGCGCGGTAGATCGGCACGCCATCGCCATCGAGTCCGCCGCAGCGCAGCACCTTGATCCCGTTCTGCCGGCTCCAGGAGTGCAACGAGTAGATGTCCCCCTTATCGTTCAAGACGTTCCGCTCGTAAAACAGCTCGCCGCCCTTGAAGAAGACCTCGCCCGCGTCGGATTCATCGATCTTCCCATCGTGGTTGCCAGAGGATTTTCCCCGATGCGTCGAAGAGACCGAGGCGATTGCGGTCCCCGACAGCGATCATCCCTCCCGGTCCCATGGCGAGCGACGGGGCGTACGCAATGAAGTTCTCCGCGCGCTGAAAGGTGAACCGGTCCGGC
>JBBSDP010000098.1:0-12968 GCA_038240605.1 Tepidisphaerales bacterium | reverse complement strand
TTTTCATATGGTTACAGCCACCGCAGGACCAAGCCCGATTGAATTGAAGGTTCGGACCCACTCTGCTTTTCGGGATAATGTGGTCGATCTGAATGTCACTATCGGGCATCACCCGACCGGGGAGTGAGCAGGCCCCCGCTACGAACCTCCGACCAAAACATTCCGACCCAATGTAGCGGCGGCTTCCGCAATTCATTCGATCAAGTTGTCCAGGAATGGCGGGTGGGCAAAGGAGATCGGACACACCGATGCGGGCGTAAACGGCTGAATCCTTATGGTTCAAGCTCTTCGCTTCCCAGGCCGATAATGGCTACGGGAGTGACGCTATGCCTGTCCAACTGATCTGTCCGAACCTGCGGTGCCGCAAGTTTCTCGCCGTGCCGGATGAGGTGCGGGGGAAGCTGGTGAAGTGCCAGCACTGCCAGACGATGTTCCGCGTGCCAGATGCGTCGCGCAAGAGCGATGGGCCAGCCCTCACCGGCGCCAAGCAAGTCCGCTGAGCCGCTTTGCTCTCTCTCTGGCAACCCTGCACGGCTTGCCTTATAAACCGGCCCATGGGTGAGCCGGACCATTCCGCGACTGAAATCCCCGCGCCATTGATCGAAACGCCAGAGCACCGTTCGACGCTGCTGCGGATGGGCGGCACGATTGGCTTCGCCGCCGCAACGATCGGGATCCTCCTGTTTCTCATCGGATGTGCGGGGTACGGCGCGGCGTTTCGCCTGTCGATGATCCCCGTTGGCCTGGGCGCGTTTGGCCTGGTGCTGTCGCTTGTGGCGGGGTTGACGGCGCGCAATCGTCTCAGCGATGGAACCCAGGTGCTGGCCGGCGTGTTCACTGGGGTGCTTGGCTTGCTCTCGGGCCTCTGCGAGATGGCGATCTGGCTCAACTGGCAGATGCTCGGAAAGTGATTCGTTAGACCTTCCGCGCGCCAGCTCACTTTTCAGATTGAATTCGATCAGGTCAAAACAAGGCGGCCGCGCATGTCCTGCGTGCCGGCTTGGATCTGGAGGGGCAGCACGACCCAGAAGGTCGCGCCGACGTTGGGGGCGCTGCGCACGCCGATCGATCCGCCCAGGAGTGTCGTCAGTTCCTTGGAGATCGCCAGCCCCAGTCCCGAACCCTCGTGCGTACGCGTGACCGATGCGTCCACCTGTCGGAATTTTTCGAAAATGATCTGCTGCTTTTCCGGGGCGATGCCGGGTCCCTGGTCGGAGACGGAGATGCGGACGTGATCGTCCCCTTCGCGTTGCGCCAGCAGGTCGATCCGCGCGCCGGGCGGCGAGAACTTGATCGCGTTGGAGAGGAAGTTGTAAAGCACCTGCTGAAGTTTCCCCGGATCGGTCTGCATGATCGGGACCGCGCCGGGCACCGTCGCCTGGATTGTCAACTGCTTCTGCTCGCTCAACGGCTTGAGGATATTCACCAATCCCTCGAACAGGTCGGGCAGCGACAGAGGTTCGGAGCGGATGTCCATCCGGCCCGCCTCGATCTTGGCCAGGTCGAGCAGGTCGTTGATCAGTTCCAGGAGGTGGCGGGCGCTCTGGAGGATGTTGTTGACGTAACGGCCCGGCTTGGACTCCGCCCCGAGCGATAACGCGTCCTTCAGCAGGTCCGCGAAGCCGAGGATCGAATTCAACGGCGTGCGCAGCTCGTGGCTCACGTTCGCCAGAAACTCGCTCTTGAGGCGGTTGGATTCGTATAGCGCCAGGTTCGATTCGGCGAGCTGGCCCAGCTTCAGGTCCAGGCCCTTGTTGATCGAGCGGAGCTGATCCGTCGTCTGCTTGAGGTTCGCGAGCATGACGTTAAACGTCTCGGAGAGCTGCTGGAACTCATCGCCGGTCGAAATATCGGAGCGGATGTTCAGATCGCCCTGGCTCACCTTCTCGGCCGTTTCCTGAAGCACGCGCACCGGCTGGAGGATCAGCCGGGTGGTGATCAGGTAGAAGCAGAGGATCGCCAGGGTGCCGGCGAGCAGGCCCGCCGCCATGATGAAGACGCGGTTGAGCAACAACTGGTTTTCCTTGACGCGCGAGGGGATGTCGACGCTGACGATTCCGACAAGGTGCGATCGCTCAACCGCGAGCGGGAACCGCGCGGTTGCGGTGGTCGTCGGCGCGGTGGCCGCCGGGGTGCGGCCATTGAGCAGGGCCGCACCGCCGTGGCAGTCCACGCATTGCCGGTTCAAGTAGACGGCCTGGACATATCGGTAGCCCTGGTTGGCATCGTAGTACGCGGAAAGAGGCGCGGAGTCCGGCTTGTGGCGGAAATGACCCAGAGCCTGACGCTCAAATTTCGTCAAGCCGATGCGATGCGCATCAGAGGCGATGGAGACGAGCCGGGGAAGCGTGGCGCGCGCTACAGAATCGGCGCTCTGCGTATCGGACGGCTCGGTGTTTGGTTCGGCGCCGCTGCTGGCGCTCAGTGCGGGTCGGGTGGTGGGGCCGATGAGGGTGAGGTCGGTAACGTCGTCAATAGTGGAGGAGGGCTCGGATATATCGTTCCGCGTCGCACGCCGGAGGGCCGCCTGCTGTTGCGTAAGCAGGTGCTCGAGGATCGCGTTCTCAGCCAGCGCCCCTGCCGATCGCTGGTTCAACTGCTCAGTTAGTTGTTCCATGCGATGCCAGGGGACGGCCAAAGCGGCGGCAATGATGAGCACCACCGCCGCACCGAAGAGGATCTGGCATTTGGCGGCGAGGGAGATCTCCAATCGCCGCAGACGCTGGAACATGGGCAGGAATTCTACCGGTAGAAAGGCGGCAGTCGAAGGGGATTACGATTTTGTAGGGCAGAGGCCGCCAGTTTTGCCATTGCCGCTCGAAACAGGTGTATGATATGACTTTTAGTCAGAGGCCGAAATTTTGGCCGAACCGAGGGCAATATGTCCAATGCGGGACGAGTACTGGTCGTGGAAGATCACGAGACGGAACGGCGCGCCGTCTCTCAAATTCTAAAATCGGAAGGGTTTACCGTCTTCGGGGCCGATAGCGCCGACAAGGCAGTCGGCTACATTGAAGAGAAAATCGATGTTGTGCTCAGCGACCTGAACATGGGGGACCTGAGCGGGATCGATCTGCTCCAGCTCTGGAAAAAACGACAGCCCGAAACGCAGTTCATCCTGCTCACGGGACACAGCAGCGTGAACAGCGCCGTCGAGGCGATCAAGGGGGGCGCGTATGACTACCTCACGAAGCCCATCAATCCGGATGAATTGGTATTGCTTATCAAGCGTGCGGTGGAAGGGGTGCGGAAGGACAAGGAGATCGACAGCCTCCGTCGCCGACTCGACCATAAATTCGGTCTCGATCAAATCGTGGGCCAGTCGAGCCAGATGAAGGATGTCTTCGCCAAAATCCAGCGCGCCGCTCCCGTCGATAGCACCGTCCTCATCCTCGGTGAAAGCGGTACAGGCAAGGAATTGGTCGCGCAGGCGCTGCATCACAACAGCACGCGAAAGACGGGGCCGTTCGTCGCGGTGAACTGCGCGGCCGTGCCCGCGACACTCGTGGAGAGCGAGTTGTTCGGCCATGTTCGTGGAGCATTTACAGGTGCCACCGACCGGCGCATGGGCCGCTTCGAACAAGCTGACGGCGGAACGCTGTTCATCGACGAGATCGGTGACTTCGAACTTGGCTTGCAAGCGAAGTTGCTGCGCGTGCTTGAAACGCTGACGGTCACACCGGTTGGCGGACACGAAGACCGCAAGGTAGACGTGCGCGTGGTGACCGCGACCAGCCGTGACCTGCGGAAGATGGTCGAAGATGGGACGTTCCGGGAGGACTTGTACTACCGTCTGAACGTCGTCTCGATCACCCTTCCGCCGTTGCGGCAGCGGCCCGACGACCTGCCGATCCTCGTCGAACATTTCCTGAAGGAGATCTGCGAACACAAACACACTTCGCCCAAGCGGATTTCTCCGGAAGTGATGCGCCGCTTCGGGCAGTACCGCTGGCCAGGTAACGTTCGCGAACTCCGCAACGCGCTGGAAAGCATGATGGTGCTGGCCGATGGCGAGGTGCTGACGGAGAACGACCTGCCCGAGCGCATCGTCGCCGGCGCGACGCAGTCGATGTTACCCAAGGATCTTCCGACCGGGCTGACGATGGAAGCGCTGGAGAAGCTCGCGATCACCAAGGCGCTGGACCAGTGCGGCGGCAACCGCACGCACGCCGCCGAACGGCTTGGGATCTCCGTCCGAACGCTCCAGCGCAAGCTCAGGTTGTACGAACTGGAACGCGGTGCTGCTGCGAAGCCATTCTCGAACGACGTTTTGGCTGAAACCTGATTACGCGCGACCGAGCCGCTCACAGGGAAGACCAGACAATTTATGACTCGCACCCGAATGGATGCCTAAGGCACCTAATGCATTGTCACACAACGATTTTAGGGTAAATTCCTAGGCGTTTACCCCAAAACGTTTGTGTGACGATGCACTAGGCGCATTCCCTTGGAAATTGCGCGGATGCTCGCCTTACCCCCGACGATGTGGCGATGGCGACACCTTGTCGCGCCTTTACATGTCATGATACGACAGAGTTTTCAATCTTTACGGCTAAGTTTGTCGCACATTACAGCAGAATTGGGGAACCATTTCGGTCTCCCAGCTGGTATATCCTTTGCTGAAACGCTCCTCACTCCCGGGACCGGGGAAGACAGACGCTTTTGAAGGAGCAAGACTATGGTTATTAGTATGGAGAAGTTTGCATCGGAAGGGCATTTTGCCACCTACAACCCATTTCTGCGCCTGGTGCACCGGGTGGCGGTATTTCAGCTTCAATGTCGCTCCTGCGGCTTCGAGCCCGAAGAGGCGGTGACGCCCCCGCGCCTCTGTCCCAAGTGCCACGGCAACGCCTGGGAGCGTTACGCCAAACCAAGAAGCATTCTCGATAACGCCCAGCGATATCAATGAGTTTCGTTGCATAGCCAAGCGTTTGAGCACCGTAGCCCCAACGGGCGGAAAGAACATTTCCGTCCGTTGTTCTATTATGAGGGCATGCGAATCGACGTGGCGCTACGGCCACAGGACCTGACTGAACGACATTTGCTCGATCACAGCGTGATCGCGTTTGACGTGCTGCGGGCCACGACGACGATGCTCGCGGCTCTCGCGGCGGGGGTTCGTGAAATTCACATTTTTGGGGACGTGGAGAGCGCTCGTGCGGCGGGCGGCGCGGCCGGTGGCAACGCCATCCTGTGCGGCGAGGAAAGATGCCTTCCACCCTCCGGGTTTTCGCTGGGCAACAGCCCCGCTGGCTTTGGGGCGTTGCACCGTGGCGGCCGCGTCTTCATGAGCACCACGAACGGAACGCGAGCGATCCTCGCGGCCCGCTCGGCGCCGACAGTGCTCGTTGGTGCGGTGGTCAACGCCCGTGCGGCGGCTGCGGCGGCGGCCGGGCTTCGACGCGATCTCACGCTCCTTTGTGCCGGCACCGGTGGCGACGCCGCGGTGGAAGACCTGCTCGGCGCGGGGGCAGTCATTACCGAACTCCGGGGGTGCGTCGAGGTGGAACTTGTCTCGGATATCGCACTCATGGCCGAATCCATCTTCCTGGCGAACCGCGAGCACCTCGGTCTACTGATGCGAGCGGGCCGTGGCGGCAGGAATGTCATTGCGGCCGGTCTGGAATCGGACATCGATTTTTCCGCACGGCCGAACGTGATTGATCTGGTGGGGATCGCCAGCTCGGGTGCGGACGATGGAACCGTCGTAAGGGAGTTTGACCGCCGTTGGCTCCAGGCGAACGGTTGATCGGACGTGTCCCGCGCGTGCGCGCGAGTTTGCGTGTCGCCCGTGTTGTTGAGGGGGTTGGGCGGGCAGCTTTCGATGAGGGAGTCAGCGTGTCCCGTTCCAGCAGCAGCAGGCCGCGCGTCGTCGTCACCGGCATCGGTGTCGTCAGCCCTAATGGCGTTGGCCGTGACGCGTTCATGCAAGCCTGCCGCGCGGGTCGTAGCGGCCTGTCATGGATCGAAGGGATCACCATCGACGGCCTGCGTTCCAGCACGGTCGGCCGGGTGCGCGATTTTGATCCCTCACGGGTGATGCCGCCAGCCGAGTTGCGCCGCGTGCCGCGGATGGTGCACCTCGCGCTGGCCGCTTCACGCGAAGCGCTCGAGCAGGCCGGCTGGCAACCCGCGCAAGATGACCTTGCAGCGCAGCGCTCGATCGGGGTCGCCCTCGGGACGGGCGGTGGGGGGCTGACGTTCGTCGAGGAGCAGTACCGGCTCTTTCACACCGAGGGGAAAGGGTCGCTGTTTTCCATTACCGCCGGCACGCATGGGAACCTCTCCAGCGAGTTGTCGATCGCGTTGCGGCTGCGCGGCCCGTCGCACGTGCTCTCGACGGGTTGCACCAGCAGCACCGACGCGATCGGATACGCGATGGGGCTCATTCGTAGCGGCGCGACGCCGATGATGCTGGCCGGCGGCGCCGATGCGCCGATCTCCCACGGAATTCTTACCGCCTTCGAAAAGATGCGCGTGATCTCCACCCGCCGCTGGGACGATCCGACGCACGCCTCGCGCCCCTTCGACCGGGAACGCGATGGGTTTGTCCTGGCCGAAGGGGCCTGGATGTTCGTCCTGGAAGACGCCGCCCACGCCGAACGAAGGGGCGCTTCCGCCCTGGCGGAGCTGGCGGGATACGCCTCCACGTGCGACGCCTACCACCGCGTGCAGATCGATCCGGATCTCACGGAGCCGGTGCGGGCGATCGAGTTGGCGCTGGCCGATGCCGAGATCACCACCGGGGAAATCGATTACGTGAACCTTCACGGCACGAGCACCGAACTCAATGACCGCATGGAGACCGCGGCGATGAAGAAATGTTTCGGGGCGCGAAGCGCTGCGATCCCGATGAGCTCAACCAAATCGATGATCGGCCACCCGCAGGGGGCGTGCGGCGCCGCCGGCCTGGCGGCGACGGTGCTGGGGTTCCGAAACGGATTCGTCCACCCGACCATCAACCTGGAATCGCCCGATCCCGAGTGCGACCTCGACTACGTCCCCGGCGTTGCACGGGAAACGTCGATCAACGCCGCCCTGTGTAACTGCATTGCCTTTGGAAGCAAGAACAGCGCGCTGGTTGTGCGCGCGGTGCGATAAGTGGACCTGGGAGATCGAATGCGCGCTGCAGTTAGCACGCCCGCACGTCGGCGAGCGTAATTACTTGGACGTTGTTCTCGTCTGCGATCACGGCGGCGGAGGCCATCAAGAGGAACAAGCCATGGCCGACTACCCCTGCGCGGCGCTGGAGCGCATGCTCCAGGTCCTGCGACCGGTCGATGCCGGGAAATCGGCAGTCGTAGATGTAGTTGCCGTTGTCCGTCACGAACGGGACGCCGTCGGTACCTTGGCGCAGAACCGGCTGTCCCCCCAGGCTGTGGAGAAAACGGTGTTGTGATTCGTGGGCAAACTGCGCTACTTCTACCGGCAGTGCGGCCTTGGTTCCCAGCTTCGGCACCACCTTGCTGGAATCGGCGATGATCACCAGCTTCGCGGAATTCTGGGCGACGATCTTCTCGCGAAGCAGCGCGCCCCCAAGCCCCTTGATGAGGTCCAGGTTCGGCGCGACCTCGTCGGCCCCGTCGATCGTGACGTCGGGCCGTGGCGATTCGGCGAGCGTCGTCAGCGGAATGCCCAGCTCCCGCGCCCGCCGTTCGGATTCCCGCGAGGTCGGCACGCCGCGCACGCCGCGCATGCTTCCGGCCAGGAGCGCCGCGGCCAGCACCTGGAGGAACTGATCGGCCGTCGACCCCGTGCCGAGGCCCAGCACCATCCCGCTCTCCACGAACTGCATGGCCGCCTCCGCGGCGCGACGCTTCGAATTCATGGCGCGAAAGATACAGCAAACCGGATGCTGATTCACCACGGGCATCCAAGGAGCTGATTCACCACCGAGACACCGAGAGCACTGAAAACAGAAAAGAAAAGGATGTGACGCGGAGAAACAAATCGACCGCGGATTACGCGGATACCACGGATAGGAAATGCCTCATCCGAGTACGGATGCCGAAGCGCCGACACCGCCTTGGCAAATCTGGGCCGCCTTGTCATTGGGATACGTGGCCTTAGTCGCCTGGTCTTTCAGCCAGGACAACGAAGCGCCTGAGCCACTGCCGTTTGCGAAACCGCTCGATCCGAGTGCCCACTAAGTTTTTGTGCATTTCTCGTGACACGGGCGCCTCGCCCGTGCAGTGTAAGTCGAGCACGGGCGAGGCTCGCGCATCCCAACAGCTCGCGCTAACGGCCGGTATGTCCATTGGAGGACTTCATGCGCTTCACATCGATCGGGATCATCTTCTGGCTTCTCTTTGCAGCGACAGCTCTTTTTGGCGCGGAAGAAGTGCGCGTCTTCTTCACCACGCAAGCGGCGGCGGCCGCGCGACAGCGCCCGGTGTACGATGTTGACCATCCCGCACCATTCGATCCTCACTTCCAGTCGCAAGCCGAGTGGGAGATCAGAGCGCAAGCGCTGCGCGAGCAAATGCGCGTGGCGCTCGGTCTCTGGCCGGAGCCGCCGCGCGCGCCGTTGAACGCGATCATTCATGGCCGGATCGAGCGCGACGACTACACGATCGAGAAAGTCTTCTTCAGCAGCTGCCCCGGCCATTACGTCAGCGGCAACCTCTATCGCCCGCGAAATCGCACCGGGCGCTTGCCGGCTGTGCTCTGCCCGCACGGGCACTGGTCCAAGGGGCGGGTCACGGTGAATGATGACAAGGCGATTGATGAACAGATCAAGCTAGGCGCCGAGGCCACGCGCGAGAGCGCTTACGCGCCGCAGCAGGCACGGTGCGCAATGCTGGCGCGGATGGGGTGCGTCGTCTTCCATTACGACATGGTCGGGTACGCCGACAGCACCGCGATTGCGCACCGCACCGGCTTCAACGATCCCGAAGCGGAGCTGCGCCTCCAGAGCTTCATGGGCCTTCAGACCTGGAACAGCATCCGCAGCCTGGATTTTCTGATTAGCCTGCCGGACGTCGATGCCCGGCGGATCGCCGTCACGGGCGAGAGCGGCGGCGGCACGCAGACGATGATCCTCTGCGCGATCGACGATCGCCCGGCGGTTTCCGTGCCGGCGGTCATGGTCTCGTATCACATGCAGGGGGGGTGTATCTGCGAGAACTGCTCGGACCTGCGCGTGAACACGGACAACGTGGAATTTGCATCGCTGGTCGCACCCCGGCCGCAGGCAATGATCGCCGCCAATGACTGGACGAGCGATCTGGAGACGAATGGCCTGCCCCAGATTAAGGCCATTTATCGCTTGTACGGCGCGGAAGAGAAGGTGACTGGCAAACATTTCACCTTCCCGCACAACTACAACCAGGTCAGCCGGGAGTTTATGTACGACTGGGTGAACCGCTGGCTGGAGCTGGGACAGCCCACGCCGGTCAAGGAGAAGCCATTCCAGCCGCTCAAGCCCGAGGAAATGTCAGTCTTCGATGAGGCACATCCTCGGCCCGCCGATTCCGCGGATGCACCTGCGCTTCGGCGGTACATGACCACAACGTCCGATGGCCAGATGGCGGTGCTGCGGGAGCAGCTCCCGGAATACCGGAAGGTGGCCGGCGTGGCGCTGCGGGCGATCGTGCAGGACCAATTGCCGGATCACCACGATATCGAGATAACCGAACAGCCCGAGACGCAATTCAGTGACGGCATCAAGATCCGGCGTGGCGTGCTGAAGCGGAAGCGTGATGTGGAGCAGCTTCCCTTCGTCCAACTGACCCCGGAAAAGCCAAACGAAAATCATACGCTTGTGCTCTGGGTCCATCCCCGAGGAAAGGCCAGTCTCATCGGCGCCGACGGAACGCTGGTTCCCGCGGCGGATCAACTCCTTCATAAAGGTATCGCGCTGTTCGCGGTTGACCTGTCTGGCACCGGTGAATTGGCAGGCGAAGCGCCCACCACTAACCCCAGCGGAACCTACGCCGGTTTCACCTACGGCGGCTATCGGTTCTGCTACAACCGAAGCGTGCTTGGCAACCGGGTCCATGACCTGCTGACGACAATCGCCGCTTTACAGACGGGTCAGAAGACCCCGGTCGTCGATCTGATCGCCTTCGGCAGCGCCGGAACGCCGGCACTGCTCGCCCGCGCCGCCGCCACGTTCGGCAATCGCGCTGCGACCGTGGGTTTTCGCCGAACCGTGATCGACCTCAACGGTTTCGATTTCGATCAGGTCAAATCCGCAAACGATGAGATGATGATCCCAGGCGCGCTGAAGTACGGCGGTGTCTACGGATTCGCAGCCCTCTGCCCTAACGGCGAGCTGTCGTTCTGGAACGCGCCGGCCGGTCCGCTTCGCTCATTCGCGCAGGGCGCAGCAAAGATTCAGCTTCATGACGGCCCGGTTGAAGCGGAGCAACTGGTGGCAGACCTGCTCAAGTGATGCTGGCGCGGTTCGGGCTCAGGGTCCCTCTTCGCCAAAGACGGCTGCGCGGCGCTCGGTTCCCATCTGAACGGCGACGATCGCGATGGCGAAAATGATGACGGTCAGGATCGCCATCGATTTCGCGTAGGTCATGTGCTTCGCCAGAGCCGCTTCAAACCAGGCGATACTGCCGGCGATCAGGACGCCGCACTGGTAGGCGAAGCCGGGCAGGAAACCGCGCACCGAATCGGGCGAAAGCTCGGAGATGTGCGCCGGTATCACGCCCCACGCCCCTTGAATCATGAACTGCATCAGGAACGCGCCCACCACCAGCAGCGGAAGCGTCGGCGCGAACGCCCACAGGGGGACGAGCGCGATCGCGCACGTAAACGCGAGGGTCATGGCGGCCCGGCGACCGATGCGGTCGGAGAGGAACCCGAACCCGATGCCGCCGAAGATTGCCCCGACCATCATGAAGGCGGACAGAGCCGCCTTGCGCTGGTCTGAGAAGTGCCAGTCGCGCTTGAGGAACGTCGGATACATATCCTGCGTGCCGTGCGAGGAAAAATTCATCATCGCCATCAGGCAGACGAGGTAGATGAACAATTTCCAATGCTTCAGAATTTCCTGGCCCAGATCCTCCCAGTTGTGGTGCCGCGTGCGTTCCCAGACGGCTGATTCCTTCACGCGAAAACGAATGAACAAGGCGAGCAGCGCCGGAAGCCCGCCGATGAAAAACAGCGGCCGCCATCCATAATGCGGAAAGACCATCCGGTAGGCAATCGCCGCCAGCAGGTATCCGGCGGCGTACCCTTCCTGAAGCAGGCCCGAGAGAATGTCACGCAGGCGGGGCGGGACCTTCTCCATCGCCAACGACGCGCCCACGCCCCACTCTCCGCCCATTCCGACGCCGAACAGGGCGCGCAGGATGAAGAAGCTCGTGTAGCTGTGCGCGAATCCGGTAGCGACCTCGGCGGCGGAATAGAAGACCAGATCGAGCATGAGTGGCAAGCGACGGCCGTAACGATCGGCGAGCAGCCCGAAGATCAATGCGCCGACCGGCCGGAAGGCCAGCGTGACCGCGATCGTCAGCGACATCTGGGCATCGCTCTTGCCGAACTCATGGCCGATGTCGGTCAGACACATGACGACGAGAAAAAAATCGAACGCATCCAGCGTCCAGCCGAGGAAACCAGCCACCAACGCCGATCCGTGATCGGACGGTGCGATGACTGCCGCAGCAGTTGGGTGCGTTGATGAATCGCTCATGAGCAAGAGTGCGTTCTGGCGCTGAACCGCCGCACTCTAAAGGATCGACAAGGGCGCGCGTAGCGGCGCGCCCCCCAATGCATTCCGCGCGAAAGAGAAGAAATGTTGATTCACGGCAACATGCTGGTGACAATGAGCCGATCGGGAACTGGAAGGAGTGGAACACATGTCACGGATTCCATGGGACGATCCCCGGAACGATTTGGACACGGCATTCGCGTCTCGCCAATCAGCCCATGAAGCGTTGAGGGCAATCGTCGTCGAGCCGCCATCACGCGAGGATGCGGATCGGGCCAGTGAAAAGCCGGGCAAGTGCTACGTCTACGATCGAGCCCGGCGTACCGTGATCGAGATTGATGCCTACGCGTCGTGATGGAACACCTCGAAGGCCGGCAATCGGTCCTGGCCGCCCTGGCCGCGCGCCAACGCCGAATTGATCTGATCCTCATCTCCCACGGCGCGCATCTCGACAAACTTCAGGATCTTTTGCAACTGGCATCGGAACGGGGCATTCCCGTTCGATTCGTTGATCGGCGCGAGCTGGATGCACTGGCCCACGGCGCCACGCATGGCGGCGTGATCGCGGTCTGCTCTCCCAAACCCCGATTGAATGGCGAAGAACTCCTGACGCTGGTGCAGGGGCTGGACGTTCCGCCGTTGCTATTGCTGCTGGAGGGGGTCGAGGATGCGCGAAACCTGGGTTTTACATTGCGCAGCGCCGAGGCGCTGGGCGCACACGCCGTCCTGATCAAGAAACATTTGTGGGACCTGGACGCGGTGGAAATCGCCCGGCCCGCCTCGGGCGCGTATGAGCGCCTCCCGCTGGCACAGATCGAGGGCATCGCGCCCCTCGAGGCGCTCCGCAAGACCGGCGTGCAACTGGTCGGTTGTATGGCGGGGGCGAAGCGAACGATCTATGACATCGCCTTCAAGGTGCCGACGGTGATCGCGGTGGGCGGCGAGAAGCGCGGTCTTTCCGGCGCGGTGCGTTCGATCTGTGACGTCTTCGCCACGATCCCGTCTCGCCCGGAGCCGTCGTCCCTGTCGCTCTCCCACGCCGCGGCGATCATCCTGTCCGAGGCGATGCGCCAACGCCGGTTGTGAAATCCTTTTCAACGCCGAGGCGCCGAGGCCGCAGGGAAGAAAATGTAGGGTGGGCTCGGCCCACCGGCACCATCGAGTGGTGGGCCAAGCCCACCCTATCCATGAAAGGCTTTTTTCGGTCAACAAAAATCTCTCCTCACCGAAGCATTTTTTTTGCTTCGCGATTGGCAATCGTCTTTGCTCGTCGCGCGTCCATGCACCGGTCAAAGCTGGCTCT
>JBBSDP010000097.1:0-13002 GCA_038240605.1 Tepidisphaerales bacterium | reverse complement strand
GTTGTCGCCGCGCTGGTGGCGGAGCATGCCGAGCAGGTGCAGCGCGTCGGCGCGGCCGGGATCGTGGGCGAGGATCTGGCGGTAAGCCGCTTCGGCCTCGGCCAGACGGCCGGCGCGGTGATGGTCGAGAGCGGCTTGCAGCGGCGGCGGGGCGGATCGCGCTGAGGTCACAACTGCGGGACGATAACGCCAGCCGGACGGAACGCAAAAGGGCGCGTGACCTTCGCATCGCTTCGCACTCGTTCGCTCGGCACGCCCTTGATTTTCGGCGTCGATGCAGAGAGGTCATGTTTTTCGTTTCCGAATCTAAATTGCATCGCCTCTGGCGGATTGATTACGTTCGCGCGCGGATGCTTGCGGTCGAATGAGCCTGCGTGCTTTTTCACTCCTCACTTCTTCGCCTCAACCGCCCGCACCTTGATGTTGCGGAAGGCGATCCGGCCGTGGTCACCCTGTAGGGCGATGTAGCCGGCGTCGAACTTGGCGAAGTCCGGCATGCTGGCAAATTTGCTCTTGGCGACGCGGGCCTTGAAATCTTCGCTGCCCAGGACGTATTCGAAGTATTTAACGCCGTTGATCTCGTGCTCGCACTTCTTGGGGGAAATGAGCAGCCGCACGTGGTTCCATTCCCCGGCGGGCTTGGTGGCATCGAGGGTCTTGCTGGTCTTGGGATCGATCGGGGGCTGATACAACGCGTAGAGCCAGCCGCAGCGCACCGGGTCGGCGGCCTTGGCGTTGTCTTCCAACTGGAATTCGGGGCCGGTCGCCCAGGCCGCGCCGCCCTTGTCGGTCACGTGATACATGATGCCGCTGTTGCCGCCGACGGAAATGTTGTAGTCGAGCTGAAGCTCGAACGATCCGTGGGGGTCGTTGGTGCAGATGTCCCCGGCGTTGTGCGGATCGACGCAGGCGAGCGTTCCCTCGAGCACCTTCCATCCGGGACGGACGGCGGGTGACTTGAACGAGTGCCACCCGTCGAGCGACTTGCCGTCGAACAGCAGTTTCCATCCCGCCTTTTCTTCATCGGGGCTTAGCGTGTTGGGCGCCGTGGCGGTGGCGGGCGCGTCGCCAGCGGGTTTGGCCGGAGCATCGTCGGCCACGGCTGAACGAACGAATGGGAGGCAGCAGAGCGCGGTCAGCCAGGCGATGGAAAGTTGCGTCTTCATGAATCTCCTCAAGGGGTTGCATACGCTCTGGGTTGTCGGTAGCGGATTGGGTGGAGGTTCGTTTTACCCGCACCGATGTTTACCGGTCCTGCGGGCCAACGTTGCTCGATCGGGCCACATGTGACGCTGTTGATCTCGCGACCGCGCCGCTCGTTGGTCATGCGGGCTTCACGACGTATCCTCCATTGGTACGATCATGTCGGAAACCCAAACGACGAACCCAGACACGGCGGGAACCACCATGCACAACTCGTCTTTGTTCGCACGGATTACATTTCTCATCACCCTGGCCGGCTCGATCAGCGCAACTGCTTCAGGCGAGGCGCCGACCCTTCCAGAATTGTCATGGGAGCCGCGTGCTGACTGGATCAACGTGAAGACCTCGGTCCAACCCGCCGCGAAGGGAGACGGCGCCGCCGACGATACCGATGCGATCCAGGCCGCACTGAACCGCCTGGCGGACGGCGTCACGATCTATTTCCCGCCGGGCATCTATCGCATTACCCACACGCTGAAGCCTCCGACCGGCCGGTACCTCGGTGTTTCCCTGATCGGGCATGGTCGAACGACGACGCTGGCATGGGACGGGGAGGTCGGCGGGCGCATGTTCTGGACGAACGACGGGATGGCCTATACGCGGTACGTCGGCCTGAGCTGGGACGGTCGCGGGAAGGCGGCGGTCGGGTTCGATCACGCATGCCTAAAGATCTTCGAGACCGAGGTCCGTCACGAGCATGAGGCCTACCGCAATTTCACCGAATCCGGGATTCGCATCGGTCATGCTCAGAGAGTCGCGACCGCCGAAACGGTTTATGCCAACTGTCTGTTCGAGCATTGCGGGCACGGCATCACGATCCACGACTTCAACGACCTCGACCACACCGTCGAGGAGTGCGAGTTTCGGCAATGCGGCGTCGGTGTGTACGGGGGCAAGGGAAGCAACTTCTACGTCCGCAATACTCACTTCGAGCAGAGCAGCGAGTCGGACATCGTCTGCCGCGGCGAGCAGGGGAGTTCGGTGCGGCGTTCAACCTCGCACGGCTCCAACGCCTTCCTCGCATTCGGCAGCTCGGTGGGGCCGCTCATCATCCAGGATTGCCATGTCGATGCGTGGACGGGCAAACAGGATGCGATCACGCTGAACGGTGCGCCCGTCCTGATCTTCGATTGCGTGTTCACGAATCCGCCGGCCAGTCAGTCGGCGGTGCGCGCGGAGCGCCCGGAGCAGAAGCTCATCCTCTCCAACAACCAGGAGGCGGGCGCTCCACTGGTCGCGCGGATGCCTGAGGGAGGCAAGCCGGTCGAGGTACCGCCCGGCGCGCTCGGCGGCGTCGTGAAATCCGCCGCGCAGACGTTCCTGAAAAGCAAGGTGCGCATCGCGGGTAAAGTGTTTGATGTCAAACGAGACTTCGGCGCCAGGGGAGACGGCTCGACCGACGACACCGACGCGATCAACCGCGCGATCGACGCCGCAAAAGCCGCCGGCCACGGCGCGATCGCCTACCTCCCGCCGGGCCGGTTCGCGGTCACCAAGACGTTGTCACTTACCGGCAGCGACTACGCGCTCGGCGGCAGCGGGTTTCGGACCGCGCTGGTGTGGAACGGAAAGCCGGACGGCATCACCCTCGAAGTTCGCGATCCCGATCGAATCGTCGTGCAGGACATCGCGATGGGACATCATGACGCCGGCGCGAACCACGGCGCGATCGATATCGTCCAGAACGGATCGGGCAAGCCATCCAGCATCACCTACGATCGCGTCTGGGTCTGGGGCGGATATCAGAGCAAGCCGTTGGAGCATGGCCTGCGCATGGTGAACCTCGGCAAGCAGGATCGAGTTTATTTCCGCGAGGTCGATGGCAACCTGCACTTCACCGATTGCGCCCAGGCGACGATCTACCTCGGGGTTTCGTATGAGGGCACCATTATGGTCGAAGGAAAATCGCCCGAACGCGGCGGCTTCCTGGGCGGAAGCGTACGGCTCGCGACGATCACCGACCCGGGACTGTGGATCAAGGACAACCAGTCGATCGTGATGAGCGATCATTACGTGGAGAGCTCGCTGCACCTGATCCGCATGCAGGGCGGCGCCGCGCTCCCGCCGGGCCGGGTCACGCTCCAGGGCGCCAAGTTCGAGCTGGTGAAGCCGGAGAACAACGCGGTGGAAGTGGAGGACTATCGCGGTGAGCTGTTTCTCGGCCCGTACCAGTTTTACGTTGGCAATCCGATCCACCATTTCGTGCAGCAGGGCGATAGCCCGTTCGCACTGACTCTGGTCGGTGGCCTCTTTTACAACTCCAAGCCGGAGTTCCGCCTCGCGCCGACAGCGTCTCTGGGCGTGGTGGCCTGTGAATCGGTCGTGTTGAACAAATCCGACGCCATCGATCGCGTCCGCGGCGTCGTCAACACCTCATTGCCCGACGCCCTGCCGCGTATCGCCAGAGGGCTCGATGACCTTCGCCGGCTCGGGGCCGTCGATCTGGAAATGAATGAAGGGAAATAGGGTGAGTTTGCGAGCGAACAGGAACAGGCCCTCCTGTTCCCTCTCCCTCTCTTTAAAATTACGGTTTCAGCGCCGCCTTGAACCGCTCCATCTGCTTGCGGTGATGGGATTCCTTCGGTTCCAGCTGGATGCACCGGCCCATCGCGTCGATCGCCTTCCGCACCTGGCCATGCGCGAAAAAGGCCTCCGCCAGCGTGTCAAGGCTGGCGGTGTTGTCCGGCTCGAGCTCGACGGCGCGCGTTGCATGGGCGACGGCATCGTCGAGGTTGCGCGACGTCTTCGCCTCCGCCCACGCCAGCAGGTTGTGCAGCGGGCCGCTATTGGGATGTTCGACGATGAGCTTCGCGTAAACCGCCGCATGACGGTCGAAGAATGCCTCTGCCTCTTTGGGATGATTGGACTTTTGCAACTCGTTGGTGACCTCGATGACCGCATCGGCGTCGCCCGGCGCATCGGCCATCGACACCTCCGCCTCACGCAGCGCCGGCTCGATCGTGCCCGCGCGGATCAGGCCCAGGGCGCGCGTCTTGTGGATGAGCGCCGGGATCATCACGTTCGCCCATGGCTCCAGGAACCCCGTATTGGTGCTGAGGTTGTTCAGGAAGGCGGCCTCCCAGTCGTCGGCGGCGGTGAGGTAAACTTCCTTTCCGCTCGCCTCGTCGCCGCCCTGACGCAGCGCATCGCTTCGGTCCCAGCTCATGAACTCGCCCACGCGCGTGATCAGCGTGCGCTCCCGCGCCGCGTCGGCGGAGAGTCCGCGCTTCATCAGGACGTCGTGCAGCTCGTGCCGCAACCGCGCTGCCCCCAGGGGGATCAGGTGGGCCAGCTCCATCAACGGCTTGCCCTCTGCCTCGCGCCCGGCCTTCACCAGCGACCAGCCGCGCAGGAACAGGGCCACCGGGCGGGTTCGATCCATCTCCCACGCCTGTCCGTAGCTCGACGCGGCCCGCGGCCAATCGCCGCGATCCGCCTCGCGGTCGCCCAGTCGCAGCAGGGAATGGACCGACGGGCTCTCCTGTGCAACCTGTTTCAGGATGCGCTCCGCGGATTCGCCGCGGCCGGCGCCGCTGAGCGTGTCGGCGATGACGTCCAGCCACAGCTCGCGCTCGCCGGGACGCATGCGCATCGCCGCATCCTGT
The DNA here is from genome assembly GCA_038240605.1 of Tepidisphaerales bacterium. GTDB lineage: Bacteria > Planctomycetota > Phycisphaerae > Tepidisphaerales > Tepidisphaeraceae > JBBSDP01. The sequence continues at coordinate 8,194 of JBBSDP010000097.1, read as the reverse complement.
GCCCGGCGGCACAGCGTCTCCAGATCGTCGGCGGGAAGTTGGTTGTCGACGACGGCGCGCAGGCGCTGGAGGGTCTGGGAAGCGGGCTCGCTGGCGTTGCGCTGTCGGAGGAACTTCCACCAATGCCACGCCGCCGATCCGTCCGGCATGCCCATTTTCTCCAGCAGCCAGGGGATCGAATCGTTGGGGGCCGCGGCGGAGAGGCCTTCGGCGCAGAAAGCGTCGGCGCGCTGCTTGTCGCCGGTTTCGCGAGCAGCGCCGGTCAGGGCGCCCCATACGCTGAAATCGTTGACGCCGCCATTTTCGGCGGCGACCTCGTCGAGCACTTTTCGCGCCGCCGAAAGGTCGCCGACGAAGCGGAGCGCGGGCGCGGTCATCGCCTTGAGGCGCAGGGCGATCTCCGGCTTTTCCCCCACTCCCAGTTGCGGCAGGTCGAGCGCCTCCTTGAACTGAAACCGAGGGGTGAGGAAATCGACGACCGCGGCGTAGTTGCGATGCTTCATCAACACGTCCACCGCCCGCTGCGGCTGGTCGTTGAGGAACAGCGCCTTGGCCACGAACCAGTTTTGCTCCAGGTTCCGGTCGGCGAACCCCACCAGCGCCTCCACCGATTTTTCATACTCGGCGGTATTGCCGGCCAGACGGTCGTAGGCGGTGAGGAACGCCAGGTCATCGATCGATTCGGCGCGGGCCACGCGTTGCCGCACGTTCTCCGCCAGCGTCTTCCAGTCACGCCGCTCGATCAGCAGGTGCTCCACAAGTGACTCGTCGGCGGCTCCGGCCGCGGCCTTGGAAGCCCCCTCCAAGTCTCCATTAGCGCGCAGCAGGCTGACCAGCAGCGCCGAGGAAACGGGCGAAGGGGTGTGGGCCACCTCTTCGCGGAGCCTGGCGACCCGATCGTCCAGCCCGCCGTGCAGCAACAGGAACGCGGCATAATCGCGGGCGGCGTCACCGCCCGAGGTGGCCGCGGTGGAGAGGAGCACGTCGGCGGAGGCAAAGTCGCCATCGGCCAGGAGCATGGCGCCGGCCTCGCGCGCGTGCGACGCGAGCGCCTTGAGGATCGCCGCCCGCACCTGTTCGACGGGTTCGTCGCGGCGCAGTCCCAGGAGCACCCGGCTCCCGCGCACGCCGCGGGTCGCCAGTCCTTCTAGCGCCGCCAGCTTCAGTTGCGGGTTACCGGAGCGGTATTGATCCAGCAGGGCGAAGATGTCGGGAGGCGTGTCGGGAAAAAGACCGAAGGCGAACTTGTCGAGGATGCGCCGCGCCCGGCCGGCCACCTCCGGGTCGTCGCTGCTCAGCGCCTGCTTCAAGGCCGGCTCCGCCGCCTTGCCCGCCGACCAGAGCACGCGCGACGCCTCTTCCCGGCGCTCGAAGCTGGCGTCGCCCAGGTGAGCGACGGCATCGGCGATCTCCTGCTCGCTCGTCGACGCCCGCGCGGGAGGGACACCGGCAACCGTGACAACGAGAGCGCAGATCAGCGTTGCCACGGCGCGGCGCGGCAGCACCCCCCGGCGGATGATCCGTTCACGGCACTTGGTCATCACAGCACCCATTCTTACCCTTCCGATCTGGGCGGTCCAGCAGCATTCGCCGCATGCCGCCGCTTAAACAACAAGTGCCGCCGGCTGCGGGTAGATACTGCGTGCACTTCCCGCCCCCGATTTAGCTCTATTGGAGAAACCATGAATCGATTGCACGCCGTGGGTTGCTGTTGCATCGTGCTTCTGTCCGCAGCGTTCGCGCGGGGTGCCGCCGCGGCAGCTGACGCCGCCGCCGCACCCTCGACCGGTGCGGGCCTTCATGCAAGTGATCACGTCGCGGTGATAGGCGATTCGATCACCGAGCAGAAGATGTATTCAGTCTTCATCGAAGACTACCTGCTCATGTGCAAGCCGCAGCCAGGCCTGAGCGTCACCCAGTTCGGCTGGGGTGGGGAGACGAGCTGGGGCTTCGCGGCCCGCGTCGGCAATGACATGCTTCCGTTCGGCGCCACCGCCGCCACCACCTGTTACGGCATGAACGACGGCGGCTACTCCCCCATGAACGATCAGAAGGCGAAGCATTACCACGACGCGCAGACGTCGGTGGTCGAGCAACTCAAGGCGGGCGGCGTTCGCTTCATCGTCGTCGGTTCGCCCGGCTGCGTGGACGCCGACACCTACCACCACAGCTCCGCCCAGGCCGAGATGTACAACCAGACGCTCGCCGCCGAACGCGATCTCGCCAGGCAGGTCGCCCAGGAGCAGGGCGTCGCCTTCGCCGACGTCTACAGCCCGATGATCGACGTCATGACCAAGGCCAAGGCAAAGTTCGGCAAGGCGTACGACCTTGCCGGCGGCGATGGCGTCCACCCCAACGCCAACGGCCACCTCGTCATGGCCTACGCGTTCCTCAAGGGACTGGGGTGCAACGGAGAGATCGGAACGATCACGATCGACCTCGCCGCTGGCAAGGCGCAGGCGACCGAAGATCACAAGGTCCTCTCCACCGCCGACGGAAAAGTAGAGATTGAGAGCAGCCGTTACCCATTCTGCTTTTTCGGCACGGGCAACACTTCTGCCTCCACCCGCGGCATCCTGGAGTTCTTCCCGTTCAACGATGACCTGAACCGATTCAAGCTGATCGTCACCGGCGGCAAGGGTGAGAAGCTGAAGGTGACCTGGGGTGCGCAAAGCAAGGAGTTCCCCGCCGCGGACCTGGCGAAGGGGATCAACCTGGCAGCCGAGTTCCTCGATAACCCGTTCGCCGATGCGTTCAAGAAAGTGGACACGGCGGTGCGGCAGCAGCAGAATTTCGAGACGCCGCTGGTGAAGACGACGATGCACGGCCTCCTGGAGCTCGAAAAGCAGGCGCCGGAAGAGAAGGATGCGATCCGCCGGATCGGCGCTGCTTTGGCGAAGAAGGACAAACCGCTCCGCGACGCATCGGCCGCCGCCGTTCAACCCGTACGGCACACAATCCAGGTTGAGGAAGTGAAGTAAGTCTCGCGCACGCTTACATGCGTACGACGAATCAGCAACATTCTCGAAGGGAACCCCACATGCCACGTTCTTATAGGATCATTCAATCGCTCCTGGTGCTCGTTGGCCTCGCGCCCCTGGCGCGCGCGGCGGATGAGGCGATGAAGCCCGATGATTACGTCGCGGTGGTCGGCGACTCGATCACCGAGCAGAAGATGTACTCGGTGCTGATCGAGGATTACCTGATCATGTGCCGGCCTCAGGCTCTGATCCACGTCACCCAGTTCGGGTGGGGCGGTGAGACGGCCGGGGGGTTCGCCGGACGCATGCCCAACGACATGCTCCGCTTCAACGCCAGCGTGGCAACGACCTGCTTCGGCATGAACGACGGCGGCTACTCCCCGATGGACGAGGGGAAGGCAAAGCGCTACCACGACACGCAGAAGTCCGTGGTTGACCAGATGAAAAAGGCGAACATCCGCTTCATCGTGCTGGGCTCATCCGGATGCGTCGACAACAACACGTTTCGCGGTCACAGCCGTGAAGCGGCGGAGATGTACAACAAGACGCTGGGCGCCTTCCGTGACATCGATCGCGACCTGGCGAAGCAAGAGGGCGTCGCGTTCGCCGACGTCTTCACCCCCATGCATGACGTGATGGAAAAGGCCGAGGCGAAGTACGGCGCCAGCTATCACGTCGCCGGTGGCGACGGCGTCCATCCCGACTGGAACGGGCACCTGGTCATGGCGTACGCGTTCCTCAAGGGCCTCGGCTGCGACGGCAACGTCGGCACGATCACGTTCGACCTCGCCGGCGACAAGGCCTCTGCCACCGATGGCCACAAGGTCCTCTCGGCCACCAACGGCACGATCGAGATCGAAAGCACCCGCTATCCCTTCTGCTTTCCGGCCAACGGCGCGATCAGTGCTCCGTCGAACGAGCGCGGCGTCCTGGAGTTCTTCCCGTTCAACCAGGACCTCAACCGTTTTAAGCTCGTGGTCACCAACGCCGCCGGCAAGAGCCTCAAGGTGACGTGGGGCAAGGAGACCAAGACCTTCAGCGCCGAGGAGCTGGGCAAGGGAGTCAACCTCGCCGCCGAGTTCCTCGACAACCCGTTCCTCGAACCGTTCCAGAAGGTGCAGGGCGTTGTGCAGGCCCAGCAGAACTTCGAGACCCCGCTGGTCAAGGAAATGATCCACAACATGCCCCGCTACATGGAATTCGCCCCGGAGGAAAAAGAGGCCCTGGAGCGCGTGATCAACAAGGGGATCTCCAAGGACAAGACTTTCATTGGCGCCTCCCTGGCCGCGGTGCAGCCGGTGAAGCACACGATCAAGGTGGAGGTCGAGAAGTAAGAATTCGTTGAGGATGTGATCCCGGAAAGATACGCCCGCTCCGCGTCACTCCCGCTATTTCTTCCATCCAATTCTCATCTATTTCCGCCACAAACGGGACTAAACCGCCTTGCGCACCGGTTGACGCCATATCACCTGTTTAGGGGAATTGCGTGGGCTCCGCTGCATATCTAATGTCGATCGGTTACTGAAGCTGCCGGATCATCGCGCGACAAGGGACGGTCCCGAACATCTGGCTTCACGCATACAAGGCCTTCACATGCCAGGTCCGATCGCTCACATCCTTACCAAAAGCGTATCGGCGACCTTAGACGGTGATCCGAGCGCGTTCGATCCCGATTCAATTCGCGCCCTCATCAGGATGGTTGACTCAGTCCAGCTGGTCCAATCTGGAGCAAATGGCTACGAACTAGACGTTGCCCGAGCCCAGGCATTGATTCCGACTCATTTCGGACTCGTCGCAGCCGCGGTTGCACGCTCGGACTGCGATCCGGTCTTACGGGCGCAAGCGATGGATCGCGCGGTCCAACAAGTAAAAAAAGGGTGCTGGACCGGATCGCACGATTCGGCAGTATCGACCCGGATTTCCAGGTCACATCAAGGCTGAGGTGGGAAAATAGGGTGGTCCCGATTCGCAGTTCAATGGCCGGCAAATCACGCTGACGCGGTGATCTGGCGCCATTCGCTCGCGGTAACGAGCCGCGCGAGAAGACCAGCGTTCAGGCGTTCTGATTCAAGACCGATTCGACTTGCGGCCAGGTGTCTTCCGTCAGCTTGCTGTCCAGACGACGCCACTGGTCCAGCAGGCGCCGGGCGATCGAATTGCGCCGCCGCAGCGCCGCGATGTCGCCGCCTTTCCTGGCGCCGCGAACGGGCGTCGCACCGCCAGCGCGTGATGCATTTCGTAGCCTGCTCATCGACAAATGCTCCCGCCACGGCCAATAACTAGGCCGATTCCTTGCGGCGTTCCGGCTTCAGCTCGAAGAGGTTCTGGCGTCCTTCGACGATCTCCTCGGTGATGACGTACCGGCCCGCCTGCTGCTGGTCGGGAAGCTTGTACATCAACTCGAGCATGATCTCTTCGCACACCGCGCGCAGCGCGCGGGCGCCGGTGTCTCGCTTCAGGGCACGCTCGGCGATCAGCTCCAGCGCCCCGGGGGTGAACTCCACTTCGCTGTTCTCCAGGCGGAAGAACTTCTTGTACTGCTTCACCAGGGCGTTCTTCGGCTCGGTCAAAATGGAGATCAGCGTCTTGACGTCCAGCGGCTCCAGCGTCGCCGCCATCGGCAGGCGACCGACGAACTCGGGGATCATGCCGAATTCGACCAGGTCTTCCGGCTGAACCTGCGACAGGATCGCCGCTCGGTCGCGCGAGGTCTCGGCCAGGCTCTGCTCGGAGTTGAAGCCGATCTGCCGCTTGCCCAGTCGCTTGCGGATGATGTCCTCCAACCCGACGAACGTGCCGCCGCAGATGAACAGGATCTGGCTGGTGTCCATCTGGATGTACTGCTGCTCGGGATGCTTGCGTCCGCCCTGGGGCGGGATGTTGGCGACCGTGCCTTCGAGCATCTTCAGCAGGGCCTGCTGCACGCCCTCGCCGCTCACGTCGCGTGTAATGCTGACGTTGCCCGAGGTCTTCCCGATCTTGTCGATCTCGTCGATGTAAATAATGCCGCGCTGTGCGGCTTCCAGGTCATAGTCCGCGTTCTGGAGGAGCTTGAGGAGGATGTTCTCCACGTCCTCGCCGACGTAGCCCGCTTCGGTGAGCGTGGTCGCGTCGCCGATCGCGAAGGGAACGTTGAGGATGCGCGCCAGCGTCCGGGCAAGCAGCGTCTTGCCGCTGCCCGTCGGGCCCACGAGCAACACGTTGCTCTTGTCGATCTCGACCTCATCGGCGTTGTTGGGATTCTCCTCGGTCCCCTCCGTGGTCATCAACCGCTTGTAATGGTTGTGAACCGCGACGGCCAACGCCTTCTTGGCGTACTGCTGGCCGACCACGTACTGGTCCAGGAAATCCTTGATCTGTCGCGGCGTGGGGATACTGCTGAACAACGGCTGGTTGCCATTGAGCTTGCGCTTTTCCTGGCGGATGATGTTATGGGCGAGGTCGACGCAGTTGGCACAGATGTAGACGTCGCTGGGCCCTTCGACCATCGGCCCCACGTCACGGGATGACTTGCCGCAGAAGCTGCACGTCGTGACTCGCCGCCCGCGAAACCCGCCGGTGGGTGGTGTACCACCACCTGCGCCGCCGCCTCCGGGTGGGTTTTGGCCCCCGCCGCCTCCGTTGCCAGGACGATTGCTATTCGCCATCGACTCGCCTTCCAGCCCCGTGGCAACCAGGTCGCGATGCGTGCCCGCCGAACGCTTCGGCAATCACGCGACGCGAGCCCGCGCCTCGGTGAAAAAGTGATACCCGGCGGAACGCTCATCCGTTCCCGCCCCGCACAGCGGATTGGTAGTGCCCGCCGCTCCGTAAGATATCGAACAGCTACGGGGACCAACTTGATACCGCATTGCGTCTGCTTCGGTTCCGATCTTACCCGCCTGCGCGTCTAAAGGAAAAAGGCAAAATTTCTCGTAACTGCTTTTCGGTTATGGGTCCTGCGCTGCGTCCGATACTGTTTCGGCCAGCGCTCCGAGCCAGCGCGTTTCAAGGTTCGGGAGGCGTCGCCGCTTTGGGTGACGGCTCGATTCGCTGCCCTGTCGTGCTCGCCTCACCTCGGGCCGTGGCAGCTTTCGCCGCCATTACAATCCGAGCCTTGGCCTTTTCGAATTCTTCGTCGGACATCTTCCCACTCTTGTGAAGCTGTCGCAGGTCCGACAACGTAAACCCGCCGCTCGCGCCCGGCAGCTCCGCCTGGGTCAGCTTCTTCTTGAGTCGGACGACCACGAACAACCCCACGAGCAACAGGCCCATGAGCACCATCGACCAGATGAGGATATCCGTCGTCCCGGTCTTGGGCCTGGCCGCGGACAGGAGGTTGTACAGGCCGAACCACATCGTACCGGTCCTCATCGGCGGCCAAACGCCTCGCGCTCAAACGCGTTGTCATCGTATGCCCGGCCGCCGCCAACATACGCGATCGCCGATGCCATCAGGTACGCCGGAATGAACAACGGCCCCCAGCGCTCACATTGGCGGACATGCACCCGCTCGTGGTCCCGCGTCAGTTCCAGGAGCGTCAGATCGCGACCCAGCACTACATGACCCAGCGTCATGGCCGAAGCGCCGCCGCGCAACGGCGTACAGCGGCTGAGGAACAACGAGATCCACCCGCCATGTAACTCCAGAACGCCGTCCACGATTTGCGTCCCAATTCGTCCGAGCGACGACGCGACGAGCAGGGCGGTCAATCCCAACGCGGTGGTGGGAAAGGCCCAGACATAAGGCACGATCCGGTAGACAGCGGAGCCGCCGGTGAATGCGCGGGAGCCTGAACCGCTGGGAGGGCCGGCAGACGAAGACGACACGCGGAACATGAGACCGGTCCTCGGCGTCAAGCGGCATCAAGCGAAACCGGCTCTCCGCGAAAGCTGTTGATTCTTGTGTTTTGCCATTATCCGAAAAGGTGCAGGACCCTGAGCCGAAAATGGCAGAAGTTGCGCATGCCGCACGCACGCCATAAGATTGCCCGTAGGCCGCGATCGAACCCTTCGGTGCGCCCGTTGCTTGAACGGCTCACAAAGTAGTTGGCAATCTTCTCCATGGTCCCAGCTCGATTCCACGACCTCGAATTCATCCAGGTCCAGCAGTGACGAGAGCATCGCCAGTTCAATATCCGCGTCCATGCGTGATCCTCCTTGATCAACGCCTTCCACTCATACCCCAACAGGTAGTAGATTCCAATGAACCATCAGCGACTTTCGCGGAGAGCC
>JBBSDP010000096.1:0-13719 GCA_038240605.1 Tepidisphaerales bacterium | reverse complement strand
CACCGAAGGGTTCAATCGCGGCCTACGGGCAATCTTATGGCGTGCGTGCGGCATGCGCAACTTCTGCCATTTTCGGCTCAGAGTCCTTCATCTGTTCGGATAATGGCAAAACACAAGAATCAGCAGCTTTCGCGGAGAGCCGGAATTCGATTGCGTGGAAATGAAACGGCGCGGGGCGGAACTGGTGCAGGCCCGACTGGCACACATGAGCTTCGAGCAGGAAATCGAAAACTGGCGTCAGCGCAGTGAACGATTTCAAAAAGATCAGGAAGCGTTGGCCAACCTAGCCCGATCGGCGGCTCAGATGATGTCGCGGAAGTAATTGGCCATAGAAGTGTTCTCGTTTGGGCTGCGACAATTCGCAACTGATCTACACCGTCTGTTCGGCCTGACCCTGGGAGGAAAGTACACGAAGCGGAAACCCGTCGTATCGTCAATTCGTTCAAAAGCCCGTGTCTAATTCAACTTCGTTCCAGTTCGATCGATTGGCCCTGGCAAGCGCGATTAAGCACCGCGCCCGAGCGATCGGATTTGACCTGGTGGGGATTGCGCCGGCAGACCCTTCTCTCTATCGCGCCTATTTCCAGCGATGGATCGAAGAGGGGCAAGCGGCCGATATGGCTTACCTGATGAAGCGCTTTGATGAACGAACTGACCCAGCCACCTATCTCCCCGGCGCGCAAAGTGTCGTTTGTGTTGCGATCAACTATCACACAACACTCCAGTCGCCTCCTGACGTGGATGGGAAAAGCAACTCCGGCCGCATCGCCCGCTATGCTCTGGGCGAGGATTACCACGAGCTGATCAAGGACCGGCTCCACGCGCTCGCAGATTGGATTCGGGAGATCGAACCGGGGTGTCAGACTCGGGCCGCGGTTGATACTGCTCCGGTCATGGAGAAGGAGCTGGCCGTGCGGGCGGGCATCGGGTGGATGGGAAAACACACCTGTGTCATTCATCCGCGGATCGGCTCATGGATCTTGCTCGGTGAAGTTTTGACGACCGCGGTACTGCCGCCCGATGAGCCGGGCGTCGATCATTGCGGCTCGTGCACGCGTTGCATCGATGCCTGTCCGACGGGCGCTATTACGGCGCCGTATCAGCTCGATGCCCGCCGATGCATTTCCTATCTCACGATCGAGCACCGGGGCGAGATTGAGCAGGAGCTTCGGTCGAAGGTGGGAGAGTGGCTTTACGGCTGCGACATTTGCCAGGACGTGTGCCCGTTCAACCGCCGTGCACCCGAGGCGGATGAGCCAGCGCTGCGCCCGCGATTTGCGAGCGGGACGCTGGACGTGAACGAGGTGCTCGGTTGGACGGGAGCAGACTATCGCAACGCGCTGAAAGGGAGCGCGATGAAACGGGTCAAGCTGCCGATCCTTCAGCGGAATGCGGCGGTGGTGAAAGCCAACTTCGAGGCGAAGCCAACGGCGGGCGCGCGGAAAAATGCGGATCGAGAATCACGAGGTTCCTGATCCGCGTTTCCCGCGCATTAAACTGTTACCGAAATCGGGTGCCTTCTTCGGCGGTTTCCGGGCATCCTGCACTTTTGACAGCCTATGGCGCCATGGCAGTTTCTCCCCGTTTATTGGTCGTGATCGGCCCGACGGCATCCGGTAAATCCGCGGTGGCGATGGCGGTGGCCCGCGCGGTGGGAAGGGAATTGTTGAGCGTGGATTCGATGCAGGTTTACCGGGGGATGGACATCGGCACCGCCAAGCCGACGGCCGGGGAGCGGGCGGAAGTTCGTCATCATTTGCTGGACGTGGTGGACCCGAATCAAACGTTTACCACCGCGCGGTTCGTCGAACTGGCTGATGGGGTGATTGCAGATGCCAGCCAGCGGGGAACGCCGTTGGTCGCGACGGGCGGAACGCCGCTCTACTACAAGGCACTCTTCGAAGGTCTCTTTGAAGGCCCTGGCGCCGACGCCGATTTGCGCGCCCGCCTCACCGCCATACCGAATGAACAGTTGGCGCAACGGCTGGCGCAGGTCGATCCGCCAGCCGCATCCCGCATTCACCTTAACGACACCCGCCGACTCGTTCGCGCCCTCGAGGTCTACGAGCTGACCGGGCAACCGATCTCTTCGTTCCAGACCGACTGGTCGACGCCGGGCCAGCGGCACGCGGCGGTTTGGATTGGGCTGACTTGGGACCGCGAAGCGCTCAATCGCCGCATCAACGCGCGGGTTCGATCGATGCTTGGGGCGGGATGGCTTGACGAGACGCGCGCGCTATCGGATCGATACGGCTCACTGTCGCAAACCGCGTCGGAAGCCACCGGCTACCAGGACCTGATCGAACATCTTGCCGGCCGCGTCTCGCTCGACGATGCGACCGAGCGAATCAAGATCGCGACGCGGCAACTTGCACGGCGGCAGATGAAGTGGTTCCGTCGTTTCCCCGGCGTGACGTGGCTGGCCGGCGATCGGCACGTCGAGGCGATCGCCCAGGATGCACTGCGGCTTTGGGAGACAGCAGGGGAGTAGTAACATCGCGGACATGCTCGATCCCAGTTCCTGCCGCATCCGTCAAATCCGCCTTCTGGAGGTCCTTCGCGAGCGCGGACTGGAAGCGATCGTGATCGGGCTTTCGCCTCACGTTTACTATTTTTCCGCGCACCTTCCGTTCTGGCAGCACTACGCGGCATTCGTCCTCTTTGCCGACGGCGGAAGCTTCCTGGTGACGGCCAGCGTCCCCGCCGTCGGGATGGCGGCGGATCAGGTATCGGCATACGAGGCGCAATGGTTTTCGACGAATCGGCAGGAGCAGCCGGCACTTGTCGCTGAGAAAGTCCTGGCGGCGCTTGCGGCACGAAAGACTGCGCGCATCGGGATCGATACCTCTCCGGTCAGCGCGCAGGTGGTGCTCGGCTATGAAGGAAAAATCAGCGCGATCGATGCCGATTTGTGGCAGCTTCGTCGCCGCAAGGATGCCGACGAGCTGGCGCTCATGCGGACCACAATCGACTGTTGCGACGCAATGTACCGGCGGGCGCGGGAGATTATCGAGCCGGGGATTTCAGAGACCCATGTCTTCGCCGAGCTTCACGCGGCGGCAGTGGAGGTGGCGGGGGAACCGCTGTCGGCCCACCTCGGCAATGACTATCGCTGTGGGGAGCCGGGCGGGGCGCCGCGCGGCCACCATGAGGCCAAGGCAGGGCAAATTTATATTCTCGATCTCGGGCCGGCGTACCGGGGCTACTTCTCGGACAACTGCCGCGCGATCGCAGTCGATCGGCGTCCGACGGACGCGCAACGCCGGGCGTGGGAAATGCTTGCCGGCGTCTTCCCAATCGTGGAAGGGATGGCAGGTCCCGGAACGCGCTGCCGCGATATCTGCCGCGCCGTTGATGAGCACTTCATCGCTAACATCGGCTCACCCATGACTCACCACCTTGGCCACGGCGTCGGCCTTCAACCCCACGAGTTTCCCCACCTCAATCCCAAATGGGACGACACGCTCCTCGAAGGTGAGGTGTTCACGTGTGAACCCGGCACTTATTCGTTGACTCTGGCAGGGGGAGTACGACTGGAGAATCAATATCTGGTGACGCGCAATGGCGTACAAAACCTGACGCCGTTCCCACTGGAGCTTGTGTGATCCGGTTCTACTGGCGCGTCATTTCCCGCCGGGCCCGAGCAGCTTCGTCTGCCGGGCGCGTGTGGATCGGGCGATGTTGCGGCTTGTGGCAAGATGTTCCGTCGCCCCATTTCTCGAAGTAGTGCTGGTGTTCATCCTCAGCGGCATAAAACCGCGTCGCCGGGAGGATCTGTGTGCGTAGTGGACCTGTGAAGATGACCGAGTGCTGGCAGAACTCGTTGATCGATCGTCGCGCCGCGGATTCCTGCTCGGCGTCGAAGCAGAAAATGGCCGAACGATGGGAACCGGCGCCATGGTCGATCGTCGGATCGTGACAATTCCAGAAAACGTCCAGCAGCTCCTCGTAGCTCACCCTGCGCGAGTCGTACGTCACCAGCACCGCCTCGGCATGTCCGCTGCTTTGAAGGGAGACGAGGCGATAGGTTGGGTCTGCCAGGTGCCCGCCGGTATATCCGACGACGGTACTGACTACGCCGTCCACATGCCGAAACGCTGCCTCGATTCCCCAGAAACAGCCGGCCGCGAAGATAGCCCGACGGATGGTCGGCGCCGGCTCTTGTTGCCGAGTCTGCTGGTGCCGAAGCCATGCAGGCACGAGCAGCGTGAACAAGGCCATCGCAGACAGGGTGGGAACGCGGTTCATCCATCTAATATGAACCAGCGCACGCCCGCGCCTATTCCGGGGAGCCCGAGCGGTGCTTCGATGAGGTTGACACGCACTCCCGCACCTGAGCGAGCAGCTTCCCGACGGATATCTGCAATACGCGTGAGGCGGGGGCAAGTCGTATCGACGGTCTCGTCGTGAACGCGATCTCGGAGTGCACCGCCTTGGCCGCCGGTTGTGCTGGGGACGGGATGCTCAGCCTGGGATCAGCCGGATGTCAATGACTTCCGATGGGCAGAAGAGGCGGACAGGAAGTCCGCTGAACCCCATTCCCCGGTTCACGACCAGCCAGGTCTCGCCAAGGCGATGGATTCCCTTACAATACCGGCGTAGCATCGCATCATGACGGATCAGCGGAATGCCCCGGGGCAGGCAGATCTGTCCGCCGTGTGTGTGACCGCAGAGGAACAGGTCGGCCTCCAGGCACTGTGCGCGTTGCCAACTGTCGGGGTAGTGGCTCAGGACGATTCGCGGCACGCCCGCCTGACGTGGCGGAAGCGACCGCATCCAGGATTCATTTAAATCGGTGCGTCGAAATCCCACGAGCCCAATCAGTTCGATTGAATCATCCCCGAGTGGCAGCGTGACGCGTTGATGTTCGATCAGTCGGATCGGCAATTGCGCCAGCGTCGCGGGCATCGAGCGCCCATCGTGATTTCCCGTCACGGCGAAGCCCCCGAGCCGTGCCCGGAATCCCTCCACCATCCGGCGAACCAGCGGAAGGGCGGGGAGATGGTTCTTCTTGTTCTCGACGAAGTCGCCCGTGAAAACGAGCAGGTCTGGCGGATCGGCCTGAATCCGCTCCAGCAACTGGTCGTAATTTCTCGACCAGCGCCGGCGGAGGTGGAGGTCGCTCAGGTGCAGGATGCGCAGGTTGTGTAGGGCGGGGGGGAGGGATCGAATCGGCAGGCGAACGTGGTTCCACTCGAAGCCGTGAAGCTGGCCTATATGAATCCACGATCCGACCCGCTCCCGGCGGATCTGCGGGGCGCAGGGATCAATGGGAACGGCAGGGCGATCGGAGTGTGGCGGCGCTGCGGTTGGCTCGGTTCTCGTGTCCGATAACGTCATGGGCAAGGGACCGTCGTAGACGCAGGTTGTTGTTGCAGCAGTGAGCGGAAGACGTATAATAGGTGTTGCGATCGTTTCGGCCAGAGGCCTGCCCGATTGGCCTGCAAATGGCCCTTCCTTTGGCTGCCGCGTTCACCACCGCACCCATGACGCGACCCCGTCGAAACCGCCCCCTGCTGATCGCGCTCTACCTCAACGCGGGGATGCTGGCGTTGCTGGTCCTCGTCCTCCTGTCACGCAATTCGGGATCGTCGTTCCTGCCCGCCGCTTATGGTGTGCCGCCACCGCAGACGCCGCCCATTGCTGGCGGGGCAAACCTTTACCTCATGCCCGGTCAATTCTCAGTCAACACCTGGGGCTGTTACATCATGGACATCGACGCGCAGACGCTCTGCGCGTATCAGTTCTATCCGGGTGAGAAGCAGCTCCGGCTGGTGGCCGCCCGGAATTTCCACTTCGACCGCAAACTCAAGAACTTCAATACCAGCCCCAATCCGATCGAAGTGGAAAAGCTGGCCGACATGGAGAACGCGGCGGTCCGCGCCGCTGAAGAACATCGCGTGAAGTCCCCGGAATCGCCCGACGAAAGCAACAAGTAGTAATCGCGAAGCCACGCAACGATTGATCGACCTCTTTCGGAGAACCGCCCCATGATGGCCAAGATGTTCTATACGCTGGAAGAAGCGCAGGCCGCCCTGGGCAGGTCCGAAGAGGAGATCAAGCAGTACGCCCGCGAAGGGCGCTTGCGCGAGTTCCGCGACGGCCCGCGCCTTATGTTCAAGGCCGATCAGGTCGAGCAACTCAAGTCCGATCTGGGCAGCGGGATGGACCACGTCGATCTCGGCACTTCAGACAGCGGCGGGCTGATCGGGCTCGTCGATACCACCGGCGCCAGCGGCACCAGCATCACCCTGAGTGATGCCGACACCGGTCAATCTTCCGCCGCCGGAATGAAGACGAAGGACGACACAGCCCTCGCGGCCGACCTCGGGCTGAGCGGCTCACTGGGCGGCGTCCCGTCGCCGGGACGCCCCGCCAGCAGCGGCACGGGGCTGAGTGGCACCGCCACCAGCCGGCAGGGCGGCATCAACGTGTTTGGAAGCGACGATTCCGAGCGCGTTGACCCCGCGGCACAGACCGCGATCACCGGCGCCGTGCGCGAGCAGCGCGACCTGGAAGGCGTCGGCTCCGGTTCCGGCCTGCTCGACCTCACGCGCGAGAGCGATGATACCAGCCTCGGCGCCGTGCTGGACGAGATCGCGCCGTCCGCCGGCAGGCTTGGCGGAACTGAAGCGGAAGGCACCCTGGAGATGGAAGAGGAGCGGAGCCCGGTACGCGGCATGGCCGCGGCGCCGGTTTACGTTCAGGCGATGGATCCGTCTGCGCCGGCCTTCGGCGCCGCGGCGCTCGCCGCCGCCTTCGTCGTCCTCTACGGGATCTATGTCCTCGTGGCGGCGCTCTACGGGACCTGGCCGCAGGCGATCTCATATTTCGACGTCTCGAAGAATCACCCGCTCATGCCGGCGGTCTACGGGATGGGCGCGGTCATCATCTTCTTCGTGATCGGCCTGATCATCGGCAAGTCGCGGGCGAAGTAGATTTCCTGTTGACTGGAAATGGAGCCGCTCCGGCGAGATTTGCGCGACCCGCGCAAATTTTGCGGATTTTTATGCCCTAACCTCTTGCATTTTCCAAATCACTTGCCCATATTGCTGGTGCCGGTACAGATAGGGCAGTTGGTGCCGGCCGATTGAAGCGGGGATATTTTGGGTCTGGTTTTGCGGCGCATTGCGTCACCGTTCCCCCCGCAGACGATGAACGGGCGCAAGTGCGACGCGGGTTGTGCGGGCCGAGTCTTTTTTCGGATTCCGGCTCGATCGTCATGCACGGAGGTCTCGCCATGGCACGGATGTCATTTTGGGTTGGTGTTTCCCTTCTTTCGTTCGCGGCCGTCGGCTGCGTTTCCCAGGAAAAATACAACGCCCTGAAGCTGGACCGCGACCAGTACGCGGAGCGACTTGCCTCCGCTGAGCGCCAGGCACAGGCCTCCGCGGCCGAGTCGGACGCTTACAAGCGTCAGCTCGATGCCATCATGCATGGCGCCGGCGACAAGGACAGCCTGGTGATCAATCTCACCAGCCAGATCGCCGACCTTCAGCGGCAGAACGATGAATTGAGCCGAAAGTACGCCGACGCCATGAACCGGCCGATCGGCGGGGTTGCGCTGCCCGCGCCGCTGGATAGCGCCCTCAGGGAGTTTGCTGCCCAGAACCCCGACCTGGTTGATTTCGACAGCGCCCGCGGCGTGGTGAAGTTCAAGAGCGACGTGACGTTCGCCGCCGGCAGCGCCGATGTGACGCCCAAGGCGCGCGAGGCGATCACGCGCTTCTCCCAGATCCTTAATTCGTCCGTCGCCTCCACCTATGAGTTGATGGTGGTTGGACACACCGACAACCAGCGCGTCGTTCACGAAGCGACAATCCGCGCGGGCCATAAAGACAACTGGTATCTCTCGGCCCACCGCGCCATCGCGGTCAGCGAAGAGTTGCAGCACGATCGCGTCAGCTCCTCGCGCATCGAAGTGGCCGGCTTTGCCGACCAGCGGCCCATCGCCAGCAATGCGACCAGCTCAGGCCAGGCGCAGAACCGTCGCGTCGAGGTGCTGATCCTCCCGACGACCGTTCATGCCGGCGTTGCCAACACCGGCGGGACCGCGCCCGGCGGACCGCGTCGGACCGCCAGGCCCGCCGCCTTCAATAAGGATTCGGCTGACGTCAATACCGAGCGCAAGCCGGCGTTCAACAAGTAATCGTTCATTTTCCTGCATCACAAATTAATCGCCCCCGCCGGTTTCCGCGGCGGGGCGATTTTCTTTGGTCAATCGCGGCGCAGGGAAGCGGCTGCCAAGTCGCCTCCAACAGCATGCCCGTCTCTGGGTATCCAATGTTGTTCGCTTGCTCAATTCGGCCATTAGTTCCATGTCTGACGCGCAATCGCTTCCAACATCGCCGGCCGCGGGTTTTGCCGCCGGGCCGTCGCTCTGGATCAGCCTTCCGTTGCTTCTGATCGCCCTGCTGGCGGCGCCGTTGATCGGTTGGAAATATCGAACCGCTGCATCGGCCGCGGGGACCACCACGCCGGTGGCTGAGGCGCCGCGCCGGCCGATGACCGATGGGGTCGCCAAGCTATCCGCCGAGCGATGGCGGGTTACTGCCGGCCCCGCGGCGCTGGTGGTTCGCAAGGGAGGCCTGACGGGCGCGATCGATTGTGAACTCTATTTTGAGCGGTATGAATTCCTCACCGCCAAGCAGATCGACTTGCTTGGCAAGGTTCGGCGTCTGGTGAACGACCGCCATCTGGCCGAGTACCTCGCAATCACGCCAGAACAAATGCGGGCGATGCGCGAGATTCGCGCCCGCGCGGAAGTCAAAGTCGACGCGGCGGACGTGCAGCGCATCCAGAGCCTGTTCCCCACCTATGAGCGGATCGAGGCGCCGGCGCGGCTGGCGGCGGGGGCGTTGCATGAAGCGGAAGTGGCGATGAAACAGCCGGCCAACCTTCACGACCCGAGCGTAGCCGAGCGGGTCCAGCGGGCACGCCGCGAATGGGAACGGCTCGAGGCGGATCGCCGCCAGGCGGAAACGCCGTTGATTCAGGCGATGGAGGACGCCGCCGACCACGTCTTCCCGTTCGTCAAGCAATCGGCCGTGCAGCGCGCGAAGGAGGCGAACGACCTCTTCACGCCTGAGCAAAAGCAGAAGATGGCCAAACTGAACAATCGTTGATGCGATCGTCGCACCCGAGCGAGTCGATTGCGGGGCCGCGCAACGTAAGGTGCGATGGCAAAGGGAGCGATGGAGGAGATTGGTACACAGTGTTTACCGTTGCCCGCCGGGGCGGAGCCTTACGGCCGCGCGGATCGGTCCGAGCCGGCGGTTGACGAGCCTCGTCCGCGCGAGGTTCGGCAAGCCGCGCCGCGTTCGTCGGCGCGTCCAATGATCTGGCGGCTCGCGACGTGGATGATCGTCATCGACATTGTCTGGGCTGCGTTGCTGGGCGGACTGTGGCTGCGGGCATGGGTCTGGGGCTATACCGCCAGTGGCGCATGTGGGTTGCGCAGCGGCGACATTCAGAATGGCTATCACTGGGGCCTGATCGTCTACAACAATGCCGCCGCGGACGAGAACGTCGACTGGCGCGGCCGCCGTTCACCTACGAGCTGGGGCCGATTCTTCAAGGCTTATCTGGCGGTATACGACGAGATCGAACAAACGGCGCCTGACGGTCGGTTTGGCCTCGACTATGCCCCCGGACGGCTCCTGTCCATGGCACTCTGGGTGCGGCACGTTCGCTCGACGTACCCACTCGTCACCGCATGGCAGCCGCAATATGCCTACAGTGCGCCTTTGCTCAAGTTCAACACGACCTGCGAGCTGATCGCGGCGATCGGCGCATTCTTCCTCGTGCGCCTCTGGGTGGCGCGGGGACGCGCGCGCGCTCGTCCGGCGGGGGGCGTTAGCGGATCGCTCCCTGCGGGGGACGCATCCACTTTGGATCGGGAGGCCGTCCCGCGAGATCGCGACCCGGTTCCGGCTTTGTGCGGGTTGTTTGCTGCGCTCCTAGTCTGGCTTAATCCGGCCACGCTCGTCGATGCTCACGTCTGGCCGCAGTGGGACGTCTGGGTCATGCCGTTCTATTTCTGGGGGCTTTACCTGGCCTCCAGCGGACGCTGGTTTGGAGCGGGTGCGGTAGTCGGCGTCGGAATCATGTTCAAAGGCCAGATCCTCTTCGCCATCCCGCTGCTGATCCTCTGGCCGCTGTTCGCCGGTCGCCCGATCGACGCATTGCGCGTGGTGATCGGATTTCTGACGGCCGTCGCGGTCGTCACCTGCGGCTGGCTCGTGAACGGCGCGAATGCGTGGTACTGGGTTGCAGGAGTTGTCAGCGTCGCGGTGATCGCCATCGTGTTTCGCTATCTGCCGCGCCAGTGGCGCGTGGCAGGGGGTTTGCTCCTCGCGCTGTTGATCTTCTGGCCCTGGGTGCGGCACGATCGACCTGCTGCGTTGACGTTGAGCGCTGGCCTGGCGCTGGCGGCGTTGATCGCCCTTATTCCCCACCTGCCGCGGAAGGTCGTTTCGATCGCGTTCGCGGCGGTCCTCGCCGGCGCGTTTTTTTCAGCGGGCTGGATGTTTCATGGAAGCCGGGGATGGTTCGATCTCGGCTTCGGCTATGGAACCTACAAGCATCTGGCGATGAGCAACAACTCCAGCAATCTGCCCGCGCTGCTGGCATTTCCGCCGTACAAGTGGAATCTGCCTGATGTGGTCTTCACGCTGGACGTGCCGCGCATCCGCCTGCATTGGCCGGCGCCGATGCGATCGCTGCTCGGGCTCAGTTACTTTGTCGCCCTCGTGCTTTGCTCGGTCGGTGCGGCGATCAAGTCGCGTCGCAATGACCCGCAGATCCTGATCACGTTCGTCGCTCCCTGGGTGCTGCTCTTCGCCATCATGCCGCAGATGCACCAGCGCTACCTGATGTGGGGAGCGGTCTTTTCCGCGACGATGGTCGGCGTATCGATGGGAATGACGCTGCTGCACCTGCTGCTGACGCTGCTGGCAGCCGGCACGATCTTCAACCAACTGCTCGGTCAGGACCCGACGTTCGCACCCGCCCTGCACCGTACGCTCACCGGCTTCTATCCCAGCATGGGGTGGCTGATCGCCCTCTGTGCGGCCATCTTCCTCTACCGGTCAATCGCAACAGGGCGGAAGAGCCGGCTGCTTACTCCGCTTCCTTTGGCGCCGGCAGATCGCTCGTCGCTGCCGATGAAGCATCCGGATTTGTGATTTCAACGGTCACATAACCGGTGTTATCGAATTTGAGGGGGTCGTAGCAAACCATGCTCAGGACGCCATCGGCGTCCGCGATCCACTCGCATCCGGCGCCGACGACGAAATCCCCTTCGTCGTTCAGCTTTCCCATCAGCTTGCCGAATCCGTCCTGCCGACCTTCGGGGCCGCACAGGCCGTTGGTCTGCTTGGTGTTGATGTTCCACTTGCCCGCGACGACGATTTTGAGCTTCTGGTCCTTCTTCACCTTGATGACCGGCTGCCATTCCTTTTCTGCGTAGACCTTCACGATCGTGCTGTTGTGCGGGTTGGGTCCCTTGAGCAGATCGCGGAAGTGCGTGTCGATATCCTGCGTTACCGCCGCGACGCGATTCGCCTCTTCCAGGTTGGTGCTGCGCATCGCAGCCTTTTTCGCTTCATCCAGGTCCAGGATGTATTGCTTGTCCGCGGCCATGGCGGCCAGCCGCCAGACCTCGTACGCCTTCTTCATCGCGTTGTCGTATTTCATCTTTGCCGCGCGCGACTGGGGCAGCTTGAATTCACGGCTGATGGGCTTGTCGCCCACCGCGCCCACGCCCATCGCCACTGCCGCAATCAGCACGATCAACACTCGTTTCAGCATGACTTGACTCCCGGAAGTGCCGCCCTGGCGAGACCTCGGCACTGGCGTGCGATTGTACCCGGAATCGGCGGTGATGGACGCAAACATACACAGAAGTCGAGTCACGCTCGGTCCCGATTTTTGTCCGCCGGGGCCTTGCATTCACCAAACCCGACGATAACATTCCCGCCCCGGCCGGCATTTGGACCGGCAACGGCGGATTGCGGCCGCGGGATAGCGAGCTGAGGTCCGGAAAAAATCTAAAAAGTTGATGTGGCAGGGCTTGACGCGACGAAAAAGAGCCGTATCATCTGAACCTCCTGCGGAATGGAACGTAAATCTGAAGGAAACGATAAGTACACATTAGAAAAGAACGAGGCGAAGGATTTGATCATTTTCTCAACCTGCCACTGCTTGCCACACTGAGCCAGCCCCTGCCATTGAAGGGTCACTGGCGGTAAGCCGGTGACGCGATTCGGAAAGTTTTCCCGAACCGTAATTCGAACTCGAACGAGTCCGCCGTGTCTTGTATTCGGCCGACTCGCCCGCGTTCGGCGGGCATTGGGTTGTCGGATTCGTCCGGCACCCTGGTGCGGTTCTTTGAAAAGTGAATATGAGGTTCAAGGTTTATTGCAAAATAGACCTCCGCGACGCCTGCCCAGAGTTGTTTGTATCCCCTGTTTGGTCTTCCGTCGGAGCAAGACCCTATTGCTCTTTGTTGAGGGGCAGGTGTCGTCGAGCACCTTTTTGGCGATCTGATCCGTTATTGATCGCGCAGCGTCCGTACGAGCTGCACCGTTCCGGCACGCCCTGCCGGCTCAGTTGACTGGGGTCCGAAGCCCTGGCTGATCGAGTTTGACGGTGATCGATAAATGTGGTCAAGCTCTTAAGGGTGTATGGTGGATGTCTTGGCATCGAGAGGCGACGAAAGACGTGGAAGCCTGCGATAAGCTCCGGGAAGCTGGCAATCAAGCGTTGATCCGGAGATTTCTGAATGCGGAAACGCGGTCCGGGTAACACCGGATCACCTGCGGCTCAATTCATAGGCCGTATGGAGCGAACCCAGGGAACTGAAACATCTAAGTACCTGGAGGAAAAGAAAAAGACATTGATTCCGTAAGTAGCGGCGAGCGAAAGCGGACATAGCCCAAACCGGGATTCGTCCCGGGGTTGCGGAAGCACTGAGGGGTTACAAAACCATTCCTAGCGGAAGAGTCTGGAAAGTCTCACCACAGAGGGTGAAAGTCCCGTATGCGACAGGAATAGGTCCCCGTTAATATGTGCTCTCCAGAGTAGCACGGAGCTCGTGGAACTCCGTGCGAAGCTGGCCGGCCCACCGGCCAAGGCTAAATACTACTCGATGACCGATAGTGAACAAGTAGGGCGATTGAACGATGAAAAGCACAGCTACTAGCTGAGTTAAAAGTACCTGAAACCATACACTTACAAGCGGTCGGAGCCCTATGCGCGCAAGCGAATGGGTGACGGCGTACCTTTTGCATAATGGACCGGCGAGTGCATGTTTGCGGCAAGGCTAAGGTGTCAAGCACCGGAGCCGTAGCGAAAGCGAGTCTTAAGATGGCGCTAAGTCGCGGGCATGCGGCCCGAAACCCCGTGATCTACCCATGGCCAGGTTGAATGTCCCGTAAAAGGGACAGGAGGACCGAAGCCGTTAACGTTGAAAAGTTATGGCATGAGCTGTGGGGAGGAGTGAAAGTCTAATCAAACGGGGAGATATCTGGTTCTCTTCGAAATGCCTTTAGGGGCAGCCTCGAGCAACTACTCTGTGGGGGTAGAGCTACTGAAAGGAGACGTGGGGCTACCCGCCTACACGCTCCTACCAAACTCCGAATACCACAGAGACTATCTCGGGAGTGAGTCCGCGAGGGATAATCTTCGCGGTCAAAAGGGAAACAACCCTGATCGTCT
>JBBSDP010000095.1:0-14232 GCA_038240605.1 Tepidisphaerales bacterium | reverse complement strand
TGGCTCATGGGCGGCAACGAGAAGATACGCGTCAAGTCATTGGTGAGCGTTGATGCCGAACCCTGCACCGATCAATATTACCCGTCACACGGAAACCCGCATCTCAAGCTGGCGCGGTGGCTGTCTCAAAGCGGTGTGTAAAACTTCAGTGAGGGCGAGGATCGTTGACCGGGGAGAATCCAGTTGTGACCCAGTGAAACGCGACCGATAAGCCTCAACTACTGATGGCGTTGGGCGTAGTTTCTAGTGGACGTCCACGTCATGCAACGCCGGGAGCACTGTTCATGGATCGAACGCGAATCGGATGTTCAGAATTTCAGCGAGCGCTCCGCGCCGAGCGCGTGAGCCGTCGCGGGTTTCTCCAGGCGGGGTTGCTGGGGACGGCCGGACTAGCGCTGCCGACGCTTCTTCGCAGCGAGGCAGCAGCAACCGCGTCCGGGGTGGCGCCGGACCGAACGAAGTCCGTCAT
Organism: Tepidisphaerales bacterium; assembly: GCA_038240605.1. Classification (GTDB taxonomy): domain Bacteria; phylum Planctomycetota; class Phycisphaerae; order Tepidisphaerales; family Tepidisphaeraceae; genus JBBSDP01. The sequence goes on along the minus strand of JBBSDP010000095.1, from coordinate 13,763 downwards.
TATCCTGTGGATGCGCGGCGGGCCGGCGCAACACGAAACGTGGGATCCGAAGCCCGATGCTCCGGCCGATATTCGCGGCGAGTTTGGATCGATCTCCACGAAAGTCCCAGGCATTCACATCAACGAATTTCTGCCGATGAGCGCGGCGATCATGGACAAGTGGTCCATCATCCGCAGCCTTCACCATGAAGACCCGGGACATTCGACCGCCGACCAGGTTTGCTTCACCGGTTATCCCGCCGACATTCGATCGCCTGAGTCCAATGCTTATCCAAGCTGCGGCTCCATCGTGGCGCGACAACTCCAGGACCGCGATCCGGCCATGCCGGCGTACGTGGTCATCCCCAAAAAAGTGCCTGGCAACGACTCGGCATTCCTCGGCCCCAGGTGGCGGCCATTCGAGACGATCGCCGACCCCGCCGCTTCCGGGCCCTTCTCGATCCCCAACCTGAGCATGCCAAGCAGCGTGTCGGTGACGCGGCTGGATGACCGCGAGCGGCTTCTGGCGGAAATCGACACGATGCGTCGAAACGCCGACGACGCCGAACAGTTCGAAGCGGTCGATCGCTTTCGCCGGCAGGCGTTCGACCTGATCACCAGCGACCGCGCCCGGCGCGCGTTCGATCTGGATTCAGAGCCTCGCGCGGTCCGCGAGCGCTATGGGTATTATCCGGAGTTCAAGGCGCCCACGCCCGACCGCTGCGGCTGTCCCGCCTGGAGCCAGCGAATCCTCCTTGCCCGCCGTCTGGTGGAGGCGGGCGTCCGGCTCGTCACGGTGGATCTGCGCTGGTGGGATACGCACGTGCGCGGGTTCGACTCGCTCAAGGACGGCTTCCTCGCCCGGTGGGACCAGGCCTACTCGGCGCTGATCGAGGATCTGTGTCAGCGCGGGTTGCTCGCCTCGACGATGGTCGTGGCGTGGGGAGAGTTCGGCCGCACGCCGATGATCAACGCGACAGCAGGCCGCGACCACTGGCCCAACGTATTCAGCGCCGCGCTGGCGGGCGGCGGAATCCAGGGCGGACGCGTGGTCGGATCGTCCGATGCCAAGGGGGGTGAACCGAAGGACAACCCCAAGACGCCCCAGGACGTGCTGGCCACGATCTACCGTCACCTCGGGGTGGACGTGACCCGCCAGTACGACGACTTCACCGGCCGTCCGCACCCGGTCCTACCGTCCGGGACGCCGATCGACGAGCTGTATTGATGCGAAAGCCAACATCCCGGTGAACAGCCACTGCGGCGCCCATGTCGGCGTGACCGTACAGGTTTGGATCTTCATCGACGACCTGGCCCCACGCACCTTTGGACATCTCATCTTCGGAGAACAGCCGTGAGAATGATTTTCATTAGATCCTTTGCACTCCGCGACAATGTGGACCTGTCGGCAAACTAGGCGTAGCAGATAACGTTCAAGCCGAGGAGCGGTAGGTCCGCGAGATCCCGATCGTGGCTGAGCAGCGGCACGGCATATTCGATTGCCGTTGCCACGATCCAGGCGTCCGCCGATTCGAGCCGGCGACCGGCGTTGGCGGATTCGGCCATGACTTTGCCCCAAGTGCGTCCGAGCGGCTCATCGTACGGTAGAACCACGAAACGGTGCATGAACTGCTCAAGCGCCTCGCGCTTAGTGGCTCCCCAACGGTTTCGTTCCGGCAGAACCCAAAGTTCTGCGACGGTTTGAAACGAAACCCAAAGGTCTTCGCCGGAGAGGTGTTGTTCGAACTGTTTTCGCAACGCACTGGATTTCGCGCTGCGGTAGGCCAGACTCACGACGGTGGTATCGAGTAGCACGCCCACTATCGTTGTCCGTTATTGCTCAACATGTAGCCGACGACGCTCCGCTCGTTCCTTCAGGATGCATTCCAAGGGGTCGCCATCCTCGTCCGTGCCCGGCCACAAATCTGAAAGTTCTTCCAGCGTACAGACTGCCTTTACACCCTGCTTTGCCTTCAATTCCAAGGCGTACCGCCGTCGTGAGGCGATATGGTCAGCTTCCGTTCCGGTGCGTATCGACATTTCCATTCTTTCTACAATGATTCCAGAGCCTTTTTACATCGCCCAACGCCCGTATTCTACGGCTTGGCGTCCTCGACAAAGTTCCACAACGAATAATACGCCACCGAATGCAGCAACGGCTTGCTGTCCGTCGAGCGGAGGGCATCGGCGTGCAGTTCGTGAACCGCGCCGATCTGCATGTTGTCGACGACGAGGTGCACGCTCTTTCCGTCGGGGCCAACCAGGGCTGACTTGATCACCTGCGCGGCCTGGTCCACCTCCGGGCTGCCGTAGGATTCCTGGTAGATGTAGCGGAACGAGGCCATCTTGTAGCTCTTGACGTCCTCGGCGATTGCCTTGTCCACCGGCGCGGTGAACGTGAGATCAAAGCCGTCCTTCGTCAGCGCCATATTGTGCATCTCGAAGGGGACCTTGCCGGTCCAGACGAGATGCTGGAGGCCGAAAGTCTTGGGGCCGGCGGAGCCCCAGCCGCGGTTGGTCTCACCGATCATCATCGACCCGTCGGCGAGCTGCATCATCGGAAGGTTGCCGGAGATGAACCCTTCGCGGAAGGGAATGCAAACGCCCTGGTAGCGACCTTTCACCTGCTGGAGAACGAAGCGGCCGATATTGCTGTGGTGCTGGTCGCCGCAGAACATCTGATGCGTGAAGGGCCCGAACTTTCCGTCGCTCATATCGCACTGAATACCGCTCTGGCTCTGGCCGAGCTTCCCATACGGCTGAATGATCGCGGGCGGCAGGTACTCGGAGATCTTCTGCGCCTCAACGTAAATCCGGCTCCCGCTTTTGGGATCGGGCGGGCGCGTGCCCATGTTGGGGGCTTGCGCGTACCACTTGTTACCGACGGGATGACCTTGAAATGAGCCGGGCGCGAGGTGGCGAAGGGCGTCTGCCCCGTTCCAGGGCCCCTGATTTTCGGAATAGAAGACCTCGCCCTTCTCATTGAAACCGATACCGCCGGGCGAGCGCACCCCGGAGCAGGTTGGGATCATCTTCCCGTCCGGCGTTACGCGCACGCACCAGCCGCGGAAGGGCGCTTCGCTGGTGAACGAGCCGGTGAGCGTGAGCAGGACCCAGAGGTTTCCCTCCTTGTCGAACTTCGACATGAAGGAGTACTCGTGGTAGTCGCCGCTGATGCCCCAGTCGTCACAAACAGTTTCGTAGACGTTGGCGTGGCCGCGGCCGTCGGTGTCCTTGAGGCGGGTGACCTCGCCGCGCTGAATGGCGTAGAGGTACCCATCCTTCTTGTTGAACGCGATGCCCAGTGAGTCAGCCAGGCCGGTGGCCCACTTGGTGAACTTTACGTTCCTGGGAGGATCCTCCTGATAGTTCTCGACGAAGTAGATATCGCCCCGGCGCGTGCAGATCGCCAGCGTGCCGTTGGGGAGCACCTCCAGGCCGCCGCACTCCAGCTCGATTCCCTCGGGGATCGGGATGTCGATGACCTTGTAGTACTCTGCTTCGGCGTCGGACTTCTTCACGTCCGCGGCCCGTGCCGTAGCGGCAGGCAGCAGAGAACCGATAAGCATCGCGAGCAGGCAGGCAAAGCGATAAGGCATGAGAACTCCGCGAAGATCAACTTCACCGTTCACCAGTTCATCTCGACGTCGAACGACGCTTCCCCGTTCTTGAACTCGACCGGGACCAAGAGCTGTTTGGTGCCGGCCGCGTCGCGCACGACCGCTTTGGCGGCCGCGTCGGCGCTAATGTGCACCGTGAGCCTGGCGTCCACTATCCATTCGCCGGGCGATTTCACGTCGATTTTCCCACCGCTGGCGGCGAGGAAGTAGAGGCCTTGCGGCGGCTGCTTGTCGGTGAGGTGGAATTTGCGGATGAGCGCGGCGCCGCCCGTTTTCAGCTCGGGCAGCGGCTGCTCCTCGATCGTTATGTCGTTGAGGACGTAACGGAAGATCGGGCGATCCTGCTTGTCGAGGGCGTATCCCTTAAAGCGTCCGCCCAGGTTTCGCTCGTTGGCCCTGGGCAGCGGCCACGGCGCGTCATTCGACGCGAGGACAGCAAACGACGGCCCGGCGGGAAGGTTGATCACGTCAGTGCCGAGCGGCGCGAGCGCCTGGCCGCCGCGTCCGTCCCACATGCCGCGGGCGTCAAAGAAGCGGCCGCGCCACGCCTTGGCGAGCCGTACGGTGTTCGCGTCGAAGGCGACGTGCAGCATTTCCGGGAACCCGACGGCAATGGCCCGCGGGCCTACATCGGCCATGAATGTGCGGTGGACGATCGGCTCGTCGGTCGGCACCAGTTCATACCCTCCGGTCGGCGCCAGGCCGGCCGGCAACGGCATCGACTTGCCGAGCGAGACGTAATTCCAGAGCGCGTCGATCTGCCCGTTAGACGTTCCGCCCGCGACAGTCTTGAAGGTCACGTCTCCCTTGTCCCAGAACGCCGGCATGCGCGTGCCAGGATTGATGGCCAGTGGGTTGGCCAGCAGCTTGTGGAACCAGGCGGGACGCAGCCGCTCCGAGGCGGTGCTGAGGTTAGGCGCCGGCATGCCCAGCGACCGCGCATCGCCGACGCCGTGGCAATTGACGCAGCCGAGTCCCTTGGTGCCGGCGAGCTGACGACCATCGTGGGCGGAGATTTCGCTGAACTTCGGCGAGACGTCGTCCGCGGGCCCGTCAGCGGAGGCCAGTGATTGCGCGAGTCCGCTCAGCCGATCACGGCTGAACCGCGGCATGCACGTGGCGAGGACGGGACGGACGTGCAGTTTTCCTTCGAAGACGATCTGGTCGATCGCGGTGGCCTTGAGCTTCTCGCCAACGCCGCTCAGGCGCGGCGGCAGGCGGCCTTCGTCTCCCATGTCGAACACGCCGGACATCACGAAATACTTCTCCCGATCGGGGGCCGGCCCGCCGATCCCATCGCGCTGGTGGCAGGCGTAGCAGTTCATTTCCGCCAGCAGGTGAGTGGCTTGCTCCCGCGCCTCGCGCGGCTTGTCCAATTCGTTGCCTTTCTTCAGCGCCGCCTTGATAGCGAGCTTCTGGTCGGGGCTCAGGTCGTAGTTGGGTGCGGCGGCAGCGATCTGGTCACCCAGGCATCCATGCGGGGCATCGGGGTTCAGGCTGAGAAGCGATTTCCCGGGGGACGCGGCATGCTGCACGCCGGGAAGTGCGTGGCAGGCGATGCAGCCGGCCCCGCGAAACACTTTCTCGCCGGCCGCGGCTTTGTCGGGATCGACGGAAAACTTCCCGTTACCCAGCGGGATCATCGGCATTCCGCCGAAGTTGTAGAGCACGGCCGTTGGGACGTGCTGACGACGGACGCCCGGCCCCTCCCAATCGACGGTAAGCTCCGCACCACCAGCAGCCTGGTAGTAGCAAACCGTCATGGGATGGTCGCCGATGGTCAGGTCGACCGAGGCTGACTTCTGGGCGGGCGCATGCACGCCATCGTTGTCGATGAGTTGCTTCCCATCGAGGTAGAGGCGCGAGCCGTCATCAGAATGGATGAAGAACGTGTACTTGCCCTCCTTGGCGACGGCGATGGCTCCCTCGTATTTCACGCCGAATCGTTCGTTGCGCCGGCCGGGCAGGTTGAGGTGAAAGCTGTTGGCCTTCCCAACGGATTTGGGCTTGAGCCGGTCCAGCTCCTCCAGTTTGCAGGACTCGAAGATCGGCTCCTCGTAATAGGAGTATCGGACGCCGTGGGTGCGTGCCGGAGGCGCGCCGACGAGCTCGGGGTTATCAAGCTGATCGCGGAGCAGGTAGACCGCGATGGCGGTTGCTTCATCCTTCACCAGGTGCAAAGACGGCATTCGCCCGGCGGGACGTACCTTCGACGGATCCATCAGAAAATCAGCCAGGCGATCGACGGTGGTCTTCGACGCCATCTTCGGCAATGGCACAGCGGGGACCTTGAGCGTCCCGGCGTTCTCTGGGGCATGACAGGCGACGCAGCCGATGCTTTCAAACAGCGCTTGGCCGCGCTCCATGAGCATGTTATTGCCCTCTTCCGCCGCGGGGGCGATCGGGCCGCCGCGAGACACCAGGTAATGTGTGAGGTTCTCGACGTCGGTCTTTCTGGCGGCCGCGTCAGCGCCGTGCATCAGATCCGGCATCGTCGTGCCTGGCTTGGTCGCGTGGGGGGAGGAGAGGAACCCGCGAATGTACTGCGGGGTCAGTCGAGCGCCGGCGTTGCCGAGGTCCGGCGCGCCCTTGAAATCGATTCGTTGCGCGTGTTCGGCGGAGTGACATGCCGCACAATTCAGCTCGCCGATCAGCAACTCACCCAGAACCGCCGGATCGGTCTTGCCTGCGTTCTTGAGCTGGTAATAACCCGCCACGACCGGTGCAGCGGGCGCTGACGCCGGCTCCGCGGCGCATAGAGTGGCGCACACCGAAGTACCGATCAAGACCATCACCGCGGTACGACGCCAGAACCAATCCCGCATTGAACGCTCCTCAACAGCCCGCGTAACCCCGTGCACGGCGCGATGCCCTGAATACCGCCACTTCATAAGCCATGTTGTACCAAGCATTCGCCGCCACACCGGCGAGGCGGACGCGCGATTCGCTCGGCGAAGGGAATAATCCCAGCCGGACCCGTGTTGTCGAGTGTGAGTCTACCCGTTTCCACACTTTCGAAGGGAACCCGATGAAGAGCACTCCGCGTATTGCCCGTACCGTAGCCGCCGCCGCCATGACCGGCCTTATCGCCGGATCGGGCGCAATGCTCGTCGGCTGTCAGCACGACGACAGCCAGAGCGCCGGCGTGAGGTCCGACCGCACCCCCGCCGCCCACGACTGCAAGGGGCAGAACAATTGCAAAGGCCAGGGCGGCTGCAAGACCGGCAACAATGGCTGCAAAGGCCAGAACTCATGCAAGGACCAGGGCGGCTGCAAAGTCGCTGCCTGAAATATCGGCCCTGAGATTCGTCGATAATGCATCATCGCCCGCGATTGCGCTCACCGCGCGATCGCGGCGGTGATTTTCTTGTTTCCACTGGTTTGGCGCGGCCTCCAAAAGGCTGGACGTTTCGTCCCGCGCACCAGTAGAGTGCCTGCCGATCTCACTGGAGGCACTCCAATACGTCGATCCGCACCCAAATTATTGATCGCGTCCCTGCTCGTTTCTGCGCTCAGATGGACGTCTTGCGTAACGGGAGCTGATGCTCCTGCGCTTACGCCGCTTCCCACTCCCGCGGCGCAAAAGCCGGAGCAGGGGGAACCCTATCCTGTCCCCAAGCCGGCGGCGGACCCGTCACGCCACGGACTGGGCATTCAACGCACGATGACGCTGCTGGCCACCAGCACGCCCCGGCATCACAATCACGTTCGCATCCTCTTTTACGGGCAATCGATTACCGAGCAGGAGTGGTCGAAATCAGTCGCGGAGGATTTGCGCAAGCGTTTTCCCGCGGCCGACCTTGATATCCAGAATCGGGCTATCGGCGGATTTGCGTCTCAGTTGCTGATTCGTCCCGCGGAACACGACCTGTATCCATTTTACCCAGACCTGGTGATATTCCACGTCTTCGGCGCCAATCAGCAATACGACCAGATCATCCACGATATCCGTTCGCGCACGACCGCTGAAGTGCTGATGCAGACGGACCGCGTCCCCGCCCAGTGGCCGCAGGAGCGACCGGACAGGGAAGCCGACAAGGGAATGTGGTGGGATTACATGATGAACCACCAATTCCTCCCCGATATCGCCGCTCGCTATGGGTGCGCGCTGGCCGATATCCGCGGCGGCTGGCTAGACTATCTGCGCGCGAACCATTACGAGCCGGGCCAACTCCTGCTCAAGGACGGCGCACACCTGAACGCCCAGGGGAACTTCCTGATGGCCGTTCTGACCGAACGGTACCTCGTCTTCCGCCACGAGCCTCCCGATGCGTCCTGGAGGGACCGCGTCCACGCGTTTCGCATCAAACCGGCCGACTGGAAAAATGGTGAGTTGACCCTCGAATTCGAAGGCAACCGCATCGACCTCCTCCCCGCCGCCGGGGCAGCGGGCGGGCACGCGCAGGTGCGGATCGACGATCGCAAACCCAGCAACTTCCCCAGCGCGTATTGCATCACTCGCCCTTCGCCCGGGCCGTGGTCGCCGCTATTTCTGAGTCGCGTCGATCACGACTCATGGCTGGTCATCGAAGAATGGACGCTCAAATTGAAGAATGTGTCGGCCGACGGCAAGAAGTGGGATTTCGACGTGGTTGGCTCCAACACGGGGCCGGACGGATCAGGCCACAGCGATCAGCCGTTTGTCAGCAAATCCGGTCGGGTGAAGATTGATCCGGCGGCTTGGTTTCGCGGCTTTAGTCCGCCGTTGCCCGACGGGTACGCGATCCACTGGCACGTCCGGCCGATGTTCGAGGACACGTACACCGTGCCGAAGATCGACGACCCGACAAAGGAAAACGCGACGACGATCATCCAGGGAATTCCCAACGCCCGGCACGTGCTGCGCCTGTTCGCCGAGGATCCAAACGCTCCTCCCGCGATCGAGTCAGTGCGGACGTATCGCCCGCCGTTCAAGGCCGAATAGAATTCAACGAATCCCCACCTGAATCTGCACGACATCGTCGGGCGATTCCGCGCCTTCGAACACAAAATAGACTTCCCGCGATTCCTCCCCCGGCGTCAGCCGCGCTTCGACCATCCGCGCAATCAACTTGCCGTACGCCTCGCTCAGGTAAGTAAGCGGCCCGTTATAGATCACGGTTGCACATCGAAACGGCTCCAGCGTCCGCGCCTTGAACTCGCCGAATGCCTTGGCGTGGTCGGAAACGGCGTAGCCGACCTCCAGGTCGAACGGCTTGTCCATGTCTTCGGTCACACCGTGGTAGATGAAGATTGGCGATCCGAGCAGCACCACCCGTCCTTCGTCATCTGCGGCTTGAAGCGATGCCACCATGGGCCCCGCCGCCGTCCCGATGTCGCGCAGGGTCGTGTGGGTGGCAAGATAGAAGTACGGTGTCGCCTTCACCTCTCGGAAGCGCATGCCCGTGATCTCGTAAGCCGGTCGCGTGGCCGGCGCAGTCGCGGAGGGCGACGGCGCGGCTGGCGGCAGTGGCCTGGGACGTGCCGCGCAGCCTGCCGAAACGAGGAACATGACGCCAACACATGCTCGGTCAAACCAGGATCGCCGCATGGAACCTCCCGCACTCAGTCGTTATAAGTGGTCGTCTATGCAATCCGTCATCACCGGCAAAGCCTACGTGCTCGGCGACAACGTCGATACTGACCAGATCATCCCGGCCAAGTACCTCTCGTTCAATCCCGCGCAGCCCGAGGAGCGAAAGTTCTTCGGGATGTACGCGATGAGCAGTGTTCCCGACGGACAGGCCGGCCTTCCCGATGGCCATATTCGCTTCGTCCGCGAGGACGAATTCAAGAGCGACTATCGCATCATCATCGGTGGAAAGAATTTCGGCTCCGGCTCCAGCCGGGAACATGCCCCGCTGGCCCTCGCCGAGGCGGGCGTGAGCTGCGTCATCGCCGAGTTCTATGCGCGAATCTTTTTCCGCAACAGCGTGAACGGCGGCTACCTCATCCCCCTCGAATCGGCCGATCGCCTCGTCGAGAAGGTCCAAACGGGCGATGAGCTGGAGGTCCACGTTAACGACGGATATGTGCTCAACAAGACCCGCAACGAGCGCTACGACGTTCACCCGCTCGGCGACGTCCTGCCGATCATCGAGGCCGGCGATGTATTCAAGTACGCCCGGAACACGGGCATGCTGAAGTAGCACGCCGTGGGCGGTTGATCCGATGCCATTCCCGAACGTCATCCTGATCGACCACCCGGTCATCCAGACCAAGTTAACGGAACTGCGGGACTACAGCGCCGACCACCGCAAGTTCCGCGCCCTGCTCGATGAGGTGGCGTCGTTGATGGTGTACGAGGTGACGCGCGACTGGCCGGTCAAATCGCGCCCCGTGCAGACGCCTCTGGAGCGATCCACCGGACGTGTGCTGGCGCGGCAGGTCACGCTCGTCCCAATCCTTCGCGCGGGATTGGCCATGGCGGCCGGCGTTCTCCGACTTCTGCCCGAGGCGCGCCTCGGTCACATCGGCGTCTATCGCGATGAGAAAACGCTGGAGCCGATCAGCTATTATCAGAAGCTCCCCCCGGACATCGCCGAAACAGAAGTGCTCCTCATCGATCCGATGCTCGCCACTGGCGGGAGCGGCTCGGCTGCCATCGCCTGCCTTAAGAAGGCTGGCGTGACGAGCCTGCGGTTCGTCTGCCTCGTGGCGGCGCCGGAGGGAATCCAGATGGTTCACCGCCTGCACCCCGAGGTCCCCATCTATTGCGCTTCAATCGATCGCCAGCTCGACGAACGCGGCTACATCCTCCCCGGCCTGGGCGATGCCGGGGACCGCGCATTCGGCACCTGAACGCGCGGCCCCATTTGGCTTGAATCACGTCGAACGGTCGTCCGACGGAGTCCGGCTTGCGCGGCCGTCCACTACTTCGTGCGCGTTGATCTGGCGCAGCGGCTGCTTCTGCTTCACCGTGTCGTCAATGCGGTCGGCGTCTTTGGTGGGCGTCGCCTCGTTGTTGTCGAGGCGGCCCATCCCCGCCTCCGCTTCGGGCTTGGCGCGCTCGTAGGAGGTGGATGGATCGGGCGCTTTCGCGGGGGATGCCGGACGGTTTTGGCTGGCCATAACGATCTCCTCATTTCGCTCTTCTACATTCTACGCAAACCTCACCCTGCGAGAACGCGAGAAACCCGCCGGATCATGGACAATCCATATCCGCGCCATTACGCTCATATCCCGATGCGGCCGTGGCGGAATCGTGTCATGCGCGCCGCCGGTTGTCTTGGGGCACGTTCTTGAGGAGGCACTTCGTGCACGTTGGATTTCCCCTGCGGCCAGACCTGCGCCGGGTCCGTGTCGCATGCGTTACTTCGCACCGAGCAGGCCGCCTGGCCAATGGCTGTGCGGCCGAACCCCTCGAACCCCGCCGGCTGTTCACCACCTCGGTCATCCAGCCCCTGCCTGCCGTGACGGTGGCCCAGGGCGCGACGACGACGATCGACCTGAAGCAGAACTTCACCGACCCGACGATCGCCGGCACGCTCGTCGAATTCGATACCAGCGTCGGGTCGATCGTCGTTCAGTTGAGCGACCAGGCGACGCCCGCCACCGTCGCCAACTTCCTCAGCTACGTGAACCAGGGCCTTTACAACCACACGATCATCCATCGGTCGGTCTCAAACTTCGTCGTCCAGGGCGGCGGGTACGCGGCCGACGGCGTGCACATCCCCACGGCGCCGCCGGTCATCAACGAGCCGGGCGCGTCCAACGTGCAGGGGACGATCGCCATGGCCAAGCTCGGCGGCGATCCGAACAGCGCGACCAGCGAATGGTTCTTCAACGTCGCCAATAACGCCAGCAACCTGGACAACCAGAATGGCGGGTTCACCGTCTTCGGTCGCGTCTTCAGCGGGTTCAACGTCGTCCAGAGCATCAACAACCTTCGGACCACCACCGCAACGCTCGGCAGCACGACGCTCTCGAACCTTCCGCTGCTCAGTCAACCCACCGGCAGCCAGCCGGCCGCTTCAAACCTGGTCACCGTATCGAAGGTCGCCGTCGCCGCCAAGGACGCGTTCACCGCGACCAGCGACGTTCCCGGCCTGGTCAACCCAACCGTTGACGCCAACGGCAACATGACGTTGAACGTAACCGGCACCACGTCCGGCTACGCCCACATCACCGTGAGGGCTACTGGCCTGAGCGGCGGGAGCAGCACTATCGTCGATACCTTCCGCGTCCACGTCATGGCCCCCCCATCCCGCTCGCTGGACGTGCCACTCGGCGGTACGGGTCCGGACACGGTCAACTTTCACATGGGCAAGGGCAACGATGGGCGCGTCACGCTCGTCGGCCCCGGCAGCGCGGTGCTCCACTTCACCGGCGACAACCTCAAGCGATCTGGCGGCAGCGTCACCGGAGACAACGTCCAACTCGATTCCATCGCCGCCGCCGGCACGACATCGGCATCGTCGCTCAACATCTCCGCGGCCAATTTCAGGACGAGCTTCCCGACGATCGGCGACATCAGCACTACCGGCTCGTTCAACACGGTCAAGCTGACGCGAGGCATTCTCCTCGGCGACCTCACCGTAGCCGGTTCGCTGCGGACCCTGCGCATCGATCAGGCACGCGATGGAACGCTCAGCGTGGGCGGCGATCCCGCCGGGGCGCCGCTGGATATCTTGAACGCCACGTTCGCCAACGAGAACCTGAAGTCGGCCGAGCCGGTCGGCCTCGTCCGCGCCTTCAACTGGCTCAACCTCGACAGCGTCGGCGAAGTCGCCCAGGCGCCTTCGTTCGCGCGCGTGCGCTCGCTGGGGAACTTCACGCCGGGCATCCAGATCACCGATCCCTCCAGCAGGGGACTGGCTTATTTTCAGATCCGCGGGAGCATCGGCGGTACCTGGAATGTCCCCAATCGCATACCCGTGCTGCTGATCAGGGGAACTCAGTCTGACTTCAATGGGACCTTCTCGCAGCCGCTGGGCAAGCTGACGCTCACGGCGGGATTGCAAGGCTCGCTCACCGCCCCTTCCATTGCCGGCATCCTGGTCAAAGGCAGCGTTACCAACGCGACGCTGACGCTCACCGACCCGTTTGACGCGAATAAGAAGGACCTGGGCTTCTTCACCGTCACAGGAACTGTCGATTCCAGTAGCATCGTCTCGGCCGGCAACATCGGGCCGGTCAGCGCCAACACCTTCACCTCCAGCCACATCTTCGCTGGCGTCGGCACGCTCGCCCAGGGACAGGTCCTGCCGCGGACGGCCTCCGACTTCACCAGCGACGCGCAGATCGCGTCGCTCACCCTCCATCCGCGTACGTCGTCAGCCGCGTTTGCCAAGAGCGTGGTGGCAGCGTCGAGGATCGGCAATAGCTCTCTGACCAGCCTTCAAACGGGCAACAGCGGAGTCTCTTTTGGCTTTGCCGCCAAATTTTTCGCCGCGATCAGTGGAAAGGACACATCGAGAACCCAGAAGCTCGCGCTGCATGACCTCGATAGCGCTGCGACGGTCGCCGCACAGGTCCAGGCGCAGAAGCTCAACCTTGGCGACCTCGCGGTCATCATCGTGTAGCCGCGCTGATGCCGATGTCGCGCCGCTCTTCCAGTCGTTCACCGGTGCTCGCCTGGTTGGTCGTGGCCGCGCTGATCGCAACAGGCCTGACGTGGATCCTCGCCGCGCGACTGAACGTTCCGGCGGTGATCGGCTACCTCCTGGCGATCAATCTCATCACGTTGCTCTACTACGGCCTGGACAAACGAGCTGCCAAATCGGAGCGACGCCGCGTCCCCGAGCGCACGCTCCACTTCCTGGCCGTGGCCGGCGGCTCCCCCGCTGCTCTGCTGGGCCAGCGCCTCTTCAAGCACAAGACGATCAAGCGATCCTTCCGAACCTGGTTCTGGATCATCGTCGCCGTCCAGGCGCTGGCGATCGCCTGGTGGGTCTATTTTGTAGTCAGGGGGCCACAGTGAGAGTTTGGAGTTTGGAGTTTGGAGTTTGGAGTTTGGAGTTCAGGGAAGAGGCGGACGCGGCTTTCCGCAGTCTGCTTCCGCTCCGTGATCTCTGAGCTCTCCGTGGCCTGCTGACCCATTCGCCTTTGGTTGCCTACTTCGCGGCGGGCGCGGGCGTGTCGCCGCTGATGTCCAGGGTCTGGAGGTACTGTTCCAGTGCCGCCCGGCGCTGCTGCTCGGTGCCCTGGAGTGCTTTGAGCTCCGCCTGCTGTTTCTCGATGAAC
>JBBSDP010000094.1:0-14334 GCA_038240605.1 Tepidisphaerales bacterium | reverse complement strand
GGACGTTGCAAATGTGGGGGGGGCGCGCCCCACCACTGCACCCGGGGTGGGGGCCCGACCCCACCCTACCTTTTTCGCGAACGCACCATGTCGTCGGGCCGAACCCCTCCGACGGACAACGTCAACATCCTGATCGTGTCTCCCATCATGAGCGAATCGCGGCGTACCTTCGGCTGGCTGACCCCGGACACGGCCTTGCACCTGGGCGTGCTGATCGCGACCACCGCCGGGGCATTCTTCATGCTCAGGGCGCGGTCGGAAACGTATGACCTGGAACTCACCGCCCTGAAGCTGCGCGTGGCGGCGGTCGAGGCGCAATCGAACCAGCAGGCCGTGGCCATCGCGCAGAGCCGGGTGCGAATCGACGATGAGGAGCGCGGGCTGGAACAGGTCCGCCAGACGAACGAGGCGATCCGCAGCCTCCTCTCGGAAGTGGCCGGGGATCTCAAGGGCGTGAAGGCGCTCCTCCAGCGCTCGGATAGCCGGGGCGGCGCGGCCGGTGGATGATCGATCCCCGACTCGACCGCGCGTGTATCAACAACAACTCAAGGAACTTTCAGATGACCCGAATCACGCGAATCTCGACGCTCCTGATGACGCTCGCGCTGGCGGCCGCGCCCGCCGCCCCCGCCGCCACGATCCTCGGCCGCGGCACACCGGACGGCGGCGGCACGGACATCGTCATCACCGGCCCCGGCACGTTCACCGGCGGCGGCGGAAAGCTCATCAATGGCACCGTCACCGTCGCTGATGGCGTCACCGTTACCCACTACCGCTTCGGCAACGCCGACATCCGCCTCGGCAACAATTCCAAGCTGGTCCACTGCACGATCGCCGGCGGGGCGAATCCCGTGACCTCCATCAACTCGACCGGCGCCGCCGTCCTGCACTGCGCATTCACGCACATCTCCGGCACCGGCGTCACGTTCACGAGCTGCACGGACTCGCACGTCGATTACAACCTGTTCGACCAGGTCTTCGAGCCCGTCCACAACCTCTACTTTTCACACGGCACCAATAACTCCGTCTCGTTCAACGTCATCACCCACGCGACGCGCCACGCGATCGAGCTTCAGAGCTCCCCCGCCGGCCTGATCGTCGAAGGCAACTGGATCGACCAGTGGAACCTGCACATCGATCCGCGGCACGGGAACAACAGTCACATCGGGATTTCCTGCGCGACCGCGAACGACAAGGGGGCCGATTCGAAGAACGTGATCGTCCGCAACAACTGGGTCGGCGGGACCGGCAACCGCCCGCAGGACTGGGCGACACTCGCGATCGAGATCGGGCTCGGGACCAACACGCAGGTCTACGGCAACTCGGGGAGCAATTGGAACAACGGCATCTGCGCCGGCGCGACCGGCCCCTGCGCCGGGCCCTGGTACTGCCACGACAACAAGTTCGGCGGCCTGTTCGGAAAGCTGCTGACGATGGAAACCTCGACCGCGATCATGCCGGCCGACAATCTGAACAACCGGGCGATCGCGTCGGTTCAACCGCCGTCGGTTCCCGGCGACCCGACCACCCGCCCCGCGACCAGGCCGACGACTTCGCCAACGACTCAGCCCACCACTCAGCCGACCACCGCCCCGGCGACTCAGCCCGCGCCCGCCATCGGCAAGTTCACGCTACAGCCGGTCGCGCAGGGGGACGGCATCCACATCCCGCTCCCCGGCACCGCCGGCACGCTCACATGGCGAGCCTCGCACGGCAACAAGGCGAGGCTCATCCACATCGCCGCCGGCACGACGCTCTACATCGATCAATCCGTCCCCGACCAATGGGAAGTCGATTACACGTTCACCGGCGTCAAAGGGTCGGCGCATGTTCAAGCGGCGGCCTCCCAGGACTTCGCGCCGCCCTCGGGCGAGACCTCGGATCGGAGCCGGGAAGACCGCGGGACGAACGGCAACGGTGCTGGCCAGAAAGATACGAACGGATCCGACGCCGCAGTCGGTACGGATGCCGGCGCGCGCGAGCGGTCGCAATAACCTGACATGAGATCCGGCGGGGCTGCGATTCGGTTACTCGGGACGGCGCGACCGAATATGAGATGCTTTAGTGACGCTGGTGCAGCTCGATCACGAGCATGCAAAGGGTCGCGCTGAGCAGTCCGACTGCCGCAAAAGTGGTCAGAACGTAGAAGATGACTTGTCGCTGCCGCATAAGCTTGCAGGTCGTGCCGATTTGAGTGCTAAAACGTGACATTGTCCGTGCTTAGGCAATCGCCGTGCCGTGCGATGGCGCGATGGGTGGAAACGACGGTCCACGCCCAGGCCGCGCCGCTTTAAACACCATCGACAAACAGGGCCGCTTCGCTCCAGATCTCCCTCGACGGCATCCATCCCCACAGTCTTCGCGCCACTCCGCTCCCCCCACCCGAACCGGAACTAACGGCTCATGGCCACCTACACCTATTACGTCAACTTCAACACCGGCAATGACGCCAACGCCGGCACGTCCGGATCGCCGCTCAAGACGGTCTTTGCGGCGCATTGGAAGACGGCGCTGGCGGCGGGCGATACGCTGACCGTGAACATCACGCCGGGCGGTACGGTTCCGACGACCGACTCCTTCGAGATCAACAACGCCGAGCATGGCGGGGCGAGCATCGTCTTTCAGCCAACGGTGGCGGGCACGCCGATCATCATGCAGCGGACCGGCGCGTTCATCGCGCTCGATGCGGGATTGAACACCGCCAACACCAAAGTCACGTTCCGGAATTTTCAGGTGAGCGGCGCGATCTCGAATTTTCTGTCGGGGACGGCCGACTGGCCGTTCGTGGATCTCACGTTCGAAGACTGCACGATCTCGACGACCAACACGACCAGCAAGGTCGTCGCCTTTGGCAATTCCGCCGGCACCGGCCAGGGAACCGGGGCGACCGCCGGCAACCTCACCTTCCGGCGTTGCGCGTTCACGAACTTCGCCAATCAGTTTGTGATGCCGTACGTGGGGAACGTCACGATCGACGCCTGCCGCTTCGAGACGCCGGCCGGCGTGACCGCGACGAACGATCTGTTCCAGATGTACCGCGTGGCGGCGTGGAACGTCACGGATAGCCAATTCGTGATGAAGGGGAGCGCATACGGCAACAACGGCATCTTCGGCGGCGCCGGCCTGCTCCAGGACTGCGCCACCTGGAAATGGCGGAATGTCGTCTTCGATTTTCTGGGGACCAACAGCCTCTCCTCCGCGTTGATCTCCGTCCCCGCCATGTCATCCGGCACGACGGCCAACTGTGCTTTCAACTGGGATCGAGTGCGGATCATTCAGAACAACGCCTCGGCGGTCGCCTGCGTACGGCTGGGGATGTTCGACGATCAATCCCTCCAGCGCTCGCAAATCCTCGCGGCGAACAACTGCTCGCACTGGGGCGCGTTCGTGATGAACGAATGCGAGATCATCAACGTCAGCAACACGGGGGGCGGCGCGCTCTGGATCGGACTGGGGATCGGCGAGTACGCGACGGCGAGCCTCACCCACTGCCATATCCAGAACGGCAACGGCACCTCCGACACGAGCCACGGGTTTAACGTGTCGGGCAACAACATCAGCGTCTCGAACACGGTCAGCGTCGGCAAGCTCTGCTTCGTCTCCTTCGGCAACAACAACCAATTCACCAACTGCACCGGGTACGGGATCAGCTCCGTCCTGCTCTTCGGCCGCACCGGCACCGGGGTCTGGGACTGCGCCCAGGACAACCTCGCCCAGGACTGCCTCTTCGTCGCCACCAGCTCTACCGTCGGCAACACCACCTACGTCTACTCCGACTATGCCTACAACGGCTCGGGCTACTCGAGTCGGATGGGATGGACCAACCGTCTGGTGCGCAACAACTATTTCCCGAAGAACGGCTGCAACCTGGCCAACCTCAACAGCCTCGTCGTCACCACGATCGCCCAGGCGCAGAACGTCGCTCAGTACGGAACGATCGATCAAAGCGGGACCACGCCGTGGGGCACGCGGGCAACCAACGACCAGCAAAGCAGTGTGATCAATCCCAACTTCAAGCTGATCTCCATCGCCACGACCAACGGCGGCGGCGGACGCTTCGGCTTTCAACCCCAGAACCCCGCGCTCGTGCGAACAGACAATACCTACAGCGGCGCGCTCGCCCCGCTGCTTCAGCCCCTGACCTACGGAACCGGCGCGGGACAGATCAACAGCGCCGGCGGAAAGACGCCGGCCACGCTCGATCCCGCCGACGTCGCCGGCACCCCGACCGGCGTCGTAGCCGGAACGCCCGGCCCGCTCGCGTTCCAGGCAAGCGGATCGCTCAGCGCCGTCAGCGGCGCGTACGCCAATTCGTACCTGCGATTCGAGGCTGGTTCGGCCAACGCCGGCCTCGCCCTGCCGATCATCAGCTACAACGGCGCGACGAACACGTTCGGCTTCGCCATCCCCTGGCCGGCAACGCCCGCCGTGGGCGATACATTCGTGATCCTCGGCAGCCACGTTCCCTAGAGACCGATGACGGAGATGCCCATGCATTATCTCTTCTTCTTTTTCGCATCAATGCGAAGCCAGACCGATGCGGGTCACCGAGCGGCCGCTCCACCTTTGGCGAGCCTCAGCCTCGGTGGTGAATTGGATTAGAGACGCTTCCGCGCGGCTACGCTCCCCTTGTCGCCTACATAATTCACGGACACATTGCGCCGGGCTGATGACAACTGCCGGATCACGGTGCCGGCAGTTCGGAGGCGCACCATTGAGTTCTACTGCGCCGCCCTATTTCAGAGCCGCGCCCGTCAGGAAGCGGTTTTCGTGGTTCCGCGCACACCGCTTCCTGACGGGCGCGGCTCTGAAAGAGAGTCTCCATTCGCTTCGCTCAGCAAAGGCGCCAGAATCCACGGCGAAATTTTCATCCGCCTGGCATCGTGCTGTCGTTCCGCTTACTTCGTGCACGGCTCCGTTTCACGTTTTCACGTTTTCACGTTTTCACGTTCCCAGGAATCCCCATGCCCACCGCAGGCAACGGCGTCTCCCTCACGACCACGCCCATCACCCTCTTCGACGCCACGACCGGCGGCGACGGTGAGCCGTGCACCACGTTCATGGTGAAGAACCGCGCCGCCAGCGCCGGCAACGCCCTCGTGAACGTGCAGGGCCTGCACAACCCGGGCGAGTACGTCGGCCTCGCCCCCGGCGACGCCCCGGTTTACTTCCGCCTCGGCGCCAACGCGATCGTAAAAGTCACCGCCAAAAGCGACACCACCGCGACGATCGATCATGGAGTGGTGGCGCGAGTGTGAAAAGGAAGCCGCGTCGGCGAGCGTCGTGCCATGCTCGCCGCCTTAGCACTCAGCACCCAGCACTTCCCCCGGATGCCCCTCATCGAAGCCCAGGTCGATTGCATTGTCCACGCCAGCGTGCGCGTGCGGGAGATCGCGGGGATGTTCGATCTGCCGGTGGCGCAACGGGTGAGCGAAGAATTCTCAGTTGAAGTGCCGGATCTATCCGAGGCCTGGGAGATCGGCGTCATCGTCGGACCTTCCGGCAGCGGCAAGAGCACGATCGCACGCCGGGCGTTTGGATCGCACGTGGTGCAACCGCGGCCCTGGCCGTCGAATCGCGCGGTGATCGATGGCTTTGCCGGCCATCTCACCAGCGGGACGATCGCGCGAGCGATGACCGCCGTGGGCTTCAGCAGTCCGCCGGCCTGGCTCAAGCCGTATGCGGTCTTGAGCACTGGCGAGCAATTTCGCTGCGACCTGGCGCGGGCGCTTCTGACAACTGGCGAGCTGGTCGTGTTCGATGAGTTCACCAGTCCCGTCGATCGGATCGTCGCGAAGACCGCGTCGGCGGCGCTATCCAAAGCGATTCGCACGCGAGCCTTCGCCTGCACCGATGCCAATGGGCGCGATGGTGACGCCAAACCCTTTCGTTTCGTCGCGGTCACCTGTCACGCGGACGTGATTCCGTGGTTGTCGCCCGACTGGGTGGTAGACATGAGCACGCAGACGCTCCGCCGGGGGCGGCTTCGGCGACCATCGCTCCGGCTGCGCGTTGCCCGCTGCGGACGGGAAATGTGGACGATGTTCAAACGCCATCATTATCTGAGCGGGGAGCTGCACCGCGCCGCCCAGTGTTTCCTCGGATGCATCGATGGCCGGCCCGCGGCGTTCACCGCGACGCTGCCGTTCCCGCACGCGCATCGACCGGGTTGGCGCGAACACCGCACGGTCTGCCTCCCGGATTTCCAGGGGATCGGCATCGGCAATGCGATGAGCGAGTTCGTGGCCCGCCTCTATCGCGCCGCCGGGCGACCGTATTTCAGCACGACCGCGCACCCGGCGATGATTGGTCACCGGATGCGCTCCCCGTTGTGGCGCATCGTCCGCAAGCCGGGACCGTCGCACGTTCCAGGTCGCAACAGCACCGCCCCGTTCATGCTCCGCGCCGCCAGCGGCGCTCGCATCACGGCGGGGTTCGAGTACGTCGGCCCCGCCCGCGAAAACCGCACCAGCATAGTGGTTTCAACGGATTCCGAATGTAGGGTGGGCTCGGCCCACCGCCGGAGTCTCGTGGTGGGCGAAGCCCACCCTGCCTTTTCCGCGCACCGAGCGACGTCGTGACGGATGAAAAGTTTCTTGAGGAAAATCTGGGAGCGTTCGTCGCCGAAGCCTGGCACGTGCTCGAGCCGGCGACGCCGTTCGTTCGCGGCTGGCACATCGATGCGATCGCCGAGCACCTCCAGGCGGTCACGAACCAGCACATTCGCAACCTGCTGATCAACGTGCCGCCGCGGCACGGCAAGAGCCTGATTGTCTCGGTCTTCTGGCCGACATGGGAATGGGTCTCCCATCCGCACCGGCGCTGGCTCTTCAGCGCCTATGCCTTGTCGCTGTCGATCCGCGATTCGCTGCGGTGCCGACGGCTGATGGCTTCGCCCTGGTTCCGGGATCGATGGCCGGACAAGTTTCATCTGCTCAAGGATCAGAACGAAAAGTTTCGCTTCGACAACGACAAAGGCGGATATCGTCTGGCGACGAGCGTCGGCGGCGCGGCCACCGGCGAAGGGGGCGACCGGGTGGTCGTCGATGACCCGCACGCGATCGCCGAACGACAGAGCGACGCCTGCCGTGAAGCGGCGCTGATCTGGTGGGATGAGACGATGAGCACGCGCCTCAACGACCCCAGGAGCGGCGCACGCGTCATCGTCATGCAGCGGCTCCACGAGAATGACCTGAGCAGCCACGTGCTGGCCCAGGGCGGATACCATCATCTCTGCCTCCCCGCCGAGTTCGAGCCCGACCGACGATGCGTCACGAGCCTGCCCGGCTTCAACTGGTCCGATCCGCGCACCACGGCCGGCGACCTGCTCTGGCCCGCTCGCATCGGCGCGGAGCAAATCGCCGAGGCAAAGCTGCGCCTCGGCCCGATCGGCTACGCCGGACAGTTCCAGCAGCGTCCCGTGCCGGCGGGCGGAGCGCGCTTTCGATCCGAATGGTTCCGGTACTTCCGACCCGTCGATGCGACGACCTACCGCCTGATCGATTCCGCTGGCATGGAACGAAGCGTGCCGACATCGAAGTGCAATCGCTTCGCGGTGATGGATCCGGCCGGCACCGACAAGAGCCAGAACCAGCGGGCGTGTTACACGGTGATCCAGGTATGGGACATCGGGCCGGCGGGCGAGATGCTCCTCGTGCACCAGTTTCGCGCCCAGGTCCAGACGCCCGATGCGGTGATCGCCGCCGTTCGCATCGCTAAGGAGTTCGACGTCGAGTTCATGGCGATCGAGAAGGATGGGATCGGCCTGGGCGTGGTGCAGTCGGTGCGAAATGAACGGATCGCGGTGCGGCCGATCAAGGCGCGCGGCAGCAAGGAAGCGCGCAGCGAGACGGCGGAGATCCGCATGGCCGCCGGCACCGTCTACTTCCCGCGCGGCGCGCCCTTCTGCTTCGAGCTGGAGCAGGAGCTGCTCCACTTTCCGAACGGACAGTACACTGACCAGGTCGATGCCCTGGCTCACGCGGCCATGCTGGTGCAGCGCATGAACAAGCCCGCGCCACAGACTACGACCGACGAGGCGAGCGAGAAGATCGCCGCCGTCCCCCTGCCCGAACCGTTCGAGCAGGAATGGGAGCAGGATTGATCGAAAGCGCGCCCGATGTGGGAAGCATTCCAGGATCCAGAACAAGCAAGACATGACTGAACCCGTTTACACGCTCGCGCTCGCCCCACTGGGCGATGGTACCTACGCCAAGGCGGCGTCGGCGCCCGTTGCCTCGGCCTCGGGGTGGGTCGATGCGCCGCTCGGCTCTCCCTTCTCCGATGCGTTTCGTAAGAACCGCGCGCCCCATCCGCGCGAGCTCGTGCAGCAGCTCATCGGCACCGCCTATGCCTGCGCGACGCTCAACGCCGACCTGGTTGCCGCGGCACGGCTGCGCCTCTACGTCCGCACACGCCGGGATGAACCAAAGGCCAACCCGTACCTGCTCGCCGTCCCCGTCCCTCGCAAGACGCTGGCGCGCCTGAAAGATGACCCGGCCTCCGCCCCGTTCGTAGCGGGCGACAGCGGCGTCGAAGAAGTCACCTGTCATCCGCTCCTCGACCTGCTCAAGCGCCCCAACCCCGATCCCGATCGGGGCGGGCTGTGTGGTTATGACCTGCGCTGGATGACGCAGCTTTACCTGGAATCGGTCGGGCGCGCCTACTGGCTCGTCGAGCGCGACGGGATGGGCGTGCCCGTGCAACTGTGGCTGCTGCGCTCGCACCTCGTCCGCGAGGTCCCCGACCCCACCGGACGACGGCTCATCGATCGCTACGAGTATGGCGGCGGACGCGGCGCATCGTTCCGTCCGGCGGACGTCATCAAGTTCCACTTTCCCGATCCTGAGAACCCCTACTTCGGCGGATACGCTCCCCTGGCCGCGGCCATCGAGAAGATCCGCATCGCCCGCAAGGAGGATGCGCACATCAACGCGATGCTCGAGAACATGGGCCGTCCGGATGCCGTCTGGAGCCCGCGCGGCGACACGGAGGGGAGCGGCATCGGCGTGGCCGAGGCGCAGCGCGTCCGCAGCGCGTTTCGCTCGGCGTTCGCGCAGGCGGGCCGGGGCGGCGTCATGATCAGCGAGTTTCCCGGCACGCTTCAGCCCCTGCAATGGGCGCCGCAGGACGTGGTGGAGATCGAGCGGGCGCTGGCGATCAAGACGGACATCTGCAACGTCTTTGGCGTTCCCGACGCGAAGCTGGAGCGCAACGCCGCCAACCTCGCCGCAGCCCGCACCGCCGACTACGCCCACTCGAAGGACGCCGGCCTCCCGCGCGTGCTGCGCCACCAGGAATCGCTCAACGCGCGGCTGGTTCCGATGTTCGATCCCGGCGGGCGCCTGTTCGTCGCCTATGACAGCCCGGTGCGCGAAGACGAAGTCTTCGAGTTCGAGCAGACGCGCGCCGCGGTGATGGCCGGGGCGATCACGCGCAACGAGATGCGCGCCTCCCTCGGCCTGGATCCGGTGCCGTGGGGAGACCTTCCGCTGGTGGCGAAGGACATGGTCGCCGCGGATGCCACTGGCAGACCGCAAACATGAGGAGCCGCGCACCCAACTATTGATTTGCAATCGAGTCTCACGCCCTGTTCATCATGAAAAACAAGATCGTTCCCAACATTGTGGAAGGACCGCAGGGTCTGCCGATGCCCGAGCCGGTGGCGCGGAAGATCGAAGCCCTCGCTCGCACGCTGCCGAGCGATTTCATCTACCGGCGGATCGCGCGCAAGAGCGATGCGTTTCAGCTCGACGCCGGCGAGCGAACCGACGTGAGCGTCATCACCACCGACGCACTCGACCGCGACGGGGAGGTCATCCTGCCCGGCGGGATCGACTGGTCCGACTACAACCGCGTCGTCACCTTCTGTCATCGCTACGACCAGCTCCCCGTCGGAAGCAACTGGTGGATCCGCGCCCGCGGCGCTACGGCCGCCGCCCCCCAAAGCAGTGGCGGGCTGATTGCCAAGACCCACTATCCGCAGAAGCCGGCCGACTGGGGCGATGCGCCCTGGCTGCCGTCCGCCGTGCTGCACCTGATGCAGCAGCCGGTCCCGACCTGCACGGGCAAGAGCATCGGCTTTCTCCCGCTGAACATTCGCTCGGCGACACCCGAGGAGCGAAGCCGAAGGCCGGAGCTGGCCGACGTGCCGATCATCGACCGGGCGGCGGGGATCGAGTACGCCGTCGCTCCCGTTCCCTGCAATCCCGAAGCGCAGATGCAGGCGGTCTCGAAGGGACGCGAGCTGGGCTTGATCGACGACGAGCTGGCGGCGCTCCTGGCCGCGCCAACGACCGACACGGCGGGCAAGGCCGGCGTCGCCACGCTCAACGAGCACGCCTACCGCGTCGCCCGCTCCCTCATCCTCAGCGGTGACCTGAACGAATCAGACGGCTGGTCCTTCGACGCCGCCGACGAACAGGCGATCCTCGGCAACCCCGCCGACTGGCGCCGCTACGCCGGCTGTTTCCTGGGCATCGACCCGTCTTCGGACGCCCAGACCGCCTCGCACTACAAGTATCCCTTCGCGAAGGAGGTGCTGGGTAAGCTGACGCTCTTCGTCCACGCCTTGCACGCGATCCGCTCGGAGTCGGCCGCTCAGCATGACGGGCCGATCTCAGAGGCCGCCGGGAGGTTGTTGGATCTTCTTCATTCGCAAGGCAAGCTACCGCGCTTCATCCGCCCGGCCACGCTTCGCCAGGCGATCGAGCGCGAGGTCCTGGCGATGCGGCCGGAGCTGCGCCGGCAGATTCATGGCCACATTCGCGATGTGTTCTGCGCGGCAACGGGGCGGGTGTGCTGAGGCAAGGTCTCGAAAAGGCGCATGTCGACATTCGAAATTGCAGTCGCGAGCAGGAGGAAGGCGGCGGGGCTCCGATGGCGCAACCGAGGCACGCCGCTGGAAAGTCCAACTGAAATACGTACATTCCAACGGTCGTGGGAACCGTCCTATAATCGACGGCACGATAGGCGCGGTATTCAACATGCCGCCCTGCCAGCGGAGGAGGCAGCATCCTTTCGGCAATTTTCCGCGATGGGAACCGCTCAGGTTCCATGCGCTCGCGTCTCGATAAAGTCCTCGTGGATCATCACGACCCTGAGGCCGGTTTGTCACGGAAGACGGTTCGACCGAACGGAGCTTTGCTCATGACTTCGAAACTCAGGATCCATCTGGACACTTTCGCCAAAGAGGTTGAAGGCCTGGATCAGGGCGCATGGAAGCGCGAGCACGATGATGCCATGGCCTGCTGCGATTTGGAGGAAATGATCGAGCTGGGCATCTTCTATCGGAAGCGAGTCCGCGAGGGCTTTGCGAAGTGGAAGGCCATCGTCGCAGCGGACCGAACAAAGTTCTCCAATGCTGCCGCGGCTGCTTGGATTGAAGCCGACGAGCTTGTCTACACGGCTTTCCACATGTTATTGGCGATTATTGATCGTTTTGAAAACGAGGGATACCAGGTGCAAGGCGCCTGGCAGATTCGAGATGCCGCGAGTGCTCCGCTGCTCAGCGGGATAGACCCAAGACGCGTCAAGTCCGCAATGGATAGCTCGGACAAAGTAAACGCCGGGCGGCCTCTGGGGGAGGTCCTGAATGAGTTACGGAATCGTTCTCGATGATGAAGCAATCGAGGCTTGAACAACCTTCCGCTGGACATCCTAACCGCCGTTGAACGTGACCTGATCGAACTTACCGCTGCGCCGACAGAACTGAGTCGTCCCTCGTATTTCCCCTATCGCCCCTGCCAATGCTACGTCGTCAACCACGAGGACACGGAGGGCCGCCTCTTCATTCTGACGATCCTCTTTGTGTACACGCAGGACGAACGCAGCCTTTACGTCATCGCGATCGCCAGGGCCATCGTTTGATTGTATCGCGCCAGCCCGATCTGATTCGGCTCTGTAAACAACACGCATTAAGATGATTTACCGCCGGAGGATGCAGTCCCGATCGCATCGGGAGGGAGCATCCAGGCGATAGGGTCAGTTGTCCGTCGTCAGTTGCCGATCTTCGAAGCATTTGCAACGGACGTCTATTTCATTTCCTACACCTTTTTGCCGACGACGCATCGTTGAATCGTTTGGGCCGCGCCCGAACGGTGGAGGTGCGTTGTCATCAGGAGTTCACCCTTTATGTGGATCAAATACCTCAAGGCCGTGAAAGGCCATACTGCCGGCGAAGTCGTCGAAATCGAGGACGAAGCCGGCCGAACGTTGATCGAGTCCGCCATCGCCGAGGCGGCGCAGGCGCCGCGCGAAGTGGCGGCGGCGGCCGCGGAGCTCAAAGGCACCCTCGCGGAGTTCATCAAGACCACCGTCTCCGATGGGTTTGCCGAGCTGCGCAAGGAGCTGGCGCCACGCCGGACCGGCGTGCCTCGTGCGGGCGACGAGGATGCGGACGACGAACGCGCGCCGTTCAAGGTGCCGGCATCGGTCAACCGTTACAGCTCGCTGAAGAACTTCACCGGGCCCAATGCCGACGAGCGCGCCTACCGCTTCGGCATGTTCATGCTGGGCGTCTACGGCAGGAAGAACGCCGTCGAGTTCTGCCACAAGCAGGGCATCCCGCTCGTGGACGACGTGATGACCAAGACCTCGCGGGAAAACAGTAACGCCTCGAGCGGGTTCCTCGTCCCCGATGAGTTCCAGAACGACCTGATCGACCTGCGCGAACGGTACGGCGTCTTCCGGCAGAACGCGAAGATCGTCCCCATGGCCTCCGACACGCGCTCCGACCCACGCCGCGTGAACGGCGTCACCGCCTACTTCGTCGGCGAAAGCGCCGCCGCCACGCTCAGCGACAAGAGCTGGGACCGCGTGCGGCTCACCGCCAAGAAGCTGATGGTCCTCACCAAGTACAGCAACGAGCTGAGCGAAGACGCCGTGCTGAACATCGGTGACGACCTGGCCGGCGAGATCGCCTATGCCTTCGCCCTCAAGGAAGACCAGTGCGGCTTCCTCGGCGACGGCACCAGCGCCTATGGCGGCATCATCGGCGTCAACACGGCGCTGCTCAACGTCTTCCCCGGGACCCCGGCCAACGTTTTGGGGCTCATCACCGCTTCCGGCTCGGGCTACGCCAGCAGCTACAGCTCGATCACGCTGGGCGATTTCAACCGCGTCGTCGGCATGCTCCCCGAGTACGCCGACGTGCCGGGCGATACCAGGTGGTACGTCAGCAAATTTTTCTGGGGCTCGGTCATGCAGAAGCTGGCGACCGCGGCCGGCGGCAACCGCATCGCCGAGATCGAGAACGGTGCGCTCCAGAAGTCGTTCCTCGGCTACCCGGTCGTCGTCTCCCAGGTGATGCCAAAGGTCTCCGCGACCAGCCAGATCTGCGCCCTCTTCGGCAACCTGCGCCACGCCGCCCGGCTGGGTGATCGGCGCATCACCACCATCCAGATGAGCGAGCACGCCCTCAACGCCTTCGAGCAGGACGAGGTCGTGATCCGCGGCACCGAGCGCTTCGACATCGTCGTCCACGACGTCGGCGACGCGATCCCCGGACAGGGCACGCCCAAGAGCCCGCAACTCGGCAACGTCGCCGGCCCCATCGTCGGACTGGTGACGGCGTCGAGCTGATGCGGAGGACGTGAAAAACGTGAAGACGTGAAACGTGAGAAGACCCTCGTCTTCACGTTTCACGTTTCACGTTTCGCATTGTTCGTCTCCCCTACTTTACTCAACCCGTACATCCTCCAAGGACACTCCCATGATCTACCCCAACACGGTCAAATACACCGCTCTCGTGCAGCCGCAGGCGCGGATCAATAACGCCGCGGTCACGGTGGCCGGCGTCGATCGGCGCGGCTTCGATTACGCCAACATCGAGGCCACCATCGGCGCCAACGACATCGGCTTCACCGTCTTCAAGCTCCAGGAATCGGACGACAACTCCACCTGGTCGGACGTGCCGGGCGGCGACTACAGCGCCGCCGCCACGCTCCCCGGCAACACGCCCAACGTGATCTACGGCTGGGACGTGGACCTCAAGGCCCGCAAGCGCTACCTCCGCATCGCGGCCACCGTCGGCAACGGCACGAGCGGCTTGTTCCTCGCCGTCGTCGCCATTCTCGGCCGCGCCGAGCAGGCGCCGTTCAACCCCGCCACGCGCAACCTGGCCGGGCTGCTGACAGTGTAGCCGATGCAATTCTTTCAGAGCCGCGACCGTGAGGGAGTGGTGTGCGCGGATCCACACGAGCTTTTCAGTTCCACGAACACTGCTTACTAACGTGCGCGGCTCTGACATTTCTGGCCGGACTGCTGACGGTGTAACCGATGCAATTCTTTCAGAGCCGCGACCGTGAGGGAGTGGTGTGCGCGGATCCACACTAG
>JBBSDP010000093.1:0-14409 GCA_038240605.1 Tepidisphaerales bacterium | reverse complement strand
CGGAATCGACGGAGGCGGCGTTTGACGTGTTCCGCCGCTGGGTCAAGCGCCAGGGCTTGCCGCGGTCGCTGTATGTGGACCGTCACTCGATCTACCGGGATGAGGATCATCCCGATCGCCCGACGCAGTTCGGCCGGGCGATGAAGGAGCTGAACGTGGAGTTGATCCAAGCCCGCAGGCCAAAGGTCGGGTGGAGCGGCGTCACGCGGTCTTCCAGGACCGATTTGTAAAGGAGTTGCGTCTGCGGAACATCAGTTCGATGGATCAGGCGAATGTGTTTCTGGAAGGCAAGTTTCTGGAGGAACTCAACGGCCGCTATGCGGTGAAAGCGCGCCAGGGGCAGGATCTGCACCGCGTGGTCGAGGCAGGCGTGGTGCTGGAGGAAGTGCTGTGCGTGGCCGAGTCACGCGTGGTGGGCCAGGACTGGTGCGTGCGTTGGCGAAACCGCTGGCTGCAAATCGACGCTCGCCACACCTCATTGAGTTTGCCTCGCAAGCAAGTGCTCGTGAAGCATCGAGCAGACGGCCAGGTCATCGTGGAACAAAAGGGCGAGCGGCTGACGTTCAAGGAACTGGGATCCAAACCCGTCGCGGCCAGGCTCAGGAAGGTGATCGTGAATAACCGTCGGTGGAAGCCTGGAGCAAGTCATCCGTGGAACAAGGAGTCGGCGACGGTCGCCGCGCCGCGTGGAAGTCTCGCTTCGGCTACGCCTCAGCGAGACTTCCACGCGGGAAAGAAACGCAAGGCAGGGTGACAGTTCTACTTCGGCTTGCGCCGTGACAGTTCTACTTCTTTACAACACCGAGGAAGCGCGTCTTGCGATTCGAGGCAAATGGTCGGCGAAAGCAGAAAATGGTCACAGAGGACACAGAGCGCCATAGAGATCACCGAGAGGTCTTTATTCACTGCGGATCGCGCCGCTGGCTGGATCGGCAATCAAGGGAATTGAAAAAACGAGTATGCATGCGCTGACCTCATCACAATCTGCCTTCGCCGCGGTTCGCGCCCCCACGAATCAATTGCAATGCCCTCTCGGTGCTCTTCTCCCCCGCCGTTCCCTCTGTGACCATTTCTAAAATCAAAGAATTTTTCCCTTGAAATTGTTTAACATATCAGTTAATTAACTGAGATGTTAATAGAAGAGCCCCAGCAGCTCGATCGCACCTTTGCCGCGTTGGCGGACCCCACACGGCGGGAGATTCTCAATGTGCTGGCGACAGGCGAGGTGGCTGCGGGAACGCTTGCGGCACGCTTTCCCATCTCCGCTCCCGCCATCTCGCGGCACCTGCGCGTCCTCGAACACGCCGGACTGATCACCCGGCGTATCGACGGCAAGCACCGCCGCTGCCGGCTGGAACCCCAGCGGCTTGCGCCCGCGATGCAGTGGCTCGAGTTCTATCGACGGTTCTGGTCCGAGAGCCTTCAGCAACTGGCCGATCATTTCGATCCGCCGGTACACCCCAAACCCCCTCACAGGAGAAGTCATGGCCGTCACCCCCGCAACTGAATCGGCGCTGAAGCTCACCCTTCGGCAACAGGTGAACGCTGCACCCCGCCACGTTTTTGACGCCTGGCTCGACCCGAACCTGCTCTGCAAGTGGATCGGCCCCCGGGCCTGGGTCGAATCGTGCGAGGCGCTGCTCCTCGAGCCGCGCGTCGGCGGACGCTATCAACTCCACACGCGCACCCGCCCCACACCCGGAAGAGAGCCGTGCAAGTCCGGCGTCAGCGGCGTCTATCGTCAGATCGACCGGCACTCCCGCCTCGCCTTCACGTGGCTTCGCGACGGCGATGAGGCCGAAACGCTGGTCGCCGTCCTCTTCGAGCCCGCAGGCTCGGGCACGATGGTCACGCTCGCGCACGAAGGCTTCGCATCGGAGCCGGTGCGCGATCAGCATCTCGAAGGGTGGACCGGCTCGCTGGTTCAACTCGCCAACCTCATCGAGCTACGGCTCACGCTTACGCAACAGGTTGCCGCCTCGCCGCAACAGGTGTTCGACGCCCTGCTCGATCCGAAGATCGTGTGCCAATGGATGGGGCCGCGCTCGATGGTGCAGACGTGCGAAGTGATGGCTCTGGAGCCGCACGTCGGCGGCAGCTACCGCCTCAAGATGGAACGCCGGCCCGACTCGCCAATGGGCCCCGGCACCCTCTTCGTCGCCGGCGTTTACCGGGAAATCGATCGGCCGAATCGACTCGCCTATTCCTGGATGTGGGAAGACCAGAAGCACGAGTCGCAGGTAACCTACGAGTTGAAGCCGCACGCCGGCGGCACGGAAATCACGCTCATCCACGAAGGGTTCGCCAACGTCGAGAGCCGGGATGGACACAACCGCGGCTGGACCCAGTCGCTTCAGCAACTGGCGACGCTGGTAGGGAAGGTCGGACGCGCGTAACGCGAGGGATGAGCCGCCGAATGGCGACACAGATGGAAGGGGGACCGACGGCCGCACTCGTTTTGAATGCGGATGCGCAGATGCATGGGGCTGGCTGTCCCCTGCAATGCATTTGGAGTTGAATCGCGCAGCGGGCCGCGAAGAAACCAACCGACTCCCGATCCACATCGCGTTTCAAGAAGGGGATGTGTCCCGCAGAACCCGTCCGCCCTCTTAAAAGAAAGAGCCGCATCGCTGCGGCTCTTCCTTCTTGTTGAGTTTTGAGATGAGGGCTTACCGGCCGCGTCCACCGCCGCCGTAGCCACCGCTGCTGCGGCCGCCACCGCCGCCGCCGCCGTAGCCGCCACCACCACCGCCGCCGCCGCCGTAGCCACCACGGCCACCGCCGCCGCCGCCACCCGTGCGATTTTCTTTCGGCTTGGCTTCGTTGACGGTCAGCGCGCGACCGCCATGCTCCTGGCCGTTGAGAGCGGCGATGGCAGCCTGTGCCTCCGCGTCGCTGCCCATTTCGACAAAGCCAAAGCCCTTGCTCTGGCCCGTGTCGCGGTCATTGATGATCTGCGAGCTTTCAACGGTCCCGTGCGGGGTGAACAATTCACCCAGGGCCGAAGAATCCACGTCGTAGCTCAGGTTTCCAACATACAACTTCTTACCCATTGTGTTTCTCCTTTGGAGATTGGGCAATCGGACCCAAACTTTTACTTTCCAGGTCGTAGGGAAAGAGGCCAGCGTTCCGGCCCAAAAGGAAGGAGTGCGAAAGGAAGGAGAAACAGCGGGCAGAAACAAAACTGCTGCGGATTCTGATTCAATCAGCGGACCAACCGGGCGGTAGTCTACCGCATCCCCCCGGCCCCTGTCCAGTGAATTCCACCCGCGTAGGGTGGGGGGTGTTTGGGGGGTGCTGGACGACGTTCGACGATCAACGTTCTGATGTTCAACGTTCAACGTTCAACGTTCGATGTTCGATGTTCGCCATTAAGACAGACCCCACGACGCCAAATACACATTCCCGCCTTTCCCCTGTATCCCATGTAATATGACCGTATTTCCCGCTTCCTGGCTCCCCACCGCTACCCTGCTCCTTCTGAGCGCCATCGCCTCCGCCGCCGACCCCGCTCCGGCGACCCAGCCGTCGCGCGACGCCTACCGGGCATTTGCCATGGTGCATCAGGGCGATGCTGTCGTCGGAAAATCGCTTTTCCAGGAACCTGGCAAGATCGCCTGCACGCAGTGCCACACCACCGACGGCAAAGGCGGCAAGGCCGGCCCCGACCTGTTCGCGATTGGCGACAAGTTTGGCCGGGATGATCTGATTCAGCAGGTGCTGGTTCCGTCGGCGACGATTGCCGAGGGATACGCCGCTACCGTCATTCGTCTCAAGTCCGGCGAGATCGTGCAGGGCATCATCCGCGAATCCAACGATCACGAAGTGGGGTTGATGTGTTCCGATGGCAAGCTGCTCCACATCAAGACATCTGATATCGACAAGCAGAAGACGAGCAACGTATCGCTCATGCCCGAAGGGTTGGAAGGCGCCCTCACGCAACAGCAGTTCGCCGATCTGATCGCCTACCTGGCGAGCCTGAAGGCGCCGCAATCGACCGCCGCCGTCTGGCACGGGATGCCGGCGGAGATCCCCGCCCTCAAAACACCCGTCGCGATCGAGCAGGTCAATTCACCCGGCAACGCGTTCAAACATCCCGCCTGGATCGGCTCCGTTCCGGGGCTTTCCGATACGTTCGCCGTGATCGAGCATGAAACGGGAACGATCTGGCTCTATCAGAAATCGGGAGCCGTCGAACACAAGAGCGTCTTCCTGGAAACCGGCAAGGCGATGGCCGGCACGCACGGCCTGGTGAGCATGGTCTTCCACCCCCGCTTCGCCGAGAACCGCAAGTTCTATATCGTCAAGCACAACTCTGACGGCGGTCACTTCCCCAGCATCCTCCTCCAGGGCCTCGCCGCCGCCGACTTCAAGACCGACTCCGGCCAGCCGCTTACGGAGATCATCACCTTCCCCGGCGTTACCGGCGGCGACCACGCCGGCGGACTCGCCTTCGGCCCCGACGGCTACCTCTACGCCGGCATGGGCGACTCCGGCCCCATGGGCGACCCCGAAGGCCACGGCCAGAACCTCTCCACCCTCCTCAGCAAGATCATCCGCATCGACGTCGATCACCCGAACGCCGGCAAACCCTACTCCATCCCGAAAGACAACCCCTTCGTGAGCCGCAAGGAGGCCCGCCCCGAGATCTGGGCCTACGGCTTGCGCATGCCATGGCGCTTCAGCTTCGATCCCCTCACCGGCGACCTCTGGGCCGGCGACGTCGGCCAGGACCTCTACGAGGAGATCGACATCATCCGCAAAGGCGAAAACTACGGCTGGAACGTCATGGAAGGTTTCGAGCGCTTCTCCAACAAACACCGCCGGGAGGGAGAACAATTCGTTCCCCCCGTCTTCGCCTACACCCGCAAGTATGGCACGACGGTCGTCGGCGGCTACGTCTACCGCGCCAACCCCAAATCATCCTTCTACGGCGTCTATGTTTTCGCGGATTACCAGAAGAAAACGCTCTTTGCCCTTACGCAGAAAGGCGGGGTGCTCGATCAGGTCCGCCTGCTCGGAAGCGCGCCGCAATCGGTCGTGTCATTCGGTCAGGATGAGCAGGGGCAGATTTATTTCGTGGGGTATGAGGGAAATATTTATAAGATGGATCTGGATGGGGGGAAGTTTGAGTAAAACTGCGCTGGAGTTTCAAATGCAGAAGGTAGCGCCAACGGAGGCGTTCGAGGTTTCTTTGGGTTGAGAATCGTTGGACTTCTTCAACTGAAATCACTGTGAATTCCCATATTGTCAAACCCGATCGGTTGCGAGACTTGATTTCGCAAATTCGATGCGGACCCAGAGCCTTGGCGATCCGTTGCGGATAGAATTTGCTGGCGCGGGAATGGAAAAACGGAAGATTGTTTTTCGAGGGGGTTCGCGGACGAATCAGGCGCTTACGCCGCGTCCAAGCGCCGATACGGTGGCACCTCCTGGCCTGACTCCTGGCCTCTCCGTCGAGGATGCGTTGGAGGCCGCCGCAGATCATGCGAAAAAGAAGGCACAAAAGCTTGACGTGTCAAAGCTCAAGTTGCCACTTGCGTACTTTCCGGACAATCCGGAAGTTGAGGGCGGCCGAAGCGGGCACGGCGTTATCGTTCCGGTCGACGACGAGGGCCGGGTGGATCTCGTCGCCCTGCAAGAGTGGGCATCTTGCCGCCTCTCTCAAGGCGACACGCCCCACCCGTTGACGCAGTTGATTATCGACGCAATTGTTGAGAGCGACGTGAGGCGAACATGACGAACAAACCCGTCTTCTATGAGATTGCTCCACAAACCGGCGGCCTGGAACGGCTCGACATCCACGATATCTCCGACGATTGGTCCAACCTGCGGGACCTCGTGCAGCACGACCTCGCAGCACTAGATAAGGACGTATTGGCCGGCCTCCCGGCCGCTCGCGTGCGATCGGGATCAAACCGTGGCGGCGGGGCGCAGTTGTTCGTGTATCGAGTTTATGAACCGCCTGCCGGAAGTGATGTCGATCCGGTCGTATCCGGAGTTCTAATCCGTCCCGCCGGGAGCGCGTCCGTGGACCATTTCAAGGTCTCAGGCGATATCGCCGGAGAGGCAACGGGTGATATCTTATTCGAGTGTCAGCCACAGGAAGTCATCGGGTGGACAGCCATGACAGAAGCTGCCCGCGACATCAGTTCCGTTCTTGTCAGGCATGCGAACGCCGTCGTTGCGGGGCTCGAAGACGCTTCGAGACAGGGATGACCGTAGCTCTCGGATGCTGCATATGACGAAGGAAGAATTCATCCGTTCGACAATACGGCCAATGGCCGAGTACACATTTCCTTTCCTCACCAGCGTGGTCGGCATCAAAGACGTAACCGTCGGGGAACATGTGGGATCGGGCTTGCGCGCGATGGTGAACGGCCGCCGCGCCGTGATAACTGCCCGACACGTGATCGAACAAGCCGCGGCATTCCCAAAGCAGTTCGGGCTCTCCGCTGGCTACGCCCGGCCCCCCTACCTGGCAAAAGGCAAGATCGAACTCGACCCGGTGGGTGAGCTCGCCGTCTACTATTTGCCCGACGATTTTCCCGTCGACGCCCCCGGTGTTTCCTTTTGGCGTGAAGACCGCATTCAACAGTCGACGGAGCGACTTGCAACGGACTTCCTATTCGCGCACGGGTTCCCGGCGGCCCGTTCCCGATTTCTTCGCCTGGTGGATGGCGTTGCTAGCCGTTCCCTCCCCTACGGGGCGATGCAACGGCTGGAACCTCCGGTTTTAAATCTGCAAAGCAATGAGTTCGCCATCGAATTCGACCCAGCGGGGATGCGCGTGCCGGACCAAACTGGGAGCGAGGCCTTCGTCGATCCGCGCGGGCTGAGCGGTAGTCCCGTGTGGCGGATCGGTATCGGCGGCCGGTCCCGCGCCGAATGGTCGCCCGACCTTAGTCTCGTCGTCGGCTTTCTAACGCAATGGCGACCTGATGATAAAGTTCTCGTTGCAACCGAAGCGGGACGATTAACCGAGATTCTTGATGGTGGCTGAAACGAGTCGGACGGGACGCGTGCGGACAGGGAATGCGGTCTCGGCTCGCTCAGCGCATTCAACGCTTCTCCATTCATCACCGCCGCGAGTGAGAAATGTTCGTTCTACCGGTATTTGCTTACGCCCGAGAATCGTCACTGCACTCGAGTCTGACTTACAGCGTAGTCACACGATCGCCAGCGGTCTTTCCGCCGGCGATGACGTCTTCTTTGTTTGTGACCAGGAACCAGTTAGACCCGGCGCCCCCGGCCAGCGAGTCGGCGAAGCCGTCGGAGAGGATGGCCTTCTTGCCGAGGGTATAGCTGCCGTTGAGGCCGTGGCCACCATTGCTGATCAGGTCGGAGATTCGCTTTTGGAAACTGATGTCGGTACGAGTCCACTCCGCGAAGATGGCCAGGAGCGCGGGCATGTTGCTGTCATAGATGGTGGCGTCGCCGATAAGAATGTTGTCCCCCCCGCCGCCGGTAAGTGAGTCGGCGCCTTTGCCGCCGATCAGGAAGTTTCGGCCCGTGCCGCCGATCAGCGTGTTGGCGCTGGCGTCGCCGACCAGCAGACTGTTCGCCTTGCCGCCGATCACCTTCTGCACGTTGAAGAGCCCCTGGCCGATGGCGGTGGCGTTGTGCGTCGTGAGGTTCACGATCACGTCGGTGGGCAGGCGGGAATCGTCGAGGGTGTTGGCGCCGCCGCCTCCGTCGATCTTGCCGTCGAGCCGGCCACCGGGCAGGAACACGAACGTGTCGTCAGCGGATCCGCCGGTAAGGGAGGGCGTGTTGGTGAAGGTGAGCCCCAGCGCGCTGACGACGTTGACGCCGGTGATGGTCCAGGTGGTCGCGGTGTTCGGACCGACGACGACGAACCCGCCCGGCCCGCCGATCGCGTTACTGATGTTACTGAACGTACCGCCGATCAAGCCACTGACGGAATGAGTGGCGAAGTTGATCGTCACCGGCGTCGTCAGGGCGGAAAAGTCGAGCGTGTTCACGCCCCCGCCGCCATCGATGTTCCCGGAGATGCTGCCGCCAGGCTTGAATGCAAACGTATCGGTGAGGGCGTTGCCGACGAGATTTTCGAATGAGGAGAAAGTGATGCCGTTGACCGAGCCGGCGTCGGCGCCGTTAATGATCCACGATGCGTCGGGGCCGACGATCGTGTCGGCAGCGCTCATGCTTCCGACGACGTTCGTGATGTTGGCGAACGTGCCGCCGATGTCGCTGGCGGTGTGGGTGTTGAAGTTGACCGTGACCGGCCCTGCCAGGGCGGAATAATCGAGCGTGTTGGCGCCACCGCCGCCATCGATGTTGCCGGGAACGCTGCCGTTGGTCTGGAAGATGAAGTTGTCGTTCCCGCTTCCGCCGGTCAGGTTGTTGAAGGAGGAGAAGGTGTAACCGCCAACGGTACCGCCACCGGCGCTGTTGAGGTTCCAGTTGCCGCCGCTGTTCGGTCCGATGAGCGTATCGAGCGCGTTTGACCCGCCGATGAATTCCTGGATGCTCGAGAACGTGCCGCCGATGGGGGTGACGGTGCGCGCCTGGAGGTTCACGTCCACCTGTTCGGTGAACGCGGAGAAGTCGATGCTGTTGGTGGTGCCGCTGACGTTGCCCAGGCCATCGATGTTGCCGGAAAGACGGCCATCGGGGCCAAAGATGAAATCGTCGGTCCCGGCTCCGCCGGCGATGTTGCCAACGTCGGAAAACTGGTAGATCGACGAAGAGAGAGGTTGGAAGGTGCCACGGTCCGCGCCGGTGATGTTCCACGTCGTGGCGGCTTCCGGGCCCTTCAGGTTGATCTGGCCCGAAGCGCTATTCATCGTGAGCCCTACACCGAGCGGAAGTCCGGCGTTATCCATGATGACCGAGTTGAGTCCGCCCTTGAGGTTGAGGGTGATATCCTTCAGATAGTTTCTATCGAAATTGAGGGTTTCGCCGTTGAACGTCACGGAAATGCCGCTGTTGGCGTTGGTTGCCAGATCGACTAAGTCATCATAGTTGCTGCCAAGCTGGTCCCCGTTGACGATGAGCGAGAAATTTTTGACGATCGGCTTGCCAGTGGAATTGGTGCCCCAGTTGGGGTGGAATTCGAATGTCTGCGTGGTGCCGTCGTCAACGACATAGGCGCCGTCAGCCTGCGACCAGAGCGGCTGCACCATGACGCCGTTGGACATACGGAAGGTATAGGACTCCGCCTCGTTGTCGCCGATCTGTTTGCCGGTATCCAGGCCGGTTTGAACGAACGCGTCGGGCGGTTTCACTTCAAAGCCGTCCTGGCCATGATCGGTCATGATCTCGGCGACCTCATGGCTGAAGGTCGTGGTGAACTGATCCAGGTTGAAGCCGATGGCGCTGGAATCAGCCGTCGTGCCGACCCAGGCCTCGGCGGTGTGGTCCAAATCCGCGGGTAGATCAAACGAGCTGCTGACCAGGTTGAATCCGATCGCACCGGGACTGGTGGTTCCGGGGGCGGTGACGACGACGTAAATCGGGGGACGCAGGCTGTTGTCGGATTCGGGGAGCGTGTTGCCGATCTGACCTTGAATCACGGTGTTGATCTCGTCGCCGCCGACGCTCGCGGGGGGATTTGACGTGTCGAGGACCGAATCGTTCAGGAACATGGCGGAGCTGTCGGCTCCGTATTGATTGGTAATGTTGAGGTACGTTGACTGAAGAATCTGAGAGATCGCGAACTGCGCGGCTTCCGATTGCGGGCTGCTCGCCGGACCCCAGAACGAGCCCCAGAAGATGACGTTGATGGCCGGCGATTGCATCTTGGCATCGCCACTGCCATCCTGCGTTTGCGTCTGGGGTCCAAAGTGTGGATCGAAGACTGCGGTCAACAACATGCGGCGTTCCAAGGGTTCGCAGACGAATCCGGAAACAAGGGGGTACTGGGATCGAGCGCGACCGGTTCGTGACGTAATGCATCCCGACAAACTGGAACGAGTGCGGCTGAGCATTCCTGCCTCCCTCGAATGAGCTAGCGACGTGATCGGATGCTCAGACTATCGTGCGCCCTGCTCGTGTCAATTAGAATGTTGCGCTGCGACCGGCGCGCACCGCTCGCTCCAATGCATTTTCGCTCCTATCGTCCTGCTCAAGGAGCAACACCATGAAATACCGATTGCTGGGTCGTTCGGGGTTGCGGGTGTCGGAGCTTTGCCTGGGGACGATGACGTTCGGCGAGGACTGGGGATGGGGCGCATCCAAAGAGACGGCCCGCGCGATCTACGATGCATTCCGCGCCGCCGGCGGCAACTTCATCGACACCGCCAACCTGTACACCAACGGCACGAGCGAGCGATTCGTCGGCGAGTTTGCCAAAGACCATCGCGACTCGATGGTCATCGCGACCAAGTACACCAACAGCGCCCCCGGCACCGATCCCAATGCCGGGGGAAACCAGCGGAAGAACATGGTGCAGGCCGTCGAGGCGAGCCTGAAACGGCTGAGCACCGACCGGATCGATCTCTACTGGCTCCACATCTGGGACCAGCTCACGCCGGTCGAGGAGGTGATGCGGGCGTTCGATGACCTGGCGCGGGCGGGGAAGGTGATGTACGTCGGCGTCTCCGATGCTCCGGCCTGGTGGGTGGCCCAGGCGAACACGCTGGCGACGCTTCGCGGGTGGTCGCCGTTCGTCGCGCTCCAGATCGAGTACAGCCTGGCCGAGCGGACGGTGGAGCGCGAGCTGACGCCGATGGCCAACGCCCTGGGCCTGGGCATCACCGCCTGGTCTCCCCTTGCCGGCGGGACGCTCTCGGGCAAATATCACGGCAGCAAGCCCCCCGCCGATGGACGCTACTCAACGGACATGATGGCGGCCTTCCAGGCGAAGTCCGAACAAATCGACAAGATCGTCTCTGCCCTGAAATCGGTCGCCGGCGAATTGGACGTCTCTTCATCACAGGTCGCATTGGCGTGGCTGCTGCATCGACCGCAGCCGGTCATTCCCATCATCGGCATGCGGAAGCTGCCGCAGCTCGAGGACAACCTCAAATCGCTCGACGTGAAGCTGAGCGACGACCAGCTTGGGAAGCTGAACGACGCCAGTGCCGTGCCGATGGGATTCCCCCACGAGTTCTACGAGAACCCGATGGTGCGCACGTTCGTCTACGGCGGGATGCGCGACCAGATTCTTGCCTGACGCGAAACCAGGTCATGCTCTTTACGCCAGAACACCGTCGCCGACTATTCGAAGACGGTTACTTCCTCCTCCCGAACCTAATCCCGCCTGATCTGCTCCGGCGGGGGATGCGGGGCATTAACGCGTCGATCGGCAAAGGGATGAATGTCGCCGACATGCCGACGTTTTCGGCGCAGAGCTTCTGTCCGGAACTGCGCGGGACGCCGCTCGTGACGGACTTGTTCAATGCGACGCCGCTCGCGCGGGTGGCGGAAGACGCGATCGGGAAGGGACGCATTGGGTCGGTGAACTGGGGGCAGGTGGCGTTGCGATTTGCGAGCGATCTGTCGGTGACGACTCCCTCGCCGCTCTCCGCCCACATCGACGGCATGTACACGCCCACCAATGGCGTCCCCGAGGGAACGATCGATAACTTCACCGCTCTGGCCGGCGTGCTCCTGAGCGATCTTCCCGACGAGAACGCCGGCAACTTCACGGTCTGGCCCGGCTCGCACCGGAGGCACGCCGAATACTTCCGCGGCCGTGGCCCGCGCTCGTTAATGGACGGTATGCCGAAGATTGACCTCGGCCCGCCCCGGCAGATCACCGGCCATGCCGGCGACGCGATCCTCGCCCATTACCTGCTGGCCCACGGCGTCGCCCCCAACCTCTCCCCCCACATCCGCTACGCGTGCTTCTTCCGCCTCACCGCCATCGACCACGCGCCGACGAGGTGGGAATCGATGTGCGACCCTTGGTTGCAATGGCAGGGGATGGAATCAAATCACTCGCGTGATTGATGCTGTTCGCGAGGCGCCGCTACCCGAATGAGTTGACGTCCTCGCTCACGCTCCGATGATGCGGTCATGCGAGTGACGGTGGAAATCACGACATCCGAGCTTCGGGAGATCTTCCAATTGACCGGAGAGCGAAAGAAGCGTCCGGCGATTCGTAAGCTCGTGGTAGGCGCGCTGAAGATGAAGCGACGCAAGGAGATCGTGGAACGGTTCATCTCCGGCCAATGGGGAACGACGCTGGCGGGTTTCGAATGCGGGCGCGCTGCCGATCGTAAGCGTGCACCGGCCCGTCATCGCGCGAGCCGAAGTTGAACATCAGCTACTGCGATGGCCCACTCGTCCTGCTTCGCGCCTCGCGCAGCTGCTCCATCAGCCAGATAATCTGTCGGTGATTCTCGAAACTCTGACGAATGATAAGCCGGCCCGCCAGATCATGAATTTCTCCGACGCCGCCCCCGTTGTCTTTCCAGTCGTCCGGTGCAACGGTGTCGTCGACCAATTTCACAATCTGATCGATCATTTCACGCCGGGTCGAACGTGATTCTTGTCCGCTGGCTTCGGAGATGAGATGCCATCCGAACTGGCAATGTCGTCGAGCACACGCCGTTCTATTTCGTCGGGCATAAGCATCCGAAACGAAACTCAGAACCCGAAGTCGAAAGTGGTCTGGCCATCGGCCTTCTTGGCAGAGATTCCGCGCCAAATATTCCCGCCCGCTTTGGCACGAGAGCAGAAAATCAGCTTGTAGAGAAAGCGGCCATTCAGAAGGGAGATTCGTTCGGAATCAAATTCCGAATATCCGAGAGTGCCCAACTGTTTGAGGTAAATGTTGGTCAGAATCTCGGCGCGACGTTCGGGTGGAGCTGCCCGAAATTCGTCACGCCATGGTGAGCCAAGCACACGGTCAAGATTTGAAGTCCGATTCGCGTCGTAAATCTTCCAGTTGCGAAGGGCGTCCAAGTGGTCAGGGAAGAATATGATGAGATCAACGTTTTGCGACGCGAGCCGCTTGACCGTTTCAAAATGTAAGTGAAGCCCGTGCGGATCGAGGAACGCGAGTGAAAGAGTTCCCTGTGGAATGGCGCTCACGATCGCGCCCACGTTGGCGTTTGCATCACCCCTTATCAATTGCGGCGGTTGAATCTGAGGGAAGCGACCGATCCGATTGGACAATGCCTTGAAAGGCTTCGTCGAGAGTTCACAACAATGGAGGCGTGAAAACTGATGCGGCGCGTGAGCCGCTATCAGTGGCGAGCCCCACGCCAACGGACCGTTTTCGATCCGCTCGATCCCAGCACTGGCGAAAAGATCAATGTAATGAAGTCCGGACCATTTCGACCGCATCGCGGTCGTAAACGCGTCAATATACCTTCGAAGGAAGTGGTGTTTGTGTGCTGACCAAGGTCCAACGACCGGCGTGAACAACCCGTCATCTAGCGGCCCGGGCAAATCGAACATCGTCAGCCCCTCCTCTGTCGGCGTTCGGCATCTCGTCCCAGGTTCGGCCGCAAAGCACGCGGCCGGTCCGCTTTTTATTCACGCCGCCCCACTGCTTGAAGAAAAAAGCAACGCCGTTTGCGACACATCGATCACGAATCTGTTCGACCCAACTTTGCTGCATCGGGCGGGCTCCAGGCCCTGACTCTCCGCCAACGATTACCCAATGGATGCTCTCCAGAGTGAGCTTTGGAAGCGGACCGATCAACGGTTCAATCGACAAAAAGCGAATAGCCGCCGGAATGCGCTTGAGCCAGTCAATGCGATGCGTAACTAGCGTGTTCTCAACGCTAGTTCCCATCCAGATATTTTCAGTCCAAGTCAAATGCGACGCATATGACGCAGCGATTTCTGGACGCTTGGTAAGGATCTGGAAGGTGTGCTGGGGACACTCGTTCATGACGTGAAAGACTTCCTTCACGAACGAGAGGGGCACGTCCTTATGAAACAGATCACTCATCGAGTTCACGAAAATCGTTCGAGGCTTTCGCCAACGACGCGGCAAGTCAATTGCGTGGTGCTGCAAAGTAAGTTGAAAGCCGTTTGCGTACTGCTTAACACCCATCGCCTGAAGGCGCTTCGCCATACGTTCCGCGTAACAATGCTTGCACCCGGCGCTGACCTTTGTACAGCCGGTGACTGGATTCCACGTCGCCTCCGTCCACTCGATGGATGAACCCTGTGCCAAAAATCCTCCTGACCATGAATATCCTAACCCAACCTTCGCACTTCCGCACGTTTTCCGGAATTTTCTCGGTTGGTTTCCGCTTTCCGCCGTGTTCCAGTGGGGTTTCTGTTTCTGATTTGCGTGTAGTGCAGACCTACCCTCTTGATCCGCCGCTCGGCAATTTGCTAATGGGCGCCCGGACTGCCGGCAAGTGGTGATCGCATTGGTAGTCACTCCCGACGGGTTGCCGCTGGCGTACGAGGTGCTGGCGGGGAACACTTCGGACAAGACGACGCTGGCATCGTTCCTGGAGAAGATCCAAGCGCTGT
>JBBSDP010000092.1:0-14689 GCA_038240605.1 Tepidisphaerales bacterium | reverse complement strand
AGGCCCGAGCAGAACGGGCGTTCGTTTCCCATCCAGTAGTTCTTCCAGAGCGACTCGGGGACCTTGAATGCGGAGAGGGTCAGGATGCCCGGCGTTCGGAAGCTGAACGGATTGGGGCGTTGATCGACGGGGAGGTTTCCGAAAAACATGAAAGCTCATTTTCGATTCCTCGCAGGTGCTCTTGTCGCGGGATGCCTCGGGCAAGCGGCCTTCGCGACCCCCGTTTTCAACTATGCCGCCGGCAACCTCGATCGTGCGAGAAACGATCAATACACGATCGGCAGCCTCTTTACGGTGGGTAGCCAAGCCCTCACCGTAACGGCATTAGGGGCACAGGATTTGGTCCTACGGGCGCGGACACCAACGGCTTTGAAGGGGGCAGCGTCCCAGTCGGCATCTGGAGCGCGGACGGTCTCACCCAGCTGGCTTCCGCCACCGTCTTGAGCGCTGACCCGCTCGACGGCAGCTATCGATATCACACCTTGGGCAGCTCGATAACCCTGTCGGCCAATACAAGTTATCTCATTGGAGCCCTGGTCGGTACGAACGGCACCACGACGACCGAATACTGGGGTGACTCCAACGATCCCGCGCGGTCGCCTAGCACGCCCGACGCCTACTCCGGCAGCAGCCTCGCCTCCCTCATTGAGCCTCGCGTCGCGTTCCAGCAGAACACGCTTACAGCTCCCACCACAAACGGCGGCGGCGCGGGCAGCCGCTGGGCGCCTGCCAATTTCGAAGCGACCGTGGTTCCAGAGCCCGCCTCGCTCAGCCTCCTCGGCCTCGGCGCACTGGGCCTACTTGCCCGCCGTCGTCGCGCTTGATTTTCCAACTGAACACCATTGGTGGTTATCAGCCTCCGGCGTGAGCCGGGGGCTTTTGCGTTGGGAGGATCACAGGACCGTCACACGCCGGTATCAATGCTATGCAGACCCTCCGGACGATGGGGTTGCGCGTTGGGGTCGTCGCGCTGGCGTTGCATGGTGCGACCGCGTCGGTCCTGGGTGAGGACTGGCCGCAGTGGGGCGGTAACGACCCCGGCCGAAACATGGTTTCATCGGAAACGGACCTGCCCGCGCTGTTCAAGGCAAGGTCGCCGACGGAAAATGTGCTCTGGATGGCGAATCTGGGAAACGCAATCCAGGGGAACCCCACCGTTTCCGGGGGCCGGGTGTTCGTCGGCACCGACGATGCGGAACTCGAGCATGACTCGCGCTTCGTCCGCACGCACGGCGGCATGTTGCAGTGTCTCGATGCAGCCACCGGCGGGGTGCTGTGGCGACTGGCGGTTCCAGAGCGGCCGCGAAGCCGTCTGCCGCAGGGCGCCCATTATGGAGAGCAGCGCATCGGCACGTGTTCCTCGCCCGCCGTCTCCGGCAACCGCGTCTACATCGTGAGCGGGGCGTGCGAAATCCTTTGCCTCGACGTCAATGGTTTGGCCGACGGGAACGATGGCCCGTTCCAGGATGAGGCCCGTTACATGGCGGGCAACGGCCACCCGCCCATCAAACTCGGTCCGCAGGATGCCGACATCATCTGGAAATTCGATCTGATCGACGAGCTGGGCATCTGTCCGCACGACGTGGCCAGTTGCTCCCCGCTCATTGATGGAGGGATCCTTTACACCGTGAGTTGTAACGGCGTAGACCGGCAACACCGCAAGTGCCTGCGGCCCGACGCACCGAGTTTCTTCGCGCTCGATGCCCAGACCGGTCGTCTGCTGGCGACCGACACCGAGGGACTCGGGCATCGGATGTGGCATTGTCTCTGGTCGCCCCCTTCGATCGGCGTGGTCAACGGAAAGAAGCTCGTGTTCTTCGGCGGCGCCGACGGCGTCTGCTATGCATTCGAGGCACTGACTTCGTCGCCCACCCAGCCGATT
The DNA here is from genome assembly GCA_038240605.1 of Tepidisphaerales bacterium. GTDB lineage: Bacteria > Planctomycetota > Phycisphaerae > Tepidisphaerales > Tepidisphaeraceae > JBBSDP01. The sequence continues at coordinate 12,807 of JBBSDP010000092.1, read as the reverse complement.
CATTTCAAGAAGGTCTGGCAGTTCGACTGTGACCCGCCGAATTTCCGGATGCCTGAAGGTAAGCCGTTCAATTACTACATCGGGGACAAGCGAAAGAATTATTCGACCAACAGGGACGACGGAACGTTCCTGGGACCCAGCGAAATTATCTCCACGCCGGTCTTCCATGAGGGGCGCGTCTACACAACGATCGGCCAGGATCCGACACACGGCCGCGGGCGCGGCCTGCTCCACTGCATTGACGCTTCAAAAACCGGCGACATCACCAGCACCGGGAACATCTGGACGTACGATGGGATCGAACGGACCATCGCCAGCGTCGCGATTCAAGATGGCTTGCTCTATGCGGTGGATTTGCCGGGGCGCGTTCATTGTCTGGACCTTGCGACCGGCAAGCCCTACTGGGTCTATGAGACGCACGCTGAAACATGGGGCACGCCGTTGGTGGCGGATGGAAAGGTTTATATCTGCAACAAGAAGGGCGTGGTGGTGATGGCGACTGGCAAGGAGCCCAACTTGTTGGCGTCGATCCCGCTCGGCGCGGCGAGCTACGCAACGCCGGTGACCGCGAACGGGACGCTGTTCGTCGCATCACAGACGACGCTGTGGGCGGTGCGGAAAGGGGCGACGTTCGCTCATGCCGCGGCAGGGTCCATCAGCAGAGTCGTTCCGGAAAAACCAGTCCATTAAACAGGTCGCCCCCTCACGATAACCTTTGAAGTGGCGAACCTGGCGGAGAGGCGTCCGTGAAAACCATACTCGGAAAGTCCACGCCCGTGTGCCTGATCGCGGGATTGCTCCTGATCCTTCCTCAATCGCTTCGCGCGGCCTCCCTGACCTTGGCCGCCAATGGCCAGGGCATGGCGACGATCCATGCGCCGCGGGCCGTCATGGCCGCGGATCAGGACACCGCGGGGTTTAAGGCCCGCGAACTCGATGCTGAAACCGATCGACGCAGATTGCGCGAGTCGGTGAAGGACCTGGCACGCTATCTGGGCGAAATGTCCGGCGCACGGGTTGAAGTCGTGACAGCGCCAGCCGGAGAGACGGCGGCGCCTGGCGCGGTGCGGATCCTGGTTGGCGATTTTGCCGCCGCGCGGTTCGGCGCGCCGGCAAAGCCGTTTCCCTATCAGCAGGGGTTTCGGGTCGTCGTCGATGCCAAAGGCGGATGGCTCGGCCTCATCGGGGAATCCGATCTGGCGACCAGCTACGCCATCTACGAGGTCCTCGATCGTCTCGGCTGCCGCTGGTACATGCCGGGGGATCACGGCGAGTTCATACCGCGGATGCCGACGATCGCCCTGGACGAAATGGATTTCTCCAGCCACCCGGCGACGATCTACCGGGGGATCTGGTATGCCGACGACGACTATCGGCGCCGCAACCGCTACGGCGGCATGGCGCTGACCGCCGGCCACGCACTTGAGCTGACGGGTTCCTACCTGACCGAAGAAGACAAGCAGAAGCACCCGGAGTGGATCGCCTCGGTCGGCGGCAAACCCATGCCGACCCGTCTGAAGTGGAGCAACAGGGAACTGGCGGACTCCATCGCCGACAAGATCATCGCCCGCCATGCTTCGGACCCGCGGCCCAGTTATTCGCTTGGCCCGGATGATGGCGCGGTCTTCGACGATTCAGCGGAAGATCGGGCGCTCGACGCCAACGACTTCGATACCACCTTTCAAACGACATCCCTCACCGATCGGCTGATGGTGCTCTGCAACCGCATCACCGCGCGCGTGGCCGCGAAGGACCCGGATGTCCTCCTCGGTGTGCTCGCCTACGTTCAGTACACCCGCCCGCCCCTGCGCGAGAAGCCGAATCCGAACCTCGTGCCGCAGATTGCGCCGATCACCTACTCCCGCGCCCACCCGATGAACGACGATCGCGTGCCCGGCAACAGGGAGCTGAGGTACATCGTCGAGGGTTGGGGTAAGTCCGCGCGGATGACATCGTACTATTTCTACGGCTGGTTTCTTGCTGAGCCGGTTGCGCCCAATCCGATGATCCGCAAGTGGTCGCACGATGTGCCGTACGTGCTGGACAAGGGAAACTGCAAATTCTGGCAGCCTGAGACGACGAGCAACTTCGAAACCTCAATGCATGCGATCTACCTCGGGAACCGTCTCAGCTGGGATCCGTCATTGAAGCCGGAGGGAATCATCGCCGAGCTGAACGAGAAATTTTACGGCGGCTCCGCCAGTGAAATGGGGGCGTACTGGGACTTCATCGACCGCGTCTGGGTGGAAACCGACGAATACAGCGGCGGCGCCTGGGGCTACCTGCGGCGATGGACCCCGGAAAATCTGCACAAAGCGCGCGGGTTGATGAACGCGGCCCTCGCCTCGGCGCGCACGCCCGCGGAACGCTACCGGATCGGCCTGGCCGACGATTCCCTGTCGCTGTTCGAAGCATTCATGCGCCTGCGCTACGATCTGGCGGAAGGCCGCCTGGGCGATCTGGACCAGCGGGCGGCGGCGTGGATGAAACGCGTGGTCAACCTCGGCGAGACCTACAAGGATTGTTACGCCTTCACCCGCGTCCCCTGGGATAAGCGAACGTACGCCGGCGGAAACTTCGCAAGCTTCTACCTCGCGACCTACGACGACGCGGCCCGCATTGCCCGCGGGTTCGAGGTCCTGACACCCGCGCCGCTGCGACGGTGGCGGTACCTGCTCGACGAGAAAAAGAAAGGCGAGGCCGCCGGCTACGCTGCTCCGGAACTCGATGACAGCGGCTGGCGAGTTACCGATGTCGCCGCCGAGACGTGGTCGACCCTGGGCCATCATGATTACTTTGGTTCCGTCTGGTATCGAGCTCAGTTCACGCTGCCTGCCGCGCCCGGCGCCTCCCCCGACAAACGCACGTTCCTGTGGCTCAGCAGCACTGACGGCAGCGCCAAAGTGTTCGTCAACGGGAAGCATGTGCCCTATACCTTCAAAACCCCGGAGGGGAAGGCCGGCACGGACGAGCAAGCGGACGGATTTTGCAAGCCGTTCTCGTTCGACATCACGGCCGCGTTAAATCCCTCGGGTCAAAATCACGTCGCGGTCCTTTGCACCCGGTCCGCCGTGGCGTTCAACGAGTTGGGAACGGGCGGCCTGATCGGTCCGGTGATGGTTTACCGCGATCGGTGACGAGCGGCACAAGGCCAGTGAAACGGCGTTTACCCGACTCATGAAGATCTCCTTCCCGAACCGCGGTGAAGTCAATGGAGCGTTCCGCCTTCGGCGCCCCATGCGACTTCGCGCATGAAAAAACCCCGGCGAACGGCCGGGGCTGCTCGTGCTAAAGACGTGTGGAAGATCAGGCCCGGCGACGGCGGGCAAGAAGCCCAATACCTCCCAGTGCAACGATCGTGAGGCTGGCCGGTTCGGGGACGGCGAACACCCGGATTTCATTCAACCCAACGCCCGCCGGACCAAACCCTTTGTCGGCCGCGGCGCCGATGCTCAGGGCATCGAACCGCAGATAACGGTACGTCCCGACCGTGTCAGACGAATTAAAGCTGTCGGACACGAGCGGCGTGCTGCCCTGGGCGCCAAACCCGCCCGCGTAAGTTTGATTCGTCAAGGTACCCGAAGCGAGCACGGTGCCGCCGACAATATCGAATCCCGCGCCCGGGCTGGCCCCTAGATTGGTGATCACGTTCGATCCGGTAATTGAGAAATTGCCCGTGCCTCGATCGTCGTACGGGCCGTTGCGGGTGTTGAACAATTGAAACGAAGCGATGCTCGCCGGGTTCAGCAGGTCGAGGACGAAGTAGCCCGCACTGCTATTGTCGCGCCCCAACCAAAAAGAACCGTCCTGGCCCGGTTCGGTGATGCTTCCCGTATTATTGTCGGGGCTGGCGTTCTGGCCGTTCGTCACGTTCTGTGTTTGATACGTTCCGCCGGTATTGAAGTTACCATTCGGATAATCACTGTTGCCACCAATGACGGACGTGCCATTCGCGATGTTAATCGGAGCGGCGACCGCTGTCGTCGCAACAACGCACAGACATGCTGCCGACGCGACCAATGATCGGATAAGAAGTTGAGTAGTCCGCATCTTCATGACCCTCCGTTAATCCACAACCTAAAAAGTCAGAAATGACCACAACTGACACGTCTGGACCGCATGATATCGAAATCTTACAAGCCGTCAAGCAAATATTGGTTCGAAATCGCGAAATACGTTTGGGTATCCAGAACACCCCTTTTCACCGCGCCATTTCACCATCGCTTCGTCACGCCGCACTTCATCAATCCCGCCGGGGGTATTGTCGGCAACCGTGACCTGTCCGCCGAGAACGTAAACCTGGTTGGCTAGCAACGTCACCGAGGAGCCGAGGGGAACGAACTGAAAATCGTTGATGGCGGTGGAGACACCAGCGGGGATGAGGGCCGACGCCACCAGCGTCCCCGAACTATCCCAAATGCCCACTGAATGTGCGTTGTTCAGGCCGTCGGCGGTGTAGCCGGAGGCATTGGCCAACGCGGAGTTCGGGCCGTCGTAGTAGGCGAGTGAGGTCACCGTCAGATCGCTGTTTCCGACGGTAAATGCGTGGCCCAGGGTGCCGGCGTAGTCGTTGGTCGTCGCCCAGCCGTCCCGGAGGCCGCCGGTATTATTGGTGATCGGGGCCGAATAGGATCCCGTCGACGTGATGAACAGATCCGCCCTCGCCCCAGCTCCCGACATTCCCAGCACGGCGAATGCAACGAGTGAAATTCCCCGGCATCTTTGACTTAAATTCAACATCATTCCTTTGCGTTTAAATCCCCGACCCAAACCGAACCCTCTTGAGCGATCGTGGTTATCCTACAGTCCCAAATGAATTCTGCAAGCAAAAACTTTGGGTGGCCGAGTATGCGATGCGGTCCGCCTTGCCCGCGGCCACCGGCCCGCTTCCTTCAGGATCAGACCCGGCGACGGCGGGCGAGCAGGCCAAGGCCGCTCAAACTGAGAAGCGCAACAGACGCCGGCTCGGGCAAGCTGTTGAACTGCACCTCGCTCAGTCCGACGAAACTGCGGCTAACGGGTCGCGGTCCGGTGTGGTGCGATAGGGGCATGAGGATGATCTCGGAAAGAAAGGTCACGACACTGCCTTCGGCACCGTCCCGCATTCAGGACACCGGCTGGGCGTGGCGCGGAGGTCGTAGCCACAGCCGATACAACGGACCAGCCGGATATGCTGGCGTTGCTTGCGCCGGTTTAGCGCCCCACGCACCCACGTCGCGGGTAACACGGACGTAAGTCCGGCGAGGCACCACAACGGGATGACTGCCGCCCAACCTTGGTAAACGCCACCGATACCTGTTCCCCATGCGAAGCCGCCGACTTCGTGAAACACGGTCACGAGCCATTGGTCCCGCGAAACATCACCGTTCGGCGCCTCCGTTTGGCGGTGCCAATCCTCGACACGATTTAGTTTGGACGCGGCAGCAGGGCGCGCGCGAATATACAGCAGGCGGCCGTGGCCGATCGTCCAGGCTTCCCAAGTCTGCGGCGTGCCCCGCCTCCATGTCTCAGTGGCCGTGTAGCTCCTGACCCACAACCCGCAAGTCGTCAAACACGCCGCTAGCGATATCGACGCCAAAATCGTGAACAGCCACTGGCGCATTGCCCGCCATTCTACCGCGGCGTTGCCTTCCACCCCGAATGACTGAGCACCTGAGAAAGCCCCGGCGGTCAGGCGGAGGCCAGGAGTCCGGCCGCATGTTGAGGTCGGCATCCACCGCCGGGGACGGCAAGATTTTGCGCGCATACCGAATCTCGCTCGGCATGTATCGTGCAACCAAGCGTGGCTGAGTCGATTTGCGGAACAAATCGATGTGGACGAGTTCGCTGAGGACGGTCCGCTATTTGAGGTGTAAGTACACCTCGCAAGGTTGGGTTTTCACTCAAGACCATGTTTCGGATTTGCTCGTTTCGGAAATGGATGCCGTTTATCGGCTGGCGAAATTCTGTGCCTCGATTATCCGCCACGGCGGAAAGGAAAATGATATGTCTACTCATACCTCAACCCAAACGGAATTGACCGTAACCCATTCTCGAGGCCGCACGCTTCGACTCGCCGGCGCGCTCATCCTGCGCTACGGACTTGTGGCGGTGCTGCTTTGGGTCGGCGCTCTGAAGTTCACCACGTATGAGGCAAAAAACATTGAGCCCCTTGTTGCAAACAGTCCGCTCATGTCGTGGGCTTACGCGGCATTCGGGCTCCACGGCCTGTCGCGCCTGATCGGAGTCGTCGAAATCACGCTGGGGCTGCTCATCGCCACCCGCCGGGTTTCCGCGAGAGTCTCCGCGATCGGCAGCCTCGGAGCGGTAGTAATGTTTCTCGTCACGATGACCTTCGTGTTCACCACACCAGGAGTATGGGAGCCGGGGTACGGCTTCCCGTTTCCCTCCGGCAACCCGGGCCAGTTCCTGCTCAAAGATTTGATCTCTTTGGGAGCCGCCTTGTGGACGGCGGGCGAGGCGTTGGATTTTGCCCGCGCGGGCGGAATGGCCAGTCCCCGGATGGATCAGTCACAGTCAGGGGGTCGCAGTCGAATGCCATTCGCTTAAGCCGTAGCTACGGATGAATCGGGCACTGGTTAACAGCGCATGATGGCGATCCCAACTGAGGCGCTGAGCCTCATGTATCCCGCCGTGGAGATTCCCGATTATTCGCGCGCGCAGTTCATCGACGATCTGCTGCGCGAGCACGAGCGGGAGATCCGCGGCTGCCTGCGTAAAGGCGCCCAGAAGGTCCAGATCGACTTCACGGAAGGACGTCTGGCCGTCAAGATCGATCCAACGGGAGCACTGCTGCACAGTTTCATCGACTTAAACAACATGGCATTGTCGCGGTTCAGCGACGCGGATCGGGAGCGGATCGGCGTGCATACCTGTCCGGGCAGCGACCGCGACTCCACTCACAGCGGCGACGTAGACTACGCCGAATTGCTGCCCAGCCTGTTCGAACTCAAGGCCGGGAACTTTTACGTGGCCCTGGCCGATGAGCCCGACCGTCCGCGGGTCTTGCAGATCATTCGGGACAACATGAAGCCGGGCCAGCGGGTGTTCGTAGGGGTCGTGTCGTCGATCAATCCCCACGTCGAAACGGCCCAGGAGGTTTGCGATCGCGTGTTGGAGGCCGCACGATATATTCCGGTCGAGCAACTTGGGACCTGTGACGACTGCGGGTTCTCTCCGTTCTGCGACGATACGACGACCACCCGCGAGACGGCGTTCGCGAAAATCCGCGCGCGGGTTCTGGGGACTTCAATGGCATCCAGGTTATTGGGAGGCGCGTAGCCGTGTCTCAAGAGCAGGACAATGAGGATGGGCAGATCCGGTCTGTAGCCCTCCTAAACGCCAGCAGCATCTTCTCCGCCCGCCAGCGGGAGGAGGAACTGCGCGCTCAATTGGCCGCCATTGTCGAGGGGTCCGATGACGCGATCATCAGCAAGACGCTCGACGGCGTGATCCGCACCTGGAATGCGGGGGCTCAGCGGATGTTCGGGTACACGGCTGAGGAGGTCGTCGGTAAGCCCGTCACCATCCTGATCCCATTGGACCGCATGGACGAGGAGGCGACGATCCTCGCGCGCCTTCGACGCGGCGAACGAATCGAGCACTACGAGACCGTCCGCGTGCGCAAGGACGGGAGGACGTTTCACGTCTCGCTGACCGTTTCCCCGATCAAGGACGCCGCCGGCACGACCATCGGCGCCTCGAAGATCGCGCGAGACATCACGTTGCGCCGGCAGATGGAGATGGCACTGCGGGAGAGCGAGGGCCGACTGCGCGCCGTCGTCGAGGCGTCGCCCGAGTGCGTGAAGATCGTCGACCCCGACGGGGGACTGGTCTTCATGAACCCCGCGGGCATCGGCATGATCGAGGCCGATGCATTCGCCTCGGTAAAGGGAGCGTGCGTCTTCAACCTGGTTGCTCCCGAGCACCGCCCCGAGTGGCTACAGCGCCACGCCCGCGTGTGCGACGGCGAGAAGCTGAGTTGGGAGTTCGAAATCATCGGGATTCGTGGCACGCGCCGCTGGATGGAAACGCACGCCGTCCCGCTCTCGCTAACCGACGGACGCATCGGCCAGTTGGCCGTCACCCGCGACGTCACCGCCCGCAAAACCGCTGAGGTCGAGCGCGAACGACTGCTCGAGGCGGAGCGAGCCGCCCGTGCTCACGCGGAGCGCGTCAGCGTCGTCAAAGACGAGTTCCTCGCCACGCTCTCACACGAACTTCGCACCCCGCTCAACGCGATCCTCGGATGGACCCAGATCCTGCGCGCCTCCACCGCCGGAACCGACAACGTGGACAGCGACCTTGCCGAGGGATTGGAGGTGATCGAGCGCAACACCCGTGTGCAGGCCCAACTCATCGAAGACCTCCTGGACATGAGCCGGATCGTCTCGGGCAAGATTCGCCTCGACGTGCAACAGGTCGACTTGCAGGACGTCGTGAAGGCCGCGGTCGCGTCCGTCCGGCATGCCGCCGACGCGAAGGGCATCCGGCTTCAGGTCGTCATCGACCCGCTCCCGGGCCCGGTCCGAGGTGACCCCGGCCGGCTTCAACAGTGCGTCTGGAATCTGTTGTCGAACTCGATCAAGTTCACGCCCAAGGGGGGCAGGGTGCAGGTCACCCTGGAGCGGGTGAACAGCCACATTGAAGTGTGCGTGATCGACGACGGCGAAGGGATCAACCCCGAATTCCTGCCCCACCTGTTCGAGCGGTTTCGTCAGGCGGACGCCTCAGCGGCGCGTCGGCACGGCGGTCTGGGGCTCGGCCTGTCCATCGTGAAGCAACTCGTCGAGCTGCACGGCGGCGCCGTCCGAGCCAGGAGCCCGGGAGAGGGCAGCGGCGCGATATTCTGTGTTGAGCTGCCGCTGATGGTCGTCCACTCCCCCAAAGATGCCCCGCTCCGCGAACACCCGAGCGGGGTGACGAACATCGCACCGATCTTCGATCGGCCTTCGCTCGCGGATGTCACGGTGCTCGCCGTCGATGATGAGGCCGATGCCCTGCGACTGGTGAAGCGAGTGCTGGAAGACTGCGGTGCGCGGGTCCTGACCGCCGCGTCTGCCGAGGAGGCGATGGATTGGGTCGTCCGCGCACGTCCAGACATGATCGTAAGCGACATCGGGATGCCCGGCGAGGACGGCTACGCGTTTATCCGGCGGGTCCGGGCCCTGGCGCCGGAGCAGGGCGGCCGCACCCCGGCTGCCGCTCTCACGGCCTTTGCCCGCCCGGAGGATCGCACCCGGGCCCTGCGCGCCGGCTATCAGAGCCATATCGCCAAGCCGGTCGACTCCGCCGAACTCGCTGCCGTCGTCGCCAGCCTTGCGATCCGCCGGTGAGCTCGTCTTTCCGATACGGCCGTTCAAGGTCAAATGAAGGAAGAAGGGGAAACCTTAAATACGCGACCTCCAACCCATGATTTCCTGTTCGTGAAGCGCGTACTCCGAATCTCAAATGACCATCCGGGCCACGGTCGTCCTCGCGGCGCTCGCTGCGGCCCGGGAGCTGATGGTGTACACCGGCGTCATTTCCTGATCTTCGGAGTGCCGGACAGCTCCAACTTCAGCGGCGACCCGAACGCCAATCCGGTGCCGGGCGTTCTGGATTTTGTGGGAACGGTGCCGGTTGATCGTCGATGCTCCAGACTTGGCGGTCGACGTCATCGGTCGATTTACGGGCGTAGATGAAATATTGTTCGGTTTTCATAGGCCGGTGTCATCTCAAGTCCGGCCCGCGGGTCGGAAGGAGGCGCGATGCGGACGGCAACGATCGGCGGACGCCGATTCATGCATTGGCGGACGCTGGTGTGCGTCGCCATGGTCGCAGCATTGGTGAGAGCGGATGACGAGAAGCAGCCGCCATTGCCGGCGGAAGTGCCCGAGGCGCTGCAGCGGATGGTGGAGGCGCAGCGATCAGGCGATCTACAGAAATATGCCGACACGCTGGCGTCGCCTGTGGGCCCGGTGTTTCGGCTGCACGCGGATTCGGCCGTCAAAGTCGGGGATGCCAAGCGAAACCTGCGCAAGGCGCTAGCTGAAAAGTTCAGCCCGCAGGCAGGCCCCGATCCGTTCGCCTACGCGTTCGATGGCGAGCAGCTGAAGGCGTCGCTGCAGCGGCTGGTGGACATCCACATCGATCAGGCCGGCCCCAGCGGCAACAATTGGAAGCTGCAGGTCACGACCACCCTGCGCATGCCCGACGGCAGCACGCGGACGATCCCGCAGGGCCTTATTGCAGTCCAGTACGGCAACAATTGGAAAGTGCAGGATTTGGCGATCGTCGGGCACCTGGCGGCGATGAAACAGGGCGCCGAGACGCACTGGGCGCTCTATCGCATGTTCAACACGATCGCCGACCAGGTGCGGGCGGGGAAATATCAGTCGTGGGATCAGCCGGTCAATCTGGCCAAGGCGGCGTACGATAAGATTACTGGCGCGGATGTCGCGCCGCCGGCCGGTCGCGACGAATACCTGGCGGCTGAGAAGCTGTACAACGCGGGCGATTTCGCCGGCGCCCTGGCGACGTTCAAACAGTCCGCGGACAAAGGCTACCCGCACGCCGCGTGCATGGTGGCGATCCAATACTCGACCGGCCTGGGCACGAAGCAGGATGACGCGGCGGCGATCCAATGGTTCCGCAAGGACATCGCGCGGCATGATGCGACGGCCGAGAATTTCCTCGGGTCGATGATGCTCGAAGGCGACGGCGCCCCCAAAGACCCGGCCGAGGGCATGCGCCTGCTGAAGCTGGCGGCCGAGCAGGACAACGACTCGGCGTTCCTGAACATCGGCCGCGCGTACCTCTTCGGGCTGGGCGTGCCGAAAGATCCGAACAACGGCATGAAATGGTACGTCCGCGCTGCCGAGATGGGCAATGAGCAGGCGGCGTACTTCATCAAGTGGCTCGGTCAGTCGCCGGGCAACCGCTCGTTCAAAGACGAGCGGCAGGCATCGGCGTATCAGCAGATTATGCTGCTGCGAGCCAACGCACTGAGCGCCGCACAGGGTGGCTGGCGCGAGAACGGCACGTCGCGAGCACCCAACGCGCAGCTTGCCAACGAACTGAACGCAAAGGCCGATCAACTCGCCCGCGAGAATGGGCTGGAGTGATCACTCACGCCGCTGCACACTGGCGGAGAGCTTCGCTTCTCTCAGCCGCCTGCGGACCGACGTTCCTTTAGGCCAATACTACCTATACGCTCGCATCGACACCGCGGCCCTTGGCGTTAAATGGTTGGCCCCCGTTCAATCCGTTGACGGTACAACGACTGTCGATCTCGACAACGAAAATCTATTCCAGATCGTCGAAAAGTGATCGCCATTCTACCGCCGCGCCGTGTTCCCCACCCCATGCGATGCAGCGCATGAAAAAGCCCCCGGCGGTGAGGCCGGAATCAATAAGGGGGTCACTCCTGCTTCTTCTTACCGGAATCAATAAGGGGGTCACTCCTGCTTCTTCTTACCGAATCAATAAGGGGGTCACTCCTGCTTCTTCTTACCAAGGAAGCAGGAGTGACCCCCTTATTCGGACCCCCTTATTCGTACAATAATGAATTCCACCGCCGGCCAATTCGCCGGTGTCGGGTTCTTCGGATCTGACAAATCGAGAATTGCATCCCGGTTCTCAATGCTTTGAAGCGCATCGAGAATCGGGTCATGCGGGGCGTCAATGCCGCGAACGCTCAACCATTGTAGATATCTGTCATTGATCGCTTCAAAACCCGCCACCGATTTGCACTTCAAAACCCGCCAGCGCTTTGCGTCCTATAACTCATCGGTTCGGTCTCGAGCAAGTTCTATTTGGTTCCACGACGTCGTTCGGGCGCGCCTTCAGACCCCACGCCAGAGGATACTGCCAGATGGGCGTTGGTGTCTTCCGGCCTTCGGCTCTGAGGCTCAGGCTCGATGAGGGGGGAGCACCTTTCACCGTCGGCGGTACTCCGCCGTCCTTTCTGATCCTTCTGCTCCGCCAAGCGGGCGTGGTCTTTGAGGCGGTAGCTGCGCCCGGTGATGCTCATCACCTGGGCATGCTGGAGGAAACGGTCGAGGATGGCGGTCGCCGCCGGCACGTCGCCGATCAGCTTGGCCCAGTCCTCCAGCGGACGGTTGCTGGTCATCATCGTCGAGCGGTTCTCATGGCGTCGCATGACGATCTCCAGCAGGCATTCGCCGCTGCGCCGGGGCAACTGCTTTCCCGGCGCGCCGGGATCGTCGATGATCAGCAGATCCGGCTTGAGATAGCGGGCCAGCAGTTTGTTCTGGGCGGCAGCGCCTTCGGCTGATTCATCGAGGAAGTCGCGGGCCAGGTCGAAGATCGAGCGGTACAGGACCCCGAAGCCGGCCTTGATCGCCTGATGCCCGATCGCCTGGGCCAGGAAGCTCTTGCCCACGCCGGGAGGACCCAGCAGCAGCACGTCCTGCTTCTGGCGGACAAAGCGGCAGGTGGCCAGGTCGCTAACGTAGATACTGGTAGATACTGGGGACAGTCACCTGTTAATTGGCAATAACAGGTGACTGTCCCTAGTATTCTAGTATTCCGTCCCTAGTATTCCCCTAGTATTCCCATTCGTTCTTACCAAGGAAGCAGGAGTGACCCCCTTATTCGTTTCCAAGGAAGCAGGAGTGACCCCCTTATTCGTTAAGGAAGCAGGAGTGACCCCCTTATTCGTTTCGCCAGCACCTCGTACGCCAGCGGCAACCCGTCGGGAGTGACTACCAATGCGATCACCACTTGCCGGCAGTCCGGGCGCCCATCGCGGCTGTAGCCGTGACGGGCCTTGGGAATCTGCGCGCATCCTCCCTCGAAGTAAGT
>JBBSDP010000091.1:0-15485 GCA_038240605.1 Tepidisphaerales bacterium | reverse complement strand
GCCGCTCGAGAGAGCCAGCTTTGACCGGTGCATGGACGCGCGACGAGCAAAGACGATTGCCAATCGCGAAGCAAAAAAAATGCTTCGGTGAGGAGAGATTTTTGTTGACCGAAAAAAGCCTTTCATGGATAGGGTGGGCTGGGCCCACCACAAAAGTCTAGCGGTGGGCCGAGCCCACCCTACATGTAAAACCCGCCGTTGACGTGGATTACCTGGCCGGTGATGTAATCGGCCATGGGGGATGCGAGGAACAAGGCCGCGTTCACCACATCTTCCACCTTCCCCAGCCGGCCGAGCGGGACCTGTTCCAGGAATTTCTTTGTCACGTCTTCCGGCATTCCTTTGCTCATTTCCGTGTCGATAAAACCTGGCGCGATGGCGTTGACGTTCACGCCTTGCCGCGCCATTTCGCGCGCCGCGACCTTCGTGAGCGCAATCAAGCCTGCCTTGCTCGCCGCATAGTTAGCCTGTCCGAAGAGACCGAGCAGGCCGCTCACGGACGAGAGATGAATGACCCGCCCACCTGGGCGGAGGATCGGGGCCGCATGGTGAAGGCAGTGAAACGCGCCGCCCAGGTTCACGTCGAGCACCGATTGCCATTCTTCGGCCGTCATCTTGCGCAGGGTTCGATCGCGAAGGATCCCGGCGTTGTTGATCAGGATATCCAGTCCGCCACACGCGCCCGCGACCTGCCGCATCATCTCGGCAACCCGGGCATCGTTGGAGACGTCGCATTCGATGGTCAGGGCCGCACCGATCTTTCCCGCCACCACTTCCGCGTCGGCACGATTGCGGCCGTCCGCGTCGGCCACGCAATTGACGACACACGTAGCCCCGCCGCGGGCGAAGGCTTCGATCAGGCCCGCGCCAATCCCCCGTGAGGAGCCGGTGACCAGCGCAACTTTGCCGCGGAAATCGAATGGTTCCGACATGCCGCCTAAAATATCCCGGCGGCGGTGGAACCACCAACGCAAAGAATCGCGGATCGCGAGGGTTTCATGGCGGAAACGGTTTACCTGATTGGCACCGGTCGAACGGATTTCTCGCGGAACCTGAAGCGAGAAGGGCGCGCGCTGCGCGACGTGATCGTCGAATCAGCACGGGCCGCGATCGACGACGCCGGCATCGCGCCGGGCGATATCCAGTCGGGTGTCGTGGGGAACTTCGCCGCCGGACTGTTCGCGCGGCAGTTGCATCTCGGTTCGTTCCTCACCGAAGTCGATGAGTCGCTTCGCGGCATTCCGACGCTCCATACCGAAGCCGCCTGTGCATCGGGCGCGGTTGCAGTCCTCACCGGCGCGCAGCAGGTAATGGGCGGGATGCACGATGTCGTGCTCGTCGTCGGCGCCGAGCAACAGAAAACCATGTCCCCCGCACAGGGCGGCGACGTACTGGGCGCGGCGGGCGATTACGACGTTGAGAAAGCGGAATTCGGGGATTTTCTATTCCCGCGCCTCTTTGGGCGTATCGCGGAAATTTATCGCACGACATACGGGCTGGAAGAGATCGATCTCGCCCGCGTCGCGGTCAAGAACCGGGCTCACGCGAATCTCAACCCGCAAGCCCAGTTGCGAGATTCGACGCTCGCGCTCGATCATGCGATGGGCGAATCCGCCGGCAATCCGCGGATCGCCCCGCCCCTCAAGGTGAGCGACTGTTCGCAGATCACCGATGGCGCCGCGGCGATCGTGCTTTGCTCGGAGCGGTTCTTGAACCGGATGGCGCGACGCGGACCACGCGTCCGCCTGCAAGGCTTTGGGCACACAACTGATTACCTCCCGCTCGCCCGCAAGGACACGCCGGTGTTTTCGATCGCACGCAAGGCGGCCGCGGGCGCGTTCCGGATGGCCCAGTCCGATCCAACCCGCATCGACGGCGCGGAGGTTCACGACTGCTTTTCGATCTCGGAGATCATCGCGACGGAAATTCTCGGCTTTGCCCCGCCGGGCGGCGGCGCTGATCTCCTGCGCAGCGGTGCGACCGCCCTCCCGCGGGTCCGCGAGGCCTTGCGGCCGGATCGGCCGATCGCCCAGCGCGCCCCAATCGTCAACGCGGGCGGCGGCTTGATCGGCGACGGGCACCCCGTCGGCGCGAGCGGCGTGCGGCAGGTCGGCGAAGCGTACCGGCACTTGACCGGCGCCGCCGGCGACCGCCAGGTGCGCGGTGCCCGCACGTTCCTGACCTTCAACATGGGCGGCACCTTCACCACCAGCGTGGTTATGATTTGGGGCGCGGGCGAGAACTGAAAACGCCGTCGGCTCGCACGCTCCCCCTGCGACAGCACATGGCCCGCCGTGCAAAGCCAATTCGATTGCTGACCGCCGTCCCCATCTGCGACGGACACGACAGCGCGATCACGACGATCAACCTGGAACTAATCCGCCACGGCGTCGAGGTGATCTACCTCGGGTATCACCGCTCGGCGCGCGACATCGCCCGCGCCGCCGTGCAGGAGGACGTACGGGCCATCGGCATTTCCAGCTACAACGGCGGCCACGTTGAGTTCTTCGCCGAGGTGGTCGCCGCGCTGCGCCATTACCACGGTGCGGACATCGGCCTGTTCGGCGGAGGAGGCGGAACCATCACTCCCGCCGACGCACGGCGCATGCACCGCAATGGCGTCGATCAGATCTTCTTCCCAGGCACATCCCTCGCCGAGATCGTGGCCTTCGTGAAAAAGCGCTATGCGCAACCGGCGAAGCGTCTTGCCAGTAATGGCAGGAGACGGGTTCATGGGTTTGATCGCGAGCTGGCGAAGTCCCTCACCATTGCGGAGAGCCCTGAGCGAAATGTCCACCACGACGCGAAATCGGTCCCTCGCTCGCGGGTGATCGGCATCACCGGCCCGGGCGGCGCGGGGAAGACGACGCTGATCGACGAGCTAATTCTTCGCTTCAGAGCTGCACGCCCGGACGCGCGCGTCGCGGTCCTCTCGCACGATCCCAGCCTTCTCGGGCGCGGTGCCTTGCTGGGCGACCGGGCGGCGATGATCCACGCCCAATTCGATCAGGTCTTCATGCGCAGCTACGCCACGCGCGGACGAACAGGTGGGCTCGCGCCTGCCTCCGAGCACGGGTTGTGCGTGTTGCGCAATCCCCCCGACGGGATCGCCTTCGACCTGATCCTCGTCGAGACCGTAGGCACGGGTCAGGAAGCTGCCCCGTTCAAGGCGGGAATCGTCGATCGCTCGGTGCTCGTCATGAATCCCGATTACGGCGCCCGCCTCCAGCTCCAGAAGATCGTCATGCTCGACGAGGCCGATGTGGTCGTCATCAACAAGTCGGACCTGGCAGGCGCGGCCACCGCATCCACCGAAATCGAACAACGCATCGCCGCCAACGGACGCGGTCAGCGTCTGATCCGTACGACCGCCAAACGCCATCGTGATCCAGGCGTGGACGAGCTTTTTCAGTGGTTAATCAGCGATTGAGATTTGCATGTCGATCCTCGCGCGGATTAGCGACGCCGTAGAGAGCTTCAACCGCTCGGTCGAAACGCGCGCCCGGCAGGTGCGCGACGACCCCGCCGCCCGCCGACGCTTGCTCCGCGAATGGAAGGCCGCCCAGGGGAAGATCGGTTCGACGACCACGCCCACCGGGCTGCACCTGCCACGACTGGCGCTGCCGGCGCTGGAAGAGCCGGCGGAGATCGCGCGGTTTCTCTATGGCGAAGGCTTGCCGGGTCAGTTTCCGTTCGTGAGCGCCGCGTACCCGCAGATGTATCTCGAGCCCGAGAGTGGCAATGGCGACGCTCACCGCGCCAAGGCCGAAGAGCCCATGCGCCTCTTCGCCGGGCTGGGGCTGGCGGAGGACACGAATCGGCGCTTCCATTACCTCACCCGCCAGCAACGGAGCATGCGGCTCAGCACCGCGTTTGACGGTCCCACGCTCTACGGCATGGACAGCGACGCGGAGGGAGTCTTCGGCAAGATCGGCGAAGGAGGCGTCGCCATCGACACCGTCGATGACATGGTCCGCCTCTACGCGGGCGTTCCGCTCGGCGACGAGCACGTCTCGGTCTCGATGACGATCAACGGCCCCGCGCCGATCATCCTCGCCATGTACGTCGCCGCGGCGCGAAGGCAGTTCGGTGATGACGTGGTCCCAAAGCTCCGCGGCACGGTTCAGGCGGACGTGCTCAAGGAGGTGCAGGCGCAGAACGAGATGATCTTCCCGATCGATGCGGCGTTGCGCTTCCTCGCCGACATGGCCGACTACACCATCCAGCACCTGCCGCGCTGGTACCCGATCTCCGTCAGCGGCTACCACATCGCCGAGGCGGGCGCGACGCCGGTGCAGCAGGCGGCGTACACGCTCTCCAACGGGTTTACCTACGTCGAGTTGTTCCGCGCTCGCGGCATGGACATCGAGCGGTTCGGCCCGCGACTCTCGTTTTTTCTCGACTGCGGACTGGATATCGAATACCTGGCGCTCGCCCGCGTCTGCCGGAAGATCTGGGCGATCGGCATGCGCGACGTCTTTGCGGCATCGGAGCGGGCACAGCACTTCAAACTCCACACCCAGACCAGCGGCCGCTCGCTGGTCGCCGCGGAGTTCAAGAACAACATCACACGGACCGCGGTCGAGCTGCTGCTCGCCTACGCCAACGCCACCAACTCCTGTCACAGCAACAGCGCCGATGAGCCGTTCACCACGCCGGCCGAGGAGTACGTGCGCCTCGCCGCCGCATCGCAGGCGATCGTGCTGGAGGAGTCCGGCCTGTTCAAGCACATGATGAACGCCCTCTCCGGCTCGCCGGGCATGCGGGCAGTCGAACGCGCCGTCGAGGCGGCGGTGCTCGCCGAATTTCGCGCGATCGATCAGCTCGGCGGCGTGCTGGCCGCGGTCGAGCACCGCTACCAGCGCAGCCAGATCCAGGCAGCGGCGCACCGCTACGAATCGCAGATCTCCGATGGAACACGGCCGATCATCGGGCTGAATCGCTATCGCGACGAGGAGGGAACTTCACCCGCCGTCCACGTCATTCGCACGCCGACGGCGATGAAACGGCTCCAGGTCGCGCGCCTGCGTGCGTTCAAGCGCCGACACGCCAGGCAATCGGGAAAGGCGCTGGATCGACTGGCGAAGGTCGTCGAATTTGAGGGCAACGTCTTCGCCGAACTTCTGGAGACGGTCGAACATTGCTCGCTCGGGCAGATCACCGAGCGCCTGCACGAAGTTGTCGGCCACTACCGGCCAATGGTGTGATTCCTGCATCGAAGGGGTACCAGTCTTACGTGGCACAGGCGCGGCGCATGTGCGCAGCGGTACGTCGCAGGCATCGGCGGTACTCCGCCAATCAGTAAGGGCGCAGCGTTTCACCAGGGGAGAGAAGGACGCCGCGCGCGCATGCCACGGCCGAACTATGCGGCGTTCACGCCGTGGCATTTCTTGTACTTCTTGCCGCTGCCACAGGGACACGGATCGTTGCGGCCGACCTTCGGCGCTTCGCGCACGATCGTCTTCACCTTCGCCGCCGCCTCACCCTGTGTCTGATTCGCCGCTTCCTGCATTTCTCCGGCGGGCGCGGCCGGTGCGCCGGCGCCGACCGCGGCGGTGGCGCGGAGGTTTTCCGCGACGCCGTAACCGCCTGCATCCTGGTGGACCGCGGCGGTCTCACGGTAGGCACTGCGGGCCTGGGCAGGGCCGACAACGCGGGCACGGAAGATGAGGTCCGTGACCTTGTCGCGAACGCCCGCCATCATCTGTTCGAAGAACCCGTACCCTTCCTTCTTGTAGACGATGCGCGGGTCCTTCTCGGCGAAGCTGCTGAGGCCAACGCCGCCCTTGAGCATGTCCATCGCGTAGAGGTGGTCCTTCCAGCTCTGGTCGAGGATCTGGATGAGGACGAACTGTTCGAGGTCCGTCAGCTCCTGCCTCAGCAACCGTCGGGCACGCTCGTGCAGCTTTTCGCGTAGTGCCGGGAGTTCGCCATCGCCATCGGCAACCGCCGCCGCGGCCGGCGCTGGCTGGCCAGCAGGAAAAGCGGTTCCGAGCAGCGCCACGTCGGCCGGGCCGAGCAAGGCGCCGAACCGTTTCACGAAGGCTTCCTTGAGCTGGGCGGCCGACGGGTTCGCCGCGGCCATCGCGTCCATCTCCTTGTCGAGCTTGCCATCCTTCAGCGACTTCTCCTGGTAGCCAATCAACTCGTCGCGCAGCGTGCGCGGCGTGGTGCCGCGGATGTGCTCGAGCGACAGCTCGACGCCATACTTGGCGCGGGCCCAGGAGCGGACGTAATCGGCGGCGTAAGGGTTATCGACGCTCTGCCCCTCCCCGCCGAATACCATCGTCAGCATGTGATCGACCGGATACTCGACCTCGCGGCGGGCATACGAGGCCCGTGCGCGCTGCTCGATCATCGCGGCGATCTCCTCCGCCGGCCTGCGCTCGCCGCCGCGGCCCCCTTCCACCAAAATTTCCTTCGGGTCGATCTCGATCGTGAACTTTTCCCGCGCCCAGTCTGACAGCGCCCGCTCGGCATAGAGCGGCTCGAGATACTTGAGCACGCCAGCGCAGTCGCGCTTCTCGATCTGCTCGACCGCCGCGACGCGCAGCCGTTCCTCCACCTCATACGCGTTCATCTTGCGGATCTGGTTCTGGGGGAGGTTGACGTGGAAACGGCTCATCGCCCAGGACGAAAGTCCTTTGGTGTCCCAGTCGGCCGAATCTTCGGTATCTTCCCCCATGAATTCGCCGAGCGTCGCGGTGATGTTTGTCTCTGCCTCGGCACGGGCCTGGTCCTTGATGTACGACTCGAGATCATCGGCATCGCGCCGCCCGCCCAGCTCGGAGGCGTCGATGTTCACCTCGAAGTTCGTCCGCGCCCACTCGCTGATGTTCGCCGCCGAATAGTCGCGGGTGACGTACTTGTCGACCGCGTCGGTGATCGCGTCGCCGATCATCTCCCATATTACCGCGTCCACCTCGCGCCCCTCGAGCACGCGCTGCCGCATTCCGTAGAAGCTCGTGCGCTGGTGGTCCATCACCTCGTCGTAATCGAGCAGGTTCTTGCGCGCCAGGAAGTTCCGCTCTTCCACTTTTTTCTGGGCTCGGAGGATCCCCTTGGTGATCCGCTTGTCCTCGATCGCCATCCCCTCTTCCATGCCCAGCCAGCCGAGCACCTTGATCGTCCACTCGCCGGCGAACATCTGCATCAGCTCGTCCTCCAGCGAGACGTAAAACCGGCTGGAGCCGGGGTCCCCCTGGCGTCCGCTGCGGCCGCGAAGCTGGTTATCGATCCGGCGCGCGGTGTGGCGCTCGGTGCCGATCACGTGCAGCCCGCCGGCAACCTTCGCGGTCGGCGAAAGCTGGAAGACCTGGCCAAGCGCGTCCTCCTCGGTGGTTTCCGTTGCGGCCGCCGCCCCCTTCACCTCGATCGTCTTGCCGGTGACGCGCTGCTTGAGGACATACTTTCCGTCGCCATTGTCGGCGCTCTGGATCTCGTAGAACGTCTCCTGTGCCGGCTTGATGTCCGTGCCGCGGCCGGCCATGTTCGTGGCGATCGTGACGTTGCCGACCACTTCGCCGTGGGCGTTCGCGTGCGTCTGGCCGGCAAGGGCAACGATATGCGCCTCGCGCTCGTGTTGCTTGGCGTTGAGCACCTCGTGCTCGATCCCGTGCTTGCGCTTGAGCATCGCCGAGAGCATCTCGCTCTTCTCGACGCTGGTCGTGCCGACAAGGACGGGACGGCCGACGTCGCTGAAACCCTTGATCTCGTCGATGATCGCGTCCCACTTTTCCCGCTCCTTGCGGAAGACGCGGTCCTCGTTGTCCTGGCGGACGATCGGCCGGTTGGTCGGAATCGTCACCACTTCAAGGCGGTAGATTTTCTGGAATTCCTCAGCCTCGGTCTGGGCCGTTCCCGTCATGCCGGCCAGGGACTTGTAGAGCTTGAAGAAGTTCTGGAGCGTGATAGTCGCCAGCGTCTGCGTCTCCTGCTTGATCGGCACCCGCTCCTTGGCCTCCACTGCCTGGTGCAGGCCGTCGCTCCACTGGCGGCCGACCATCTTTCGACCGGTGAACTCATCGACGATCACCACTTCCATCTCGCCGCGCGGGCCGCGTTCGACGACGTAGTCCTTATCTTTCTCATAGACGACGTGGGCCCGCATCGACTGCTCCATCAGGTGCGGCCACTCCATGTTGGCGCCGACGTAGAAGCTTCCAACTCCCGCGGCCTCCTGCGCCGCCGCAACGCCCTCGTGCGTGAGGTGGACGCTCTTGCGGTCCAGCTCCACCTCGTAGTATTGCGTAAGGCCTTCCTTCTTCTTCTCCGCTTCGGACAGTTCACCCTCGGCTCCCACCTGTCGAAGCCGGGCCGCCTCCCGCTCTTCTTTAGACTTCGCCTTGTCCTGGTCACCTTCCGCGGCCTTGATAGCGCGCTTGGCGGCATCGACCGCCCGCTCGGCGATGTCCCACGGCTTGTTCAGCTCCATCACTTTCCGCGCCACCGCGTCCGCCGCCCGGTACTTGGGCGCATCATCGTGGGCGGCGCCGCTGATGATCAGCGGCGTGCGCGCCTCATCGATTAGGATCGAATCGACCTCATCGACGATCGCGAAGTCCAGCGGTCCCTGGACCTGGAGCTCGCGGCGCTCCTTCATGTTGTCGCGCAGGTAGTCGAAGCCGAACTCGCTGTTGGTGCCGTAAGTCACGTCGCAGTCGTACTGCGCTTTGCGGCCTTCGCCGCCTGGCTCCATGTCCGACTGGATGTACCCGACGCTCAACCCCAGCGCCGCGAAGGCAGTCTTCACCCAGCTTGCGTCGCGGCGCACGAGGTAGTCGTTCACCGTCACGACGTGGCAATGAAACCCCTCGAGTACCTTCATGAAGCACGCCAGCGGGGCGACGAACGTCTTGCCTTCGCCGGTGGCCATCTCCGCGATCCGGCCCTGGTACAGGACCAGGCCTCCGATCAACTGCACGTCGAAACAGCGTGCCCGGAACGGCGGCCGCGATTCGGGATAAATGTCCCGCACCGCGTTGTACAGCTCGACGGGAACCGGCACGTTCAGCCAGCTCTCGCCAGTGGCGATGAGCCGGCGTTGCACCGCGTCATAGGCCTCGAGCATCTTGTCATCGAGCTTGTCGGGGTTGAACTTGGCCCCCACCTCGGCCTGATCGGGGTTGAAGATCTGGCGGATGCCGATGTTGCGGTCCATCGCCTCGCGGATGATCGCGAATGCCTCGTGCATCACCTCTTCGGGCCGAATCGCGCCAGACGTGATACCGGCGCGCAACTCGTGCGTGCGAGCTCGCAGCGCCTCGTCGCTCATCAGCCGGACCGTTGGTTCCAGCGCGTTGATCTGGTCGACCGTGCGGTGGTAACGCTTCAACAGACGTTCGTTACGGCTGCCGAAGATCTTCGTCAAAACTTTGGAAATAGTGATCGCCATATCGGTACCCGTGCAAAAATGATCAGCGCCCGGACCGGCGGGCCTATCAGCGAATTAAACAGAATTGAGCAAACGCGAAGAGACCAAGTGTGGCGCGGCGGCACGCAGCGAATAAGCGGCGCGCACCGCGGAACGGGGAGCGAAGGGTCTACAGGACCGGTGGCGGGAGACGGAACTGGAATGGGGAGAAACCGGGCCGCGCGGGGACCGGCAGGCTGGCAGGACGTGCCTCGGTTTCAATCTCCTGCGACGCCTTGGCGCCAACATGATCGGGCGAGCGAACCGCCGTCGGGATGACTCGGCGAAGGTGCTGAGCCAGCCGGCTCACGATCCGACCGGCCATGCCGGCGATCTCATGGGATTCGGCGCAAGAAGTGGGCGCCGCGATGGCGACGTGATCGGCGCACAGCGCCGTCGTCACCACTACCACCGCCATGACCCGTCGAGATGGCCACGCCATTTTCATTACAAACCGCTTTGGGAAGCGGGGCATTGTCCTCTCCGCCGTCACGGCGTCAAGGCCGCCCTCATCATGATACGCTGTCCGCATCATTTTGGTTTGTCGGGAACGCGACGGACGAACCCGCTTTGACTGTTGCACCCCGGCCGGGATGTTAGAATCCGGCCTCACTGATCGGGGGCTTCGACCCAACATGCGTCTTTCCCAGAGTTTTTTTCTGATCGCCCTGCTCTGCACGGCGATCGGCGCCGGGGCAGAGACGCAGTTGGACGTCGATATCGGCTGGGGCGGCGGGACGCGGACCGGACGCTGGCTCCCCATTTTCATCACTGCATCGGATCCACGCCCGCACAACGTCGTCCTCGAAGTCTACTGGCCTCACGATTCGACCTACGCCACGCGGATCAGCCAGGGGTTCACGATCGGGCCTGACCCGGCCACGTTCCCGCTCATTGTTCCCATCAACTACGCGGCAATCGACGCGTCGATCACGCTTCGTGACGCGTCGAACGGCAAGACGCTCGCCCACCTCGTGCCTTCAGAGGCGAACTCGTCCGCCAGCTCATTCTTCGCCGTCTCGATGAACTCGCGCCTGATCGGTGTCAGTGGGCAGCCCGCATCGCTGCGATTCCTGAACGATCAATTGAGCGGCAATCAGCGCGTCAACATCGGCTTTCTCGATACCCGATTCCTGCCGACTGCCCCGATGGGCCTGGATGGCCTCGACCTGCTCGTGTTGAACCAGCCAAACCTGAATTCCGTGAGCGCGCCTGGCTCTCACTCGATCGGGATCGACGCGCAACAGGCGATTGTCGATTGGGTCCGAGCCGGGGGAACGATGTTGCTCTGGCCGGGCGACGCGGTGCTCCCGGATTCCTCCCCGCTGCTCGACGCCCTGCCCTGCTCGATCGGCGAGCGCTACAACCTCGAGCTGTCACAGGAGGCGCGCAAGCGGCTGGGTTTCTCCGACCGCTTCGCGAAGCTCCCGGCCCGCCGACTGATCGCGCGACCCGGAACATCCGCCGAGGCGATCTTCGGTGATGGCTTTCCGGTGGCGGTCGTCGGACCACTCGGGCTTGGCCGAATCGTCGTTGCTCCCATGCCATTGACCGAATTGCAATTTTCCGACAATGCAGCCGCCGAGGCATTCTGGAAACCCGTGCTGCTCGCCACCGGGTTCACCTGGGTAACGGAAAAAACGAACGAGTACTATCCGGCGCAGGGCAGCGACCTGCAGCGAGAGCAGGCGGCCGCCACCTCCCTGGCAGACCAGCTTGGTGACGTTCCGGGCGCGGGGCAATTCGGATTTTCTTACGTGGCGATCGTCCTGATCGCGATGATGATCATCGTCGGCCCCGTCGATTGGATTGTGCTGAAGATGCTCGGACGTCAACCCTGGACCTGGGTCACGACGTCCGGCTGGATCACGCTCCTCACGCTTGGCGCCCTGTACGCCGGCCACATGTTTAAGAGCGGCGACCTCTACTTCCGCACGGCTCAACTTGTCGATCAGGTGGATGATCACACTGTCGCCTCGGTCGAGATGACGGCGATCTATTCGCCGCGCACGGCCCGGTATGTGATGCAATCACCCGATGACACGTGGTGGCAGCCGGCGGGGATCGACCCGTACTACGGGCGCGGCGGCGGCCCGATGAAGATCGATCTGGGCTTCCACCAGACCTGGCAGGGCAACACGCCCGAGCCGCTCTGGATCAACGTGTGGAACCTGCGCTTCCTTCGTGGCGACCGCGTCGGCGCCGGCCCTCCGATCCTCACGGCATCACTGAAGTTGACGGGCGACTCACGGCCTCGCCTCGTCGGCACCATCCGAAATCTAACCGACCGCCCATTGGCCGACTTTCGCGTTGTGACAAGGAATGGCGAAGGAACGCTTGCCCGGGTCCCTGACACACTTCCCTCCTTCCAGCCCGCCGACGTTCGTGAGATTGCGCCAGGCGATGTGGCTTCCGTCGAGGCGACGTTGGCGCCGTCAACCCCAACCAACGATCTTCCAGGTAAATATCCGGGCTGGGCCACTGGAACTCATCCGGTCGATCCGATCGAGATGTATTGGCTCGCCCCGCGGAGGACGCGCTTGATCAATGAGATGATGAGCACGCGCGACGGCCTGGTCTGCGTCTACGCCCGCGTTGTCAATCCGTCAGCGACGGTCACCCTGTCCCCCGGCGGCGCCATCGAAGAGCATACCAAGTGGGTGCGTGCGCTCGTGACCCTTGAAACGGGTGGAACCGGAGCACATTGATGGACTCGTCCACCAGCATCATTGACCCCGGCCAGATCCCCGCTCCGCCGCCGCTTCCGGTTTCGATTCCGTTGCCGCCTTCGCATCCCCCGGCCATCCTTACACGCGATCTGACCAAGCGGTATGGGTCGCTGACCGCCCTCGATCACCTCACGCTCACGCTGGAGCCGGGCGACGTGTTCGGTTTCATCGGACCCAACGGCGCCGGCAAGAGCACCACGATGAAGATCCTCGCCGGTCTTCTCCAGCCCACTTCCGGCTCCGCCGAAATCCTCGGCAAACCCGTTTCAGGCAATGGCGACTTCGTCCGCCGGAACGTCGGCTACATGCCCGACGCATTCGGGGTTTACGAAGACCTGAAGGTGACGGAGTACCTGGAATTTTTCGCCAGCGCCTACGGCATTCCCCGCCGGCAGCGCCGGCAGGTCGTCGGCGACGTGCTGGAGCTGACGGACCTGAAATTCAAGCAGGACGCGAACGTCGATTCCCTCTCCCGCGGCATGCAGCAGCGACTCGGTCTCGCCCGCGTGCTCGTGCATGACCCGCCGGTGCTATTGCTCGACGAGCCGGCCAGCGGCCTTGACCCGCGCGCCCGCATCGAGATCCGCGAACTGCTCCGGGAGCTCCAGCGCCTCGGCAAGACCATCCTCATCTCCAGCCACATCCTCTCGGAACTGGGGGAGTTCTGTAACAAGATCGGGATCATCGAGCGCGGCCGGCTGGAGATTTCCGGCACGATGGAGGACCTGATCGCTCGCGCCCGCGTTCGCCCGGTGATTCACCTCCAGGTGGTCGGCGAGCCCGAAATCGCAGCGGCGGCCCTGCGTGAAGATCCGCGGGTCGAAGCGGTCGAGCGATGCAACGGCCAGCTCATCGTCACGCTCGCCGACCCCACGATCCATCACCAGTTCCTGATCGAGCGATTGATCGCGAAGAACATCGCGATCGACAGCATCGCGCCCGAGCAGATCCGTCTTGAGGACGTATTTTTGCGTCTGACGAAAGGGATCGTGCAATGATTCGATCTTCCGCTCATTGAATGATGAATAACTGCACCTTCCCCGGCCCGTGAACGCCCGTCACCAGGTTCATCTCGATATCGGCTGTCTTCGATGGCCCGGAGATGATGACGGCGTTGGAGAATCCGCCTTCGGCAGTGAGGAGTTGGAACAGGTCGACCAGGTCGGGGAGAAAATTCTTCGGCTCCAGGATGGCAATGTGCACGCGCGGCACCAGGGAGAGCGCGCGGCCGTGTTCCGGCGTGGCGCGGATCACCAGGCTGCCGGTTTCCGCGACGGCGCGATAGACGTCGGTGATGCCGCAATCGAAATCGTAAAGTTCGTCGAGCGTCATTTCCGGCCAGAGCCGGACCAGGAAGCCGGCATCGCGCAGCGCTTGAGGAACGCCAATCTTTTCCAGCAGTGGCGACGCGGGGAGGGCAAGCTTCTGGCATTGTTGTGCCTTGAGTAACTCTATCAGCTTCGCATGCAATTCCTCAAGGTAAACCAACTCCACGCCCATCTTGTTCGCCTTGGCGCGCTCGGCGAACAACTCGGACAGGCCGATCTCGCTGTGCACGAGTCGGACCAGGGGCTCCGGAATTTCCGGGGGAACGGGCGCCTCCGTTAAGGGCGCAGTTCGACCCAATGCACGCCGGACTGATTCGATGACTCCGGTCGCTGTCGTCATGTGGGTCGGTCTTTCCACATTTCATGGAACGTGCGGGCGGCGGGCGCGGGCATGTCGCGGATCTGGGTCCAGCCGGCGGCGATCTTCGGGAGCGATTTGACCCAGCCGCTTCCTCGCGCCCGGCGCCGCAGGTCGAATTTCTGCATGCGGCAGATCCAGCCATACAAGAACGGACTGCGCAGCGCCCATGCCCAGATTCGATACACCGTGCGCTCGATGGGTCCGTTCAACTCGTTGGCGACCACGTCACGCCGCATGTTGATCAGGTGCCTGGGGATGTTGATCTTGACGGGGCACGCCTCATAACACGCGCCGCACAGGCTCGACGCCTGCGGCAAATCCTTGAACTTCCCCAGTCCCTGGAACAACGGTGTGATCAGCGCGCCGATCGGGCCCGGATAGACGCTCCCGTAGGCATGGCCGCCGATCTTGCGATAGACCGGGCACGCGTTCAGACAGGCCCCGCAGCGGATACAGCGCAGCGTTTCGCGATATTCGCCCGCGAGGATCTCGCTGCGTCCGTTGTCCATGAGCACGAGGTGGAATTCCTCAGGGCCGTCGCCTTCGCCCGCCCTGCGCGGCCCGCCGAACACGCTGGTATAGACCGTCATGGGCTGGCCGGTGGCGCTGCGGGCCAGCAGCTTGAGCATCACTGAAAGGTCCGCCAGACGCGGTACGAGCTTCTCGATCCCCACCAGGCTCACGAGCACGCGCGGCGTCGTCACGCTCTGCCGCGCGTTTCCCTCGTTCTCGACCACGCACACCTGCCCCGTCTCGGCCACCAGGAAGTTGCCGCCGGTCATGCCCAGGTCAGCCCGGCGGAAGATTCCGCGCAGGTGCTGGCGGGCCTGCATCGTCAGGTTGTTGGGATCCTCGTTGTACGGCGTCTTGAAATACTGACTGAAGAGCTCCGCGATCGACGCGAGGTCTTTGTGGATGATCGGGGCGACGATGTGGCTGGGCTTGTCCTTGCCGATCTGCACGATGAACTCGCCCAGGTCCGTTTCCGCGACCTCCAGGCCGGCGCGCTCCATCGTGTGGGCCAGCTCGATTTCCTCGCTCGCCATCGACTTGCTCTTGATGCACGTGCGGCAGTTGCGCGTGCGCGCGATCTCGAGGATGATCCGCCGTGCGTCTTCGCCCGTGGCGGCGAAGTGGACGTGGCCACCGCTGCGCTCCACGTTGGCCTTGAGTTGTTCCAGGTAATAGTCGAGGTGATCCAGCGTGTGCTGCTTGATCGCCCCCGCGAGTTCGCGCATCCCGTTCGAATCCGGCAGAAGCTGTAACGCCTCATCGCGGCCCGTGTGCTGCCGCATCACGGCGTTGTTGACGGCCCGCTTGAGCCGTTCGTCCCCCGCCGCCTTCACGCTGACCGAATGAAAATCAAACTTGGAGGCGTGAGCCTCCTCCAGAAATTCCTTCGTGTTCGGATCGATCGGCCCCCGCTCCAGCGTTGTCGTCATGCGCGGATTGTAGCAGCCGAAGTGGGTTTAACCACTTCGGAGGGTTCCGGGTTCAGGGTTCGGGGTTCAGTTGAGAAAGTTGTTTCTTCACTGAAATCTGAACCCCGAACCCTGAACCCTCCGTTATCACCAGACCGCCTCTAACCGTAACACGAAAAATTCAATTTTTATTCGGCATTTATGTATTCGTCGGTCTATACATGGTCGGCAGCG
>JBBSDP010000090.1:0-15609 GCA_038240605.1 Tepidisphaerales bacterium | reverse complement strand
GTGAGGAAGCGGTGTGCACGGGGCCGCGCACGCCGCTTCCTCACGGGCGCGGCTCTGAAAATGAAAGCGTCTCGATGCGGCGAACTACCTGCTTCAGACTTTCACCTCTTCACGCGATCCCCCTTCGACGAGTTTCTGTTTTTCCATGAGGATGCCGACGATCTGGGCCAATGAATTGATCTTCTGGTCCTGGACGCTGACGATCGTCAGCAGCTCGAAGACGATCAGGAACAGGAAGACCGAGATGCAGATCAGTGCCAGCGTCGTGTATTCGATCTTAAGCCGGGCCGCCATCCATCCCACCGCGTCGGGGCGAAACGCCAGCAGCACGAACGGCAGGCCGATCAGGAGAAACAGCAGCGCGTATCGCTCCTTGAGCTTATAGGTGCGAAGACGCAGAACGGCCAACAGGAGGAGGCTCCCACCGAACGTCATGAGAAAGAAGCTTCGGAACAGGTTCATGAGATTTGCACGCGTCCTTCCCGACCTTGCCGCTCGGCCATGGTTCCCGGACTAAGTCCAGCAGCAGGCAGGCCGTCACTTTGATCACGTAGAACAACCCACGCAACAGCCCGATGCTGCTCCGGCCGCTGCGCCGATGGCGCATCCGCACCGCCAGCTCGCCGACGCGGTACCCCGCCCGGTGCAGCAGGAGGATGACCTCCGGCTCCGGGTAATCCTCCGGATACCAGTGAGCAAACGCGCGGATCACGGAGGCGTTGGCGGCGCGGAACCCGCTCGTGCAGTCGGTCATCGTTAGCCCGCTCAGACAGCGGATCAGCGCCCGCAGGACCCACGCGCCAAACTTGCGGACCGTCGTCTGATAATATTTTGTCTCTTCCAGAAATCGGGAACCCACGACCAGGTCAACGTGCCCCTCGAGCAGGTATTCGACCAGCCGGCGGACTTCCGATGGACGGTGCTGCCCGTCGCCGTCCACCTGCACCGCCACGTCGTACCCGTGCAGGGCCGCGTATCGGTATCCCGTCTGCATAGCCCCGCCGATCCCCAGGTTGAAGGGGAGACTGACGACCGGCGTATCAAGGGGAACCTGGCGGGCGGTGTCATCCGTGGATCCGTCATCCACCACCAGGACGTCATATTCAGGCAGGGCACGGCGCAGGCGTTGCACGACCTTGCGAACGCAGGCGCCCTCATTGAATACGGGGACGATCACCAACCGCTTTCGATGCGGCTGCTGCGGATCGTAAGAGGGAACAACGTGTGCGGGACGCACGAGAGCAAGCTTAACCGATTTCGCACGTTCAGACGAGTTTTGATGGTCGGCCCGTCATCCAACGGGTTCGTGACAAAATGACGCCTGCGCAATCGATCAGCATTTTGGGAACCTGGTTGCCGGATCACAGCAACTCGCGGAACTGCGCCTCGCTAATTCCCAGTTCACCTCACTGACGACGGCTCCATCACGTCGAGGCTCTTCCGGGATCGGCTTTCCATCTTCGATCAATCCTTGGACGAAACAGCGGATCGCCTCCTGTGCGTGAACAAGACACTCGTCAACCGTCTCGCCCTGAGTAAAGCAGCCTGGGAGGGCAGGGACTTCCACCCAATAGCCTGATTCGTCAGAGTCCGCCGGATGAACCAGTATTGTGTACGTGTAGGTCTTTGATCGCTTTGGACGCTCGCGTCGGGGCCGGGAGCGGATTTGATCCTTGCTGTGTGCCACGAACGGGTCTCCTCTCATCACGGTTATCGGACATCGTACTTTGTCTGAGCGTACCACAGCCGACGCCCGGCGCAGGGCCCATTTTTCAGCCGAACGTACCCGCCCATTAACTGATTCTACGGCATG
Source organism: Tepidisphaerales bacterium (assembly GCA_038240605.1). Lineage (GTDB taxonomy): Bacteria > Planctomycetota > Phycisphaerae > Tepidisphaerales > Tepidisphaeraceae > JBBSDP01. The sequence continues at coordinate 13,796 of JBBSDP010000090.1, read as the reverse complement.
GAAACAGAATCCGGGCGCCCATTCGATGATCCCGTGTTGGCACCCCGCCGTGCGTGCCGATAAGTCATCGGATTATGATGTCACGACCCGATCACGATCGACGTCTGTCTCAGTCAGCAACGGCGAGCGCGCCGTTCCTCAGCCTGATCATCCCCGCATACAACGAAGTCGAGCGGATCGTCCCGACGCTTGATGCGGTTCGAACGTACCTCGATCAGCAACCCTGGGCTTACGACATTCAGATTGTCGCCGACGGCGACGACGGCACCCGCGAACGCGCGGCCATCTGGGCGGCGGGCGACCCGCGCGTGGCGGTCCTCGGGGACAGCGGTCGTCACGGAAAGGGGCGGGCCGTCCGCAATGGGGTGATGCGGGCAACGGGTGAGATCGTTGGCTTCATCGACGCCGACTACAAAACGCCCATCGAGGAACTGGGAAAGCTGCTCCCCTGGTTCGGCGCCGGTTATGACGTTGCTGTCGGGTCGCGCAAGCTGCGCGATGCGGAGGTTGAGCGGCCCCAGCCGATCCATCGCCGGCTCGGCTCGCGCGCCTTTGGCGTAGTGCTGCGCCGCCTGATCGAGCTGCCCGCGGTGCGCGACACGCAATGCGGGTTCAAGTTCTTCCGCCGAGACGTGGCGCGACGGATTTTCTCGCTCCAGCGCGTCGATGGTTATATGTTCGACGTCGAGGTGCTTCGCCTCACGGCCTTGCTGGGCTATCGCGTGTGCGAAGTGGGTGTCCGCTGGCGCGACGACGGCGACAGCCGCTATCACCCGCTCTGGGGCACGCTCCACAACGCGCGGGAGATCTTCCGCATCCGCCGCATGCGCTACGACCTGGCCGCCTGACCCCAGCGGCGCGGCACGCCCTGGAACCACATGGCTCGCTACTTCATCACCGGCGGCGCGGGGTTCATCGGCAGCAATCTGGCCGACCGCCTGCTTGCCGACGGCCACAACGTCACCGTTTACGACAACCTCTCCACGGGCCAGCCGCGCTTCCTCGAACGCGCGGCGACGAACGCGCATTTTCAACTCGTCCAGGCCGACGTGCTCGACTTGCCGGCGCTAACGCGTGCGGTGACGGGCCATGAGCTCGTCTTCCACCTCGCGGCCAACGCCGACGTGCGCTTCGGCGCCGATCACCCGCGCCGCGACCTCGAGCAGAACACGATCGGCACACACAACGTGCTGGACGCAATGCGCGTCGCCGGCGTACGCCGCATCGCCTTCTCTTCCACCGGCTCGGTCTATGGCGAGCCGGATCTGTTCCCCACGCCGGAAACCTGTCCGTTCCCCGTGCAAACTTCGCTCTACGCCGCTTCCAAGCTGGCGGGCGAGGCCCTGATATCAGCTTACTGCGCCGCCTTCGGCTTCCGCGGGTACGTCTTTCGTTTTGTCTCGATCCTTGGCGAGCGTTACTCGCACGGCCACGTGTTCGATTTCTGCCGCGCACTCGCAACCGACCCGACGCGCCTCCACGTGCTGGGGGATGGGACGCAGCGGAAAAGCTACCTCTTCGTTCAGGATTGCATCGACGCCATGTTGCTGGCGATCGAGCGTTGCGAAGCGCCGGTCAACGTGTTGAACCTCGGCGCACCGGAATATTGCCGCGTTGACGATTCGATCGGCTGGATCTGCGAGAAGCTGCGCGTGACGCCGAAACGCGACTATGCCGGCGGCTCCCGCGGCTGGGTCGGCGACAGTCCCTTCGTCTACCTGGACACCGCGCGAATTCAGTCGCTCGGCTGGCGTCCGAAGCTCACGATCCGCCAGGCAGTGCTGCGCACGGTCGAATACTTGCAGCAGAACGCCTGGCTCCTGGAGCGGAGGTAAGCCGTGACGACGACGAAGCCGTTGGCCGGCAGGACGGCCCTGGTGAGCGGCGCTTCGCGCGGCCTGGGGATCGAGATCGCGCGCCACCTGGGCCGGGCTGGTGCGCGCCTCGTCCTGTCCGCGCGCGACGCCGCCGCACTGGCAACGGCGGCGAATTCCATCCGCGCCGAAGGCTTGGACGTCATCACCTGCCCGGCGGACCTCGGCGATGCCGGCGCCATCGAGCGGCTGGCGGAGACAGCGTTGCGCGACGCTGGCCACATCGACATCCTCGTGAATAACGCCGCAGTCCAGGGCCCCATCGGCACCCTCGAGGAGATTGAGATCGGCGCCTGGGAGCGCGCGTTCGCGGTAAACCTGTTCGCGCCCGCGCGCCTCTGCCGCCGGCTGATCCCGGGCATGCGCAGCCGCGGCTGGGGAAAGATCGTCAACATTTCAGGCGGCGGCGCGGCCAGCCCGCGTCCGAACTTCACCGCCTACGGCTCCAGTAAATGCGCATTGGTCCGCCTGACCGAAACGCTGGCCCACGAGCTGGCCGGCAGCGGGATCGACGTGAACGCGGTCGCGCCCGGGCCGATGAACACCCGCATGCTCGACGAAGTGATCGCCGCCGGACCTCATGCGGCGGCGCCGGAACACGCGGCGGCGACCAGGCGACTTCACGAAGGGGGCGTGTCACCCGCGCTGGCCAGCGAGCTGGTCGTCCTCCTCGCCTCCCCAGCCACGAACGGCATCACGGGCCGCCTCATCAGCGCCGTATACGACGACTGGAGAACGCTCTCCGACTTACGCGACGCGCTCGCGTCGAGCGAGCGGTTCACGCTGAGGCGCGTGCGATGAACACGGCGACCCATCCTCCGATGCGCGTCGCGATCGTCGGCTGCGGCCTGATCGGGAATAAGCGGGCGGCGGCGCTGGGCGAGCATCGCCTCGTTGCCGTCGCCGATCGCGACGCTGCGCGCGCTACGCAGCTCGCGGGTCGGCACATGGACTGCGTAGCGGTATCCGATTGGCGCGAGGTTGCCCTTCGCCCCGACGTCCAGATCGTGATCGTGGCCACGACCAACGACCGGCTTGCCGAAATCACGCAGGTAGCGGTCGAGGCGGGAAAACACGTGCTCGTGGAGAAACCCGCCGCTCGCAACGCCCAGGAACTGGGCCCCGTCATCGCAGCGGCGCGCCAGGCTGGCGTTGTGGTGAAGGTCGGCTTCAACCACCGCTTTCATCCCGCTCTCCTCAAGGCGCGCGAAATCATCGACACGGGCGCAATCGGTGCGCTGATGTTTCTCCGCGGCCGTTACGGTCATGGCGGGCGACTCGGCATGGAGAAAGAATGGCGCGGCGACCCATCGATCTCCGGCGGCGGTGAAATGCTCGATCAGGGCGTTCACCTCATCGATCTGTCGCGCTGGTTCCTCGGGGAATTCACGCAGGTCCAGGGGCGCATCGAACGCTACTTCTGGGATCGGGCGGTGGAGGACAACGGCTTCGCCATGCTCCGCACCGACTCTGGCCAGGTCGCCTGGCTGCACGCGAGCTGCACGGAGTGGAAGAACCTCTTCAGCCTGGAGATCTACGGCAAGGCCGGCAAGCTCCACGTCGAGGGCCTCGGCGGCAGCTACGGCCAAGAGCGTCTCACCCGCTACCAGATGCTCCCCCAGATGGGCCCGCCCCTCACGACCACCTGGGAATACCCATCTGAAGACCTCTCCTGGCACCGCGAGTTCGATCACCTGATCGAATGCATCCGCACCAGCCAAGTACCACTCGGTTCCCTCGAAGACGCACAAGCCGCCCTGCGCATCGTCGGCCAGCTCTACAAGCAGTAGGACAGGCATTCCTGCCTGTTGCGGGCCGATGAGTGGGGGCATTCCTGCCCCCGAATCGGCACGTCCTCGCCGCGATTGCGCGAGGAGAACGCATCCGTTCGGCGGGCGAGTACACCCGCACTCACGGCCGCGTGGCAGACACGAATGTCTGCCCCACCTAAGGTAGAAGAATCTCCGACCCACTTCGCGGTGCCCCCTGCATTGCCCTCAATTTTTCCCCATCGCGAGTCCGATAGTGACGACATGCGCCATTGCGGGAGGACTGATTCATGATCATCACCCGCAGCCCCCTGCGCATTTCCCTTGGCGGTGGCGGGACCGATCTCCCGTCCTACTTCAAGAAGCACAGCGGATTTCTCATCGCCGCCGCGATCGATCGTTACGTTTACATCACCGTTCATCAAACATTTCAGCCTGGGTTGATCCTCAAGTATTCCAAGCTCGAGCAGGTGCGAACGATCGATGAGGTCCAGCACCCGATCGTGCGCGAGGCGCTGCGCGTGGCCGGCGTGAGCGAGCCGCACCTGGAGATCACCAGCATGGCCGACATCCCCGCCGGCACCGGCCTGGGATCGTCCGGCAGCTTCACGACCGCTTTGCTCAAGGCGCTGCACGCACATCGCCGTAACCTCGTTCACCCGCGCGAGCTGGCCGAGCAGGCGTGCCAGATCGAGATCGAGCGCCTCGGCGAGCCGGTCGGCAAGCAGGACCAGTACATCGCCGCATACGGCGGCCTCACGCGCTTCCAGTTCCTCCCCAACGGGACGGTCGAAGCATCGCCGCTCAAGATCGATCCGGAGACGCAGTACAACCTCGAAGACAACCTCCTCCTGTTCTTCACCGGCTACAGCCGTTCGGCCTCGCACATCCTCAAGGAACAGGACGATCGCAGCCGCCAGAGTGATCAGGAGATGATCGACAACCTCCACTTCGTCAAGGAGCTGGGCTACCAGACGCAGGAGGCCCTGGAAGTGGGCGACCTGGATCGCTTCGGCGAGCTGATGAACATCCACTGGGAACGGAAGAAGAAGCGCAGCGGCCAGATGACCAACGGCGACATCGACCGCTGGTACGAGCTGGCGGTCAACAACGGCGCGCTGGGCGGAAAGCTCATCGGCGCCGGCGGCGGCGGGTTCCTGATGTTTTACGCGTCCGACAAGACGCGCCTGCGTCACGTCATGACGCGCGAGGGACTGCGCGAAGTACGGTTTCGCTTCGACTTCGAAGGCACCAAGGTCGTGATCCAGTAACGCGGGCCACGCGCGGGCGTTGCTTGTCAGTACCATGCTTCCGGAACATCTGGCCGCACAACACGCGATGGCCGACGTCCCGCTCGCCCTTCTGGCCGGCGGACTGGCCACGCGACTGCGCGCCGTTTCTCCCGATATTCCCAAGGCGATGGTCGAGGTCGCGGGGCGTCCGTTCATCGAACACCAGCTCGCCCTCTTCCACAGCAAGGGGGTCAGGCGTGTCGTGCTCTGCCTGGGCCACCTCGGCGAGCAGGTTGAAGCTCACCTCGGCGACGGCAAACGCTTCGGCGTTGAAGTCGCCTACTCACACGACGGCCCCGGGCTCCTCGGCACCGGCGGGGCACTGCGACGTGCGCTGCCGCTCCTGGGCGAACGATTCTGGGTCGTCTATGGCGATTCGTACGTCGACATCGATTTCGCCGCGGTTTTGGCCGGCTTTGTCACCACCGGTAAGCCAACCCTGATGACCGTTCTGCGCAACGACGACCGCTGGGATAAGAGCAACGTGGTTTTCGAAAACGGCCGCCTCATTCGCTACGACAAAAACCGCCGTACGCCCGATATGCATCACGTGGATTACGGCGTCGCGCTCCTGTCACGGAGTGCGGCAACCCGGATCCCGCCCGCGCATGCGTATGACCTGGCGGACCTGTACCGCACGCTGGTCAGCGAGGGAGCGATGGCGGGATTCGAAGTGAACAACCGATTCTACGAAGTGGGAACCCCGGCCTCGCTCGAAGAAACCCGGCGGTTTCTCAGCGGTTGTGACTGAAGATTGGAGAGGACGGATCGTCGCGCACCATGTCATTCACCACCGATTACCTCGACGAAGCCCGGCAGGTGCTGGCACGGCTGGACGTGTCGGCGATCGACCGCATGGTCGGCCGCCTGCTGGAGGTTCGCCGTAGCGGCGGGCGCGTCTTCTTCCTGGGCGTCGGCGGCAGCGCCGCCAACGCCTCGCATGCCGTGAACGACTTTCGCAAGATCTGCGGATTTGAGGCCTACGCGCCGACGGACAACGTCTCCGAACTGACCGCCCGCACGAACGATGAAGGGTGGGAGGGCGTCTTCGCCGAATGGCTGCGCGGCAGCCGGCTCACCAGCCGGGACATGGTCTTCGTCCTCTCCGTCGGCGGCGGGGACCTGGAACACAACATCAGCCCCAACCTCGTGCGCGCCGTGCAGTTCGCCAGGGAATGCCGCGCTGCGGTTTGCGGCATCCTCGGCCGCAACGGCGGATACACCGCCACCGTCGCCGACGCCTGCGTGATCGTCCCCACAATCAACCCGCAAAACGTCACCCCACATGCCGAAGCGTTCCAGGCGGTCGTCTGGCACCTGCTCGTCTCCCACCCGGCGCTCAAGGCCTGCGCCACCAAGTGGGAATCCGCGGCGGCGTGATTCGCTCAATGTCATTCACTGCTGTATTTCTCGACCGTGACGGCGTGCTCATTCGCACCTGCGTCCGCGGCAGTACGCCGCATCCACCGGCGTCGCTGAATGAAGTGGAAATCCTCGAAGGCGTTTCAAACGCCCTGCATAGCCTTGCGAAGGCGGGTCACCAACTGATCGTCGTGACGAACCAGCCGGACGTCGCCCGCGGCAGCCAGAGCATGGCCGACGTGGAAGCGATCAATCGTTTGCTCATGGAACGGCTGCCGATCAATCGCATTTACACCTGCTATCACGACGACGCGGATCGATGTGCCTGCCGTAAACCCGCGCCGGGCATGTTATCGGATGCGGCGCGTGATTTTGGCGTCGATCTGTCGGCCAGCTTCATGGTCGGCGACCGTTGGAGCGACGTTGAGGCGGGCCGCGCCGCTGGCTGCACGACGTTTCTGCTCGACCGTTCTTACAGCCGCCGCGAACGTTGCACGCCGGACCACGTTGTGGCCGATCTAAGCGAGGCGGCGGCGCGGATCCTGAAGATGGGCCGTCCTGTTGCCATCCTCAACCGGTAAGACGGGAGAGGGTTCCAGTCGAGGGGAATCTCGCCGGCTCGGAGCTTCCTATGACGGTCGTCGATTCGCTGCGCGTGAAGATCTTCGCCGACGGCGCCGACCGGGCTGCGATGCTCGACATGGCGGCGCGCCCGTACATCGCAGGCCTCACCACCAATCCAACGCTGATGCGCAAGGCCGGCATCACCGACTATCGCGCATTCGCCCTGTCCGTTTTGGCAGACATCCCCGACAAGCCGATCTCGTTCGAGGTCTTCTGCGACGACTTCCGCGAGATGGAAAGGCAGGCTCACGAGATCGCCTCCTGGGGACCCAATGTCTTCGTCAAGATCCCGGTCACCAATACGTCGGGCGAGCCATCGTTCAAGCTCCTTCGCCGTCTCGCTCGTGCCGGCATTGCCCAGAACGTGACAGCCCTTACGACGCTCGAACAGGTGCGCGAGGTATCCGCCGCGCTCGGCAGCGACGCCCCGGCGTACGTTTCCGTCTTCGCGGGCCGCGTCGCCGATACGGGCCGCGATCCGGTGCCGATGATGGCGGCGGCCTTGGAGATGCTGCGCGAATTTCCCAGCCAGCAATTAATCTGGGCCAGCCCGCGCGAGGTGCTCAACATCCTTCAAGCCGATTCGATCGGGTGCCATGTCATTACCGTAACGCATGACCTGCTGAACAAGCTGCCACTGCTGGGCAAGGACCTGGGTGCCTATTCACTGGAAACCGTGAGGATGTTCTACGACGACGCCTGCGCTGCCGGTTTTTCGCTGGCGACGCGGAAGAAGGCCGCCGCTTGAGAGAACCATCTCTTGAGTGACGCCATCAAACGCATCAATCCTCCGGTCCGCGAGCGATCCAAAAAAGTTGCTGGCGGTGTACAATCGGCGGGCACGCATGACAGCAACCGGCCCGACCGTCTCCGTCATCACCCCTTCGTACAACGGCGGGCGCTACATCTCCGAGACGATCCGATCGGTGCTCGAGCAGGACTGGCCGGACCTCGAATACGTCGTGATGGACGGCGGATCGACCGACCAGACGCAGGAAGTGCTGCGCGATTTCGAGCAGCGCTCGGCGGGGCGGGTACGATGGATCTGCCAGCCGGACCAGGGGCAGGCCGACGCGATCAACAAGGGGTTCGCCCTCAGCCAGGGCGAAGTCCTCGCCTGGCTCAACAGCGATGACACCTACGCCCCCGGCGCAGTCCGCGCCGCGGCCCAGTACCTCGCCGACCATCCCGACGTCGCGCTCGTTTACGGCGATGCCAACTTCATTGACGCCCGCGGTAACCTCATCGGCCCATGCGTCCACGTGGAGCCGTTCGACCGCAAGCGCCTCGTCCGCTACTCGGACTTCATCGTCCAGCCATCGGCGTTCTTCCGGCGATCCGCCTTCGAGGCGGTGGGGGGACTGGATTCATCGCTCAACTGGATGCTGGACTGGGACCTGTGGCTCCGGCTCGCCGAGCGCTTCCGCGTCGCTTACCTGCCGCACGTGCTGGCGAACTACCGCTGGCTGGGGGACAGCAAGACCGCCAGCGGCGGCTGGCCGCGGCTGGAGGAGATCAACGCTTTTTTCCGGCGTCGCGGCAGCGGCCCGCCCGCCTACGTTCGCCTCGAGCAGGTCAATGCGCACCTTCAGGACGCGCGGCAGGCGCTGCGCCACGGCCGCGTCACCGCCGCCGCCGCCTCCACCGCCCGCGCCGCCGGCACGCTGCTCGCCTCCCCGCGCGCGATGACCAGTTTGCTGGCGCCGCGCACCTGGCGGGTGATATGGACCGGACAGGTCCTCCGGGCCCGAGCCGCGGCGCAGAGCACCAACGGGCACCCTCCGCACCCATCCACATCTGCAAAGAAAAACGGGAAGCGCTGAAGCGTTTCAGTCATTGGTGCCCCGCTCACGCATTGGCGCGCTTGAATTCCGGTCGTTGCGATAAGGCGATCAGCTTCGACCACCAGCGCATCAACTGCACCGAAAAATAGGCCGCCGGCAGAAACAGGATGAATTCCGCCGCGTCCACCCACCCCACGTATCCGGCCACGAACGACGCGTCGTAGACAATCAGCCACAGCAGGCCATAGAGCATCACGTTCTGCCCCGCCTCGCGGGCGCTGGCGCTGTGGCGTCGTACCCACCACGCCAGGACCACGAACGCGGCCATTGCCACGGCGGGATAGATCAGGTGCGGGCCGAGCCCCAGGTGTTCGGGCCGTCGTCGCGATATGACCAGCACCACCACGATCAGGTCGATCGCCAGCAATCCGCCCAGCACCGACCACCAGTGCACGCGCGTCAACGGCGGGCGCTTCTCCTCCCACACATACGCAACCGTCGAGAGGATCGTCACATGGTTCAGCAACAGCAGCGGATGCCAGAGCACCGGCACGCTCGGCGCCGGCACGATCGCATGGAAAAACCGGATGAGTCCCAGCGAGATCAGCCCGGGCGCCACGAGGTACTTGCCCACCGCATCGTAAAACGCGATCAGCGCACCGGTCCCGATCACCAGCACCAGGCTCCACCAGTTGCCCGAGAGCCGGGCGTAGTACGCGCCGGCCGCCACCGCGCCAAGGATCAGCAGCGTGCAGATCACGTGTGCCGTCACGACGCCTACGCGCCCGCTCGGCAATGGCCGGTGAGCGGCGATCTGCCGGTCGCGACGGCGGTCGATGATGTCGTTGAGGCTCATCCCAAACCCATACAACCCGATGGACATCGCCGCGATCGCAAGCATCCGCCGTGGCTCGACGACCCTGTCGCCATCCGCTCCGGACAGCGGGGAATTCGCCAGCAGCAGTGCCGAGCAGAAGCTGTCCGCGATCGCCGTGAAGACCAGCGCCATGCGCGTCAACTGGAGGAGCGGCAGCAATCGTCGTGAGAGGGCCTCGAGCATTGCATCGACCAAGTTACGCCGGGCTTGGTGTCAACGCAAAACGCTGTGAATAGCAACCGCGAAGCCGCGATCAACGCGAAGGCAAACACAAAGGAGATTCGCCACAGATCAAATCAGATGAAGACGGATGAAGGCAATTGATTAAGGCATGTCGCCTGATTCAAGGCTAATTTCTTCATCTGCCTTTATCCGTCTGCATCTGTGGCGAGATGAATTGCATTCCATTGCTTCGCGTCCGCCTTCGCGTCATCGCGGCTTAGCGGTTGGTTTGAGTGTTGGTTTGAGGAACGCCACCGACTCGACTAACGTTATGGTCGCGATGAGCACTAACGCGCCTGCGCTAACTTCCGTTCGCATCCCGGCCAACGCTGCGGTGGCGGTCGTGGCGGCGCGGTTCAATGGGGCGATCGTCGAGACGTTGCTCTCGGGTTGTCTTCGACGGCTCAAGGAACTGGGCCTCAGCGACGACCTGCTCGAGGTCCACCGCGTGCCGGGAGCGTTTGAGCTGCCGCTGGCGGCGAAGGTGCTCGCCTCCACCCGACGGTTTTCCGCGGTCATCTGCCTTGGCTGCGTGATTCGTGGCGAGACGCCGCACTTTGACTACGTCGCTGGCGAATGTGCTCGTGGTATACAGCGGGTCGCGCTCGACGAATCGCTCCCGGTGATCTTCGGCGTGCTAACCACCGAAACCGAGCAGCAGTCCCTCGACCGCGCCGGCGGCGTCCACGGCCACGCCGGCGAGCGCGCCGCCGACGCCGCCGCGGAGATGATCGCCCTCGTCGCTCAGGTTACGGGCTGACGTACGTTGTGGCGCCTGGATCGCCGTGTCTTACACATCCCCTTATCCCGGCCCCCGCGCTCGATTTCCCGGCCAGATCGCCATCCCGTTGCGCACGCGCACGCTCCCGTACCTCACGCACCTCGCCGCCACGTATGGCGACATCGTCTCGTTCCGCATTGGACGCCGAGCGTTCTTTTTGTTCAGCCATCCGGACGCGATCCGCGACGTGCTGGTGACCCGCGCTGACGCGTTCGTGAAGGGTCCGGCCCTGCAGCGGGCACGGCCGGCGCTGGGTGACGGGCTGCTCACCAGCGAGGGCGATCTGCACCGTCGGCAGCGCCGGCTCAGCCAGCCGGCCCTGCACCCGCAGCGCGTCGCGACGTACGCCGGTGTCATGTTTCGTTACGCGCGCGAGGCGATCGATCGCTGGCAGGACGGCCAGGAGATGGACCTTCATCGGGAGATGATGCGTCTGACGCTGCGCATCGTTGCCAAGACCCTCTTCGATGCCGAGGTCGAGCGGGAAGTCGATGAGCTGGGCCGTGCGATGGACGTGATGGTCAACATGTTCACCCGCGCCCTGGCGCCTTGGGGTCTGCTGTTGAATGCCTTGCCGCTGCCCAGCAACTTCCGATTCAAGCGTTCGCACCGCCGGCTGCTGGCCACGATCGATCGCATGATCGCCGAACGTCGTGCCGAAGGACCGGGGCGGAACGACTTGCTCTCGATCCTGCTGCGCGCCCGCGACGAGGAATCCAACGGCGTCGCCATGGATGACCGGCAACTTCGCGATGAGTCGCTGACGCTCTTCACCGCGGGCCATGAGACGACCGCCAACGCACTGACGTTCTCGCTCTACCTGCTCGCCGAAAATTCGGACGTTCAACGCCGGCTGCACGAGGAGTTGTCGGCGCTGTCGGAGGGGGAGATCGGGGCTGTCGCCGCGGTTGACTCGCTCGTTTACACGCGGGCCGTGCTGGCCGAATCGATGCGCCTCTACCCGCCCGCCTGGGCGCTGGGACGACAGGCGACGCGCGACGTGGAGGCAGGCGGAGCGCGCGTGCCGAAAAATTCCGTATTGCTCATGAGCCAGTGGGTGGTTCACCGCGATGCGCGATGGTGGCCGGACCCCGAGCGGTTCGACCCCTCCCGCTGGCTCGATCCCGCCCGTATGGCCGCAATGCCGCGGTGGGCCTACTTTCCATTCGGCGGCGGGCCGAGGCAGTGCATCGGCGAATCGTTCGCCTGGATGGAAGCCACCCTGCTCCTGGCGACGATCTGCCGGCGCTGGCGCATCGAGCGCATCGCTGAATCCGGTCCGCTGCCGCTGCGTCCTGTGATCACGCTGCGGCCCCGAAATGGATTTGTCGCGCGAGTAAGGTCATGGGCCTGACGTCGGGAATTAGTGGAACCGCCAAGTCGCTGCGACGCCGAGGAATTCACTTAACCTCTTTTCCCTTGGCGGCCTTGGCGACTTGGCGGTTCCACCTCTTCGAAAACGAGCGCTCGTTGCGGGGCTGGCCGGCCCGCTTATACTCACGTTCGATGTCGAACAAGCGGAAGACGCGCGAGCTCGCGATGCAGGTGTTGTTCCTGTGGGACACGAACCAGGATCCGGCCGATGACGTGGCCCGACAGGTCCTGCGCGACGGCACGGAAGACGAGGCCGTGCGCGACGCGGCATTGGTCATGGCCCGCGGCGCCTGGGAGCAGCGCGGGGGGATCGACGCCCGGCTCGAGCAGCATGCCCCGCAGTGGCCGCCGCGCCGCCAGCCGGCCGTCGATCGCAACTTGCTTCGCCTGGCGATCTGGGAGCTGACGAATACGACGACGCCCCCCAAGGTCGTCATCGACGAAGCGATCGAGCTGGCCAAGCATTTTTCCACCAGCCAAAGCCCCGCCTTCGTTAACGGCGTGCTCGACGCCGTGCTGAAGGAACACGTGGGGCTGATCAGTGAGAAGGGGAAAGAATTCGGTAGCGAGGAAGAGAAGTGAGTAGCGAGTAGTCAGTAGACAGTAGGGCGTAAGGAAGTAGCCAGTAGCCAGTAGAATTCGGCGTCTTCTACTGTCTACTGACTACTCGCTCCTCCACACGACATGCGATTTTTTTCCAAGACTCTCGACAAGCTCAAGGGGGCGCTGCGAAAGACGGCGCACGTCCTCAACACCGACGTGCGCACGCTCTTCGTGCCGGGGCGCCAGATCAACGAGCAGTTCCTCCAGGAGCTGGAGGAGAAGCTGCTTCAGGCCGATATCGGCGTGCGCAACGGCGAGCGGATTATCAGCGAGATCCGCGACCGCTGGCGGCTGGGGCGGATCCGCAACGCCAGCGAGGCCGAGTCGATCGTCCGCGAACAGTTCCACTCGATGATGTCGGACAGCGCGCCCGAATCGCGGGAGCTGCGATTCGCTGAGTCCGGCCCCACCGTCATTCTCGTGGCGGGGATCAACGGCGCCGGCAAGACGACGAGCATCGCCAAGCTCGCCTGGCTATGCACCAATGAGCTGAAGAAAAAGGTGATGGTCTGCGCCAGCGACACGTTCCGCGCCGCCGCCGTCGATCAGCTCACCATCTGGGCACAACGTCTGGGCGTGGAGATCGTCAAGCACAAGATGGGGGCGGATCCCGCGGCAGTTGCGTACGACGCCTGCGAGGCGGCCAAGACGCGCGGGATCGACGTGCTGATCGTCGATACCGCCGGCCGGCTCCACACGCAGGATCATCTCATGCGCGAGCTGACCAAGATCCGCGACGTCGTCGCCCGCCGGATTCCCGGCGCGCCGCATGAGGTGCTGCTGGTGCTGGATGCGACGACGGGCCAGAACGGCATCGCCCAGGCGCGCCACTTCGCGACGGCGATCGGCCTCACCGGCATTTTCCTGGCCAAGCTCGACGGCACCGCCCGCGGCGGGGTCGTCGTCTCGATCAAGGAGCAGCTCAACCTGCCCGTGAAGTTCATCGGCCTGGGCGAGACGCCGCAGGACATCGAGACCTTCGACCCCCAGCGCTTCGTCGATGCCCTGTTCGGCGAGCCCGCGGCCGCCGTTCCCGCGTAACGCCGCGACGCTGTCTCCACATCCAGGGCAGACATTCTTGTCTGCCTCTTCAGTAGCCCAACCTTCGCAGTTTGGGGCGTCTATCTGCCTTGGCGGGGTCAGGAACGCGGTTTTTTGCCAAAGGTCTGCACTACAAATTCGATTCATTTCTGAAGGGCAGGCAATGGTGCCTGTTCCGCCAACTCGGCTTGCC
>JBBSDP010000089.1:0-15669 GCA_038240605.1 Tepidisphaerales bacterium | reverse complement strand
CGAGACGATCGTCCGCGGGATGGCCGGCACCAGCCCGCTCACCGTGAGCCGTCTTTCCCCCGCCAACCGCACGCGCTATCGCGCGGTGCTCGAGAAGGCAATCCTGAGCGACGGGGTGAAGGTCGTGATTGCCGACAAGGAGTGCGGAATCACCCATCACCGACAGGTCCTGCGCGACGAGCGCAACACGATCAAGAAGCACGGCTACCTCCCGAAGAAAACGCACATGAACGTCACGCCGGAAGTGTGCGAGAACTGCCTGGAGTGCACGAAGCAGACCGCCTGCCCGGGCCTGACCAGCATCGAGACCGATTACGGCAAGAAGATCGACACGGACCTGACCTGGTGCGTGAACGACGGCGCCTGCGAGCGCGTGCGCGTGAGCAACGACTCGGGGATCAACGTCAAGCCCTGCCCCAGCTTCGAGCAGATCACCGTCATCCGTCAGCGGCGTCGTCGTTACAACCTGCCCCACATGGGTCTCGACAAGCTTCCCGAGCCGAAGGCCGTGCACGCGATGAGCCGTCCCGGCTCGGTCTGGCGGGCCCACATGGCGGGCGTCGGCGGCATGGGGATCGGCGTCGTCAACGCCATCCTCGTCCGCGCCGGGCACAAGGAAGGCTACCGCGTTATCTTCGCCGACAAGAAGGGCCTGGCGATCCGCAACGGCGGCGTCTACTCCCAGATCACGTTCGTTCGCGATGATGAAGGACGCACAGACGCACAGACGCGGAGACGCGGGGCGGATGACGTCGGCAACGTCGCCGCGTCCCCGCGTCCCCGTGTCCCCGCGTCAGCTTATCCGACCACTGGCACGATCCCCTTCGGCCGTGCCGATCTCCTGCTTGGGGTCGATATCCTCGAGGCGGCGCGGGCCATCGATCCGCGCGATCAGTTCCGCGTGGCCGCGCCGGATCGAACCGCCGCCGTCATCAATACCCACAAGCAGCCGACCGTCTACACGCTGCTGGGCAAACAGGACTTCGACGTTGATGCGCTGCGAGAGGAAATCTTCGCCCACTGCAACGCCGACTCTTCGTTTGCGATCAACCTCTCGGAGCTTTGCGAACGCCGGCTGGGCAGCAAGCTGTATGCGAACATCATGATGCTCGGCGTCGCCTTCCAGCTCGGGTTGATCCCGGTATCACCCCGCTCGATCGCCTGGGCGATCAAGGACTCGATCCGCCGGGACCACCGCAAGAACCTCAAGGCGTTCAACATCGGGCGCAAGCTGGCGCTCGAGCCGCGCGCCCTGCCTCGCAAGCCCGAGCCCGAGACGTGGGAGCAGCTGGTCACCAACAAGGTGCGCATCCTCCGCAAATCGAGCATGGTGGGGCGATCGACCGCGATGAAGTTCGATCGCCTCGTTCAGGGGGCGATGAAGCAGATGCGCGACCTGCCGGAGCCGGCCAAGTATGACCTGGCCCTGCGCATCTACGACGTGCTTCAGTACCAGGACTACACGCTCGCCAAGCGATACCTGGACCTGGTCCGCGGCGTCTACCGCCGTGATCGGGCCGACCGCAAGTTCGCGGCCACCATCGCGGTCATCTGGAACCTGGCGAAGGTGATGCTGATCAAGGATGAGCCGTACGTCTCCTACCTGCTGACCCGCTACGAGAAGCAGCAGCGCGACATCGTGAAGTACGGGATCGACGTCTCCAACGGCGACCGCATCGTCTACCGCCATCACACGAGCCCGGAGTTCAACATCGGGCGTCATCGCATTCGCCTGCGCCTAACGACGCGCAACTGGATGCTCCACATCGTCCGCCACTGCAAGTGGTGGCGCAAGCTGCCCAACTGGCATCATCACGAGGTGGCCTTCCGCGAGTGGTACGTGGAGCTGTTGCAGCGCGTGAACCTCTCCTCCGATGCCGGCTACGAGCAGGCGCTGCGCGTCTGGCGCTGCCCCGAAGAGGTGAGCGGCTACCGCGAGGTGCGCTATCCCAAGCAGGACCGCGTCCGTGCGGCGATCGAATCCGAGCTCACGCCGCAGGTGCCGCCGCCACCGCAGGCATCCACATCGGTGCTCGACGCCTTACGAGCGCCCACCCATGCGTAGGTGACACCTGGCCGCCGCTCGATCGGCAGTGGAGCGATGCGACGTCCATCTCCCCTGCGCCGACGCGCCATCGTGCGCCGGGCAGATATTGCACAAATTTCATCTTGATGAGCTGGCGACGCTATAGCTTCCGCCGGGCTGGTGAGCGAGACATCTTCGAAGGAGCTTCATCTTGGCATCCCAATCTCTTTCTGCACAGCGGCGGATGGGTTTCATCGTTGGTCTGGCGGTGGGGGGGATCAGTTGCTGGTGCAATGCGAGCCTGGAACTGCCGACGGAATCGGTCCTTCCGCCGGCATTGCCCCTCACGCTGGCTGATGGGGTCGGGGGCAATCCTGCCGATGTGAGTCATCGCGAGGCAACCGAGTCCACCACGCAGCCGAGCGGCCCGGCGCTGGCGCCGTTCACCCCGGTCCACTCCTGGCAGTTGCCGCCGGTCACTGTCGTAGGCGAGCGCCCGTCGGAGTTGCGCGAAGAAGATCGCATCGGCTCCTATGCCCAGCCGCGCTGGACCGCCGACCGTCGATTCAGCGAGACGCGCATCTACGTCATCCCGGAAGGGAAGGTGGAATTCGAATACTGGCTCGTCGCCGAGGCGCCGCATCATGGCCCAACGGAAGTGAAGCACATGTTCGAGCTGGAGTTCGGCCTCCCCTCGCGCTTTCAGGTCGACCTCTACCTGATCGACCGCAAAGAGGGGAGCGGCGGACAAAGCTTCATCGATGGACAGTTCGAAATCCGCTATGCGCTGGCCGACTGGGGCAAGATCTGGGGTAACCCCACCCTCTACCTCGAATACAAGGCGATTGATTCGGCCCCCGACGAGATCGAAGCCAAGCTTCTCCTCGGCGGCGAGATCGCCCCACGCTGGCACTGGGGCGCCAACCTGGTCTGGGACGCCCAGACCGGCGGCGACCGGGAAACGTCGTATGAGTTCACCAACGGCGTCAGCTACACCTTCCTGGATGAACGCTTCTCGCTCGGCGTCGAAACCCAGCTTGCCCTGATCGACGTCCACAATCACCGCGGCACCTACGACACCGAGTTCTTCATCGGCCCCAGCGTCCAGTACCGTCCCGCCGCCAACATCCACCTCGACTTCGCCCCCCTGATCGGCGTCGCCGACCGCAGCGCGTTCAAGGGATTCTTCATCTTCGGGTATGAGTTCTAAAATTCGGTTCACCGCAGAGACGCCGAGGACGCGGAGAAGAGAATTCAAATTGAAAGTTAGAAGCCACGGACCACGCGGACGGCGCGGATAGACCATTGGCCATCCATTTGCCACCTGAAATCTTCTCATGAATTTCTCGGCGTGCTCGGCGGCTCTGCGGTGAACTGATTCTCGATGTACGCACGGAAAGGCCGATGAGGGGATGTGGGACGGGCTTTGAATCTTCTTTCGGCTCCAGCGCTGGCGGGGACGGCGGAGTTGGTGATCGATCGGGATCACTTCGATCGAATCGTCGTTGACGGGATGCTGCGGGCGACGACCAGCCTGGACATTCTTACTGCCGATTTCAAAGCCATGCTGGTGCCGGAGGCAGGCCGACGGCGGGCGCGGTCGATCGTCGAGCTGTTTCGACGGCTGGCTGAAAACGGCGTCGAGATCCGGCTCCTCCACGCCGGCACGCCCAGTTCCGCCGCCCTGCGCGAGCTCAAGGTCCAGCTCCCCCGCAATCTCACGATCCGCCGCTGCCCGCGCCTGCACGCCAAGACGGTCATCATCGACGCCGACCGGATGTACCTCGGCTCGGCCAACCTCACCGGCGCGGGACTGGGCGCCAAGGCGGATGGCCGGCGGAACTTCGAGATGGGAATCTGGACGCGCTCCACCGCACTGATCGACGGCGTGCTCGAACAGTTCAACGCGCTATGGGAAGGCCGCCGTTGCGTCGGGTGTAAGCGAAAAGACGTATGCCCGGTTCCGCTGGAAGAACCGCGGCTGTAGCAGATAGGAAACGTGAATACGTGAAACGTGGACGTGAAGACGTGAAGACGTCAAACCTGACGAGGCGGAAGGTGACTCTCCACGTCCCTCTTCACTGGGATGGGCATAGAGCCAGCGAACTCGCTGCTCGAAGGCTTCGGGGTCCGCCATCTGCCGCTTTGAGAACACGAGCCGCTCGTGGGTCCGATTTGAACATCGGCACGTCCGCGGCCGATTCCCCGCCAGCGCGGGTGAGGGGAAGCTGAGCTACGGGGAAGGGCGTCACCTGATCGGGCAGATTTACTCCGTAATGCTTCGACCACGCGGCGGTGGGGTCCTGGAAGAGGGGCTTGCCCAGGTACCAGCGATACGCCCCCGTCACATCCCGGAAGCGGTATTCCGCCTTCCACATCGTCTGGCTGGAGAGCGCTGCCGCCCAACTGTTGGTCGTGGGCTCCAGCTCCTCGGGGTGGATCGTTTCCCCCCATCGGGTGGTGACGGTTTGTGCCGTCAAACCTGTGTGTTCCTCGAAATACCGGTTCACTTAGTCGACGACGCCGTCCGGTCCCGTCGTCCAGAAAAATTGCGGGAGTGCGTCGAGCATCCGCGGGTCCCAGTCGGCGGGGCCCGCCATGATGGCGCCGAGGTCATCCGCATGCACCGTGGCGGGACGCGATTTGGAGGGGATTGGCGTTTGCATGCCGGCTCGAGCACGAGAAATGCCCGCGCGCGACATCGTCGCCGGATTTGCCGCGGGATTCAACGTGTAGGGACCGCGCCCGCGCGCGTACAGCACACTGATCGGAATGAGGTGGCTCTTTAGATGGGAAGCGTCATTTTTGAGTTTTTTTGGCGTACCCAACCCCGCCAAAAAAACCCGCGACCCCACCACCGAGTCCGCTTAGGATTGGGGCGAGGACGGCCGGCTGACTCTTGAACTCGCAGACTACGAAGACAAGCATCGCCGCAATGGCAAAAATATATCGCGTGTAGCACTTGGCCCCAACGCCCATCCGTCGAGTCCTTATCTTGCTGGCGTTTCGAAAGGTCGTACTCCCTTTCGTCATGCTTTTCTGCGAGCGTTAGCACCTGCGTGATGTGCTCCGCATTCATCTTCTGATGAAGCGGATTGCCACCCATTGATGCGGTCATAGACAGCATCTCAACCAGACTATTGCCCCCGCGTGCCGCAAGCTTTTCGACGCCCGACTGGAGGGGCGTTTGACGCTCAACGATTTGATCGGGCGGTTTGCTTAAACCGCTATCGGGTGGTGGGGTGTCTGTGGCGGGGGCATCGCTCATGGCCACTTATTCGTGCTATGGTGTTCGATGCAGAACCAAGCGCCTGTGCTTGGCGTTGAAATGGACGAAAACACGCCATCGAACCGCCGCGAGATAAACCGTTCGGCAATAAAGTTGATAACCGCATCCCCCTCGTCGGAATTGATTACCCCGTCGCCAACGGCTTCCATGATGGACGAGATGGCCTTGCGAAATGCCTGGATTTCGTCGCGGCTGCTCTTCTTTTCGTTTGTGATTTCCGTCGCGTGGCGGGAGAACGTGCTCAAGAGCGTCCGCAACGTTTCGCGAGAACAATCAAAACCGCTATTAGTCTTATTGGAAATTGTTGACGTCGCGCATCGCTGTAGTAATTCCCGGTTACGGTGCATGGTGCCTGATCGCAACATCGGCACCACCTTGGGGTCGTCTTTAGTCGGGCGCGTGATCATGGCAGGGATGTCCCCAAAATCGTCCATTCGAACGATATATGGTCCGTAGACTTGAGTCAATGGGGAGCAAATGGGCAGCTTAAACGGCCGTAAAGTTCTACCGTTCCGCCCGCTTCCCCGCCTTGCGCGGGCGTCTTGGCCTCAATCGACCCGTTTTGCAACTGTACGCCGATCACACGTTCAACCGCCGCCAGGGCGGACCTTGCAAAATCCGGCTTGGTGGGCGTCGGGGATTATAGCACGGCGAATGATGTGCCGGGTATAATCTCGGCGGCGTGAGGTACCCGCTTATCACATCTGGGAAACAATCACGCGCGACATCACGATCGGCTGCGGGAGCAGCTCGTTGCGCGTGAAGCCTGCCGCCTGGAACATCTTCTGGTACTCGGCAAACGTGTAGGCCTCGCCGGCCGGAGTGCTGCCGAGCATCGCGATCGCGAAGGCGGCGGCATCGGGCGGCGTCACCCGGTCGTCATTCGGGACGAACTCCAGCGTGACGACGCGGCCATCTTGCGCCAGGGCCGCGCGGGCCTTGCGAAGCAGTGTTTCGCAGCCGGCCCGGTCAAAGTGATGCAGGAAGTTGGGGAAGAGAATCAGGTCGTGCGGGCCGTCCCAGTCCACGTCAAATGCGCTGCCCGGAATCGCTCGCCAGCGGTCGGCTACGCCGGCGGCCGCCGCATTCTCGCGCGCCACGTCCAGCACGTTGGACCAGTCGAGCCCCGCCACGCGCGCATCGGGATATCTCTGCGCGAAGCTGAGGCCGTACAACCCGTGCCCCGCGGCGATGTCGAGGACGCTGAACGATTGACCGCGCGACGGCGGCGGCACCATTTCAGCCAGCGTCCTGGCCGCGTGGGCGGCGAGCGGGGCCATTGCCCGCGCGAATTTCACCCAGACCGGGTTCTCCACCAACAGCGTCCCCTCGCGCGAGTTCGCGGGAGCGCCGGTGCGGACGGTCGTCGTCAGGTTGTTGAACGCATCGGTCATCTGCTCGGAGTTGAGGAAGTCCACCGCGATGCCGACGTACGCCGGTGAACGCCGGTCCAGGAACAGCGCCGAGTCCGGCGTCAGCGAATATTTGCCTGCGCTCTTGGTCAGGAACCCGAGCACGGTGAGGTAATCGCAGAGGATGCGAATGCCGCGCTCGGGGGCGCCGCATCGCTTTGCCACGTCGGGGGTCGCGTTCGCTCCTTCGCCGATCGCGGTGAAAAGCCCCACGTCGATCGCCGTCTTCAGCGCCGCCGACCGCTGGTAGGCGGTCGCGGTCTGGAAGAAGAGCATGGGTGAAGGGGCGGCATTGCCGGCGGGGGACGTCATCGCGGACGGATTGGTTGGCTGCACGGTTTCTCCTGATTGGGTTGCGGCGGGGATCGTAGGCAACCGATCGGTGCCATGACAAGGGACAACGGACGAGTGATAACGGACAACTGACAACTGACAACTGACAACTGACAACTGACAACTGACGTGTGTTGATCCGTAGCCACCCGCTATACTCCCGGCGACATGCCCCTGCGAATCCTGTGTCTGGGTGACATCGTCGGCCGTCCCGGAAGGCAGGTGCTGCACCAGCGGCTCCCCGCTCTCATCCGCCAGCGCGAGGTGGACCTGGTCATCGCCAACGCCGAGAACATCGCCGGCGGAAGCGGCATCACCGCCAACCTGTTTCACAAGATCCGCTCGTACGGCGTCGACGTCGTCACGCTGGGCGACCACGTCTATAAGCGCGTCGATATCGTCCCGACGCTCCAAAGCAGCGAGCGGATCGTGCGACCCGCCAACCTCTCGGCGAATGCCGCCGGACGAACCTTCACCGTCGTAAAGACCAATGCCGGGGTGAACGTCGCGGTCTTCTGCGTCCTCGGCCGGATCTTCATGAATCTGCCGAGCGACGACCCGTTTGCGGCGGTGGATCGCGTGCTCGATCAACTGCCCGATGACGTGCGCGTCTGCGTCTGCGACGTGCACGCCGAAGCATCCAGCGAGAAGGTGGCGCTGGGCCACTGGATGGACAGCCGTTGCTCCTTCATCTTCGGCACGCACACGCACATCCCCACTGCCGACGCGAAGATCCTGCCCGGCGGCAGCGCCTACATCAGCGACCTGGGCATGTGCGGCCCGTACGATTCCGTGCTGGGCCGTCGCAAGGATCGCGTCGTCAAATACATGTCCACCAACATGCCCCAGCCCTTCGACGTCGCCACGGGCGATGTCCGCCTCTGTGGCGCACTGGCCGAAATCGACCCCGAAACCGGCCGAGCGCTCTCGATCGAACGCATCGAAGTCCAGGGCGAAAATTCCGACCAGGCCTACGACGCCGACGACCGCCCGACCAAGCCGAACGCCGAGGGGTCGTAGCTTCTCACCGATCGGATAGCGCAATCGCGCAACCGCGAAGCCGGACGCGAAGAAATTTCGCCACGGATGAAGAGGATGAACACGGATAGGAATTGATCATTCATTCGATTGGGACTTGCTTGTTTGCCTTCATCCGCCTTCATCGGTCCCCATCTGTGGCGAAATTAAATTTGTATTTCCCTGCCGCGCGCGGATCGCGGTCTTTGGGAAATCGGTGATCGCGCCATCCAGGCCCAAGTCGAAGAATCGTCGATACTCGCCGATCGCATCGCCGTGATGTCCCGCGGCGATGAACCGCGGCTCATCGCGGAACGTCCAGGCGTCGACGAACAGGCCGGCTCCGTGCGCGTCGTCGATCAGGGAGGTCGGTGGACTTGACAACCTAGGGTCTGAGGTCTGCGGGATGATCAGATGCTTATTCACACCGATTCCGTCGGCATACCCGGCGATCGTCGCCAGACCGGCGCGCGTGAGCATCTGAGCGAATTGAGGCGTGGTGGAGGGATGATCGATCAACTGGCAGAGGCGCTCGCTTCTCCGCCCTCGCAATTGTTGGAGAATTCCCGGCTCGAATGATTCGATGACCACCTGCGCGCTCTGCGGCAGGTTGGCGCCGGCCAGCGTGTTCTGGAGCGAGTCCTCGAACGGTAAGCCGATCGACGCGAAGTGGGTCGGATGCTTGAGCTCGAGATAGACGCCGACGGATCGCCCGCCTTGCGCCGCCCGTTGCACCAGGGCGAGCACGTCCGCGAGCGTCGGGATGGGGAACTGGTCGTTGAACGCCGGGGAGCGAAATGGGAATCGCTGGCGGGCGCGGAGCGCGGCGATCTCCGCTGCCGTGAAATCTTCGACGAACCAGCCGGCGAGCGCGACGCCCTCGATCGTCTGGATGCGACGGCGCTCGGCGAATTCCGAACGATCCGCGACGTCGGTGGTGATGGAAAGCTCGCTGTCGTGGCGAGCGATGAGGGTGCCGTCTCGGCACGGAACCAGGTCCAGTTCGATCGCGTCGGCGCCCTGTTCGATGGCGAGTTGATAAGCCGCGAGCGTATGCTCCGGCCGTTCGCCGCTCGCGCCCCGGTGGGCAATCACGCGAGGATGGTAGCTCACGGGCCGCCTCCTTTAGCGGGACAATTTACGGAAACAAAGAATCACGGGCCGATGAAGAGACTCGCCTCGCCATAATAAAATAAGACTTGTTCTCCATGGGGTCTGTCTGCTCTGGACCGATCGTCTGAAATTTTGCTTTCTTGTACAGCGATATCGCCTTCGTGCTCGTCGTGTAAACTTCCAGAAATAGCCGATCAGCGCAGTGCCCATGAGCGGCGAGCACGGCAGCCTCCGCGATCAGGTGCCTCACAATGGTCGTGCCATATCCAAGGCTCGTAATCGTTGGGTTCACCCCCAGCAATGGAATGTGAGGGTGCACATGATCGCCCGTTAGAGATGTATGGTCATCGCTAATGTCGAGACATCCAAAACCAACTGGCTGGCCGTTTGGATCGCGGTAAAGGAATACTCGGCAATTGCCGTAAACGACACGATGAGGAATATCATCTCGCAACAGTCTCTGAACAAAATCGTCGCTAAAAGGCCAGGTCTGGACGGTAACGAAATCCGGGCTTCCGATTAAAATCGCTTGTGCCGTGAGGGGAATGGGTTTCCGGTCGTCCGGCATCCGCGCATTCGCCTAAGACGATTTTGCTTTTTCGTATCTCGTCCGTTGTGACTTGTCCCCAGGTCGCCAGTTCTCGGGAAGGGGTGCGAGAGATTCCACCTGAGCGCGCATTTCATCCAAGTCTCCCGCCAAGGTAACGCGCGGGCCGGGGGCGACAGACAGCTTCGGACTCACCCAGTTGGATAGAACATGGTCCAGATACCAGAGTCCCGCAGTGAGATGTCCTTGTCCAGGCAAGTCCCAACACGGGCCTTCAAAATTCTTACACTGCTGCCAGGCAGCTTCCGCGCGAAGAAAAAGCTTACGCCCCTCTTCCCGCCATAGTCGCTCGGCTTCGCGGTCGAACTGCGATTTTCCCGAAAAGATGCAGTGCGCCCACTCCCGAACACCCATCACAAAATCGCAGCACGCTTGGGCGTAACGTTTTAGCGACGCATCAAGGTTGGCGCATTCCATCCCCTCGCCGTTATCGCAAGCATCAAGCTTAGCGTGAATTTCCGCGGCAATTTTCCGAACGTTTTCAATATCGCAGTTCACTTTGGGTCGCTTCCTCGTATACCGCGTGCTTCTTCGCGTTTATCGGTCACGGCTTGTTCCGGGGTGATTTTATCACATTTCATGCCGGCGACGGCAATTCGGCAGGATTTTGCTGTCAATTGCTGTAGAGCGTCCAAATATGTCGCTCTATTGGGTGCTCGGCTTGTCAATTTAGGCGATCACTGCGGCCCCCGCGACTAATTCGACGCGGACGTATCCGGCTTGGCATCGGCGTCGGCGGCGGGTGCGGCCGGGGCGGCGCCGCTGGCGAAGAGGAGCAGGTTGCTCATGATCTCCGTCGAGTTCCTGGGGTCGTACCCGACGATGCCGTCCATCTGTTCGCCCACCAGGCCCCCGGTGAGATCTTCACGGCTGTAGAAGACGGCCAGGCGACCGCCCACCGTGATCCCCTTGAGACGGGGCGCCTTGGCGTTGCCGGTCATCGCACGCCTCGCGAAGGTGCGATAAATGACGGCGGTGATCTTGTTGCCGGCGGTGTAGACCGGGCTGCCCGGCAGCAGGGGAGAGGCCAACCCTTTGGCGGCGTCGGTGCCGAAGAGGGTCTGCAATTCCGGCTCGATGCTCTCGGCGAAATCCGTCGAGCCGCCTGCGGCATCGACGATGAGCGTTCCGCCCTTTTCGACGAAATCCTTGATCTCCTGCCGCTGCGCCGCGTTGAAAATGACCTTCGACGTGCCGGTGAGCGAGGCGATCTTGTAGTCGGCGAGTTTGCCCGCGCCCAGCTTGACCGGCTCGGCCGCCACGTCGGTGCCAAACTGGTTGTGCATGACCGCCGACAGCCTGCGCCACGCGCCGGGCTCCGGGTCCCAGTTGCCGTCGGTCTCGAGACGGGCCACCTTCAGGTTCTTCGAGGCCGGCGTGCTGTTGGGGTGAACGATATAGGTATCGCCCTTGGAGTGCAGGTTCCGCTTGTCGATCGAGTAGAGGAAGATGTCCGCCGCCAGCTCGAACGTCTCCTGGCGCGTCTTGGTCGAATCGGTCTGCCAGGCCCGGCTGGCGTCGACGTCGGGGACCAGCACCATCAGCTCGCGCACGCCGTTGGTCATCGCGCGCAGCTTCGGGTGGACCTTCCACTTTTTGGTGGTGTATTGCTCGCCGGTATAGATCACGTGGTTGGCGGGAAGCTGTCGGAACTCGTACTTGGGAAACAGCTCCGATCCCAGCTTCTCGAAGCTCTTGCTGAAGCGTTCGCTGTTGCAGTCGGCGTTGCCGAGGATCAAGCCGCCCTGTTCGACGAACGTGCGAAGCTTGGCTTGCTCTTCGGGGGTGAACTTCAGCTCTTCGGCGCCGCTCAGGTAGAGGATCGGCGCATCGTGCAGGTCATCGACCGATACCTTCAGGTTCACGATCTGCCAGTTGAGGAACTTGTTTTCCACGCGGCCGCCCATCCACTTGGCCAGGTTGGCGGCGTCGCGCGGCCGCTCGTTCCAGGGGCTCTCCACCTTCTTGTTGCCGGCGATCTCGTACATCAGCTTGTTCATCATGACCGGCGCACGGCCGCGGACGAGGAAGAGCAGAGCGAAGCACGTATCGGGAACGTTCCCCCAGTTGCCCGACCAGGAGCCGTCGCCCTTCTGGTTCCTGGTGAGGAATTCCGCGCCGACCTGATACCAGTCGACGGTGCCGAAGTACTTACGGCCGCTCGCCACGCCGATGCGCTCCACGCCGTACATCGCGTAATAGTTTCCGCCGGTAATGGCCTCATTGATGTGCTTGTCCATGTACTTGAGGCCGTTTTCGATATGGTCGTTGGTGATGCCTCCCTTGCACGGCTCCCAGCGCATCCCCTTGAGCATGTAATCCTGCGTGATGAAGAGCGTGGCCACGCCGGCCGCGGTCATCGTCACGCTGACTCGCTCGTGTTCGGCGTTGCCGTTGCTGGCGTAGTTCCAGCCGCCGTCATTGCTCTGCGCGGCCTTCCAGGCCTTGTCGATCGTCTCCCAATACTTTTGCGGGATCTCCGCGCCGGCCTGCTCCAGGGCCCAGACGCCCAGCACGCCGTACTGGCTGTTGCTGCGGTCGAACCAGGCGTCGGCGGCGGGGCCGCCCGGCGGGAAGGGAACTCGCTTCTCGCCCAGCGACAGCGGCCCGGAGGGCGCGCCGTAGGAATACCCATAGAAGCCGGTGCGGTTTCCCTTTTGAATCGCGCTGCTGAGCAGGAAATCCTTATCGCGGTCGCGCGCCGCATTTCGCTCCTTGGATTCGGGCATGAGCAGCCAGACCTGCGAGCGCAACCCCGAGGCATACGTGCCGCGCACTTCGTTGTCCATCAACCACTTGGTCGCCTTGGACATCGCCGTCGATTGATCGCTCTCCCCCGCCGCCAGCAGGGCATAACTCACGATCGCGGTGAGGCCGCCGTACTTGCAGGCCTCGCTGGGGCCGCCCTTGGGGTCGAGCTTGGCGAAGTCCGGCTTAGCGCCAGCCTCCCAGTTGCCATTTGCCTGCGATTTTTTGAGAAAATCCACCGCCTTGGCGATGGCGGCGTCCACTTCCTGAGGCGTGGCCGCGCGAGCCGGCGTCACGCTCACCCCGCAGAGCAGCGCCACCGCAATAGCCGTGGCGACGAGCGAACGGCTCAAAAGAACCAGGGGCGAAAATCGGCAGTAACGGGACATGAGGTGACCTCGCTCCGTTGTTCGCGACGGCAGGTCCGCGCGGCGGATCCTCCGCAAGGACCGCGGCCCGCAGCCGGGGAAGGTGGGATGGGGCTCAGGCGGCCCCGCCCAATGGCGTGCATTGGATCATATTTTTCCAGTTAAGGCGCGTCAAAAACACGCCACGATCATCATTTGCCGGCGTCCTGGCGGTGGAACAGAACGACTCCGCTCGGCACGAGGTGGCGGGTCCGGCCCCTGATCTACGGGCGAGCGGGCCGTTTATTAGGTGAGGCTTGGGATTAAGGGCCGAGTCAGGCCGGCAGGCAGGTTCGAATTATCGTTCGCCCTGGTCAATCGCGGTCTGATGGAGAATTACTGCTCTGTCGGCAAGGAACGCCTATACCGCTACATCGATCTCTTCGATTTTCTCGGGGACCGCACTATGGACGATGGAAAGCCGGTGGTGACGGCCACCAAGTCGGCGGTTTGCCCGGGTCCAGTTACTAGGATTGCTGGGCCTGAATCGCGGTAAGCGGCCCAAGGATAATTTGCTTCGACATCAACTCGGCCAGTCGCCACTTCTTCTCTCTTGCGGCATCATCGTTCTTCTGAACCTCCGACCAACTCAGTTCCGGCAATGACGTGTGGTCAACGCTAACAGTTATCGTAGGGGTAAGCCCTAACTCCCTGATCTCTTCCACGGTGGCCCTTGCAATGTAATAAGCGCCCTTCCCCTTGGCGTCCGCGATCATGGCTTTGGCGTCGCGGTACAGCGCTCGAAACATAGAAATGCCATCTTGGTCGTGTTCTTTGCTAGGATTGAAGTGCTCGAACTGTATTGGACAGTCGAAGCTCATGTCGACGAACCTCGCTGGGATGCGGCGCAACAAATACTCGTCTGGAGAAAGTTGATCGGCCCCGTCCATCACGAATGGATTCCCGTCGGGCGTCCGGTTGATGAGCCGCGACCCGAAGCTATCGCACCCAAGCGAGTTTCGGCATCGGAGTCGACCACTTCCAAGTACCAAATTTTGTCGCCGAGCCAGGCTCAACGATCATCACGCGAGCTAGTCCTGGCGCATCTATCCGTGCGCTCAAATAGGTCTTTCCCTCGTAGAAATCGAGGGCAATTCGACCGTCATTTATCGGAACGGATCGAGCGGGAATGAATCCGCGCGAACGTATCAACTGAATCGCACTTTCAATTAGTTCTGGAATCGGGGCACGTGCACCATCGCCGTCCCAATCTTCTCCGAGACTACCAAGTTCCAGCAATGATTCTATGGATACCCTGAGTCTGCGCTCAAAATCCTTTCGTTCCATCTCATCATACACATCGATATCAGGAGCCGATTTCTCGGCCAATCGAGGCTTATTCCGCACGGGCCGTACTTCTTCGGCGTAATTTTGTTGGCCGACCGGGTTGTAAAATGCAATCGCCGTCATTAGGCCTTCCTATGCCAGTGATCGTGTGACTGCTTCGAGGTCATTCTTGCAAATGAACGCACAATCGCCGCGTGTCCGATCTCAAGCCCACCGGTTAGGGAGACATCCCGTGATACCGCGCCGCGCGCGGTCAGCTCCAAGATAATGGCCTCAGGGCCGTCCATCGAAGTGCGCCCGAAGTTCAAGGTGGTATGCAATCTTCCTCGATTTTCGGGCAAAACGGATACCCATCTGGCGTTAATCGTATCCGGTTCTAGTTGGTCCTGAGGAAAGGTGAGCCAGGGGAATATCGTGTTCCAATCGCGAGCGGATTCCCACAAATCACCCTTTACCAGATGGTTAACATATGTGACTTCCCATTGATTTTCGTCGATCTCGCCCAACTCAAATTCTCGGACAAAATCCTTGAACCGTCGATAAGAGTCATCAAATTCGGGTCGCGTTGCGTCATAGCTTGGATATTTCTGATCTTGTCCCCGTTTCCAATTATAGGCGAGCCGACTGTCTTGGACTTGGATCATCCGTGTATCATCCGACCGAATAATCTGAGTTCGTTGCGGCTCTTGTGCCGTAGAAAACTGGAGTGCACCCATTGGAGCCCATTTTCGGTCTTCGCCAAAGCGCTCAAACTGATCTGGCAAACGGGGAGCTTCTTCCACCGTCTTCCACTCCTGTCCCAAGCTGGACTTCCAGAAACATCCCGCATGTGCAGTTCGAAATTTCGGCAAGCGTGCAAACTGTGCGCTTAGGACCGTTTCGACAACTGGGGGCGTGTCGAATTTCGGCAGCGGATCAGGCATTAAGATCTAACCAGAAGGGTTTCAGTACAGCGATGGCACCGCGCCTTGTATCAGTCCCAGAGGCAAAGACCGTCAATCATGCCGCGAACAGGACTTCAGCCATACAACTTCGTAAGGTTTTAAGGTCCAAATCCCCGCGCGCTTGTCCAATTTCGCCGCCACCGCAATCTCCAAACGCTAGCACGAGTTTGGCTAATGGTCAAGCGGTGCTATGCAGGACTCATGCCAAAAAAAGCGCTCACCCCAACCCTTGAGCAGCCGGCCCTTGCGGCTGAAACCGATATAATCACAGCAACGGTTTTGCTCAACCGGCATGCGACGATCCGGCGCCGCCCCTACGCATAGCAGCGAACCGCCACCGGCGGGCACGGCCCGAACGGCCGCGTTTTCCTCCCCGCCCAATTCGCCCCCAGCTTCGCCGCTTCGCTCTCCAGGTGGATGACCAGCAGCTCGGGAATCAGTTGCCGCCGGCGTCGATCCCACTGTAGCGCGTGCTGCACATCGGTT
>JBBSDP010000088.1:0-16135 GCA_038240605.1 Tepidisphaerales bacterium | reverse complement strand
TCTGAAGGAGAGTTGTGGTTCGTCCCGCGCAACAAAAGCGGGCGGAATCCACGGCGACCTTTTCATCAGGCCAGAGTACTTGGAGAGGGGGTAAAGAGGGCGGAAGAGGATGTGGTCCTTCCCCCATGAGCAGACGGTGCAAGAGCGAAAGACTGCTCCATTCGTGGAGCTTCAACGTTAGGATCAAGGGCGATGGACCGTGAACTCCTGTTCAAACGGCTCGACGAATTTCAGATCGAAACGCCTTCGTGGGGGTACGCCGATACCGGCACCCGCTTCGGCAAGTTCCTTCAGCCGGCGGCAGCCTCGACGATCGAGGAGAAGCTGGCGGACGCGGGAGCCGTCAATCGTTACACGGGGTGCTGCCCGACGGTCGCGGTTCACGTGCTGTGGGATTTCTCGATCGGCGTGAGCGCGACGGCCACCGCCGACCTGGCGAAGAAGCACGGCATCCGCATCGGTTCGGTCAACCCGAATTTGTTCCAGGACCAGATCTACAAGTTTGGCTCGGTCTGTAGTCCTGATGAAACCGCTCAGCACCACGCCCATCGCCATGTGCTCGACTGCATCAACATCGCCAAGGCGGTGGGATCGAACCTGCTGAGCCTCTGGTTCGGGGATGGCACCAACTATCCCGGCCAGGACGACATGACGAGCCGGAAGCATCGCATGCACGGCGCGCTGCGGCAGTGGCACGATTCGCTGCCGCGCGGGATGACGATGCTGGTCGAGTATAAGCCGTTCGAGCCGGCGTTTTATCACAGCGACATTGCCGACTGGGGCATGAGCTACGTCTTCGCGAAGGACGCCGGGGAGCAGGCCAAGGTGCTCGTCGACACGGGGCATCATTTGCAGGGGACAAACATCGAGCAGATCGTCGCGTTCCTGCTCGACGAGGAGATGCTGGGCGGGTTCCACTTCAACGACCGCAAGTACGCCGATGACGACCTGACGCTGGGGAGCATCGACCCGTACGCGATCTTCCGGATCTTCCACGAGATCCGAAACGCCGCCGAGCTGCACGAGCGCGACGTGTCGAGAATCGCCTACATGATCGATCAATCCCACAACCTCAAGCCGAAGGTCGAGGCGATGATCCAGACCGTGACCACCGCCCAAGAGCTATATGCCAGGGCGTGCCTGGTCGATCGGGAGAAGCTGCGGGATGCGCAGGCGCGCCGCAACATCATCGACGCCGAAGAGATGCTGCGCAGCGCCTTCTTCACCGATGTGAAATCACTGCTGGCGGAGTGGCGCAAACGGCGGAACCTGGATCCCGACCCGCTCGCGGCGTACCGGGCCAGTGCGTATGAGTCGAAAGTATCGATCGAGCGCGAGGCGGCCAGGGCCGCGCGCGGCCGGACGGCGTCGGGCGGCACGTACGCCTGAAAACAGTGGTGTGACGCAGGCATGAGCCAGCGCGCGTTTGGCCTGCGCGGGCACGATCACTCGAACAGATGTCCCGGCAGGGTGGCGGGGATGCCCTGACGAAGATCGTTGTTCCGGTAGGCGGCGATGAGGCGCTCGAGGATCGCGACCTTTTCCTTCAGTTCGTGACCGCGCTCGGTATCGGCCATTCGTCGGGGCTTGTCCCAGGTTCGGATGACGGTGACGCTGGGGACGATGTCGACGCCGTCGCGCAGGGCCGACTCGACCGACTCGAAGTGATGATGCTTGGCGAGGACGGTGCGATCGGATTCCAGCACGAGCGTGTAGCCATGATCGCCATAGGCTTCGGAGAAGGCGCCGTCGATCGTGATCGCCTTGCCGCTGCGTTTCATCGGGGACTCGCCGTCCTCGATTTTCACTGGGACGTGGCCGTTCACGACCAGGCCTTCGTTGGGATCGACCCCGAATTCCGACAGCACTTTCTCGCAGAACCACGCCTCGTGAATCAGGGCGAAGTAGGGGTCCTTGGATTCATGATGGATCGACTTGTCGGCGATGAAGTCGCGCTCCAGCGTGGCGATGCGATCTTTGCCGAACAGCGGGGAGCGCGGGCCGCTCCAGAGGTACCAGAGGAAGTCGAGGTCTTTCTGGCTGCGCTTGTCGAGCGCGCGGAGCACGACCGTCTCGATCGCGTCGAACATCGCACGGCCGCTGACCGGTCGGCCGTCGATTTCCAGGCCGAGGAACTCCCCGCTCCGGTCGCAGGGGATGCATCCGTGGAAGATCAGGTGACGGTCGCGCTTGAGGTACATCGAGCCGTTGCCGACCAGGTAGGCCATGTGTTCCCACAGCTTCTGGCTGTTCACGAACGAGCCGCGCAGCCGTTCCATACACTCGCGCTCCTCGGGCGAGAGCGAATAGGGATCGGCGGGGTCGATGGTGGGGAACTTAGCGTCGCGCAGCGCGAAGCGCTTGCCGTCGACGTCGATCGTGGCGTCGGCATGATTGATTCGATGAAGCAGCCGGCGGTGCTCCATCTCCCAGTTCGGGTTGCGGGCGATCATCTGCCCTTCGAGCTTGAACTGCATGACCGCCACCGCCTTCTGCATTTGCGCCACCAGCTCCATCGGCCGCATGCCCCCCGACTTGGGCATGAAGTGGCGGGCCGGATCGCCGGCATACGCGGTGCGGGCGAGGTGCTCGAGCGGGGTGAGCGGGATGCTATACCCCTCATCCAGCTGGCCGAGCCGCCGGTAGCGCAGCGAGACGCGCAGCACGTGACAGATCAGGGCCTCGTGCCCGAGCGCCGCGCCGAGCCACGCCATGTCATGATTGCCCCAGATAAACGAGACGTTGGGCTGGCGGCGCAGGTAGTCCATCACCCGGTCGCCGCGCGGGCCGCGGTCCCAGCAGTCGCCGCCGATGATGAGCTCGTAGATTGCCAGGTTGCGGACCAGTCGGCCGGTCAGGTGGATCAGGTGCAGGGCTCGGCCGCGTCGCAGCAGCTCGTCGACGATCGCCTCGTGGAACTGCCGCCCCCGCTCGGTGGTCGGCTCGTGCAGCAGCTCGGCGAGGAGCTCCCGGTAATCGGGGGGGAAGACCTCGGAGGCGCGCTTCAGGCTGTAGCGGGCAGCCAGGGCGCGGACCAGCTCGAACTGGTGGCGCAGCGTCCGCAGGGCGAAGACGCGCAGTTCAACCGGGTCGGTCAGGGTCTTTTCCAGACGTGCGACCACTTCCGCGGGGTAGAAGATCAGCGTGAGGAATTCCTGGAACTGCTTTGGCCCCATTTGCTTGGCGCAGATCTGTTCGACCAGCGGGCGCAGCGTGCCCGACGCGTTGTTGATGACATGCCGCAGCTTCTTGTCTTCGCCGTGAATATCACTGATGACGTGAACGGTCCCCTTGGGGAGCGTGAGGACCGCCGAGAGGCGCGCGATCTCCGCGGTCGCCGAATCGATGTTCGGGTATTGCGCCGCCAGCATGCGCAGCGATGCCAGCTCAGGATCGACTCCGGCGGCTGCTACGGCGGCGCGTTGCACGTTCTCACCCATAAATGTTCCCCACGATTGCCATCGAATTCCTTGAATTGCTGGAGCGGCCGGGCGGCGGCGCAGAGTCCGACACCCTTCAGCTTGCGGACCGGGCGGACGCGCTCACGACTGAGACCCAGTTCGCCGGCGATCGTCGCGTCGCGCTGTTCCCAATTTACCTTCGACCAATCGACGGTCGACGAGCGGTTCTTGCGCCGGTCGGGGAACGGGTAGTGAAAGAGCGTGGCCCAACGATAGACGTCGGTATACGGCTTGCCGAGGCGTGACCCCACCTCCAGGAGCTCGAGCCCCGGCGGCACGTTGGCCAACTGGTCGAACCAGAGCTTTCGAATGGTGCTTGGCCGGAGCCCGGCCGGCCATTGCATCGTTGGTTGGCTGGACGCACGCACGGCGCGCACCGATGGGGAGGTTGAATTGGAGCTACCCTTGACGCGGTTTAACTTTGGCACGACAACCGTCGCAGATTCACGATGCCGCGTGAACGGATCACGACCACCTGCTCTACGACGTCCCCCATTTCTGGCAACGCTGCTGCCGACTCAAGTCGGCGAGGCAAAAGCTCTCGTGCATCCATGAGCAATGTAAGGAAAAATCCCGATTGTTCAATTGAATTTTGTGACAACCCATTGCGAACTTTCGTCAAGATCGCCGGGATGTGAACGCGTCGGCTCCGACGGGCGACCGGCCCTCACGGATAGGGCGGGACTTCTGTTACCATGAGTAGTAACGTCGAAGGACGGTTCGAGGAACAGCGCGTGGCACTTCTTCAACGCTCGAAAATTACGAAAGCGTACGGTCTCTTGCCGTCTCTGCCGGCCTTGGAATCGACCATTGATCACCGCCTGCCGGCGCGATTGGCCAGCGCGGCTGCGGGGAACGGGGCGATCCGATGAGCAACGCAAATCTCGGCGTCGATCCCCACCTTCTCGCCTCACGCAGATCACCCGGCTTTCTGTCGCGGTACCGCCGCGAGGCGTCGGTCGCGACGGCGTACGGGCTCCTCCTACTGGTGCTGTGGTGCGTTGGTTTGCGGGGTGGGCCGACGCGGGCGCCCAGTTTCTTTCGCAGCCAGTTCGCCGATACGTGGATCAGCGTCGCGCCGCTGCTCGTGGCGGCGGTGGGGACGACGCTGGTCATCGTCGCACGACAGATCGACATCTCGATCGGTTCTCAATTCTCCGTCTGCGGTTACGTGGCGGCCCTGCTGGCGGCACGGGGTGTTCCCCTGCCCGCGGTGGCGTGCGCCGCCATCGCGGTCGGCGGGGCGATGGGGTCGCTCAACGGCGTGCTCGTGGCGGCGATGGGATTGCCGTCGATCGTCGTAACGCTGGCGACAATGGTGATCCTACGCGGCGTACTGCTGTGGATGACGCAAGGCGCGGCGGTGGGCCTGCCGTCTACGTTTCAGTGGTTTGGCCAATCACAATTCACGGGGGAATGCCTGATCCTCAGCATCGCGCTGCTGATCTTCGTCATCTTTGCATGGGCGGCGCGATGGCTGGCGGCGGGTCGTGCGGTTTACGCGGTCGGCTCCGATGAAGAAGCCGCTCGGCTCACCGGCATCCGGTCGCCTCGCGTCGTCTTCTTCGTCTTCCTCCTGACGGGCATGCTCGCGGGGCTCGCGGCACTGCTGAACGCCGCGCGCTTCGCGATCGTCTACCCGAACGACGGGTACGGCCTTGAACTGAAGGTAATCGCCGCGGTGGTCGTTGGCGGGGCGGCGATCTCGGGCGGACGGGGTACCCTGATGGGCACGCTGATCGGCGTGGCGCTGCTCGCGACGATCGGGCCGGCGCTCAACTTCCTCGATGCCAAGCCGCAATGGGAGAAAGCGATCCAGGGCGCGATCATCCTGGCGGCAGTGGCCTCCGACGGTCTATATCGGAGGAGGCGCTGAGATGTCCACGCTGCCCCCGATGCCGCCGGCGGAAGCGCGCAAGCCGTTCCTCCGTTGGACGGGACCGCTCGACCTGCGGCCGCCTCCGCCGCAGCAGGTGATCCTGCTGGCGGTCCTGGCGATCGAACTGCTCGTCTTCTCGATCATCGGAACCAATTTTCTGACCTGGCACAATGCCTTCGACGTGTTGCGGGTGAGCGTGGAACTGGGGCTGCTCGCCCTGGCACTGACTCCAGTCATCGTGACAGGCGGGATCGACCTGTCGGTCGGCTCGCTGCTCGGTCTAACGGCGGTCCTGTTCGGCAAGATGTGGCGCGACGCCGGCCTGCCGATCTGGGTAGCGGCGGGCGCCGCGGTGGCGATTGGGGCGATGGCCGGGAGCCTCAATGGATTGCTGATCACGCGCCTGCGAATCCCGGCGCTGATCGTCACGCTCGGCTCGTTCTCCCTGTTCCGTGGTTTGGCGGAAGGAATCACCGGCGGCGTCGACAACATCACGAATTTCCCGCGCTCGTTCGTGGCGCTGGGACAAGGGGCGCAGGTGGCGGTGTTCGTGATTGCCGGTCTGGGATTCTGGCTCCTGCTGCATCGAACAACGGTCGGTCGGGCGCTGTCGGCGATCGGTTACTCTGCCGAGGGCGCCCGCTACGCCGGCATCCCCGTCGAGCGACGCATCACGCTCACGTATGTGCTGGCGGGCGCGTGTGCGGCGATCGCCGCCATGGTTTACGTTGCGCACGTCGGGCAGGCCAAGGCCGACGCGGGATCGGGGTATGAGCTGGACGCCATTGCGGCGGTGGTGCTGGGCGGCACATCGATCTTCGGGGGGCGCGGAAGCATCGGCGGCACCTTGCTCGGCCTGTTCGCGATCGCGATCCTGAAAAATGGACTTCAACTCTCGGACAAGCCCACGGAATCAGCGGCGGTGCTCACCGGGGTCCTGCTGCTGGTCGCGATCGGCCTTGACCGAAAGCCATTTGGGCGGGCATCGTCGCGGTCGTCAGCGGCGGCCGTGGCAGGAGACGGAAGTGGTTTGGAGGAGCTGAATATGAGGAACTCGCAACTCGCGGTGCTGAGCATCGTCATCCTTGCCGCGGCGTTCATCGTGACGGGTGGCAACTTCCTGCTCGTCCAATCGATGCAGCATGAGTTGACTGGAGCGCGAACCCCATCAGCGACATCGAGACAGGCCACCGGCGATCCCGCGCCGCCGCCGGGTACGGCGGTAAAACCGATCACGATCGCGGTGATGCCCAAGAGCAAGGGGAACGCCTACTTCATCGCCTGCAAGAGCGGCGCGGAAGAGGCGGCGCGCGAGCGCGGCATCAAGATGATCTGGGACGGACCGACTGATCCCGACCCGGCGCGGCAAAACGAGATCATCGAAACCTGGCTGACCCGCGGAGTGGACGTGATCGCGGTGGCGGTGGAGAACCGTGGCGCGATCTCCAGCGTGCTGCGCAAGGCTCGGGAGAAGGGGATCAAGGTCGTCACCTGGGATTCTGACGCGGAGCCGGACGCGCGGGATTTCTTCGTCAATCAGGCGACGCCGCAGGGGATCGGGGACACCCTGATGGACACGGCCGGGCAACTCATGGGTGGCAAAGGTCAATTCGCGATCATCACGGCCTCGCTCACGGCCGCGAACATGAACGAGTGGCAGAAATACATCGAGCTTCGTCGCAGCAGCAATTACCCGGACATCCAGATGGTCGCGCTCCGGCCCTGTGACGATCTCCAGCCCAAGGCGTTCGACGAGGCCAAGACGCTGCTCAATTCCAAGCCGGACCTGAAGCTGATCATGGCGATCTGCTCACCGGCCGTGCCGGGCGCCGCCGAAGCCGTGAAGCAGTCGGGCCGTCGCGACGTGAAGGTGATCGGGCTGGGACTTCCGAACGACAACAAGCCTTACGTACACGCGGGAATTACCGACGCGGTGATCCTCTGGAAGACCAAAGACCTGGGCTACCTGACCGTCCTCGCCGCCGCGGACCTGGCGAACGGCACGCTAAAGTCAGGCGCGAAGACGATCGATGCCGGCCGGCTCGGCAAGATTGCCATCAAGGAGAGCGACATCGTGCTCGGCAAGCCGTTCGTCTTCACAAAGGACAACATCGATCAGTTCGATTTCTGATTCGGACGCGAGGGGCGCTGGACAGTGCGAGGCATCTCGCTTGCTTGGTACCCCTCCCAAGAGGCGACACGGTGGAAATTTTGCCCTTCAGGCAACCGCCGCTTACAATTTCCTCGTTCCCCATTTCTGTGCAGAACGGAGCGGCGTCATGTCTTTAGTTACCTGTCCGAACTGTGGATCGATCTTCGGCAACCAGGAACGCCATTGCCCCAATTGCACCTACGTGTTGCCCTCAGACCAAGTCCCCCATTACCGAGTGGGGCCAACCATGATCGAGAGAACCAGCCACCTGCTCCGTCGGCTCACGTTCCGTCATCCGCCAGCCCCGCGCGTTCCGCCTCTGAAGAGATGATGAGGTCGTCGCATACGCCGCTGGCTATTTGACGGCCTTGAACGTTCCTTCACTGCTGCGTTCCACTGTTGACTTCACCGTCGTCTCAATCCCGTCGGGGTTGGTTTCGCTGACAACCGTGGTGAGTTTCGAACCGGACGATTCGCTCGATGGCTGAAGGCTGGCGTCGACCGGCAAGGTCACCGAATAAGTTGCTTCAAACTTTCCGTCCGCCAGCTTCCCGCCGTTGGGAAGATCACCCGTCAGTGAGGAGACCTTGAACTCCGCCTTGATGACGATCGCGTCGGCTTCGTCAACCTTTTTCGCCTCCGCCAGCGTGGCGGTTCCTGTAGTATCCTGCGCCTTGGCTGGCATGCCTGCGATCTGGAGGTCCTTGGCGACGTTCTCCGAACTGATCGGCCAGCTATCGCCGACCTTCTTCGCCTCCGCCGTCCCGATCAGCGCATCGTCGACAGACGTCTTGGGGTCGTGGAGAGCGAGCACGAGCTGTAACGCGCGCTCGACTTCCGGCGTAACTCCGCCAGCGTCCTTGAGGGTGTACCGGGTCTTTCCATCCTTCATTTCGGCGATCAACACATCACCCTTCTCAAGCAGGTTCTTCTCCGCGGCTCCGGTGAGCTTTGCGCATTTCTGGATGGTGACGGAAACGCGGGTGGGATACCCCTTGTCGTCGACCGCCACTGCCTCGATCCGGCCTGCCAGCGAGACGCCGAACGCATCCTCGCGCGTCTGGGGATCTTTACCGGTGACGGAAACCACAGTCGACCAGCGTCCTGCCCCGAGGATCGACGCGTCAACCTGCGCGCCTGCCTTCATCGGCCGATCCAACTGGATCTTGTATTCCTGGCCAGGGCACCAGCCTGTCGTCCAGAGGCTGGCGATTATGACGGCTGCGGCAACCGATCGGGAGTGCATGCGCGATCCCTTCGTAAAGGATGAATGGCAGCCGAGGTTAACCGCGGATATGCTGCAACTCCAGTTCAGCAAATCGGGGAGGGCACATGTCATGAAATTAACAATCTTGACCACCGTCGCCGTGCTTCTGCTGTGGTTCATCAGTGGCAGATCATTGCGCGCGGCCGAAGATTTCGCGGTCACGTTGACGGTGAGTGATGGCGCGAGCCACCAGGAAGCGACCACCCAGCCCGCCGCGGCGGCCGCTCCGGCACGGCCGGCACTCGAGTGCAAGGTCGGCGGCGTGATCGAGGCCCGCTGGAAAGTGACGAGCACGGCCGATCGGCTCATGAAAGACGTGCTCGTCCATTTCTACGTGGTGAAGACGGACCGGGCAGGACAGGCTCCGCCCGCGCTGGAACCGAAGAACGTACTCGTGGAGAGCGCGCTTACGATGGACTTCGATCCCAAGTCCTCGACCCGTTCCGCGATGAATGTTCGACCTGAGGAGCCGGGAACTTACCTGGTGCGCATCGAGGCTGACGAAGGACCAGACGCCGCTGCCCGTATCACATTTGCGGCGGTTGACCTCGTGGTCAAATGAAGCGGAGGCGAACGTGAAGATCATCGTCATCGCATGTCTGTTCGCACTGATGTTCGGTCGCGTTGCGCGAGCGGAGCATTTCAATATCGATCTCACCGTCGAATCGGGAAAGGAAAAGGCGGAAGGACACGCCGACACCTATCCACCGGCGGCGGGGAACAACCCGCGACAGGTGCTGCGCGCGTCACGGGAGGCGCCGCTCATCATCCAATTCTTCTTCAAAAGCAACTTTCCCCATGACCCGATCAAGAACGTCACGGTTCGCTATTTCGTCGCGTTGGTGACCAAGCCGGGCGAGGTCCCCAATCCGTCCAAGACGGATACGGTCAGCGGCAGCTTCGTCATGGATTTCAAACCGAAGGGGGAGCAGACGCCGGGTGGGAAAGTAGGCCTTCGCCAGCAATTTCGCCTGCAGCGCGCCGGCACGTACCTCGTTCGCGTCGAGTCAGAGAACACCGACACCGACCACGAGCATTTCGCGGCACTCGATCTCATCATCGAATGAGCGCCCGGATCCTCACGATCTCAATTTCCGATCTTCTGGAGGTCTGCCTCCGCCGCCGCGAGCTGATCGCGCGTCTGCTGCACGAGGTGCGCCGGCGCCTTGGCGGTGTAAGCCTCGTTGGACAGGCGGCCGCGCAGGGCGGCAATTTGGCGCTTGAGGTCCTCTGATTGTTTTGCAAGCCGCTGCTTCTCCGCGCCCTCGTCGACCGCGGCTTCCACGAAGACCTCGCAACCGGCAATCTGCGCCCGCGCGGCATTGGCGACGGTCGGCGCAATCGTGCCGATCTGCCTGAGCTTGCATGTGCCCAGCAGTTCGATCGTCCGACGGTTCTCATCCAGGGTTGAGAGCATCTCCCCCGGCGCGACGATGAAGACGTTCACCGAGCGCTTCGTTTCCACCTTGTATTCGTTCCGCAGGTTCCGAATCGAACCGACGATCTCCTGAATGGCGTTGAATGCCGTGTCCGCCGATTCATCGAATTCGCCAGCGCGTGGCCATCGTGCGCGGATCAGTCGTTCACTGGGAGGAAGTCCAAGGCGACCCGGCAGGCCGCGCTCCGGCCGGACTGCGTTAAGATGCCACCAGACCGTCTCCGTGATGAATGGGATCATTGGGTGCAACAGCCGCAGTGCGCCGTCGAGCACCGCGGCCAGCACGTTGGCGGTCTGGCCGACGCGGGCGGGATCCTTCATCGCCGGCTTGATCACCTCGAGGTACCAGTCGCACAGGTCGCGCCAGAAGAAGTCGTAGCATCCCTTGGCATAGACATCGAAGCGATACTGCGCCAACGCTTCATCCACATCCGCGATCGTTCGGTGGAGTCGTCCTAGGATCCAGCGGTCCGCAAGGCTCCATCGCGCCGGATCGGCCGGCTCAGGCGGGACCGATGCGAGATTTGAAATCGCAAATCGTGCCGCGTTCCACAGCTTGTTGCAGAAGTTTCGTCCCAGGTCGAACTTCGAACTCGTGTTCTTCGCCAGTGGCATCTCAGCCGTCGGCTTGGCCGTGCCACTGATCTGCCCATAGCTCGAAACCATCTTCTTGCCGGGGTCTTTGGGGCTCGTCTGGATCGGGGCGGCAACGACGTACCCGGACGGCGTCGTGATCTTCACCGGCGGAAATGCCTGTCCGGACCACGGATCGACCAGTTCCACCGGCATCCGCAGGTCCTGCGTGTGCGTGGTCATCGCCGCGAGCGTGAAGCGCATCGCATCGGCGCCGTGGGAGTGGATGATGTCGAGCGGATCGACGCCGTTGCCCAGGCTCTTGGACATCTTCTGCCCGTCGCCGTCCTGGATCATCGCGTGGATGAAGACGTCGTGGAACGGCAGGCAATTCCGAAAATAGAGGTTAAACATCACCATCCGCGAGACCCAGAGCGTGATGATCTCGCGCGCGGTGCAAAGGACACTGCTCGGGTTCCACTTCTCCAATTCCGGCGTGTTCTCGGGCCAGTTCAGCGTGCTCATGGGCCAGAGGCCGGAGGAGAACCAGGTATCGAGGACGTCGGGGTCCTGGGTGAAGCCGAACGATTCCAGAAGTTGCTCCACGTCCGATCGGCCTGGGGCGATGCAGATGAAATCCCACGTCGTTCCGGAAGCGGGATCGGTCGTCCGCTGGCGACTCATTGATCCCCGCAATTCGGGTTTCAAACTCTCATCATCCGCGGTTGTAAGCCACGACTGAAACCCGGGAGGCGTATCGGACTTGTTGTAATCGCGTTGGAAAGAGCGACTCCACACTGGAATCCGATGTCCCCACCAAAGTTGCCGGCTGATGCACCAGTCACGCAGGTTCTCGTGCCACGTCTGAAAGGTCTTCGCGTACCGTGACGGATAAAATCGCAGCCCTCCTTTGGACGAACCCGGAATTTCAGAGCCGCGACCGTAAGGGAGCGGTGTTCTTTGGTCGCGCGCAATCGCGTCATCCGCTCTCAAGCGGCCCAATGGCGTCGCCTCGTTCAACAGCGCGGGCACCAATGGCCCAGGAGGAATTACTTCACCTTGCCGATCGCTTACATAATCGAACGCGTCCTGAACCATCTTCTCGTGCCAAAGGTAGCGCGTGCTTCCGTGACGGGTCCAGACCTGCTCCTCGGGGCCAACTAAGCCAGACTCACGCAGCCGTCGCTTCGAGTATGACTTCAGATCGTTCATCACCTTTTCAGGGGAGACCTCGGCGGAAATGACCGCGTGAATGTGTGTCGAACGAACGTGGACGATTTGCAGCGTCCACCCGCGATGCGTTGCAACGTCGGCGATGGTATCTCGAACGACCGATCGTCTTGCTTCATCAAGCGAGACCGGTGGACCTTTCAATTGACCAATCTCCTGGCGTTCTAGACTCTCATCGCCTATCAACTGGGGTGTCCCGAATTGATTGAGTTCGTGATGCACGGATCCGGAATCTTTCCCGTGTAACCACGTGCCGTAGGTCGTGAAGGTGATCAGGTAGGCGATCGGGAACTCAGATGGTTGTGGTGAAGCGGATGTATCTTGCGCGCTATTCTGAGCGTTATCTGGTGATTCTGGGAACACCGCTCCCTCACGGTCGCGGCTCTGAAGGGGAGGGCGCGTCGGGCCGTCATCGCGCTGCTCTGAGGCCATGGCTTTCAGCGCGGCGCCGGCGAGGCGTTCATCCGTCACTTTGCAATACCACTGATCGCT
Organism: Tepidisphaerales bacterium; assembly: GCA_038240605.1. Classification (GTDB taxonomy): domain Bacteria; phylum Planctomycetota; class Phycisphaerae; order Tepidisphaerales; family Tepidisphaeraceae; genus JBBSDP01. Next base: position 3,643 of record JBBSDP010000088.1, on the reverse strand, counting down.
CAAATACGGCTCGATCGGCACATGGCTTCGGTAGCTGTGCCCGACGCTGTGACGATACGGCTTGATCTCCTCCAGCAATCCGTTCTGCCGGAACCAATCCACGATCAGCTTACGCGCTTCCTCGCGCGATTTGCCCAGCAGGAATCCAGCGTCGCCGACGTCGGTCCAGCCGTACTTGTCACTGATCGACGCATCGGGCGCCATGACGTTGATCGCCGCAAGTTTATGGCGCTGGCCGATGTCCCAGTCGTTGGGATCGTGGGCCGGCGTCACCTTGAGATATCCGCTGGCGTATTTCGCCTTGGCGTCGTCACTGTTGGGGTCGGGGAGGACGACGTAGTCATCCTCGATGATGCGAATCTCCCGGCCGACGATCGGTAGCCGAACCAGTTTCCCGCGCAGTTCAACCGCTCGCGGATCCTTGGGGTTGATGGCGACGGCGGTGTCCCCCAGCATCGTCTCAGGACGCGTGGTCGCGACGGTCACGTGGCCGGTTCCGTCGGTCAGCGGGTAGCGAAGGTAGTAGAAGTGCCCATCGACTTCTTCCATCTCCACTTCGTCATCTGCCAGGGCGGTCTGGGAGGCGGGGTCCCAGTTCACGAGGCGCTTGCCGCGATAGATCAGCCCGTCCTTGAAGAGCCGGAAGAACGCCTCGCGCACGGCTCGGGCCCGCGGCGGGTCCATGGTGAAAGCCTGGCGCTCCCAGTCACAGGAGCATCCCATCGCCTTGAGCTGCTCGGTGATCCGCTGCTCGTACTCGTCCTTCCAGACCTGGATCCTGGCGACGAACGCCTCGCGGGCGAAATCCGTCCGACGTTTCCCCTCCTCCGCCAACACGCGCTTTTCGACCACGGTCTGCGTCGCGATGCCGGCGTGATCGGTACCGGGAAGCCAAACCGTGTTGTCTGCCTTCATGCGGTGCTGGCGGATGAGGATGTCCTGGATCGTGTTATTCAGCGCGTGGCCAAGGTGGAGCGCCGCCGTCACGTTCGGGGGCGGGATGACGATCGCGTAGGGGTCGCCTGGAGCTTGCGGCTCAACGTGGAAGGCCCGTTCTTCGAGCCAGACGCGGTATGCTTCGGACTCCACGGCGGCCGGGTCGTAGGTCTTGGGCAGGTCGTTGGAGGTCGGTGATGCCATAATCGATGAGAATACTAAGTGGATTCAACCAGTTGAACAAACCGCCCCGAACCGCGCCGTCGATCATCGCGGCACGATGCAGTCAGGCGCCGAAAGGAAGATCCAGGGCGTTCCGCTCTCGCTCGGCCAAAGCCATGTCGGCGTCAACCATCATCCGCGCGAGCTGCTTGAATGCGCATACTTGCCGCGATTGCCGGCGACGCCGCAGACGGAGGTTCGCTCGCGGCGGACCCCAGTTGAACCGTCCGACTGAATGAGATCAGACGACGCCGCTTACCTGTCCACGGATCGACGTGGCAGGCTTGCCAGGAACGCATGCGCCGCGGGCAATCGGTCGATTGTCGCTTCTGAAAGTTCTGGCAGAACCAAATGGGGGAACCAGATCACTTTATATCATTTTTCGTGCACTGATCAAAAGACAAACGCGAAGAAATCGACGCGTGGTGCGTGACTTCTTCGCGTTTGCCTTCGTGCCTTCGCGCGTCGTCCCGTCCTCAAACCCTCACCCACCATACATCCTGCCCCTGCTCAAACCCGGGGAGCGCTCCAGCCACCGCGGTCCGAACCGATTTCCAGGAGATATCGTCGCCCGCAAGGATTCCACCCGCGCGCACTTTCGGCTTCCAGACGGCGATGTCACGCCTCACGGATTCGGTGGAATGATCTCCGTCCACGAAAACCATATCGAGCGATTGGTCCGAGAAATCGCTGGCCGCGACATGCGAAGGCAACTGGATGGTGTTGATATTGAGAAACGGAAACGCCGTCTTGGTGTTGGCGACGTACTGGTCCAGGGAGGGGAGCGCATACCCATCAACCGTGCTGTCACCATTCCCCATGAACGACTCGATGGAAACGAAGCGGTTGCCCCGGTCGAGCAAGGCCAGGGCAAGGGTCGCGATCGAACCACCCAACAGGCTTCCTACTTCCGCGATCGTGCTTCCCGGCGGCAGCGTTCGCGCCAAACGAATGTACTGCTCCATCGAAGTAGATTCGGCAAACGACATGGCGCGATGGACGCCGGCCGAGGCGATGCACCGATTGATCCAGTGATGCCCGATGTCCGCCCAGCGCCGGCCAAAATCCGGCCGTAACGCTCGGATCAACTGGTAATAGTGCGCGAACTCCCCCAGCAGATGCGCGGATTCGTTCGCAATCACCATCAGCGGATCGATGTCCCACTTCGACGCGGCCCCCAAAAACAGGTGTCCCAGGAAAGCCGCATAGGCCCAGCGCTGGCTCTGGCCCCCGCACCGCCGTCGCGCCGCGTGCTCCGGCGTCCAGAATTTGGCCGTCCCGCCGCAATGCACCGTGCGCTGTCGAGCGCCGCCCGCCGAGCGGTTGACCAGATATCCCTCGTCCCACTCGATCACATCCGTCTCATACGTCCAGTGTTGGCTCCAGAGGCGGTTCGGGAGAAGCTCGATGTTCTGCGCGCGGTTCGCCGCGTAGATGACCGCGTTCAAAAGCCCTTGATCGCCGTGGCCCGGAAAACGCTTCTCCGCCTGCGGGCCATACATCGCGTGATCCGTACACGCCGACCAACGGCTGACGATGCGCCGGTTCTCGGGCGTCATCGGAATGAAACAGCAGGACGTGGACATGTAGACGGGATTGTGCGCCGGCGTGGAAAAGCCATACGGAGCGTAGCTCGCGTCATACAGGCTGCCGTCGCCATCCTTGCCACCGCGGAATTTCCCGTCGCGCCGGCACTGCTCGATGATATCACCGGCGCCCCCACAGAAGAACAGGTCCGCATCGAACAGAATGACGATGTCCCGCTCCTTACCCAGGTCCTCCACGGCGTACGCCTTCAACTGCCACGCCCCGGGCACCCGGCCGGGCCGGTCGAAATCGCCATGCGGATGAACGGAGATGCCCGCCGACCGAAGCATTTTCACCTGCGGATCCGTCAACGGCTCGTTGAACCGCCCGCTGCTCACCACGGCGAGATCGGCATGGGGGTGGTACGCCAGCAGCGAGTTCACCGCCGCCAGCGTTCCCGGAAAACAGCGACGATCCGAAACTGTGACGAACAATGGCGTCATGATCCGCACCTCCAGTGAAGCGAAAATGGGAACGTCCGGCCAACGCGAAGCAGCCGCCGGCTCGACCAATGCCTCAGCCGTGGTTCCCAGCACGAGAAATATTTAGCAGCGCCAAGATTTCGCCACATCACCGCGGTGCCAGCGCGGGTGGCCTCCCAACGCTACAACCCGTGCCGCGCGGCACGCTGGATCGAAAGTCGATCCTGCCCGAGCGCGGACGCTGACGGCGCCGTCAAAGCCAGAAGGCATTGACTCCCTCGTGCCGCTGGTGTTGTAGACGTGGCAGGTGCAGGTGAGCCAGTTGACGCCGCATATCGTATATAAATCAAATTCCGACGTTTTCGCGACCGTCGACTTACGTGGTTTCTCGCCGGTGTTCGACCGCTGAAACCGGCGGCTGTCGCCGTTTCACTGTCCCCCGTTTCATTCTCCGACTCCCGACCACTTTCGCATTT
>JBBSDP010000087.1:0-16296 GCA_038240605.1 Tepidisphaerales bacterium | reverse complement strand
GTGCGCGATTCTGTGCACACCACTCCCTGACGGTCGCGGCTCTGAAATACGAATTGGGGCACCCGTATCGTGTCGGGGGCTGCTATTCCAGCAGTCCCGTGATGAGTATAGTTCGGTCGGTCAATATGCATTCGCTCCGCGGCAAGTTCATCGTCCTCGACGGCACCGAAGGCTCCGGCAAGAGCACGCAGGCGCGGATGCTTCAGGACCGATTATCGCGTGACGGCGTCGACGCGATCCTCGTTCGCGATCCGGGGACGACGCGCATTGGCGAGCAGGTTCGCGCGGTGCTGCTCAACCCCGAACACGCCGAAATGGGAATGCGCTGCGAGATGCTTCTTTACATGGCGGCCCGGGCACAGATGATGACGGAGGTGATCGCCCCGGCGCTCGTCGGCGGGCGAACGGTGGTGTGTGACCGGTTCGTCTCGAGCACGCTCGCGTATCAGCTCGGCGGTGATGGGCTGAGAGCCGATGAGATTCGCGCGATCGCGCACGTCGCCATTCGCGGGCGCTGGCCCGATCTCACGATCATCCTGGACATGCCGGCCGACGCGAGCCTGGCCCGCGTCAACCGGGCGCGAGATCGGATCGAGCAGCGGCCGATGAGTTATCACGAACAGGTCCGCCGGAACTACCTGGCGCAGGTGGAGGCGGATGCCAGCCGTTACCGACTGATCTCCGCCGCGGGTACGCCCGACGAAGTGCACGAGCGAGTCTGGACGGCGATGCAGCGGGGCGTGGCCGGATCGCCCGGGCGTTGAGGAGATCGGCGACTATTCCATGGCATCCGCGTTTGCGTCCATCTTCGGTCAGGATGAAGCGATCGCGGCGATCCGCGAGGCATACCTCGCCGACCGACTTCCCCACGGAATAATTTTCGCCGGCCCGACGGGGGTGGGAAAGGCAACGGTGGCCCGCGCGCTCGCGAAGCTCTTCCTCTGCGAAAAACCGGCTGCGGACGCGCCGTGCGGCAAATGCGAAAGCTGCCGAGTCTTCGAGGCCGGCAATCATCCCGACCATCACGTCATCACCAAGGAGCTGATCCGGTACCACGACAAGACCGGCAAGTCCAAGGGGATCGAGCTGTCGATCAACGTGATCCGGCCCGAGCTGATCGAGCGCGCCTCGCGCAAGGCGGTGATGGGGCGCGGCAAGGTATTCCTTATCGAGCAGGCGGAGGTGATGAACGCCAACGCGCAAAACGCCATGCTCAAGACGCTGGAGGAACCGGCGGGTCGCACGCTGATCATCCTGCTGACCGACCAGCCGGGCGCGCTGCTGCCGACGGTTCGCAGCCGTTGCCGGACGGTTCGCTTCGCGGCGCTGGACGAGTCGCTCGTTACTCGGGAGTTGACGCGTCGTGGCGTCGCGCCAGATGAAGCGGCCGACGCGGCACGATTCGCGAGTGGGTCGCTAGGCGTCGCCGTCAAGTGGATCGAGGACGGGGTGATCGGCCCGGCACTGGAGCTGGCCGCGATGATGGACGCGCTGCTCGAAGGCCGTCCGGCGGATGACCTGCCTGGCTTCTTTCGCCGTTCCGCTGATGCGTACGCGGCGCGGCAGCTCGAGCGCGATGAGCTTTTGAGCAAGGACCAGGCGACGCGGGAGGGTTTGGGACTCTATCTCAAGATCGCCGCCGAGCAGGTCCGCCGCCGGCTATCGGAGGCGACTGATCCGGACGCGATGGAAACGGCCTGTGGTGCGATCGACGCGCTGGTCCAGGCGGAGACGTACCTGGATGCGAACGTGAATGTAGGCGTGATCTTTCAGAACCTTGCGGCGGTGCTGGAGCCGCGCGTCGAAGTAAAATGTAAAAAGTAAAAGGGGAAAAGTTTGCGAGGGGCCTTGCCGTTATGGGTGCTCGCGGAGCATTTCCGCGATGCGGAGGTGGGGGCGGGGAAGGGGAAAGTCGGCGAGCGCGTCCAGACTGGTCCACCGCAGGGTGCGGTTGGAGGGGAGGACGGGGTCGGCGGCGGTCTGGCAGGCGAAGACTTCGAATTCATAGCGACGATGGGTCAGCGCGTGCGTGAGCGTGCCGAGGCGCTTTGCTCGACCTGTGGTGACGGGAAGCATCGGACGGGATGTGCCGTTTTGTTTTGGCACCGTCACGAACTGCCACATGCCGGCCCAACGGCCACGCTGTGGGCGCTGCTCGAGAAGGTAGCGGTCGCCGTGACGAATGCAGTACGTCCGACGGCGGAGCAGCGGGGAGATTGCGGACTTCTTCGGAGTGGGAATTTTTTCTTGCACGCCAGCGGCAAATGCCTCGCACTGCTCGCGTACCGGGCAGACCAAACACTTCGGAGCGCGGGGGGTGCAGACCATCGCGCCCAGTTCCATCAATGCCGAATTGAAATCGCCGGTGCGGCGCGGGGGAAGGATCTGCTCTGCACGAGCCCAGAGCTTTTGCCGCGTCGATCGCTCGCGGGGGTCAGATTCCATTCGGTCCAGCCGGCATAAGACGCGGACGACGTTGCCATCGAGGATCGGAGCGCGCTGGCCGAAGGCGATCGAGGCTACGGCTCCCGCGGTGTACCGTCCGATGCCGGGCAGTTCCAGGAGTTGCTCCACGCTGGAAGGAAGTTGCCCCCGATGGTCGCTGACGACCTTCCTGGCGGCGGCGAGGAGGTTGCACGCCCGGGAGTAGTAGCCGAGCCCTTGCCACGCCTGAAGCACCTCCTGTTCGTCGGCTGCTGCCAGCGCTTCAATAGTGGGGAATCGAACGAGGAAGCGATGGAAGTAGGGGATGACGGTGGCAACCTGCGTCTGCTGAAGCATCGCCTCGCTGACGAGGATTTGATACGCGTTAACGGTGCGTCCCGCCGTTGAGTTCGATCGCCAGGGAAGGTCGCGGCGAGTGCGATCGTACCAACGCAGCAATCGGCGGGGAAAATTCGTATTCGCGCCCAGCACGACCCCGAAGTATACAGAAGAGGCGGCTTCTGCTCACCCCGAAGGCGGTCGCCCAACTTCAAGGCAATTTCAGATTGCCATTGCTTGGACGACAGGGGACGTTAGAATAGCAGGGCTATCTGGGAAGGATGGCGAACGGGTGGAGGGTGAGAGGCCCTTGGGCGGAAGCACGGAGGACCCCATGCGCAAGCCTCACGTCGACGATTTAGTTCGTCTCATGCAGGACATTCCGGAACTGGCCCTGAACCGGGGCGAGGTGGGCGTGGTGCGGAGCACCTGGTTCTCACCGTCGGTGGCCTACGAGGTGGAATTCCACCAGATTGGCCATGACTGCCAGACCCGCGCGCTGCTCATGGAAGAGCAGGTGCAGGTTGAAGGCACGGTGTTGGCCGAATCGGTTTGACGGTTCCGCGTATTTGACTGCGGCTGATTTTTACCGGCCGTCGGCCTGCGCCTGTGTGGCGGCGGGAGGCGGCCAGGTGAAGGGGCCGTTGTTGTATCTCTGAATGCGAAAGTAGTAGGTCGCCTCCCCTTTTTTGGGCGCGATAAGTCCATGCCATTCCTGGCGCACGCCGGGGGCATTAGGGAAATCGATTAACAGGTCATGCACGCCGGGGGGCAGCGAAAGCGGAATCACGAACGTCGTCCGCGGCAGCATTTCCCACTGGCGAATGTCTGCAATGCTCGTCGCCTTGAGCAGCGCTCCGCCGGCAATCAAACCCAGCGCCAGGGCAGGATCGGAATTACGACGAAATCCTTCGTAAGCACCGGCGGCAATCAGGCCGGTGCCGAGCGTCGTCTTGACTGCACGGATCGTATCGATGCTCTGCCAGCGGCGGTCCTGGGCGAGGGCCAGCAGATCGATCGGCGGGCGAGCGATGTCGCGAGTGTCGGTGGCGCGGCCATCCACGACGATTACCGGATCGAGGATCGGGCCCTGTTCCTGCGGCGTGGGACGGAATCCGACGACGGCGCCGTCGTAGTTCCTGGCCTTGGCCGGCCCGTATCCGAAATCGATTACGAGCAGGACGTTTGCGCGGGCATTGCGGTCGTAGTCGGCCTGCGGGGCGAGGTAGGGCCGCAGCTCCGCGGCACGCGCGAACGCCTTGCGGGCAGCCTCCGGCTCATCGAGCCGCTGGTTGCAGCGGCCAAGCATCAGATAGGCGAGGGCGAAGTTGCTCTCCACCGCCCGGTACTGGTCGGCCTTGTCATCCCCTTCGCCATGATCGCGTAGCTTGAAGAGGGCGTTCTCGAACGCCGCCCGCCCGTTGGCGTAGTCGTGCTGCATGTAGTAGACGAGGCCGAGATAAAAATTGGCCATCGCCCGCTCGAACGGCTCGCCCCGCCAGACCTTGATCTTCTCATCCACGAGCGCCGCGCCGAGCGACCGTCCCCCGTTGTTGACGCCGACGCTGTTGATCACTTCGTAGGCGCGAAGAAACGCCGACTCGGCTTCGGGAAGGTTGTAGTTGGCCAGCGTCGAGGAGCCGAGCCGGCAGTTGTTCAGCACGAAGTTTTCGTCGGTCTTTGCCGCCAGCGGCCGAAGGAGTTGGGCGGAGGCGGCGTAGTCGCCGACGACGTAATCCGCGACCGCGCGATCCACGTCACGGCTGGCCTGCGTGGGTGCACAGCCGGCCACGAGCAGCAAGGCACAGCCCACGAGCACCAAGCGCGCCACAATGCTGACGCTGACGCACGACCATTGCACGCAATGCTGAATCGTGGTTGATCGAGCGGACGACAAATCTACTCCCTTGGCGTTTTACGCCCAGTCCTTGTGGCCACGCGCTACCTGAGCGTACGGCGCCCCGCTAATCCAGGAACCCCTTTACGGCGGTCTTCTTCACTTCGTACTTGTCGGTCCAGAGGATGGTTCGGGTCGCCAGGTTGCTCAGCTCGTACACACACAGATAAGCGCTCGTCCGGTGCTGGCTGCTCTCATCTGAAAGCGATCGGAAACGGGCGACCAACGCATATTCCGGGTTCACCGCCTCGGGAGAGGGGCCCAGGTCGTACTCCAGCTCTTGCTTTCGCAGACGCTCGTACGCACCGCGGTTCATGATCCACATGAACTCGCCCGGGTCGTGCTTGCTGAGCAGCGCGCGGACGCGGCCGGTAAACGCCTCCGCCTGCCCACGCGGCAAGACTTCCGCCTGCATTTCATTGCGGACCGGCTGAACGACGACGCGCAGCCGGCCCTCCCGCTTAATCGCGGCGCGAACCATGGGGTTGCCGGCGATGCTGGCCGCCATCTGGCCCGTCATCGAAGTCAGGTCCATGCTGTCCAGGGCGGTGTTGTGCCCGCTCTGCACCGCGGAGGTGCAGCCGGCCAGAAAGACCGCCAGCCACGGGGCGATGACGCGAAAGATCTGCATGATCATGTTGTGGGGAAAGGCGTTCGCGGCGCAACCTGTCGCCGGATCCGTTATCGGGCCGCGCGGACTTCGTACATTCCGTTCCAGACCATCTCGCGCGTGCGGAAGTTCGTCAGGTCAAACTGGATCTGATAGTAGTTGGTGGCTCGGTTGGGCATGTCCATCGCCTTGCCGTACAGCACGTAGTCCGGCTGGACGCCCGCCGGGCCCAAGTGGTCACCGCTTCCCTGGCCGAACTCATCGCGGCCGCCGCCCTCAAGTTCTTTATTGCGCAGGTCGTGAAAGCGCGCCTTGTTCTCGATGAGCTGAACCCGGCCGTGACCGAGCTGGAAGAGACGCGTGCGCAGGCGCTCCAGGAAGATGTCGTAGTTGCGACCGGAGAAGTTGCGGTCGGACGTGGAATCTTCCACGCGATCGACGACGATCGTCCACTGGTTACGGCTCTCGTTGAGGGCGCGCTGCGAGAGGAGGTCCATCGCCATCTTGTCGGAAGCGGCGACGACGTCCATGCTCTGCAAGCCGCGATCGCGCGGATCGATCTGATCGACCGGCGGGCGGTCGCGGCCGTAGTCGGCGGGCTTGTCCGATGCACACCCCGCCAGCAACGCCGCCGTCACTCCGGCCAACGCCAACGATTTCCATCCGCTGAACATGTGTGACTCCTGTGTTGTAAACGAGAAACGATACGTTCGATCGCCGGGCTGGGCAATGCATCGGCGCCGCGATCGCTGCATTGTCCGTGAGGTCCCGGCCCGCCGCGGCACCCCGTTCTTGACACGGTCCTTGCCCGTTCTAGGCTTAGACACGCTAGGGCCCACAAGGCCAGTCCAGGACTGCTGGCGCGTCGGCGGTGAGGGAACCCATCCTTTTATCGTCTCATGTGTCTAGCAGGTTGGACTTTTGACGCCATCGCGCCCGGATTGTTTGAACCGCGGGGTGCGGCGTCGCGCGGGAGGTGCACGTGTACCGCATGACCGGGATGATCGGCGCATGCCTTCTGGGCGTTGCGTTGCAGGGTGGTTGCCACGACAGCAATCCGCCCCCGCCGCGCGTCGCCATTCCGACGCAGGACCAGGGGATCGCTTACCGTTATGACGAGCAAGGCAAACCGCTCCCGCCACCCCAACCTGACGACCTGCCTCCGCCCGCGTACATCGACGCGCCCCTGGTGAACCAGCGCCCGCCGGAACAGCGCGCGTTTGTCGATGCATATCGGCATGTCGGTCGCCCGCGGATCCTCGTGTTCGTCAACCGTTCCCTCGAAGGTCAGGCTCTCCCCGTCAATTCCGATGGACCGCTGGTTAGCCCCGAACGCGGCGCGCGTGATTCCGGGGAATACCTCCGCGCCGGGCAGTATGACGAAGCCAGCGCGAAGAGCATCGATTACGCGGCCATGGAAAATATTCTCACCGACTGGCTCAGCGCCGATGGCCAGGTGCAGATCATCTCGCCGCTCATGGCACGCCAGCGGCTCACCGATGAACAGTTCAAGGACATGCAGAGTGGACGGCCCCGGATGCTGGGTGAGGTGGCGCGACTGTTAGACGCGGAGGTGTTGATTCAAGCCCAGGCCCACCCGACGCGTCAGACGCCCCAAGGCCTGGAAATCCGCCTCGTCGCTGAGGCAGTGAACATCAAGGGGGGCGAGTCGATCGGGCGCGCCGTGCTCGACGTTACGCCGCCGTTGGATAAGCCCCAGATCAGCAAGTTCACGCGGTTCCTGGCCCGTAAGCTGATGGACGGTATGATCAACTCGTGGGAATCCTTCGGCCCTCCGACCATTCAAGATCGAGCGGCGCCGCCCCCGCCGCCGGCCACCCGGCCGATTGAGTCGGCGCCGCCTCAGGCCCCGTTGCCCCCACAACCCTGACGATTTCAGTTTTGCGAGGAAGCACATGAAGCACGCGGTGACGATCGTCGTAGCGCTGATCACACTCTGGGCCGCCGGCTGTGGCGTTCGCCCGCCGATCGAGGGGCGCGATGACCCATACGCGGCGGCGCAGGTCCACTTCGACAGCGACGCGCTGCGGCGAGACACGGCGATTCAGCGGCCGGTCGTGGCCCGCGACGAATTCGGGCTGTTGCATGTGACCCTCCCCATCCGGTCGGCGGTTAATAAGCAACTGTACGTACAGTATCGCGTCGCCTTCCTGGACCTGAACCACATGGTCCTCGATCAATACAGCTGGGCGGACAAGACACTCTCCGCCAACACGCCCGACCGGATCCAGGTCAACAGCGTGGACAAGCGTGCCGACGATTTCCAAATCGATTTCCGCTACCCGCCCGGTTATCTGCACGCGTTCGAGTGACCGCGCGCGGACCCACGCCAGTTGACGGGATTCGCGCGCCACAATGTCCACTTGCCTGACGTTGCTTTACACCCCGCTACAGCAAGCCGAGCTGTGGAAGACGTTTTTTCCCGATCAATTCCTGAACCGGCCGCGAGGCGCCAAGCTTCGGCGCAGGGTTTGCAGTTACAGCGACGGCGGACCGACCATCAATGTGCTGGTTGCGTTTTGCTGTTGAATTTTCACTTTGGAGGTTCCTGTGATTCGCTTCGCTCCTCTTGCGACTGCGGCGGCTTTGGCCCTGGGCGGACTCAACATCGCCGGGTGTCAAAACGGCCAAAACGATCGTGACGGCTACAGCCACAACAATGACACGTCGAGCCCCTACGGGCCCAACCGCAACGCATCGCCCAATGGCGACAACAACGCCGGCACTGCCACCGGCAGCTCCAGCTCCAACGGCGTCGGAACCGCCACCGGCAACCCCGCGACGAACGGAAACTCGCGCAGCGGAACCTCCAATAATTCCGACAACAATTCGGCCGGTGGTACGAGCGGCGCGCCCCACGGCACCGGCAGCGGCCAATAATGGCGAGTCACATGAATCGTGGACGATGCTGCGCGGGCATCCGGGCCCGCGCGGTTTACTTGCCGGAGGTCGGCGGGTGAGCCGGCCAATCCGCGGCATCGCGGATCGCCTCGATCTGCTCGAGCGAGAACTTTCGTCCCGTGTTCATCCCGTGGCAGCGCTTTGAGGAGCGCGCCCAAGTCTGAGGATCGCGAAGGTTTTCACTCCAGAACGGCCAGGTCCGACACTGCAGCGGTCGTACTGGATAAATCGAGCAGGCCTTGCGCGGGGCGGCGCCCGGCGCCGCTGCCGGCTGTTCTTTGAGGAAGATGCAGTCGTAATTCCCCTCACGAGTGCGGCGCTCGGTCAAGCTGAATCGCCCATTCGATTTCCGGCAATACTGCTCGACCACTTCCTCCGCCGTCAGCTTCAAATGTTCCGCCAGGCGCACGATCTCCTCACGACTGACCCAGACAAAGCCAGGCCCGCCCGTGCAGCAGTTCCCGCACTGCGTGCAGGTAAAGTTCAACCCGCCGGCGTACCAGGGGTCTTTCGCTTCGGAGTCGTGGGGAATGACCTTTAATTCCATCACACGCGCTTCTACCCCGCCATCGCCCAACGCGTCAACGGGACCAGGAAAGTAAACCGCCAAGTCGCCAAGACGCCAAGCATTCGAACGGCCGTGAATCAACTCTCCCCGGTTTTCTTGGCGCTTTGGCGTCTTGGCGATTCAACTTCTTCCAAACGAGTAGTCAACCTTCGGCCGTGCGCGGGGCGGAGACACTGAGCTGTTCCGTGATCGCGCGGAGCTGGGCCATGATCTGTTCGTGACGATCTACCTCCGGTGTGGGGCGCTTGGGGATGAAGCAGATCGTGCCGGTCGGCTCCAGCACCGCGCGCTCAACGTCATTCAGGGAGGCGATTCCCTGCCGATGGGCGGCGGCGGCGAGCTCGGCGCGGGTGATCAGCTCGCGGTTGAGGTGGTCGCGCTGAATGTGCCCGTCGCGGATCAGCACGTCGGGCCGGCCTTCCATGATCCGCGCTAAGCGCCGGTTGCGCCGAGCGATCCGCACAACCACCCAGTTGACCGACAGCAGCGACACGGCGCCGATCACGCCGCCCGTGATGGAGTTGTCGGCGCCGATGATCGCGTTCTGTACTGTGTTCGAGAGCATCAGCAGCACGATCAGGTCGAAGGGGTTGAGCTGTGCCAACTCGCGTTTCCCCGCGAGGCGCAGGCCGATCATCAGGAAGAAGTAGACGACGACCGCCCGGATCACCTTCTCCATGACCGAGACGCCGGTGTCGAGGACGAACAGGTTCTGCCAGATCGTGGCGAGCATGCGGATCTCCAGATTGAAGTGTGGAATCGCCTGGATGTGCAGGCGTGCCCGCCACTATACGCGCTGGGATGGTAAGCGCGTGCGCACCAGATACCGGTGTTATGGCGCCAGGCAGCGGACGACGCCGGCCATGTCGCAGAGGATCACGACGCCGCGGGCGACCGTCGGAGAGGCGGTGATCTGTTTGGCGGCGTTGAATTCCCAGAGTGGTTGGCCGGTCTGGAGGTCCAGCACGTAGAGGTGCTTGTCCTTGCTGGCGGCGTAGACGCGGCCGCCGCTGACGACCGGCGAGGCATCCACGTCGCCGCGCGTCGCGAAACTCCATCGCGACTTGCCGGTCGCCAGGTCCAGGGCCCAGACATGACGATCCCGTGCGCCGAAGACCACGGTGCCATCCGCAACGGCGGGTGACGAATAAACCATCGCCTGCGCCCCGACCCCCTCAAACGTCCAGATCGGCTTCACGTTGGCCTTGCCGGCGCGGGGTACGCAGACGACGCGCCCCTGATCCGTTCCGATGACGATTCGGTCAGAGGCGATTGCCGGCGAGCCGGGCGCGAGCGCGGCGATGTCCGTGGACCATTGTTCGGATCCATCGGCCGCCTTGATCGCGCGGAGCTGGGCATCACACCCGGAAACGAAAACCAATCCGTCGGCGACGGCCGGCGCGCCGTTCACTCGGTCGCCGGCGTGGGATTGCCAGAGCTGCTTGCCGTCCGCGGCGCTGAGACAGTAGATGTCCGAGCCGTCGTCTCCGAAGACGACCCGGTCCGTGCCCACGAAGTTCGCGGAAGAGTGGATGGTGGATCCGCCGTCAAAGGTCCAGATTTTTTTGCCAGTCTCCGCCGAGACGCAGTGGAAGACGCCGCCCAGATCCCCGATGAAAACGCGTCCGTTCATCACGAGCGGCACGACCCCGAATCCCTCTTCCGCGACATAGCGCCAATTGCTTTTTCCGGTTTGCAAATCGAGCGCGTGCAGCCCGCCGGCCGTATCACCGACGTAGACCGTATCTCCAACAACCGCCGCTCCCGCCTCGAACGATGCCGGCACGGCCCGGACCGGCCGCGTGGCCGGCTGAGTCGAAGGCTGCGTGGTCGGGTCCGGCGCCGCCGCCGCAGGCTTCTCATCCTCCGCGCGAAACGTCCATCGCACCTTCATCGGCGGCGCGGGAATCGGCTGCGCCTCGCCCAGCAACGGCCCACCCCCATGAAACGCCGGCGCATCCGCCGGATCAAACGAAGGCTGCGTGGCGGGCCCGGCTGCTACCAACGCGATGACAATGCAACCGCGAAGGCGCGACGCCGCGAAGGAAAACGCGAAGGGATTTCTCATTATGACTTGTTTCTCCGCGCTCAACCGCGGATCAGCGAAGCACTCATCCTGAATTTAATTACATTCAAAATCTTCTTCGCGTTTTCCTTCGCGCCATCGCGGTTGATTGTTCCGCGGACACTCTATTCCCGCCGCAGGTCCGCGGGGCTGATGTGGACGCCGGCCGCGCAGACGGCGATTGCGGAGGCGATCATTCCCGTGGCGATGACGCCGAGCAGCGTGGCACCCAGCGATGCGAAATTCATGTGGCGTCCACCCTCCCGGACTGCCGGGAGCACCGCGATGATGGCGCAGACGTTTCCCACGAGCAGGCCGATCAGCAGCAGAGCGGCGTTTTCCGCCAAAACCAGCTCGATCCGGCTGGCGGGGCGGAAGCCGAGCGACGCGAGCAGGGCCAATTCCGGCTTGCGCTCGATGACGGTGCGGACGAGCACGACCGCCAGGCCCAGCGTCCCCAGCAGCAGGCCGAGCGAACCGAGCGTCTGGAAGGTCGAGAGGTAGGTGTTCGCGACGCTCTGGTACATCATGAGGCGCTGCGCGGTTGTGTCGACGCTCACCGAATAATCTTCCAGCTCACTCGATAACGTGCGGGCCAGATCGGCCGCGTTGCCGGCGGGACAGTCGATCAGCACGATGCTCCACCCGCTCTGAGCCGGAAAGAGCCGTCGGAAGTTCCCATCCCCCATCAGCAACTCGCCCTGGAAGATGCTGTTGGCGACGGTGGCAACGAGTTTCAATTTGCGCGGGTTGCCGAGCTGGTCGGTGATCGGCAGTTCCTGTCCGATCGAAAGTCGGAGGATGTATTGCGCCGTCTCGGCATCGGCGATGACGGGAATCGCATCGCCCTGGTCGCTCTCGAGCAACGACCAGAAGTTTGAAGGCTTGCCCAGCGCGCCGCCCGCCGTGAACGCGTTCCGCTCGATCATCCCGTGCGGTACCGACAGGATGGTCGGCTGGGTCGGCTTGGTCAGGTTCAGGCAACTGATGTCCTGCCCCGCCCACGAGCGCATCGGCGTGAAGCGGGCCGACTGGTAGATCGGGCTAACGGGTGCGCGGATGCCGAGCAGTCGCCGGCCCTCAACGGTATTCAGATCTCCGAGGAGCGGGATGTCGGCCTTGAGGATCAGCGCAAATCCCCCGGCCCCGCTCTTGCGTTCCGAGGTGTCCGGCGGGCCGCCCTGGCGCATGACGGCGACGACGATCAGGATGAAGACCGCAAAGGCGATCAAGCCGATCGCGAGCACGCTGCGCGCCGTATGGCGCGAGGTATTGCGAATTCCCAGTCGCAGGACCGACCCGACGCCGAGGAAGCCGACCGAGCGACGCGCGCGGGGCCGCATCGCGCCGCCGAGCCAAAGCAGGAAGGCGCATAGCATGACGCCGCCGCTGGTCATGAATGCTACATCCGCCGGAATCACCTTGGCGACCCCCGCGGCAATGGCGCCGATCCCCGCCAGCGCGGCGAGCATGCCCAGGATGCGGAGAATCTTGCCGCCCCGGCGCGTGCGCGTCTCCGATTCCCATGCCCCGGCCAGGAGCGTTGCCGGCGGCACGCGCCCGATGCGCCACGCGCCCCAGAGGATGGCGAAGAAGGCGACGATCAGGCTGGCCACCAGACCGATCACCAGCGTCTGCGGATTCACGTAGAGGTGCATGGCGGTCGTGCCGACAGCGCCGACCCACCACGTGCGCAGCCCCGCCATGATGAGCCATGTGTAGCCGATCGCCCCGCCCAGTCCGACCAGGCCGCCAATGACAGCCAGTAGCATCCCTTCGCCCAGCGCCAGCCTTCGCAGCCGGCGCGGAGAATATCCAACGGCTGACAGCAGCCCCAGCTGGCGGGCGCGCTGCTCGACGTTCAGCCGGAAGAGCAT
Organism: Tepidisphaerales bacterium; assembly: GCA_038240605.1. GTDB lineage: Bacteria > Planctomycetota > Phycisphaerae > Tepidisphaerales > Tepidisphaeraceae > JBBSDP01. The sequence goes on along the minus strand of JBBSDP010000087.1, from coordinate 3,594 downwards.
CGCCACCAGCAGGGTCGCCGCCACGATCAGGAAGAAACTGAACGAGATGAAATACTCGGCGAAGTCGGTGCCGCCATTGGCGGCGGCGAGCTGCTCGGCGCGAATCGAGCGGAAGCTCAGCCCCAGTTGCGCCGGGCTCAGCTCACGGCGGAGCGAATCGAAAAACGGACCAGCGGCATTGGCCGGGACGCGAAGCCCGGTGACGTTTCCATAGACGCCACCCCACAATTTCTCGGCGGTCGGGAAGCTGAAGAAGAGCTTCGGCGCCGCGCGATACTGCTTCCAGTACGCCTCGTCTTCTTTGGTCACGAGCGACTTATCGATCTTCAACCCTTCGGGCGGGTCCCAGTCGGCGACGCTGTCGGCGTCGGTCAGCCCCTTGTAGTCCGGCGGCAGGCTCGGATCAGCGCCAATCCCGCTCATCGGCAGGATGCGCGCCACGCGGAACGTCAGCTCCGACGCCGGCCGATGCTTGCTCGCATCGGACAGCTCGCCGGTGCCGCTGGATCGCTCGTAGTAATCGATGCGAATCGCATCACCAACCTTCGCGCCGAGCTGGTCGGCGGTCCACTGGTTGATCGCGACCGCATCGGGCGCCAGGTCCGCGCCGTCGAGCGGCGACACGCCGGCCGCAACGACGTAGTGAATGGTCTTGTCCGCCGTCGTGATGGCGTTGATGAGGTTCACCGAAATCGTCTGAAGCGGCACGTGATCCCGCGCGGCGATCCGCTGCCCCGCTGTAACAATCGGCGACGGTAGGTACGTCGCGCGCGAGCCGAGAGCGGCCTCGGCGCCGTTCGATACCGGCAGAGTTACGGTCAGCCCGTAATCCTCCAGCGTCATTTCGCGAGCGAGCGCCTGATTCAATTCCCGCGTCACTTGATCGGCGGGCGCGCTCAGGGGATCGTGAACGAGCAGGGCGTTCACCCGGCCCGGCTGTTCGACCGCCTCCTGGAGATCCGCCAGGTTTACCCATGCGTTGCGCGGCGGACGCTGGCCGCCCGCTGGATTGAACATTGAGGCGAAGCCGGGCGCGGTGACGACCGACGCCAGGTTCGTGCGGAACGAGCCGAGCGAATCGCCGCGGGCGCGACGGGAGAGGGTTGCATCACGGGGCGTATCGCCGCCGCTTGGAACGGATAAGACGATCGCGTCGCCCACCGCTGGCGTCGCCAGTTCCTCGGCGAGCGTTCCATTGATCAGGGATTTGCTCTGTTCCGCAAACGCCCAATTCGGCCCGGCCGGCGTGAGAGCGGCGATCTGCACGTCCGCCGTATGCGATTTGGAGCGTTCGGCCGACGCCTCGCCGCGCACGATAATGGCCGGCAGGACCTGATATTTCCCATCCCGCGCCACCCGTTCGCCAAGCGACTGGTTGAAGAATCGCGTACCAACCAGCGCGTAATCCACCGGGCCCAGTCGCTGAATTGCCAGGTGCGTGAGGCTACCGCGGACGCTATCGCCCACCATCATCGCCCCGGTCAGCACCGCCGTGGCGACTGCCATCCCGACGATCACCGCGAGGTTGACGCCCCGGAAATGGCGGAGGTTGCGAAAGAGCAGGGAGAAGCGAGGGGTCATACCGTTGGATCTTGCTCGCCCAACATTAGGGCAACCGACCGCCGCCATCCATGCCCGCCCGACCGCCAGGGTGGGCGTCGGCGAGCAGCGCGCGAGCGACCGTCCTTTACACTCTCGCCCCTTTCTATTGAGCGTTTGCATGGCCGATCACATGCACGATTTTTCAGGTATAATAAGACCACTTGTCTTTAACGATTCGCGCGATAGTCGCGCGACGTTTTTCTGATGTCGAGCGCGACCCATTTTTCGATAACCTGCACCCAACTCTCAACTTGGCATCCTCCCCCCGCGCGACATCCGCGCGAACTGCGTTCTTCAGTAGGGCGGACATTCGTGTCTGCCTTGGTGGGGCAGTTCAATCCTCTCTTACTTAGTGGGACAGATCATTCCTGTCTGCCAGGCGGCTGTGAGAGCGGGCGGACCCGCCCGCCGGACAGACGCGTTCTCCGCTCTGCATTCTGCGTTGAACATGAGGGCTGGACGTTCGATGTTCGCCTCGAAATCGCTCAGGGCCGACGATGTTCGCCTTCTGCTATCCAGCACGCAGCACTCAACACGACAGTCTTCTGGCTACTGGCTGCCGGCTACTCGCTTCCATCAACGGAAATACTAGGAAATACTAGGAAATACTAGGGACAGTCACCTATTTTGTTGACGAGATTTCCGCAAGCCGATACGTTTACCCTTATGCCCCGCGTTGCCCGCATTGTCGTTCCGGATCTTCCCCACCACGTCACCCAGCGCGGCAATAACCGCCAGGACGTGTTTCTCGGTAACGAGGACCGGCTTACCTACCTGAAACTGCTCGGCCAGATGTCGCGTAAACACGGGTTGCGGATTTGGGGATATTGTCTGATGTCCAACCACGTCCACGTCGTGGCGACGCCGGCGCGCGGCGAATCGCTGGCCAGGGCGCTCGGTCGAGCCCATTGGCTCTACGCGCAATATTTCAACCGGACGCACGGCCGCAGCGGGCACCTCTGGCAAAACCGATTTTTCTCCTGTGCCCTGGATTCCGATCATTACTGGCGGGCGATGCGATATACCGAATGCAATCCGCTGCGCGCCGGGCTGTGCGGCATCGCCGACGATTATCGCTGGTCCAGCGCCGCTGCCCACATCGGAGGAAAGGATCCGTCCGGCCTGCTGGACATGGAGGGCTTCAACGCATTGCTCGCGGAACGCGGCCACGCCCGGCGGTGGTGGACCGCCGCCTTGCGTGAAGAGATGGATGAAAAGGAGATTCGAACCATTCGCCTTGCGACCCACACCGGCCGCCCCCTGGCGGGTGCACGGCTGCTTCAAAAGCTCGAGTCAAAGTTGGGGCGCCGGCTCACGCCGTTGCCCGTCGGTCGGCCGCGAAAGCGGATTTCAGGCAAAAGCAAGTCGATATATAGGTGACTGTCCCTAGTTGTTCATATAGGTGACTGTCCCTAGTTGTTCCTAGTTGTTCTAGTTGTTTTCTAGTTGTTTAGCGATGGTTCGACACAGACGCAGGGAAACGCGGGCACTGGATTTGGCTTTCCGGCGTCCAGTGGTCAGGGTGGAGCAGCTCAATCAACAGTGGTGAACGTCAATGGAAGTTCAACCCTTGTGACCGCGCGATACGTCGAATTTGTTGATACAACGGGCGGCCAGTTCGTTTATCGCGAACTTGACGTCAATCCTGTTCCTGAACCTTCTTCATTGGGGCTCTGCGGACTCGTCGGCGTTGGACTGCTCGCGCGCCGTCGTCGGGCCTGAGCTTCTCATTTCAATCCAGTTTCATCGGCCGTCGGCCGACAGAGATACGGACTCCCAGTCCGACCTGCCCGGATGCTGGCGCGATCGGCACACCGAGCCGCCGATCTCGCGTCGTCGCGCGGTGCGGCTCTAACCTAACCTTCGCAGCTTCGATCGATTTGCGGAATTTTCCCGCCTGATTTGTGCATTCCCATCGCGCCAGCGCGGATTGATTCACGAGAACCCGTGTAGTGCAGACCTACCCCATTGAAGCCGCGGCCTCCGATTTGG
>JBBSDP010000086.1:0-16298 GCA_038240605.1 Tepidisphaerales bacterium | reverse complement strand
CACACCCCAACCCGGGAAATCGTAACTCTCTTTCAGCGCCGCGACCGTGTGGGCGGGGTTTTCGGGGTACCGGGCACCCCCCCCCCACACGGCCGCGGCTCTGAAGTGGGGCAGCACAACGGAATTAAATGGCGCACTTTCGCTCTCTTCCAGAGGAAGAGGAAGCGCGATGCGCTCGCTGGGCAGAGCAGACGGTCCGCGATGGTGGGCATTCCTGTGCGACATGAATCCCTCAATGAACGGTCACGAATGTCGTGTAAACTGCAACGTCCTGCGCCGGGCCGCTGAACGTCGTGTCGGCCGGCGACGCGCTGACATCGTTGTACCCGCGCCCGAGCATGAACACGGGAATCGCCTGGCTCGCGGCGGGACGGCCGTTCGTTGCGGCCGAGCCGTACGTGTCGTTGCCGGGGGCCAGTTCCCATTGATTGGCGGTGCTGGTCGGGTTTCCGAGGCGATAGATGAAGCCGTTGGTCGCCCCGCCGGTGGACGCATCATCGGCGACGACGAGGTAGGCCCCTTCCGCCGCGGAGGTGGTGGCGCCGACGACGCTCGAGTCGGCCAGCGTCACGAGGTCCGGTCCACTTCCCGCCGGATTGGCGTAAACGAACGTCCCGGTCAGCGGCCGCGCCTGGAGGTTGGGCGTGGCGGCGCCGAGTACCGCGGTGTCGAATTTCGCTTCGTACTGAGAGCGGTTGCGCACCTGCACGCCGATGATGATGACCTGTGCGTAGGGTGACGCTTCACCCGTCTTGGCGTCCATGTCGCGCTTGTAGAGCGGGACCCACGCATAGCGCGGATCGGAGGGGATGATCAGGTTCCCCTGGAGCATGTTCCAGAAAAGGCCGGAGGCAACGACCTTTCCCGGACCGGCGGACGCGGTCGTCGGCGGCATCGTCGTGCCGGAGGCGATCTTCTCGAAGTAGTCGACGCCGCCCTTGGCGATATGCGATGCGTTGGTCTCTTCGCCGGTCGCCTGCGTCTGCTTGATGGCGACGGGGAAGATCGCCGCGATCATGATGAACCCGATCCCCAGCACCATCACCGCGAAGAGAATCTCGGTGAAGGAGAACCCGCGGCGACGCTCCAGACGACGACGAGAAGCGGTCCCGGCGCCGACTGCGCCCGTCACGCCGGGTCCCGTGGACCCGGTTCCGGGTCGGCACGACCCGGCGTGCGGAGAAAATCCACCGCATGGAAACCCGAGCCGCGACGAATGAATGCTAATGCTCGACATCATTGTTTCCACTATTCTCCGCGGATGAGCGTTCCGTTGTAGCGATTGATCAAGATGGGCGTGGCGTTCACGTCGAGCCATCCCTCTTCCGATCCCTCGCCGGTACCGTTGTTAATCCCTTTTGTCGGCGAATTAGGCACTCCATAACCGCCATAGCCGGCGACCGCCGGGTCCATGCCCGGATCGCCATCCGTGAAATTCGCGGTGCCGCCGGAATCAACCTGGGACAGGAACGTCTGGCGGTCGTACAGGACCAGACCGACCTGCGATGCGATCCGAACCGGCGTCGTAAGATTATTAGGTGGCGGCGGATAACCCGCCGGCGCAATGGGGACGAAGTCGGTGCCGCCGGCCACGAGCGGAATATTCAAGAGGGCGCCCATCGGCGATTGCACGTTTCCCGCATTGCTCGCCGTGAAAAGCTTAAAGCCGTAGGTTTTGCTAACGAGGCGCCCATTGCCGTCGAAGAGAATGACGCCGCCGTACCGTATTCCGGTGGTCGACACGATGGATGCATTTCCGCGCGGATCGGGAAACGGGTTGAAGCCAAGATATGCATCGGAACTGTAGGTCCCGTTGGTTCCAGCCAACGCTGCATTAATGACGGTCTGAGCGCCCACGCCTGGTGGCAGCGGAAGATAGTCGCGGTTAGGCACCGCATCGAGGTAAACAAGCGGTGCGTTCGTGTTGTTATCAGGAGCGGGTGGCAGCACCTGCCGAACAATTGCGGCGTTCACCCGGCCATTCGCTGGATCGAGGTAAAACAAAACGCCGCGCACTTCCTGCAAGCCTACGGCCTCTTCTCGAGCTCGCGTGATCAGGGCCGACAGCGTGTTCTGAGCGGCCCCGACGCTGCGAGTGCCGGTGATCGACTGAATCGCCGGGATCGCGATCAGGATCACCAGCACGATGATCCCCATCACGACGAGCATTTCCACGAGGGTAAAGCCGGAGGAGGTCCGTTGTCTCCCGATGGATCGGGACAGGCTGTTGTCAGTTGTCCGTCCGCTGCGCGGCGTACGTTGTCCGTTGTCCGTTGTCCGTTGTTCAGAAGCGCGGTGCCCAGAGACGCTGTCCTGCAACTGACAACTGACAACTGACAACTGACACTCCGAGTAATTGACGACTGACAACCGACCATTCGGCGTCCGTTGTTGACGAGAAGTTCGCTTCATGACGCTGTCCGACAACGGACAACTGACAACTGACAACTGACAATTTTCCGAGTAAGTGATCATCAGTTCTCGAACGAATAGACGTTGTCGTCGCCCTTGGAAAAATCGCCATCCTGGCCGGCGGATGCGAAGAAGGGACGGTCCTTGGGTCCGAGGACTTTGTTCTGATTGCTCAATGGTTCGGGATAAACCCCGCTCGACCGAATCGTGTACATCGTGCCGTTCCCGTTCGGCCCTTGTGCGAGCGACACGCCTGTCAGTCCGCCGCTCGGCACGAAGATGATCGGGTTGCTCCACGCGTCGAGGATGCCCGGCGGGTTCACGACGACGCCGGCCGAGTCTTTGCCGAAGAGCTGCTTGGTTGGGATTCCCGCAATCGAAGCCTTGTTTTTCGACGATCGCATGAGCTGCTTGATAACGTTGGCGAATTTCTTCGCTTCCGCATCGTGCGGCGCCTGCCCCGGGTTCACGTCGCCGGGCTGGGTGACGGAAATGCCGGTCATAAAAAGAGCGGGCGGCACGTTGGTCCCTTCCAGGTAGCCGGGCCCCACTTCCGACTCCAGTTCGTCCGACAGCGCTCGCATGTTTTCCAGGGTCGTGCGCGTGGACCGGCCCGCCGTGCTGCGATCGAGCTGGTTGTACCCGACCACCAGCATCCCGATCAGCACCAGGATGATGCCGATCACCACCAGGATTTCGATGAGCGTAAATCCGCTCCGTCGTCGTGTCACAGTTCGCTCCTTTGCCGCCTGCCCTGCATTATTCGCGGTGTCCAGCAGGGGAGGGTTCAGGATTCAGGGTTCGGGGTTCAGGTAAGAGTTTGGAGTTTAGGGTTTAGGGTTTAGGACTCAGATTCGGGGTTCTCCGCGTTCGATGTTCGAAACTTCCGCATTCCCCCGTTCATCGTGCATCGTTTAACGTTCATCATTTGCCTTTCGCGGCTGAACCCCGAACCCCGAACCCTGAACCCTCTCCTCATAGCTGTACAAATTGTCGTCCTGCGTCAGATATTGCCTGTCCGGGCCGGCGGAGAAGAAGAAGGGGCGGTTGTCGGGGGCCATGCCGATCATGGGATGCATCGCGGGCATGTAGACGATCGGCGATCCCCACGGGTCGCGCAGCGTCGCGTCGTTGTAGATCGAGTCCGGTAAACCGCCGAACAGGTCGGGCGATACGCCGGTTGCTGACCGCAGAACCGCGACGATCCGCTGGTTGTTCGCCAGCGCCGCCCGCTGCAATCCCGCTTCGTCGGCATCGACATGCGCGCCGACGAACGGCGTCACCAGGGGGAGGGCGTCGGCGTGCTGGGCGCGATATTGGGCGAGCAATCCTTCCATGTCGCGGAGCAGCCGTTTGGTCACCTCGATCGCCGACGCATTGCGAACGTAACGGGCCAGGCTCACCATCAGCCCCAGCACGATGATCAGGGCCGCCACCGTGGTGAGCATCTCGAGCAGCGTGTAGCCGCGAACAGATCGCATGCGCACCCAAGCGTTAACAGGAGGCGTCGGCCTCAACTGCGCGGAAAACGCCGCGCCTTTCCCTTTCAGAGCCGCGACCGTGAGGGAGCGGTGTGCATGGAACCGTGAACACCGCTTCCTTACGGTCGCGGCTCTGAAATAAGCGCATTTCCAGCACAGACTACAGACGACCTGGATTCCAATCACTTGAAGTTCGTCACGTCGTCGCAGAGGCCGAGATCGAACGGCGGCGCGTTAGTGCCGCTCTTGAAATTCGGCCCGTACGCCTCGTCGGGTCCCGCGCCCCAGAGGATGTAGGGGCCGGTGTAGGCGGCGGTTTCGGTTCCACTGATCTTGCCGTCGGGCGTCCCCGGACCGGCGCCGATGCCAACGTCGCCCAGCATCGACTGGAGCCGTTGGAGGCCGTAGGCGTCGGCCTGATGCGCGAAGAGGGAAACGTTGTCCGTCGCGTTGTACATCGGGACCGGGGTATTTCCGGTTGACCACGCCTGACAGTAACTCACTGTCGCATCGGCGCCCTTGCGGGCGGGAAAGTACAGGTAGGGGTGCCCGTAGCGATCGTTGATCGTCGCCTGGGTGTCGTCCGATCCATTGGCGACATTGAAGCGGCCGGGCGCGATGTACGGACCGTAAACCTGACCCTGACCCGCCGGGGTGCCGCTCGGAGTGGCGAATGATCGAGTTCGGAAACCCAATCCGTCAGCTCCGTCTTGCGCATCGTTGCCCGGTGCGAGGAGTGCCCAGCAGAGGATTACCGAGCCGGGTGTATTGATGCCGTTGAGATTCACGCCATTGACCGCGCCGCCGGAGTAGTCGAGGCGCGGGTAATCCTTGAAATCCCCGCGATAGGCTTCCAGCGCGGTGCTGATCACCTGGATGTCCGCCGCCATCCGCGTGCGCACGGCGTTCTTATACGTGCGGTTGAGCGCCGGGACGGCGATGCCGATGAGCACCACGATGATGCCGATCACCACCAGCATCTCGATCAAGGTAAAACCAGCCGGCGCGGCGATCCGGGTGCGCGACGGATTGGACGGCCCAATCAGCCTGACCCTCGCTCGGTACCACGGCCTTCGGCTCCGAGGCCCAGGGTCGGTGAGGAGAAAGCCTCGGTGAGCTGACGAAAATGTCGGCATCAATTCCGTCGCTCTTGTTGCGCGGGACGAATCGGAACTCTCTTTCGGAGCCGCGACCGTAAGGGAGCGGTGTTCGCAGTTCCAGGTACACCGCTCCCTCACGGTCGCGGCTCTGAAGTGTGGCATAATCGGAGCGGCCATAACCATTTCCTCAGCGCATCTGTTCGACGGGTGACGCACTCGGACTACTGGCTGTAAATGATGTCGTCGGCCGTCCCGTACGTGTTGTCGGATCCTGCCGAAATCAGGATGAACGAATCCTTGCCGCGCGGCTGCGTGATCAGGCCGGGGTTGGCGAAGTAAACCGTCTCGGGCTGATAAGCTATTCCGTTCGGCGCGCCAGTCGGCGGGTTCGGATTCGGAACTGGATAGTCGGTGGCGAGCACGCTGGTAAACGGCGCATTGGCGATGAGCGACTGATACATTCCTACTTGGGCGAACGTGTATTGAGCCGGCGAGACTGGGTTATACGGGGTGGCCGGAGCCTTCGTAACGACGATCCCGCCCGCTCCCGTCCGTGCTCGCATATAGAGAATTGGCAGGTGATACGGCGGCGGATCGATGGGGATATGGTCGAGGAATTCCGGGACGACATAACCGGCCGGGGCAATTCCGCGGACGGTGTTATAGCTCGTATACGTTCCGTTCAGATTCGGCAATTCGTCCGGCGTGACGTCGAGATAAGCGTTGTATTGCTTCGGGTTCAACGTCGACAAATTCTGCGCGCCCTGCGTGACCTGCTTGGGATCAAACTTGATAGGCGTCGTACCGTTGGGGAGGAACAAACCGCCCAGCAGGCCGAGCACCAGATTCTGAGATGAAGTAAGTTTGGTCATCCCCGTAATCGCCGGGTTGATCGCCGCGAGGTTCACGTCGCCGTCCAGGTTCTTCTCGGGCAACGGTCCGGGATAGGAATGAAAGTCCGCGTAGTACGCCTGACACGCCGTGCCGATGCGGCCGAGCTGCTGCGACGTGGAGGTGGAGTATCCCTTCTTGCGGACGTTGGCCACCACCGGCAGGAGGATGCCGATCAGGACGATGATGATCCCGATCACGACAAGCAGCTCCACGAGGGTAAAGCCGGCGGGTTGCCTGGGTCCGCCGCCGCGGTCGTTTCGTGCAGCCGGGCATTTCTGAGCTTGCATGGAATCTCCGGGAGAGGTTGCGCCAGTGGGACCACGCCCCGCGCAGTGGGGCGAACTGTGCCACCCCTGGCGCACACATGAAACGGGCAACGAACGGCGTACGTCTCGCTTGCTACTTCTTGCTTGCCTGCGACGAGATACCCTGGATCAGTGAGATCATCGGCATGAACAGGGCGACGACGATGAAGCCGACGATCACGCCCAGCACGACGACCATGACCGGCTCCAGAATGCTGATCAGCGAGCCGACCAGCACGTCCACGTCGCTGTCGTAGTTATCGGCGACCTTCAGGAGCATCTTGTCCAGGTCGCCCGTCTCCTCGCCGACGTCGATCATGTTGACCACGATCGCGTCGCACACCTTGGTGGCGCGGAGCGGGTCGGCCATCGATTCACCTTCGCGGATCGCATCGTGCACCTTCACCAGGGCCCGGGCATACACCTCATTGCCGCTGGTCTCCTTGGTGATGTTGATCGCGTCCAGGATCGGCACGCCGGCACTGATCAGCGTGCCGAGCGTTCGGGTAAAGCGGGCGATGGCGGTCTTGGAGAGGATCGAGCCCAGGATCGGGATCTTGAGCTTGACCACGTCCACGGCGTACTTGCCCCCCTCGCTCAGGCGGATCAGCTTGATGAGGGCCACGAAGACGAACGGGAAGAGCATGACGTAGAGCCAGCCGTAATCCTGGGCAAACCACCGGCTGATCGCCAGGAGGATGCGCGTGGGTGCGGGCAGCTCGAGCTTGAAGTCCTTGAAGATGCTCTCGAACTTGGGGATGACGAAGACCATGATCATCGACACCACGCCGACCGCGATGCTGATGACCACGATCGGGTAGATCATCGCACCGATGACCTTCTTCTTGAGCTTGGCGGCCTTCTCCATGAAGTCGGCCAGACGCGAGAGGATCAGGTCGAGCACGCCGCCCGCCTCGCCGGCGTTGATCATGTTGCAATAGAGCTTGTCGAACGCCTTGGGATATTTGGCCATGGCATCGGAGAGGGTGCCGCCCCCTTCGACGTCGTCGCCGACCCCGCCGATGATCGCCTTGAGCAATCCGGGCCGCTGTTGCCCCTCGAGGATCTGCAGCGAGCGAAGGATGGGGAGTCCGGCGTCCTGGAGGGTGGAGAGTTGGCGGGTGAAGCTGACGAGCTGCTTGCGTGGCACGCCGCCGATCGAGATCGGCATCTTGCGGGTGGTGGTGATGGTGTCACCCGCGCCCCCCTTCCTGGCGACCCGTTTCTTCTGTGCCTTCTCGCGGACCTTGGTCGGAAAGTAACCCTTCCCACGGATCTTGGCGATCGCCTCCTCGGACGTCGTCGCCTCAATTTCGTCCCGTACCTCCTGGCCGGACGAATTCATCGCTTCAAATGCATAAGTCGCCATTGAGCACTCCAACAAAAAGTCACGACCCCGCAGTCAGGGAAAGACCGTCCGCCGAACGATTATTCGTCGTGTCCACCGGGCCGGTTCTGTCCGCCAGCCCGCGGAGTCAATTTTTCTGGACGTTCGGCGGCGGGGAAAAGCGACGGGTTGTGCTACAGATATACGAGAAATGCATATCCAGTGCGCAAAAAAACCGCCGGCGGGCGCCAAGTGACGCATCGCCGGCGGGTACAAAATTTTCTGCCGGTTTCGGTTTACTTATTGGTGTTGGAAGTCGCCTTGCCGATTCCTTCCTGGATCTTGCCGACGACCTTCTCAGCCTTGCCTTTGATCTGCTGAGCGGTGTCGCCTTTCACGGCGCCGGCGATATCGTCCAGCTTGCCCTTCACCTGTTTCACCTTACCGGCTGCTACATCTTCCTGAGCCATACAGACATCCTTGTTAGAGTTGATCGAAGTGAAACAAACCGCGTGCCGTAACGGCGTACGTCCGCTGACAGGCCAATCGGAGCGCTCGGATGACAGAATGTCCTGATGGAGGGCGTCATCCTTCGGATGAGCTCACCGTCCAGGCCCTGGGAAAAAATCCCTTGAGATAATCGGGTTCAACCCCTTGCCGTCACCGCCGGCCACTGCCTACCCTGTCGCTCCCCATGCTTCAGCCGCTTTTTTCCAAACGATCCGCTCTCGCCTTTCTTCTGTCCCTGACGGCTCTGATTGCCCTGGTGCAGGCTCAGCCGACCACCGCCCCATCGGCGGTGAGCGGCGAAGACGTGCTGCGGCACCTGACCTGGATGATCGAATGGTATCGCGGCGTGAACACCCCCGACGCCGGCAGTGATCCGCGCGACCTGCTTTACAAGGATTCGGTTGCGGCCGACTCGAAGCTCGCGCTCCAGCAGGCCTTTGCCTACGGCAGGGCACGGGCCGCAATGCTCAGCAGCGAGAACGCCGGCGGTGGCAGCACCCTCGCCCAGAGCGATCGTGCAAAGCGTGTCGCCAAGGCCACCGCCGACGCGATTGCCCGGGTCGCTGCGCTCGCGGCCGACCTGGCCGCGGTCAACAAGCAGATCGAAGACGGCGCTGCAACCACCCGGCCCGACCTGATCGCCCGACGCGACAAGATCGCCAGCGGCTTGAACCTGGCGACGGCCCGGCGTGACACCCTGCAAAAATTCAGCGGATTTATTGGCTCGGCCGGCGGGGCCGGCCTGCTGGACAAGATCGTCGACCTGGAGCGATCCGTTCCCGATGCCGCCGTCGGACTTCCCGCACCCTCGCCTACTTCGCCGCAACCGGCCCCCGCTGACGGGGCAAAGGCTGCCGCGGCTGCAACGATCGTCCCACCTTTCCACCCCGAATCCGCGGGCATCTTCGGGCTGGTCTCGCAGATGTTTACCCTGAGCGGCCGGATGCGCGAGCTCGGGGAACTGGATCGCCAAACCGAACACCTCAGCGGCTACGTCGACACGCTCCGCCAGCCGATCCGCTCGGAGCTGTTGGACGCGATCAAGCGCGGCGACACGCTGGCGGCGACGCGTGAGTCCGACAGCATTGCCATGATCACCGCCGACCGCCAGCAGATCGACGCGCTCGCCACGCGGTTCAAGCAGTTGTCGGCGGTCGCCGTGCCGCTGGGCGCGCAAAGCATCGAGCTGGAATCGGCGCGGAACAACCTCGTGCAGTGGCACGACTCGCTCAGCCGCCAGTTCAACCAGACGCTGCGCTACCTGGTCCTTCGCCTCGGCGCCATGGCCATGGTCATCCTGATCGTCCTGGGCGTCTCCTCGCTCTGGCGTCGCGGGACGTTTCGCTACATCAGCGACGTCCGACGACGCCGTCAGTTTTTGGTCGTCCGACGCTTCGTGGTCGGGTCGATCATCTTCCTGGTGCTGATCATCGGGTTCGTGACCGAGTTCGGCTCGCTGGCGACCTACGCCGGCCTGCTCACCGCGGGCATTGCCGTCGCCTTGCAGACGGTCATTCTTTCCGGCGTCGCCTACTTCTTCGTGATCGGCCGTTACGGGATCCGCGTCGGGGACCGTGTGACGGTGGCGGGCGTGAGCGGCGACGTGATCGACGTGGGCCTCTTCCGCCTCTACCTGATGGAACTGGGCGGCTCGAACCTGGACCTGCACCCGACCGGGCGAATCGTCGTCTTCGCCAACTCGGTCCTGTTCCAATCCGTGCCGTTCTACAAACAGCTCCCCGGCTCGGAGTACATGTTTCACCAGATCGCCCTCACACTCTCGCCCGACAGCGATTACCACCTGGCGGAGACGAAGCTGATGGAGGCGGTGAACGGCGTTTACGCAACGTACCACGACGAGATCGACCGCGAGCATGCCGCGGCCATGTCCGCGCTGCACGTGCCCCTCTCCAACCCCAAGCCGGAAGGGCGCCTGCGATTCGTGGACGCGGGCCTCGAGTTCATCGTGCGTTATCCGGTTCCCATCCACCGCGCCGCCGAGATCGACGACCTGGTGACCCGCGGCCTGTTGAAGACGATCGAGGCAGAGCCCAACCTCCGCCTCTGCGCCACCGGCACCCCCAAAATCCAATCCGCGACGCCGCGTTAATGTCGAGGCTTGCGCCTGTTCATTCCCGCGAAACAAACCCCTCGACTGCCAGAAATTCAACGCCAGCCTCCCGTTAGACCGATAACAAATCGGATGAAGCGTCTCTACGTCGACGTCGGCGTCCTCCTCTCCAAGACCGCCAACACGATCGCCCTCGCGCCCCACGCATCCGAGTTTCTCACCTTCGCCCTCAAACGCTTCGACTGCCACTGGTGCTCGGCGCCCACGATGTTGGACCCCCAACTCATCGTGGAACTCCTCCGCCCCCACCTCCCCGACCCTCTGCACGAAAGGCTCCAGGCCATCCGCCACACCCCGGCCTCCACCCTGAAGACCGAGAATATGTCCGGCGATTTCTACTGGATCGACGACAGCCCGCTGGCCGCCGAGGTGACGGATCTTTGCCGCCGTGGCGCTCTCGATCGATGGATTGAAGTGAACCCCCGCATTCGCCCCGACGACCTGCTCGAAGCGATCAACGAGCTGACGCGCGCCCTTGCCCGCGATCCTTCCCCACCCAGACCGCCCGCCAACCGCCATCCCACCCGCTTCCCCCAGTGGTTCGCCCACAACTGACGCCCCCCCTTTATCCCCTCCCCGTCCTAATCCTAATCCTAATCTTAATTTTAATCATAATCTGAATTCAGAAGCCGCAAACGCATGGGGCCGGCAGCCCCCTGCAACCCCCGCCCGGGGACATTTCCCCGGACCCCTGAAGACAGCTTCGCGATGAGGAAGCCGCGGCAGCAACGGTCGAGCCATGCTCGGTGAGTACACCTGCGCGTGTCCCGCCCGCCGCGGCCGCGGGCAGGTAAGCAACGCTCCGCGAAGGACCTTCGGGCAGCAGGATTTTTTCCTCTCGCCGAGGAGGCGAGCGAGAGGAAAAAATCATGGGCGGGGGGAGTGTGAAGTGAGGACGGACACGCCGGCACGATCGTAATCGCGGCGACGTCAGAGGACAGCATCGAAACTTCACCCCTGGCCATGACACCACCACCCCCATGTTTTTCCTCGCTGTCCCGCTTTCACAGCGAGGGAAAAAAAGGTCCGAAGGTCCTACACGGAGCGATCTACACCCGTCCGCGGTTGCTTCGGGCATGACCAGCGCAGCGTACTCGCGAGCATGGCAGGACCGATGCTGTCGCGGCTTCCTTTTCGCGAAGCTGTATCTTCGGGGGCATCGGGGGAACTCCCCAAGCGGGGGTTGCAGGGGGCAGCCAGCCCCATGCATCTGCGAATTGATTTGTGAAATCCGAAACGTCGAATCATTCGCCGGTGCAGAACGTCTTGGAATTCTCCGACATCTCGCCGATAATCTCTCCCTCGCCCAGCGCCCAAATCCCAAGATGCTTCAGCACGTCCCCTTCATCGTCCGAAACGCCCTGCGCAACCGCCGTCGGAGCATCCTCACCATCGCCAGCGTGGCCGTCTCCCTCTGCCTGCTCGGCGTGATCCTCTCCCTCTACCGCGGGCTCTTCTATGCCCCCGATCCCTCCCCCGTCACCGCGCTGCGCCTGGTGGTCCACCACAAAGTCTCCCTCGCGCAAGCCCTTCCCATCTCCTACAAGTCGCGTATCCTGCAAGTGCCCGGCGTCGTCGCCGCCAGCAACTGGCAGTGGTTCGGGGGAACCTACAAGGACGCGCGCGATCCGAAGAATTTCTTCGCCCGCCTCGGCGTCGATCCCGAGCAACTCTTCGTCGTGCGACCCGACATGCAGATCACGCCGGAGGAGCGAACGGCATTCGAGCGGGAGCGCACCGGCGTCGTCGTGAGCAAATTCCTGGCCGACAAGCTTGGGTGGAAACGGGGCGAACGTATCACGCTGGTGGGCGACATCTTTCCCGTGACCCTGGAATTCACGCTCGTCGGCATCTTCACCGATCCCGACAACAGCGAGGTGCTGTTCTTCAACAACGACTACCTCCAGGAGAGCCTCGCCGTCGGCAGCAGCGCGCGCAACACGATCGGCGCGTTCCTCCTCCTGGCCGATGATCCGCGGCACGTCCCGCGGATCGCGACGGCCATCGATGATATGTACGCGAACTCGCCGGCGCCGACCAAGACCGAATCGGAGAAGGATTTCGCCCTGAGCTTCCTGGCGTTCCTGGGGAACCTCAAGCTCTTCCTGGCGGCGATCTGCGGAGCCGTCACGTTCACGATCCTGCTCGTCTCGGCCAACACCGTCGCCATGACGGTTCGCGAGCGCGTGCGCGAGACGGCCATCCTCCGCACGCTCGGCTTCGCCCCCACCGAGATCCTCGGCCTGATCCTCGGCGAAGCGGCGATTCTCGGCGTCGCCGGAGGGATCGCGGGCAGTATCCTCGCCCAGGCGCTCTGCCTCACGTTTCGCAAGTTCCAGGGCGGCGGCATGCGCTTCCCGCTGCTTACGCCGGTGCTGGTGGCGATCGTCGTGGCGGTCGCGGTGGTCATCGCGTTTCTGAGCGCCGCGGTTCCCGCGTCTCTGGCCTCGCACAAACCAGTCGTCGAATCGCTGCGGAATGCGGGCTAGAAGTTCCATGTACTCTCTGAAATTCGAGCGATGACGATCCCTCTTACCTACAACCTCCGCAATCTCTGGGAACGCAAGGGGACCACCCTCATGACAGCGCTGGGCATCTCGCTCACCGTCGGTGTGCTGGTGACGGCGCTGGCGCTGATCAACGGGCTCAAGGCCACCTTCCAGGCCACGGGTAATCCGCTGCAAGTGGTCGTGCTGCGCAAGGGAGTCCAGGCGGAACTGAGCAGCAGCATCACCGAAGCGGCGTTGCAACGGATCAAGCTACTGCCGCAACTGGGCCGCCGGCCCGCGAGCGAACCCGGCGCGTCGCCGGCGCCGCTGGCCTCGCCCGAGCTGCTGTCGGTCGTCAACCTTCCCAGTGTCGACAATCCCGCGGGCATGAACGTGACGGTGCGCGGCCTGATGCCGGTCGGCGTCTCACTGCGCGACGTGCGCCCCTCCGCCGGCCGGTGGTTTTCGTCCGGCCGCCATGAGGTCGTCGTTGGGGAGTCCGTCGCCAAGCGCTATCGCGATGCCCGCCTTGGCAAGCGGATCCACTTCGGCCGTGGCGATTGGGAAGTGGTCGGCGTGTTCGACGGCGGACGCTCCGCCGTCAACAGCGAGATCTGGTGCGACCTGAACCAGCTCCGCGCCGACTTCGACCGCCAGGGCGAAATGAGCAGCGTGCTGCTCCGGGTGAATTCGACCGATCAGATCGAGCCGACGATCGCCGCAGTGAAAGATGACCGACAGCTCAACGCCACGGCCCTCACCGAGCAGGCATATTATGCGGAGATGATGACGTCCGGCTTACCGCTACAGATCCTCGGCACCTTCGTCGCGGGCGTCATGGCGGTCGGCAGCGCGTTTGGCGCGATGAACACCATGTACGCCGCTGTCGCCCGGCGCGGGCGGGAGATCGGCACGCTGCGGGCCCTGGGCTTTTCGCGCGGCAACATCCTCCGCAGCTTCCTGCTGGAATCGGTGGCGCTCTCGCTGCTCGGCGGCATCATCGGCTGCCTGCTGGCCCTGCCGCTCAACGCCGTCACGACCGGCGTCGGCAACTTCGCGACCTTCAGCGAGATCGCCTTCAACTTTCGCGTCGGCCCTTCCACGATCGCGGTGGGGCTGATCTTCGCCGCCGTGATCGGCGCGATCGGAGGCTACCTGCCGGCCCGCGCCGCGGCACGGCGCGACCTGTTGACGGCTCTTCGTGAAACGTGAGGGACCTGCTGCCTCCATGGCCACCGACCTGACCCATCTTCGCATCGACCCGGCCCTCAAGAACGCCGTGGCAGCGACGCCGACACGACGACGATGGGTGATCGGCCTGGTCATCGCCATCGTCCTCGTCGCGGCGCTCGTTCTCTGGTGGGAACGGCCCACTTCCTCAGGGAAGGAAGAGGTCGTTCATGCCATGCCCGCCGCGACTCAGCCGGGCGCCTCGGGCGGCGCGTCCGACCAGGACTTCGCGCTCCACGCGGTCGGCTACATCGTCGCGGCGCACAAGGTCGAGCTGGCCGCCAAGGTCATTGGCCGTGTGTCGTGGGTCGGCGTCGAAATGGGAGACAAGGTGAAGAAGGGGCAACCCCTCGTACGCCTGGAAGATGACGAGTATCGCGCCCGGCTCCGTCAGGCGCAGGGCCAGTTCAACGCCGCCAAAGCGAAGCTCGCCGAGCTGGTCGCCGGGTCACGGCCGCAGGAAATCGACCACGCCAGGGCAGACCTGGATCAGGCCCAGGCCGAGTTTCAGAACGCCGAAGTGACGGTGAAGCGCGACCGCGAGATGGTCGAGAGCCGGGCGATCTCCCGCCAGACCCTCGACGATGCCCAGGCGAAGTACGACAGCGCCGTCGCGAAGGTGAATGCCATGAAAGCCGCTTTCGAGCTGGCTCGGATCGGCACGCGCCAGGAACAGATCGATGCCCAGCGCGCCATGGTCGAGCAGGCGCAGGGCCTGTACGACCTGGCCAAGGTCGATCATTCCAATACGATCATCTATGCCCCGACCGATGGCACGATCCTGGAGCGCAACGTCGAGGTGGGCGAGTTCGTCACCACCGGCTTTGTCGGCGACCGCGGCGCCAAGGGGTACGTCGTCTCCATCGCCGACTTAAACGACCTGCGCGTCGAGCTCGATATCGACCAGGGCAAATTCAACAAGGTCGCCCTCGGACAGCATTGCACCGTTACTACCGACGCCTACCCCGACCGCAGATACGATGGCGTCGTCGACCTCATCGCCCCCCAGGCCAACCGCCAGAAGGCGACGGTCCTCACCAAGGTGAAGGTGCTGAACCCCGACGACCTCCTTCGCCCCGAGATGAACGCGACCGTCCTCTTCCACGCCCTCCCCACCACCCAACCCGCATCGCGGCCATGAACCGATCGCTCCCTGTCCATCTTTTTGCCCCCTCTCCCAGTACTCTGGGAGAGTGAAGCAATTACAATTCCCCCGTGCACGCCCCGCTCACCATCGGTTCCGTCCGACTCGCGACCAACCTGTTGCTCGCGCCGATCGCCGGCTATTGCGACCTGCCCTTCCGGCGCGTCGTCCGCTCCTGCGGCGCGCTGGGTTTGGGATGCACCGACCTGCTCTGCCCGGACGGCGTGCTCCGCGAAAACCGCCGCTCCATGGAGCTCGCCGCCACTTGCCCCGAAGACCAGCCGCTCGCCATGCAGCTTTACGGCGGCGACGTTGAAAAACTCTGCGACGCCGCCCGCTGGGCCGAAAATCACGGCGCTGTCGTCGTCGATATCAACATGGGCTGCCCCGTCGACAAGATCACCAAGCGTGACGGCGGCAGCAAACTCCTCTGCGATCCGGACCGAACGCTCGGCATGGTCGAGCGCATCGCCCGCGTGCTCCGCCGCGCCCCGCTTACCGCCAAACTGCGCCTCGGCTGGGACGACTCGTGCATCGTCGCCCCGACACTTGCCGCCCGACTCGAATCGGCCGGCATATCGATGGTGACCATCCACGGCCGAACCACCGAAATGAAATTCTCCGGCCAGGCCCGCCTCGACGGCATCGCCGAAGTGGTAGCGGCGGTGAAACGAATCCCCGTCATCGGCAATGGCGACATCCACTCTCCGCACGACGCCCGGCACATGATGCGCGTCACCGGCTGCGCCGGCGTGATGATCGGCCGTGCCGCTCTCAGCACGCCCTGGATCTTCCGCGACACCTGGTCGCTGCTCACGACGGGCGTCGTTCCACCCCCTCCCAGCATCGAAGAAAAGTGCCGGCTCATGCGCGACCATTTCCGGTTCCTGGCCGAGTTCCGCAGCGAGCGAGTCGCCGTCCTGGAATTCCGCAAACGCGTGAGCTGGTACGCCAAGCAGATGAACCCCTGCCGCCTCCTCCGCGACGAGATGCGCGTGATCGAAACGCAGGCTGATTTCGAAAACGTGATCCGTCGTTTCCTCGACTGGCGTCTCACGCACGATGCGACGGTGGAGTCCAACGAACTGGCCGACGCTCGCGTAGGGTGGGCTAGGCCCACCACGAGACGGTTGCGGTGGGCCTAGCCCACCCTATCCATGAAAGGCTTTTTTCGGTCAACAAAAATCTCTCCTCACCGAAGCATTTTTTTTGCTTCGCGATTGGCAATCGTCTTTGCTCGTCGCGCGTCCATGCACCGGTCAAAGCTGGCTCTCT
>JBBSDP010000085.1:0-16569 GCA_038240605.1 Tepidisphaerales bacterium | reverse complement strand
GTGGCTGTCGGTCGTGCTCGTGAAGCTCACGCCCGTGCCGCTGACGTTCGTGAACGCGCAGTTTTGCACGACGGCGCCGCTGGTGTTCACCGACGTGACCGTGTTGCCGCCGCCGTTGACCGTGCAGTCCAGGAGCTTGGAATTGTTGCCCAGCTTGATCGAGGCGTTGCTGAAGTTGTAGTGGGCGACGGTGACGTTGTCGCCGACCGTGACCGTGCCGCTGACCGTCTGTCCGCCGCCGCCGCTGAACGTGCCGGGGCCGGTGACCACGATGTCGCTGCCGCCGCCGTCGGCGTTGACGGTGAAGTTGGCGCTCATGAGCCGACGAGACTCGAGCGACTCAAAGGCAGCCTGGCGGATCGCGGAGTCACGACGCTTACTATCAGGACGACGGCTCAAGTGAATGGGACGACGCTTCATTTTCTGCCCTCCGTACAAATTTCCCCCTGCGGTGGGCAGCAACTAGCGGCGGCCCGGCAGTGCGTTCATCGGGCGCTGGCCATCGAGGCATCGGAGGGCGCGGAAGGGAAAAGCAGAAAAGAGGGTGAAAATGTGAGGGGGCGGTTTAGCTAATTGCTACAACCCCTATCTTCACAGGAGCCGAAGCCCGATAAGGGATGACGGTCCGCTAATGCATGACCGCGGCAGCGGTCTCATCCGGCAGCATATCGGACCCAATTCCGTTGACGCGATTTATCAGCTTTATTAGAGTTGCCAGGGAACCAATCCGATGGTTGATGTGTCATGCAATCGCAGAACACGGATACCCCCCGGCCGTTGGATTCGGATCACGCCCGATTCCTGAAGACCCGCTATTTCGGTTCGCTGGATGGACTGCGATGCTTCAGCATCCTGATGGTGATCGCGTTCCACATCGGTCTGACGCAACTGCGCGTCGGTGAGTGGGGCGATCGCGGCGTGCAGCTCTTCTTCGCGATCAGCGGGTTCCTGATCACCACGCTCCTGCTTCGAGAAAGCACCGAGAGCGGCGGGATCTCGCTCAAGAATTTCTACGTGCGCCGATCGCTGCGCATCTTCCCCCTCTATTACGCCGTGTTGTTGATGTACGTCGTGCTGGTGCTGGCGACGGAGCGGCACGCGCCGGAAGGCGCGCTCTTCTTCCGCAATCTCAAATACTTTCTGACCTACACCAGCAACTGGTTCATGGAGAAGAGTCTCAACCGCGTCCACTTCTGGCTCTCCTGGTCACTGGCGACCGAAGAGCAGTTCTATCTCGTCTGGCCGGTCGTCGTCTTCCTGGCCGGCGTGCGAAGCCGGGTGCCCCTCTTGTTCATCACGGCGATGATGATCTTCGGCGAGGCGATGAAGTACCTGATCGGCCATCAGATGGTGAACCTCGGCCACGGCGGCAACGCGATGGCGACGAGCATCGCCACGCCGATCTGCATGGGTTGCATCCTCGCGTACGCGTTAAATTCGCCACGCAGCTTCGGAGCCGCGCGGGCGGTCCTCGGACAATGGTGGAGCGCCCCAGCGGCGTTGCTCGCGCTGATCGTGGCAATCTGGTTTTCGGGACGAATCCCCGAGTTCTTCCTCTACCTGGCGATGGTCGCCCTGCTGGGAACCGTCGTCATCCGCGAGCGGCATTTCCTGACCCCGGTCCTCTCCAATCCGGTTGTCCGGTACATCGGGACGATCAGCTACGGCATGTACCTTCTTCACATGCTCGCCCGCGGCTTTGCCGGAAAGCTCGTTGGCGGACGTCCGGTCGCCCATTTCCTGGCCACCCTATTGCTTACGGTCGTGGCGGCGTCGATCAGCTATCGCTTTTACGAAACGCCCTTCCTGAAGCTCAAGTCCCGCTTCAGCAAGTCTCGCCGGGGCGCCGGCGAAAGCGTGCCGGCCGCGGTGGTCGTCCGTGCCGCCGATCTGCCACGCCCTGCCGCCGCGCCCGCAGTCATCAGCGCCACCACGCCCGTAACCATTAGCGCCGCTGCGTCGGACCTCGCCCGCGCCTGAGGCGCGGCGCATCCGCCCCCCTCCCCTTGCTCGCCTACGTTTGGACCTGATGAAGACGCGTGCGGAACGCCGCTCGTTTTTGCGCACACCTGCGCACGTCCGCCTGCGCGCGGCATCGGATTTCCTGATTTGCCAAGAACTCTTTGCCGTCGGCACTCGTTAATATTTAGCTGTGGACGGCCGAGTTTGAAGTTGACTTTTACCGGCCGTTCGCTGAAATTATCAGACGTCTACCCTGCCGCCTTGCAGTCTGCGCACCCTGGAGAGGCAACAATGAGCACGCCGGTCCGCCCCACCCGTCGGATGTTGAACACATTACAGCGCCGTATGGTCCGGGCTCGTCCCGGTTCAGTGTTGATCATGGTCGTCGCCTTATTGGTGCTGATGGCACTGATGGGGACTGCGTACATCACCAGCGCGCGAGTCGATCGCTACTCCGCGCAGCAGAATTCCTTCAACACGGAAGTGGACCTGCTGCTCAAAGCGGTCGTCGAAATGGAGCAGGACAAGATCTCCAGCGCGAGCAACGCGCCAACCGACGCGGCTGTCGGCTCCAGCTATCACAACTGGAACAGCCCATCGGATGAAGACTGGTGGGGTTCGCGCGTGCCGGTGCGGATGGCATCGAACCAGCCGGGCTGGCGCTACATCGCCGTCTCGCCAACGGGCGCACCGTTCGAATCGCCCTACGGGGTCAACGGCACAGTCGTTACCTACGCCAATCGCCAGAACCTCCAACCCGACTACATTGACGTCAACGTCGCCGGCCAGCTCGTTCGCTATCCGGCGCTTCTGGACATTGCCACGGGCAAAAAATATCTGGCCGCCAGCGCCAGCGGCGACGGCATTGCCGATGCCGGGCTGTGGCGCATTCCGATCGGCGAGCTGAACGGGGTCACATACTTCGCGGCCGTCCGTGTCCTGGATAACAGTTCTGCCATCAATGCCTCCGTTGCCGATGCCCGAAATCCGGTGACCGCCTCGCTGCCGGGCGACTTCTTCCCCGCGAACGTCGATCTACAAAGTTTGCTGGTCGGTGGCGGCGCGGAAATGGGACGGCTCGACGTCTATCGCTGCAACGGCGCAGCGCCGAGCATGCAGCCGCTGGATGACAACGGCAATCCCCTCTCCTTCCAGTTCGGCTCTCCCTACGACGCCCTCTGGCATCAGTTGGGACGCCGGCTGGACAACCCTGGCCTTAATACCGTCGGCACGCGTTATCAGGCATTGCCGGCGACGGACTCGACGGCCCTCGCCTACCGCTTCTGCCTGGCCAATCCGTCGGCCAGCCCCAGCGTCGTGGAGCAGGCGCTGCAATTTTCGCTGCTGAACGCGAGCAACCCGAATTTCGTTCCCACTTCCCCCTATTCCCCGGATCAGGTGGCGCAGTGGTATCGGAATAACTTCGCGTACGAGAACGAGGTCCCCGGCAGCCCCAACACGTATCTTCCGCGCCGGGCCATCACCGCGGCACGTACGCCGGTCAGCAACTACGCGCCGAACCGATACAACTATAAAGGGGACTTCTACTCTCACCCGAACACCACCGCCGTCCCCCCGCAGAAGCCCTGGGATGCGACCGTCGCCTACACCTTTGGTGACTGGGTACGCTATGACGGCCGCAGCTATATCTGCATCCGTGAAAACTCGGGGGCGAAAGGCGCCGGTACTAATTTGCCCGTTGGCGCCACGGGATCGTTCACGAGCACCGACGAAAACGGCGCTCCGATCGTCGATGCCAATGGCGCGCCGGTCATGATCAGCGGCCCGGTCAGTCAGATGCTCTGGGCGCCGATGCCGTGGAACAACTATCCGGTGCGCACGTCGGTCAACACCGCATCGTTCGCGCAGCTCTGGCCCGCCTTCTGGAACGTGATGTGTGAGACGCAGACGAGCGTCCCCGCCGGCACCGACACCGCGATGTTCCGCAATCCGATGCGCAGCTCCGTCACGGTCGCGGCCGCCCCGGCAGGTGGACCGGCCGGAGGCGGAACCAGCTCCGTCGCCCCCAGTGGCGGTGACGATACCGCCGCCATCCAGGCCGCGATCAACTCGTCGGCGCCCGGCGCGACCATCAGCTTCGCGGGTAGTTACCGCGTCTCATCCACAATCAACTTCCTCCCCGACCGCACCTACACCGGCGGGCCGGGCGGCGGCGGCGCGGCGATCCCGGGGCTCACTCCGACCGAGACGATGCTGCTTCGCTCGGCGCTTGCGTCAGTCAATGCCGAACAGATCCGGCTCAACCCCAGCGCCAGCACGACGCTTCTCGACGTGATCAGCCGTTCGGTCTCGTTCGGCAATTTGCAGGTTCAGGCCGGACCCGCCAGCAGCGGCGGCGCGACCTGGACGTGGGCGGGTGGCAAAGCCTCCGCCGGCCGAATCACCGGCCACGGGGCTATCGTCACCGGCATCAACTTCGTCGGCTCGGGCATCATCATCAGCAAGGGCGATAGCGTTCACGTCGAAGGCTGCTCGTTCGACGGCATCACCACCGGTAGCGCGGGCACGAACGCGCTGGTCGTGACCGGCATCACCAACTCCAAGATCGCCTTTAACCACTTCACGAACCAGACCAAGGGGACCGGCCTCTACGTGTTCAACCCCAGCACCACGCAGTTTGACGACAACACGTTCGACCAGGTCTTCCAGGCCATGCACATGCTGTTCTACAACCACGGCGCCGGAATCTCGGTGAGCCGGAATGTGATTCAGCATTGCACGCGCCACGGCATCGAGCTTCAGAGCAGCCCGCAGGGACTGACCGTCGATGGAAACTGGATCGATAACTGGAACCCCCACATCGACCCGCAGCACGGCAACGACTCGCACATGGGGATCTCCTGTGCCACCGCCTTCGACAAGGGAATGGACTCGCATAACGTGCGCGTGACCAACAACTACGTCGGCGGGCACGGCATCACCCGCGATTTCTGGGCGATGTCCGCGATCGAACTGGGCGGCAATGGCATCGTCTGCTCGGGCAATTACGCCTACAACTGGGGACAGGGCGAACTCGTTGGCCCCTGCTCCAACTGGACGAGCTCCAACAACACCTGGGTCAAGATCAAGAACCCGCGCGCGATGGAATCGGGCGGCACTCAGCCCAGCTACGGCTCGGGCGACCGCTGGTTTGCCGACCTGAATAGCCCCGGCTGCCCGCCCATTCCGCCGAAGCCCAGTGGCGCCCCGTCAACGACGCCCGGCCCCCCCGTCGGCGGCAGCATCGCCCTGGCCTACACCGTCTCCGTGTTCGGCAGCGCGCCGCAGCCGTACATCACCGAGGTCTACGCGGACGACACTCCCTCTTCGGCCAACGGCTACATCGCGGTCGAGCTGTTCAACCCGTACAACTTCGATATCTCGATGAACAACTGGCGGCTGGCGACGATCAGCCGGCCACAGAGCGGCGCATCGTCGCTGGTGCCGACCCCGATTGCTTCGACGATCGCCTGGCAGTCCAACCCGCCGGTCATCAAGGCGGGCGGCCGGCTGCTGCTCGTCAGCTCCGATACGCCTCCGTCCAACGTCAGCAATCCGCCCAAGGTGGATTCCAACTCGTCGATGCTCGTCGTGCCTGACCTGATCTCCGCCTTCGACCAGGAACTGGTCCTGCTTCGTCCGCGGCGCGCGGACGGCGTCCTCTGGTGGATGACCGCCAATCCCGCCGATCAGAACGCCACCAACCCGGCCCAGAACCATTACGATCCGTCGAACCTGTACGACGAGCGGACCAACCTGGGCGATTTCGTCCCGCTTGATTCCTACGACTTCACCGGCCTGTATCCCAAGACCGACGCCACCACCAGCGCCCAGTGGCATTACATCCGCCCCAACGATCCGGCGGCGCACAAGGCGTGGCACTTCGTCTATCCCGGCAAGTACACCTCCAGCAGCACCGGCGCGGGTGGAACCAACACGACCACCGGCAACCAGCCGCGCCTTGTCGGCACGATGGTGATGCTGGGCAACCAGAGCGTCGACCTCTCCAGCCTCGGACAGCCGGATGCCGCTTCCGCCAACCCCGCCAATTACCAGGACTTCCCCATCCAGGTGAACAACACCGACTTCGGCGGCGCCAAGATGAACGCGTACCCGATGGGCGGTTTCGCGCGTAACGGCGACATGCTCCAGGTCACGTATGTGGGCTCGTACACGATCAAGCTCTCGAGCAACAGCGTGATCCTGGAAATGAACCCGATTACGATGGACAGCGCCTTCGCCGACGATGTCCTCCCCGCCGACGACACCGCGGAAAACATCGGCCGTTTCGTGCCGATCCATCCGGGCGACCTCACGCCGCCATCGACCGTTGGCAATCCCGCCGCGGCCTACGACGACTACAGCACTGACGCCAGCAAGTGGACCCCGTATCACTTCTCGATGCGGTTCTTCGATTTTCTCTCCGTGCAGGCGCCACACGATGACTACCTGCCCAACACGTCTCCCGTGAACCCGGACGGCTCGACGAACACGTCCGTCACCCCGGTCGCCAACGCCAACCCGAAGATCATCAATGCATTGCTGACCAACAACCCGCTGAACTCCACGGAAGACAACGTTCCGCTCGAAGGCCTGATCAACATCAACACGGCCCCGTGGCGCGTCCTTTCGGCACTGCCGATGTCGAGCAACCCGGCGGTCAACGCGCAGTTGGCGCAGGCGATCGTGAATTACCGCGACGTGAATGACGGCACCGGTAAGCCCCACGGGCCGTTCAAGACGATCTGGGAACTGAACGCGGTGATCGGACAGGGCGCCACCGCAAACTTCCGCAACACGCTCAGCGGCTACGCCGGCAACTATGACCCGGCCACCTCCGCCCCTGTGAACACCGACGGGTACCTGACCCCCTTCGCCGGCACGACGGCCGGCGGAAGCAACCAGGGCGGTTTCGTTTACAACGACTTCGAAACCCAGAACCTCGCGCTGACGCGAATCAGCAACCTGGTCACCACCCGGTCGGATGCGTTTACAGTGTACGTCCTCGTGCAGGGCTTCCGTAACGCCGGCACCGCCAATCCAGAATTGGTGGTACAGCGGCACGCGGCATTCATCGCCGATCGCTCGCGCATCATTCCCACAAACCCGAAGCTGACGATCATGAACGTGCCGACGAACTGAACCTCGGCAGCCGATCGCAAGCTGAACACACACGAGCCCGGAGTACGCCTCCGCTCTCCGTCACGAGACCGGCAGGAATGCCTGTTCTATTGTGCGCACACATGCGAAATTTGGCTTCGCGTTGCATTCCGCTCCGCGGGCGAACCATAATCGCGGGCGATGCAGTCGGTTCCCCTCGATCCCGAGACGCTGCTGTCTGCCTACGCCCAGGGATCGTTCCCGATGGCGGATCCGAACGGCCGGGTCCGGTTCTTCACCGCCGACCCGCGCGGGGTCCTTCCCCTCGAGTCATTTCATATACCCCACACGCTGCGGCAGCTCGTCCGCCGTCAGCCGCCAGCCTTTGAGATCCACATCGACCGAGATTTTGAGGCGACGATGCGCGCCTGTGCCGAACGTCGCACCGAAGGGACTTGGATCAGCAAGGAGTTAATCGCGGCTTACGTACGGCTGCACGAGTTGGGATTCGCCCACAGTGTCGAGGCATGGCAGGACGGCGTGCTCGCGGGCGGTCTCTATGGGATCAGCCTGGGCGCGGCGTTCTTCGGGGAAAGCATGTTTCACCGCCGTCGCGACGCCAGCAAGGTGGCACTCGTCCACCTCGTCGATCGTCTGCGGGCGCGCGGTTACGAGCTGCTCGACACGCAGGCGACGACGTCCCATTTGGTGCGATTCGGCGCAATCGAGATCCCGGCCGACGACTATCTCCGGCGGCTGGAACGCGCGATGCTGCGTCAATGCCAGTTTATCTGAAGCTGAAGTGCTTACGTGCGGGATAACGACTTCCGCTGAAAAGTGACCGGGCTCACCCCTGTTCGGCGGGCTCGATCGATACCGTCAACCCCTTTGACTCAAACTGGTCCTGGTACAGTTCCGCGCGTTCCTTGTGCGTGACCAGCAGCATGGCCACATTTTGTTCGTCGGCTTCCCGCGTTCGCATTTCCGCCTGTTCCGACGTGAGTGGGGTAAGCTCCACTATCGTGCGGATCACAAACGCCACGTCGTTCTTGTCATCGTTGTGCAACAGGACCTTCCAGGGGGGCAGGAGTCGTGGGGGCTTGTGTTTCGGCCGCGTCTTGCTCGAACGCTTCGGCTTCGCGGTGGCCGTTCCCTGGCCTTCGCTGGGCGAGCGTTCCTGATCCCGATCTTTCCGTTTTTCCGACATGGCATTTGCTCCAGCACGACTTTGTTACGTTGCGATTATTATAACCCGGCGCGGCCAAGTACCTCAACTGCGCAAGTCCGCTCCCACGCGTGCTCGCGGTAGAGTCGAGAAGTGGCGCGGTGGTTTAGGCGAGGCATGGTGGGGACCGGCACTTTCGGTTGCCGGGGCCGACGCTGCGCTCGCCCCGCATTGACCGCTGCCGCAAATACATGATACTCTCCCTTCTGGCCTTGCTCAAAGGTGTCCTTGATGAATTCGGCGTCACCCCCATCACTTGATCTGGCACGCGCCCTCCTCGCATGGGAGCGGTCTCACGGGAGAAATTCCCGGGACCAGGAGAGCGCCGGGCCGGCCACAAGCCGCGGGGATCAAGTGATGCGGGCGTGTCAGAAGCTGCGCTCGGTCCTCACGACGTTCGCGGGGAGCGAGGGCTTCCGCTCCCTGCTGACGCGGGCGTGGACGCTCGCCAAGGCGGAGGACCAGTCGCTCGCAGCCCTGCACGTCCTCGAGGACGGCTCCCTGGCAGGGCTCGATGACGTGGGCGGCAACGCCAGCGCGGGTGCGAGGGAACCGACGGCCGCGGGCGGCCTGCTCCTCGTGGCACAATTGCTGGACCTTCTGAACGTGTTCATCGGTGAGCCGTTGACGCATCAAATGGTCCGCAGCGCGTGGCCGGATCTGCCCAGCGCCGCATTTCGTTCAAAAATGAAGGACCCACCATGAGCGGACATCGCAAAGTCGTCATCCACAAACTCAGGACTGGCGTGCCCGGCCTCGACGAAGTGTTGGGCGGAGGGTTGCCCGAGTTCTCCTTCAACATCATTGCGGGATCGCCCGGGTGTGGTAAGACCACGCTGGCCCACCAGATCATGTTCGCCAACGCCACCCCCGCCAAGCCCGCGCTCTATTTTACCGTGCTGGGCGAGCCGGCCATCAAAATGCTGCGCTACCAGCAGCAGTTCAACTTCTTCGACCAGGCAAAACTCGACAAGTCGGTTCGCTTTGTCAACCTCAGCGACCTGGTGCTGAAGGAAGACCTGGGGTCGGTGTTGGCGGTGATCATCAAGCAGGTCGAGGCCGTCAGTCCGAGTATCGTCGTGGTGGACTCGTTCCGAACCGTCGTGCGCAAGGCCCAGGGCGGTGGGAACGGTGGCGGCGAGGTGGAACTCCAGGGCTTCGTTCAGCGACTGGCCCTGCACCTCACCAGTTGGCAGGCGACCACCTTTCTGATCGGCGAGTACACCGACGGCGAGATCCGCGACAACCCGGTCTTCACCGTCGCCGACGGGCTCTTGTGGCTTTCCCAATCCGTCGAGCGCAACTCGATCGTGCGAAAGATGCAGATCATGAAGCTGCGCGGCCAGGAATCGGTTCCCGGCCTCCATACCTTCCGTATCACCTGCGACGGAATCCAGACCTTCCCCAGAACGTTTGGCCTCACCGGAAACCGCGAAAAAATGAAGGGCACGCGCCGCCTTTCCACCGGCGTCCCCGAACTGGACGCGATGATGGGCGGAGGGATCCCCTCCGGACACAGCGTCCTCCTGTCTGGGCCTTCGGGGGCGGGTAAGTCGATTTTGGGGACCCACTTCATCGCGGAGGGCCTTAAGGAAGGCGAGCCCGGGATCGTCGCCGTCTTCGAGGAACTCCCCGACGAGTACGCCACCCGCGCCGCCAAGCTCGGCATGAACCTGGACGCGGCCCTGCGAAAGGGCACGCTGGAAATCATCTACCTGCGGCCGCTGGACCTCTCCGTGGATGAGACGTTGTACGAAGTCGTGGCCGCGGTGAAGCGCACGAAGGCCAAGCGGCTGGTCATCGACTCGTTGGTGGGCTTCGAACTGGCCTTGGCGCCAGGGTTCCGAACGGATTTTCGCGAAACGCTCTATCGGATGATCGGCGCGCTCACGCGCCTGGGCGTGACGATCGTCTCCACCGTGGAGATCGAGGAAAACTTCACGTCGCTGGGCCTCTCCAACTTCACCATCTCATTTCTTTCCGACGACATCATCCGTCTCCGGTACGTCTCGATCAACGGCCAGTTGCGCCGGATGCTGATGGTCGTCAAGATGCGCTCCGGCAAGCACAGCATCGACATGCGCGAGTACCAGGTGACGTCCAGGGGAATTAACATCGGCGCGCGCCTCACGGGTTACCGGGGACTGACCACCGGCGTGCCGGGACCGTGGGACCCGGAACTGGAAAGTATCGCCGGATCGATGGATGACCTGACCAGCAAACGTACGAAACCATCGGGAGCTTAGCACACTGCCGGCGGGAGGAATCAGGGTATGGGAGTAACGCGACAGCACGCCGGTTCGGAACTGCCGGCGGAATTCCCTCAGCTATGCCGGTTTCTCGCGGAACTCTCGCCCCAGCCGATGGTCGCGGTCGAAGGCCCAACGCACATCGTGCGGTATGTCAATCCTGCATTTCGTCAACTCATTGGCAGGGAGGATCAGAATCTGGTGGGACGGCCTTTCAGTGAGGCCGTGCCCGAAGGAATGGCCAATGGTTGTGGCCCGCTTCTCGATCGCGTCTTTGCAACCGCATCGTCGGAGTCGCTGGCCGAGCAAGTGCACGGCCTTCGTGATGGCGATCAGAATGCGGATGCGCCTCCTTCTTATTGGTCGTATCTTGCCTGGGCAATTCTCGCACCTGACGCTCCACCGCAGACTACGCCCAAGCCCGTCGTGGGGGTCATGATCCAGGTGACGGAAACAACAGAGGTGGCACAGTTTCGCAGGGCGTCCGCCGCTATCAACCAGGCGCTACTGTTATCCGGGGTACGCCAACATGAACTGATGGCTGAGGCGGAGAAGCTTACGAGGGTGCTTCGCGAGAGCGCCGATCGCTTCCGCTTCCTCGCCGAGTCGATGCCGCAGAAGATATTCACGGCCACGCCCGACGGGGACGTGGATTATTTCAACGGGCAATGGATTGAATTCACGGGACTTACTTTTGAGCAGATCAAGGGCTGGGGTTGGAAGCAGTTCATCCATCCCGACGACGTGGCGGAGAACATCCGCGCCTGGAAGCATTCCATCGACAGCGGCGCGCCGTTCCAGTTCGAGCATCGTTTCCGACGTCATGATGGCGTGTATCGCTGGCACCTCTCTCGCGCCCACTGCATGCTCGACGCCGATGGCAACGGGGCGATGTGGATTGGCTCCAACACCGACATCGACGACTTCAAGCGAAACGTGACGGAGCTGCGGCAGAGCCAGGAACGCCTGCAAGCGATGATCGCGCAGACGACCGCCGGCATCGTCCAGACCGATCTGACCGGGCAATTTCTCGTGGTCAACCACCGATTTTGTGAGATCGTCGGGCGCTCGTCCGAGCAATTGCTGGCCGGCATGCGAATGCAGGACTGTACCCACCCCGACGACGTGCCGGGCAACCTGGTCCTCTTGCGATGCGCAGTGCAGGCGGGGGAATCCTTCCGGTTGGAGAAGCGATATCTCCGCCCCGGCGGCGCGCCGGCGTGGGCCAGCACCACGGTCACGGTGATCAAGGACGCGTCTGGCGCGCCCGATTCGCTGGTAGCGGTGGTGATCGACATCAACGATCGAAAGGCATATGAGCGCGAACGCGAGGCGCTCCTCGCCAACGAGCAAGCCTCGCGCATGGAGGCTGAAGCGGCCAACAGGGCCAAGGATATGTTTCTCGCCACCCTCAGCCACGAGATGCGCACGCCGCTGAACGCGATCGTCGGCTGGGTGGGTATTCTCCGGCAGGCGGGACGCACCGAAGCGGATTTGGAAGAGGGGTTGGACGTCATCGATCGCAATACCAGGGCTCAGGTGCAACTGATCGACGACGTGCTCGATGTTTCACGCATCATCTCGGGCAAGCTGCGCCTGGAAATTCGCCCCTCGAACCTGATCGAAATCACCAAGGCGGGCATCGACGTCGTTCGTCCGGCGGCGGATGCGAAGACGATTACCATTGACGCGAGGTTTGACGCTTCGGCTGGGCAAGCGTCATGCGATGCGGCGCGAATTCAGCAGGTGGTTTGGAACCTTCTTTCCAACGCGATCAAGTTTACGCCCGCCGGGGGCAAGGTCATCGTCTCGCTCACACGCGAGCGATCGATATTGATGATCAAGGTCGCCGATACGGGACAGGGGATGAGCACGGATCTTTTACCGTACGTATTCGACCGCTTCAGGCAGGCTGACAGTAGCACGAAGCGTCGATTCGGTGGACTGGGGCTCGGGCTGTCCATCGTCAAGCAATTGGTGGAAATGCATGGAGGGACGGTCGAAGCTCACAGCGATGGTCAGGGAACTGGGTCGACGTTCGTCGTTCGTCTTCCCATCCGGGCGATCCGCATCGATGAAAGCGACGAGGTGTCGGCCACAGGCGACGAATTCGACGCAGCGCCCGCCTCGCACATGGCTTTGGTGCGCCTCGACGGCGTTCGCGTGCTGGTCGTTGACGATGAAGCGGACGCACGGCGGCTACTGATCAAGGTCCTCGAGCAGACCGGGGCGATCATCACCGCCGTGGCGTCCGTCGCCGATGCGATGAATGCGCTGCCGGAAGCGCACCCCGACGTACTCGTCAGCGACTTGGGGATGCCCGACGCGGACGGCTTTGATTTAATTCAGCGAGTGCGCGCCGCGGGCTATAGCGTCCGCGATCTCCCGGCGGTGGCGCTGTCGGCCTTCGTTCAAAAGGAAGACCAGCGCCAAGCCCTTTTAGCTGGCTTTCAGGTTCATATGCCCAAGCCCGTCGATCCGCACGACTTGACCGTGACCATTGCGAGCCTGGCAGGCCGAACGGGATAGCGGCGAATCGCTTAGCCGGACGGGACACTGGATGCCATCACTTCCTTCACCTCATCCGTCCACACCGTGAACTCCTTGAGCTCGGCGACGCCGAACGCGGTGGTGAGGCGACATCCACCGCGTCGCGGCCGTGGGCCATCAGGACGCGACCGATTCGGCGGGCGTTGTGACGCGCGTCGCGGGTCCACCAGCGGCCGCCGAGGTAGACTTCGAACCAGGCGCTGAAATCACCCGGCGGGGCCGACGGCACGCCGATCTCGCCCAGGTACCCGGTCGCGTAACGCGCCGGGATATTCAGGCAGCGGCAGAAGGCGATCGCCGGGTGCGTGAAGTCGCGGCAGACGCCCTTGCGCTCGCGATAGACATCCGCAATTGCTGAGCTGAAGGATCGACCGCATCGGGAAGGCCGTCGTCATACACCACGGCGTCGTTTCGGAAGCGAACCGTCCCGTCGCGCAAAACAACAAATTGCCATGCACGGGAACCCCGCCGCCCGCCCCATTCACGGCATCAGCGGATCCCAGTGGATGGGGTCTCGGGTCCAGCGGCGGGTGACGTATTCGGCGTGGCCGTCCACGCAGGCAACGTTCCCACGGTACTCGTCGTCGGGGCGGGCGGCATTCTGTCCGAATGCCACATTCCCGGGGCTGGTGTGGTCGTGGCGGATCGCCAGTAGGTTCTCCAGCCCGATATCGAAGTACCACGGGGACCAGTTTCCATCGTCCAGCGAGCGCATGTCCTCGTCGACGAGCAGGAGCTTCTCCGATGCATTGTGGACGGTCTCGTACCGGATCACCGTGCGCCCGCCGCCAGGATCGCAGCTGCACAACTCGTTGAGCGTGTAGCTGAACCGATACGGCTCATCGAGGATCTGGAGCCGGACATCGGGGTCGTCCGAGGGGCAACGGAATTTGGCGAAGGTAAACCCGCCGACGTACGGGGCGATCACCGACTGGTTCGGGTCGCGGTAGCTCAACTGGTAGTAAATCCAGTCCTCGGGCTGCGGGAAAAAGCAGTTGGCGTGGCGCGGGTAACGGCCCTTATTCTCGCTGGCGTACATCAGGAACGCCAGGCCGAGCTGCCGCAGGTTGCTCAGGCAAGCCGTCTGCTTCGCCCCCTCGCGGGCACGGCTGAGCGCCGGCATGAGGATCGCCATCAGCGCGGCGATGATGCCAACCACCACCAGCAGCTCAACGAGCGTGAACGCAGCGGTCGTGCGTCTTCGGGTCATGCGCATCGCCTCCTGAGCGAACCGGTACCCGGCGGCGTAACGTGTGTCGTCCGGCGGGATCTTAGGCACGCGAATATCCGGAACATATCTTACCGCGCCGATCGCCCGGCGTATCGCAAATTTGAACGGCGTCGTCAGCCGCGTCCCTTATCGTTCTCCTGAGGCTTTCGGGCGATCATGTGCCGTACCAACGCCAACATTCCGGCGTACTTGAACGTGGCATCGACGTAGTGTTCGATGACATAGAAGGCGAAATAGTAGGCTCGCGCGAAACACCAGATCGCGATGGCCAGGAGCGCCGCCGTCCGCAACAACGGTGATTCCATGACGATCAACGCCGACGCCATCGCGCCCGCCACGACGAACAAGCCGGCCTTCAGGTAGATGATTTTGCGATGGGTGATGTCCATCCGCCTGAAGTCTACGGGATGTCCAGCAAAGGGAGCCGATGGATATCCGTCACTTTTTCCGCACCGCGTCCAGCGGCACGCCGTAAACGATCGTGCAGACGCCGGTCGGGTCGATGGGGACGCTGGCCTTTTGCCAGTCCTTCCCGTCCGGCGACCAAGTGATGCCGCCCCAGCCGCAGTTGACCGCGATGCCGGATGGGGAGATGGCACGGGGAATGTGCGGCGGTTTGGGCTCGGCGGCCCAGTGTTCGCCATCGGTGGACGAACGCGTGGACTGCCGGCCGTGTAGGTAGAAGCGGTTTTGGTAGAAGGTGATCGCCGCGTCGTCGTATTCGTCTTCGATGTTCGTGGTTGGTGTGAAGTGCTGGCCGTCGAGAGAGCGGAGGACCTGTCCCTTCTGCGTGCAGGCGAGAAAGCGGCCGTTTCCAAAGTCGAGTCCGCGCACGTCGGCGGGCTCGGTCTGAATCATCATCGGCGTGGTCCCATTGCGCGTGCCGCCGATCCAGCCGATGCGCGGGCCGGGGCCGAGGGCATAATCTCCCGCAAAGACGACGGCGCCGTTCGCGCCGACGGCGGATCGCCGGAAGTATCCGCCTCCCTGTCCATCGGGAGCGACGGGTTTGGCTTCGGCCAGCTCGGTCCACTTCAGCCCGTCTTTGGATTCCTGGAAATGGTCGTTGTAGATAGAGAAAAAGCGATCGGGCAGTGTCGTGACGCCGGCGATGCGCCATTTGGTTCGGACGACTTCATCCCAGTGCTTGCCGTCGGTGGAGCGGAGGATGAATCCTTTGCCGACGCCTCCGCCGGAGCAGAGGAAGATCCCGTCGCGGTAGACGAGGGAGAAGATGATGTTGATGTCGTCTTCGTTTTTCGATGACCAGCGCTCGGCGGTCCAGTGTTGTGCGTCGGCCGACCACCCGCGAAACCCGCCGTAGCCGACGGCGACGAACAGCCCGTTGGCGGCCGGCGCCGTAGCGCTCGGCGCCGTAGCGCTCGGCGGTTCGTCCCTCGCGAGCCTGGCCGGGATCGCATGTCCGACGATAACGCCGAAAAGAACAACCAGCAGGCAACCCGACGCGACCCTGGATCGATTCTTCCACATTGTGCGTTGAATCGCTGTGCGCGCTCAAACCCGCAGCCAGAAGCGGCTATCCTTCGACGTCAGCCGCGATGGCCCGGTCGATGGCTGCCTTCATCTTGTCGAATGTAATCGGCTTCAGGATATGCACCGCGAACCCAGCCGCCTTGCTGTCGTCGATGTCTTTCAGCTCACCGAACCCTGAGACGGCGATGCCACGCAGGCCGTACTGAGTTGAGACGGTTCGCATCAGGTCCAGCCCCGATCCGTCGGGAAGCCCGATGTCACAGACGAGCAAATCAAACGATTCCTGTTCCGCAAGTGTCAACGCGGCTTTGCAGCCCGACGCGACCTTGACCGCGTAACCGGTCATGCTGAGAAGGCGGCCGAACATTCGAGCCGTATCGGCGTGATCTTCCACAAGTAAAATTCTCGCGGTCATCGTCACTCTCCGCAGTGGGAATCGGCACAGCCTACGACTCTGGCGTGAGGAAGGCAAATTATCACTACTCCGCGGCTAACTGACCGATCGAAAGTAAAGAACTGAAGGTGACGGTATAGAACTAAAGGTGACGGGGGAGAGAACTAAAGGTGACGCGAGAGAACTAAAGGTGACGCGAACCTTTATATAAAGGTTCGCGTCACTAATGGCATCAACTTAACCCGATTTCGCCTTGTTTTTCAGTAGTTGGCGCATCTCTGCTCGTGGCTTGTTCATTAGGTCGTATTGTTTTGCCCGTCGTTTCTTGCAGCGGGGCTCGATGCGGTTGGGGCGAAGCCGATTG
>JBBSDP010000084.1:0-17483 GCA_038240605.1 Tepidisphaerales bacterium | reverse complement strand
GTGTGGGGTTGGTATATTGTTAACCTGTATTTACACAGTCCGCGTTGCCGGGCGGCCCCCAAACCAAGCCGGCGGGGGGGGGGCGCGCCCCGCGTCGAGATTCTGCCCCTCTTCGGCCTGGGTGATTCGCCTGCTTAGTTGTTCGGCGTCACCGAGTAATCCTGTGCACCCCATTCCCAGGGCTCCTGGGTGGGAACCGCGGTGGCGTCCCCGGAGGGGATGGTCTGAAGGATGCTCTTGGTTTCGACGTGGCCATCGCAGTACAGGAAGTTGGACTTCTTGTCCGTCGCCTTCTCGCCGCTGCCGTGGTTACGACCGACCCAGTCAAGACGAGTCTTACGGCTGGTCGCGTCGTAGTTGCCCTTATTGTAGTCGGCGATGATATCGAGCGACTGCAAGTTGCCGGCGGGGCCGGCGGTCTTCAGGAACCAGAGATCAGTCGCATTGGTCTTGCGGAGGGAGGGGGTGCCGATGGTGCCCACGGCGATCACCGACGGATCGGTCTCGCCCGGATCTCCACCCGAGGTGCCGGTGTGGCGGTAGGGGCTGACGGGGCGGTGGCTCTTGCAAACCACGCCGGTTCCGCTACGGGCAACGCCGGAAACGATACCCCACTCGTCGACGAACTCGGTGGCGAGGATGGTGCCAGCCGCGTTGTCGATCGTGTTGAGGGCGACGTTGTGATAGACGCGGGTCGCGGGGGGGTTCTGGAAGCCGACCTGGTACTTGTTGCGGCCGCAGATCGCCTCATTCAGCGTGTAGGCCATACGCGGGGCCTGGGAGTCAGGCGTATAGGTCTTGGAGGCGCCGGTGCCGTCTACCTGAGTGATCGCCGTGGTACGGCCCTGTGGGTCGGCGGCGCCGGTGTCGGCGGCGTCGGGAATCTGGCCGCCGTCAAAGTTGCCCAGGCCAAGGGGTGGGTCCGTGGCGGGGAGGCCGCCATTGGTGATCGCCGGGC
Source organism: Tepidisphaerales bacterium (assembly GCA_038240605.1). GTDB lineage: Bacteria > Planctomycetota > Phycisphaerae > Tepidisphaerales > Tepidisphaeraceae > JBBSDP01. The sequence continues at coordinate 16,525 of JBBSDP010000084.1, read as the reverse complement.
ACTTGAACGCGTCGGGATTGACGGTGTCAAGGATCAGCGAGCTCCAGTGGATGTACCCGTACGCGGCGCCGGTCGGCGTCTGCACGCCGCTCGTGGGGTCAACCACCGTGTTCCGGTAGTTGTAGGCAACCGGCAGGAGCTGGTTGTTTTCCGACGCATACGCCGTCAGGCCTTGCCCAACGCTACGGAGGTTGGCGGCGCACTTGATCTGCGCAGCCGACTGACGGGCCTTTTGCAAGGCCGGTAAGAGAATGCTGATGAGGACGGCAATGATGCCGATGACCACCAACAGCTCGATCAGCGTAAAACCGAATCTACGCTGGTGAGAACTTGACCGCTTGACCTTTTCCATAACGATTTCCTTCCTGATCGGCCGCTTGAACCCCGTGATCCATCACGGCTCTCAGATGTCCGCGGGGGCAGGAACAGCGATCGCCTGATCGCCTGAAAGCCCGCTGCCTCCGACAGGACGCGGATCATTGCGAGCGGGTGTGTGCTGGAAATAAATGTATTACTAAGTATTCGTGAAGTGGAAGATACTGGTGCGGACAGCATCGCGACGCTCGTGTAGAACACGGAACTTCACAAAGGAGCAGCGATGAAGCGAATGGTGGCGTGCCTGATCCTGGCAGCCGTTTCGACGGTGGCGTTGGCGCAGGTATCAACCGTGGAGCAGGCACGGGAAAAACTCAGAATCAAAAGGGAATTGCGGATGATCGCCGCGACGCAGCCGGCGACCCACGAAGAGCTGGACGACTTGTGGACGGAAGTCAACAAATTGAAAAACGAGGTGCAGGGCCTGCGCGATGAGCTAGCGCAAATGCAACGCGAGGCGGAGTTGCGCCGCGGGACACCGGTAGGCAGCCAGAAGCCCGCGGATCGAAGGGGGCCCGCGCACGTTTCGACGCCGACCCCTCCACCCGGCTCTGACAATTGATGGCATCGATTCCGGCAACCCCACTGAGTTTCCATCGCACCTCACTTGACGCACCCCTTCGAGACATCTAAATTCGCATAAGCGAATATGGTAAGAACGCATACCGCACCATCGGTCGACCGGATGTTTCGGGCCTTCTCGGATCGAACGCGCCTGCGCATTTTGAACCTGATCCGGCCCGGAGAGCTCTGCGTGTGCGACCTGGTGCGGGTCCTTGGCGTCCCGCAGCCAAAGGTATCACGTCATCTCGCATATCTCCGAAAGGCAGGTCTGGTTACGGCGCGAAGAGAGGGACTTTGGATGTACTACGAACTCGCCCCCGCGACGAATTCCTTTCATCGAAAACTCATGGAGTGCCTCGCATGCTGCTTCAACGATGTGCCGGAACTTGCGAAGGACAATGAGCTCGCGGCGAAGTCCCGAAATGGCGACGGGGCCGCGTGCTGCGGCTGATTTTTTTCCGAATGAATATGCGGATAGACGGATATCCTCGCTGAGGGCAACACATCGGATTCGAAGCTGAACGTGCTCTTTCTGTGCACGGGAAATTCCTGTCGAAGCCAGATGGCCGAAGGCTGGGCCAGGAAACTGCAGGCCCATGCTCTGAACGCGTACTCGGCGGGCGTCGAACCGCACGGCATGAACCAGCGAGCGGTGAAGGTGATGGCGGAAGCCGGCATCGACATCAGTGGCCAGCAATCGAAGCACGTGAACAAACTCAAAAACTTAACGTTCGACTACGTCGTCACGGTGTGCGATCAGGCAAACGAAGCGTGCCCGCTTTTCCCCGGCAAGACGAAAGTCGTACACGTTGGTTTTGATGACCCGCCCCGTCTTGCAAAGGACGCGAAGAGCGAGGAAGAGGCTCTCCGGCATTACCGTCACGTGAGAGATGAAATTCGCCACTTCATCGAGAACATCGAAGAGTACGTTCCTGTGCCACGGAAAGGAGCTTGATTAATGACTGACCAACGCCGCATCGTCCTCATTCTTTGCACCGGCAACTCGTGCCGGAGCCAAATGGCTGAACCCAAATTCGAGAGCAAGGTGCGATGAGAAAGTATATCGCCGAAGCGATTGGCACCTTTGGACTCGTCCTTGCCGGCACCGGCGCCGTCGTCATTGACGCCGTTACGCCGGGCGGCGTCACGCACGTAGGCATTGGCCTCACTTTCGGTCTCGTCGTCATGGCCATGATCTACGCCGTGGGGGACATTTCCGGCGCCCATCTGAATCCCGCAGTCACTGTTGGCTTTTTCGCTGCCGGGCGACTCCCGGCGCGCTGCGTACTTCCGTACATCGCGAGCCAGCTCATCGGTGCTTTTTCCGCGAGTCTGACCCTCTTGCTCTTGTTCGGAAACCACGCCTCGCTTGGTGCGACGCTCCCCGTTGGCTCGCCTTCGCAGTCCTTCGGACTCGAAACCGTTCTCACCTGCATTCTCGTATTCGTGATTCTGCGGGTTTCAACGGGATCGAAGGAGGTTGGGACCATGGCGGGGATCGCAATCGGGGGCGTCGTCGCACTCGAGGCACTCTTTGCCGGCCCGATTTCCGGGGCCTCGATGAACCCGGCGCGATCCCTCGCACCGGCTCTTGTGAGCGGAAACCTCCACGCCCTTTGGATCTACCTCACCGCCCCCGTACTCGGCTCCGCTATCGCTGTTTCGCTCTGGCGGACAATAGGTGGCGGCCGCCAACCCGTTCGAGAGAAGGCTCTTATCGAAGAAGGAGTAACACCATGAGCAACGACATTCGAAGCACCATCCAGAACAAGTACGGCCAGGTCGCAACCAGCACACTCTCCAGCAAAGACGCGGGCGTTCGGGCCGTGGCCGAGGCATTCGGCTACTCGGCAGAAGAACTCTCATCCATCCCGGCCGAGGCCAACATGGGCCTTTCGTGCGGGAATCCGACCGCAACCGCTTCGCTCAAAGCGGGCGAGGTCGTCGTGGATCTCGGCTCGGGCGGCGGCCTCGACGTTTTTCTTGCGGCAAAGAAGGTGGGACCAACCGGAAAGGCCATCGGCATCGACATGACGCCCGAGATGATTGAACGGGCGAGGAGGAACGCTCAAAAAGCGAACCTCTCGAACGTGGAATTTCACGAGTCGACGATTGACAAGTTTCCGCTCCCCAACGGGATGGCCGACTGCATCATTTCAAATTGCGTCATCAACTTGGCTCCCGATAAGGAGGCTGTTTTTCGGGAGATATATCGCGTGCTGAAGCCCGGTGGCCGAATCGCCGTGAGCGACATTGCCTTGAAGCGGGAGCTTCCGCCGGACCTTGCACGGGACGTGATGGCGTACGTCGGCTGCATCGCTGGCGCTATCGGCATCGAGGAATTTGAGCGTGGACTCAAGGCCGCCGGCTTCGAGGCCGTGCACGTCGTCGACACCGGAGCGGACTTAAACGCGTACAAAAAAGTGGAAGGGCAGTCCGCCTGCTGCTCTCCGCCCATGGAGAAGAAAACCTCTCTCCCGATAGCGGATGAATCTTGCTGCGGCCCGACCTGTTGCGGCGGCACTCAGGAGAAGACATCCGAAAGCGTTCACGCGGGTTTGACGAGCGTCCTGGAGCAGTACGACGTGAATCAGTATGCAGCGAGCGTGAAGGTCTACGCGGTGAAACCCCGTTAGGCGAGGTTCATCGTCCGCTGCCCAGGAAACGCTCTCGCAGGGTGGTCGTTCGACTCGCGGGCGGGCCGAGCAGCGGGATTCGCCAACTTGGCCGGGCACGCGGTACAAATTGGTCATGAAACGCATCCGCTGGCTGGCGGCATCGATTTGCGCAGGCATGGGCTTGGCTGCCGCGGCGGCGGACGCGCCGGCGAACGACATGCCGGCATTCTCGCAGAACGCCCGCGTCCTGTTTCAGGGTGACTCGATTTATTCAGGGCATCAACTTATGGCCGACGAATGGGAGCGGATGATCGACCGCACCTGGCACGAACAGTGAAAAGCAGGTCACGGTTGATGCGCGCCCCGCGCCGCAGCGGGCGACGCGTTTTGGCGCTACTTCGTCGAGACCTGTCCGTTTCCCACGACCAGCGTCTTGCCCTTTACGGTGTTGATCGTGTTGGCGATCTCGACCGTCACCGGCGAGCCGTCGGCGGCCTCGATGCCATTGCCGCGGATCAGCATCTGCATGACCGGCTGAAGATCTGGAATTTCCAGGAAGACCGTCTTGCCGTCCTCGCTCAGCTTGACCGACTTTACCTCTACCTGATCCCGGCCGTTCTGCTTCGGATTGGAGATCTTCACCTCGGGTGAGCCGTAGGCGCCGGTCCAGCGATAGTTCCACTGTTCGACCGCCCACGCGCCCGCGTCGTCGGCCGTCTCCTTCTTCAGCGACTCGGGGAAGACGATCTCGATGCCGTTGTCCTTCACGTGCAGAGCGGCGGGGAGGTAGGACTTTTTCGCGGTGTAACGGACGCGCTCGAAGGCGGTCTGCCGCGGGGCATTGGTCTGCCATCCCTGGAAGCCGCAGACGTAAAGCTGGCCGTCCACGGGGTTGAAGCGGGCCCGCATGCCGCCGGACGTAAAGTGCCAGGGCAGGCGGACCGCGCCGCCCTGCATTTGGCCGTTCACCTCTTCGGGCAGGATGTGAAGCAGTGAGGTCTGGCCGTAGGAGAGGTACCAGAGCTCGCCGCGCGGCTGCCCCCACTTGTCGCTGGTGACGAAGACGGGATCGCCGCACGAATTGTCCCAGCTCGGATAGGGAAACCAGCAGAGCGGGTTGTCGGTGGCGGTGGGGGGCGCGGGGCGATGGGCGAGGTCCACGACGCCGTAGAAACCGCCCGGCTTGATCCAGTTGAGTCGGTCGGCGGGAGTCCAGGTTCCCTGGTTGTCGCCGGTAACGACTTGCCCGTCCTCGCGAACGCACATGCCGTTGGGCGCGCGAAAGCCAGTGGCGACGACGTCGAGCCGCGAGCCGTCCTTGCTGATCTTCATGACGGTGCCGTGATTGCGGGTGATCGGCCGCTGGAAGCCGCCCCCGCCCGCGTTCACGCCGCCCCCTTTGATGATGTAGAGGTTCCCCGCGCTGTCCTGCTGGAGATCGAAGGCGAACTCGTGGAAGTGGTCGGTCATCGCGACGTCGTTGTTGAAGTTCTCGTAGAAGTCGGCTTCACCATCGCCGTCGAGGTCATGCAGGACCGTGATCTGGTCGCGGCCGTGGAGATAGATCTTGCCGTCGACGATCTTGAGCCCCAGCGTCTGGAACAATCCGCCGGCGATTCGCCGCCAGGTGAGATGTTCGAGGCGTTCATCAATGCCGGTGACGAGGTAGACGTCGCCGTTCCAGGTGCAGACCGCGGCGGCGTGCCCATCGGCGAAGAAATCAAATCCGCTCATGCGCACCGGCGGCCAGTTCGCCGGCACCTGCGGTGGGGTGAGCTCGTCGAGCACGTAAGCGGCCGACTCCGCCTGCTTCTTGTCCTTGGGCTCAACGACGAGTTGCCCCTTGGTTTCAATCGCCTGCTTCCAGTGCGGCTCGCCTCCCTGCGTGAGCTTCGCCATGTCGGCGACATCGGAGGCCAGTGCTCCGAGCTGCTTCCCAAACTGCGCCAGGCCGGCCTTTGGCCCGCCCCAGATGGCCAGCGCGAAACGTTCGGCGGCGGCGTGAGGCGCAATCGTCAGCCGGATTTGTGATCCGGTCTTGTCATCGGCCGCCGCGACGACGAGCGCCGTGCCCGGCGGCGGCTGGACCACCCCGGCGGCGGCGACCGCCTCCTCGCCCGCCTGGATCGCGACAATCTGCGGCGTCGCATCCGCGCCGGCCACGCGCTCCGCGCCCGCCGTCTCGGCGACGATCAGCGTCTGCGGGCCGCTCGACGGCCCCAACTCAAACGTGCGGAGGAAAACCACACCTGTATCGCCGACCTGCTTCGCGGCCGGCGTCTCCAGCACGTTCATGCCATTAACGACGTAGGAGAAGACGACCTGCTCCCCGTGGCGGTACAGACCCTTGTAATGGAGGTATTCGCGCGGGGTGCCTCCGAACGGCTCGCCGTAGAGGGCGATCCGCGGATCGGTGAAGGAGCCGTCCTTCGTGGCCCAGGCGAGCGTGTTGCGCGTGGCGAACTTCACGTCGCCCGCGATGATGGGGCAGGGGCCATGGTCTCCAGTAAATGCCACGTTCTTCAGGTGGAGGAATTCCCCCGTCCATCCCGCGCTGACGCGCATGAGCTGCGTGTCGTAGCAGACTGAAGCGCCCACGTCTTCGCCGTTGACCTTCACAGTTCCAAGTTTGACGGCCACGCCTTTCCATGTGGTGTTGTTCGGGTCGGCGGGGTTGGAAATGCTGGCCGAGAGGAATGGGCCGTAGTCTTTGACGTCCCAGTCGGTGCGGACGCCGGCGTCGCCGCTACTGACTCTCGCCCACGCCTTCTTGTCCCACTCGATCGCCTCAGCGGCCTTCGCGTGCGTCAAGACGTTCGCGGGGATCACCTGCTTGCCTGCGCCGGGCGGCGCCCAGGAGACCACGCATCCGGCCTCGCCGCCCCCTTGCTGGAACTCGATCGAGATCGGGTGCTCGCCGGCCGTCAGCTCCGCGTTGCCGCCCTTCTCGAGATAGCGATGGAAGCCCCCGTTATCCACGACGACCCTGCCGTCGATCGACAGCCGTGATCCGTCATCCGACTGCGTAAAGAACGCGTAAGGGCCGGCGTGATCGACCTTCAGGCTTCCGTTCCAGACCGCATAGAAGTTCTGCGACAACTTCGTACGCGCGAACTCGCCGCTCGCCTCCGGGAAGTTCACCTGCTTGTCCACCCGAACGAGGAAGGGTTTCTGACCCGCGATGTCGATGAAGCCAACCTCCGATTTCTGCTTTTGGAAGAACTGTCCGACGAGTCCCGGCTGATCGGCGCTCTCGGCCGCGCCGACCGGTGCGGTCATTGCGAACACGAGCGTGGCGATGACGTTGCTGCGATTACGACATTTGCTCACGATGCGAATCTCCTTAGATGGTTTCATTGGCTGGCCGGATCGGGCCATGAACCACGGCGGCCGATATTGGTACACCTGTTCGACGTGTTCGTGTTGGGACTCAAAGCCTGTGCGTCGGGGCTTCTGCCATCCGGTCAAGAATTGGGACGCGTGTGGCATGGGCGCCTCGCCCCTGTAGTTCCAACAAAGACACGGGCGAGGCGCCCGTGCTAAGGGAATCGATGGGAAGAAATTTCGTAGGCCGCATTCGTTTCGCGAGGTACCATGATCCGCATCCCGTCAGGTGGCGACTCATGGCGCACGATCGCAATGTCCTGATCGAACATCTGGAGGCGCGGACGTTGTTCGGCGCCATCCTGGGAAGCGCGGCGATCGGTCACGCGAGACTTCATCCCCCGTCGCAATCTACGACCGCCGCGATCATCTTGCCGCCGGGTTCGACGCTGCATCCAACGGCCGGTGTGGCGTTCAATGGGGAAGTGGCCTTCTACTCATCTCCAGTGCTCGACCCGCCGCTCGGATATTCGGCGTCGATCGACTGGGGCGACGGGAACGTCACTGATGCCACGCTCCAGTATGGCTCGGAGGGAACAAGCTTCGGATACGTCATCAATGGTTCTCACACCTATGGCACGGCGGGCACCTTCAAGGTGATGACGACTCTTTCCACCGGCCCGATCGTGCGACCGGGCCAGCCCACGCCGGCGTTTCCAACACAAATCGTGGCGGAGTTCGTCGGCGATGCGATCGTCGGCCCCGCTTCCAATTCCACAGGCGGCGTGACGATCAGTGAACCGCCGAAACAGCAGTTCACCGCGAACGTCGGCTCGTTCTCGCGGATCGCGCCGGCGACTGGACTGCATGCGAGCATCGCCTGGGGCGACGGCACCAGATCGGCCGGCACCGTGACACCGACGGGCGTCATCGGGATCGATGTCATTCCTTTCGACGTCTCGGGCACGCATGCGTATGCCCGGCGCGGGAAGTACCACATTCGCGTGGTGGTGATCGATTCTTCGACCGCGCGACCTCATGTTGTCGTTCGTATGAAGAGCACGGCGCTGGTGAAGGCGCGGGCGGATTTAAACACCCTCGCCGGCACGCTCAACGGCACCTATTCGACGCCGGCCACGAACCCGGATCTCGGCGCCAAGTATGACTTTGTGGGTATCGGAAGTGTCGCGACGCTAGCGGATGTATCGATAACCGGCGAGGTGGGATTGCCCGGATTCATCGCATCCGCTCAGGCCACCGGCTCGATCGTCCTCACCCATGCGAACGGCTCGGTCGCCCTTCAACTCACCGGCCCGGCGGAAGCGGGTTTTGGGCCGTTTCCGTCGACGCTGAGTTATGTCGTCACCCAAAGCGTTGGCGTGTACGCCGGCCTGGCGGGCACCGGCACGATTACGGTCGCGCTCGTTCCGGGCGCGAACGCAACGGACACCAATGGCTTCACGTTTGTGTTGACTTGAAGATCAGACTTCGCGATCGAATATCCAGCTGAATCGGACGGGGGGCGCGGCGGCCGCCCGCTCCGTAGCCTGGGCAGCGATTCCCCTGCATCGTTCGGCGTGACCACAGAGATATTCCTGCATGCGCGCGCCCTTCCCCATGACCTTGCGATGGCCAATGTCCCACGTCTCCACCAGGTGCTCGACGATCTGCGCATAATCTTCAACCGTGTACACACCCACCCGCTGCGCGACGGCGGCGAAGTGATCGAAGAGGTCGGGGTCCGTGCCGTCTGTCATCAGCCGGCCGGGCATCGCGATGACGCGCCGCAGCAGCGTGCCGACCGTCGTGACGGCGCCCTGCGGATCCTCGTCCATCACCTTTCCCATGGCGGCGGTGTAGAACGCTTCGTGCCGGGCCTCGTCGCCCGCGATCCGCTGGCAGATCCGGGTGAGCGACGCATCGCCCTGCGATGCCGCCAAACGGGCGACGTTCATGTGCGAAACCTTCGTCGCCCGTTCCTGGAACGCGGTGTAGACCAGTCCGCCGTAGAGGTCGGGATAAGAGCGGGCATCGAAGCCGGTGTTGAGCAGGTGATGAACGGTCCGCTCGATCGAGCGCATGTCCACCCGGCCGGTGAGGCGCAGGTAGGCATTGAGAAGATCGCCGTGGCGATTTTCCTCCGCCGTCCAGCCGCGCAGCCACTTTGCCCAGGGACGGTCATCTGTTCCTGTAAAGTCTTCGGCAAGGATGTTGAGAGAGACGGCGTAGCTGGGAAGCGCCTCTTCGGTAATCATGTCGGCCACGAGGACGACCAGCAGCTCATCGGAGAGCGTGTTTGACGTTTCGCGCAATCCCTGCACCTGTATTGCCCAGTCCTCGGCCGTGAGGTCGGGCAGGAAATCGGTGGGTTGCCAGGCTTTGTCGATCGGGAGCAGGAGCGACAGTTTCTCGGCGATGAACCCCTCCAATCCGCGCAGGACCTCGCGCTGGGATTCGAGAGGTTTCTGGGTTTCAATCATTGATTTGTTTTTCCCATCCATGGGCGGCTCGGAACACGGACTCAAGGATTTCGGAATATTACCCACTCCTTTCCATGAAACCACCCCTTACGGCCTTTTTCCGCAAGAAATCGGGCCCGTCTGACCCGGTGCTCCGCGGTTATCCCGCAGTTCGGTAAAGGAATGGCCGGCGAAACATCCCGCCGAAATGATGGGGGTTGTAGACGCGGAGATCGATGCGATTCGTGCCGCCAACCAGTTTCCCGGCAAGGTCCAAGTCCCATTCAAACCGGTAATCGTTCATCCACCACACTCCTTTGAATTCGCGGTGGGCGACCGACTGGCCGTTTACGTACAGCCAGCACTCATTGAAGAGGCCGGGGAAACGCAGCCGGATCTTTCCCTGAGTCTGCCTCGCGTCGAGATCGATCTCCGTCTCATACCAGGCATGACCCGTGTAGCTCTGAAAATCTTTTGTGATGACACCTTGTGATTGAAGGTATCGGTCGCTCGCCAGCCGTTCCCAGTTGCCCGGGTTGTCCTGATGTGTCTTCTCCGTCACCGGCTTCGGCAAGCTGTTCCACCAGGCGAGATCCGGCTTTTGCGCCGCCCATCCCTCTTTCACGCCGACGTCCTTCGGGTCACGACGGAAGTTCCACTCCAGCGGGAGGCGTGCGATCAGTTCGCCCTTGGAGCCATCGGTCATCGGGAGCAGCTCGCGGTATTGCTGCACTTCGCCGGGCCACCAGGCGTACCCGTTCTCCCCGATCACCTTGTAGGTCGTAAACGTGCCGTTCATCGTCGTCAGACGGTCGCGCGCGGCCAGGCCGCGCTCGCCGGCGGCAACCGCGGCCTTGTAGTCGACGTCGGTGGCAGCGGCGTGGACCATCGCCATGTAGGCGTCAAGCACTTCGAACGAGAGGCGCGTGAACTTCACACGGTCCAGATAACGCTTCGACTGAGGATCGGCGGCGTTGGACTCGAGCGGGCGCACTGCCGCCTCAGCCGCTTGCAGGCTCTTGCGCAAGCTCGCGATCAGCTCCGGCGTGTAGATGGCGGGAGCGAGGAAGTATTCGTGCTCGGTCGCGAGCGTCTCCTGCCACGCGCGATAGATTTCGCTCCAGTAGTCGGACATCGCCTTGGCGGCGGGTCCGTAGAAGCTGGGGTAGAACTCGGCCAATAGCGCATCGACATCGGCGTCGGGATCCCACTGAAGCTGGCCGCGGAAGAAAAGATTGAGGAACGTGGTTGCCGTCGCGCCACGGCTCTCCGTGTCGATGCCGAGCACGCCCGCCTTGCGGTATTCCTTTACGTCCTGGCTGAAGGCGAGGTGCGAGGGGTTGGGAATATCGCGCCAGACCAGCATGTTCTGGTCGTAGTCGTAAATGACCAGCCGGCCCTGCATCACCTTCGCCCACTTATGGAGGATGTCGCGATATTCTCGGCGTGGGGCGGAGCGCGGGTCGTTCATCCCGTGGATGGGGTCGAAGTCGATCGGAGCCAGGTACCCGAGCAACGGCGCGGCCGCCGTCACGTCCTTCACCGGCGGAAGGGTGATGTTGGAGTAAATCAGAAAGCCGATGTGCGAATGGCTCTGCGGCGCCTGCTTCGTCAGGATGGCAGCGACCTTGTTATAGAAGACCATGAACGCATCGGTGTACGACTGCGAGAGGAAGTACTTGTCGTACTGGAGGCTGACGAGCTGCTTGTCTTGCGGCGACTCAGATTCGTAGACCCCGTCCTCGAGACCCAGCATCACGTCCTTCCCCTCCTTGAATTGCGGCAGCACCTGTTTGGCCACCAGCTCGGCGGTGCGGTCCTCGGAGATGGGGACGTTGAACATCGTCTTGCCGGGCGGGATCAGCTCCTTGGTGTATTGGCCCAGCGCATGGCCGCTGGGGACCGACACATCGTTGAAGAAATTGCGGTGCATGAACTCCTGCTGGCCGGTCGTATCGCCGTCCCAGCTAAGCCAGTAACGGCGGACTTCAAACGGAGGCGCGTAGGCGAACTCGACGTCGCCCACCGCCAGCTTCGCGTGATGCGGAAGGCACTCGCCGAAGTCCCCCGGCACATACCAGCGGCATCCCCAGCGGCGGAGCAGTTCGATGACCGCGTAGTAGTGTCCGTCGTCGTTGTTGCCGGCGAGATAGACGCGCTTCCCATCGCGTTTCACCGCGATCGCATCGGCTCGGAGAATTGGATTTGGCTTGGCGACTTTGGCGAGCGCCGGCTGCAGCGAGGCGTCAGCTTCCAGGGCCACGCGTCCGACCAGCAGGACCGGATCTGGTGACCTCAGCGCCGCCGCGATCGCGTCCGGCTTGTCGGCCAGCTTCGGCACAGCGCCGCTCATCTGTCCGATGCACCGAACCAGCTCGGCCGCGGCGCGGCGCTCCCAGGCGCCGGCATCGGGCGCGACCACGATGATGGCCTTCGTCTGCCCATCGGCCGCAATGATTAAGTCGGCTGCGCCCGGCTTGCCAGCGATGTCCGCCGCAATCGCGCCCGCCAGATTCCACCCAATAAGAACCGCTACTGCCCCCGCGAAGTGCTGACCGCTCATCTCGCTCCTGCTACGGGTCTGGACCGCCGAGGGCGCGGTCGGAAACCCTGAAATCCCAGCCCCCTGATCATCGGATATTATCACCCGCAAGGTTCGCTGTTGCCAGTGGCAAGGAGTTGAGTTGGGACGGCGCTGCCCGCGAATTGGCTCGCGCGAAAACCTTTTGGCGACTCGTGCGTCTATACCCACGTTCGGAAAGGGGAGGGACGTGTAGCCAAGAGGAGTTCGCGATGCCATCCAGTTTTAAGACCGTCCGCCTTCCCCACATCCTGGTGGCACTGCTGCTGCTACTGATGCAGCTACCCGCCACGACGATGGCGCGTATCAAGCTGATCACGCTTCCCGTCCGCGAGCGCGTCGAGATTCAGCTCGACAACGCCACGGCCACGCTCGTGGAAGAAGAGCGGATCGTCCCGCTGGTCAAAGGCGAGAACCAGGTGGACTTTTCCTGGGCCAACACGCAGATCGACCCGGAGACAATCGTCTTTCGCGTTATCGCCCCGGCCGACGCAAAGAATCAATTGGACGTGCGCGTGCTGTCGGTCAGCTATCCGCCCAACGAAGCGGCCCTCGTCTGGTCGGTCGGGTCCAGCGATTCGGGCTCGGCCCGGGTGCGGATCAGCTATCTGCTGGGAAATCTGGGAAAGAGCTTCAACTATCGCGCCGTCGCCTCGAACGACGAATCGACGCTCAACCTCTCGCAGTACATGCGGCTCCAGAACTTCGCCAACGAGGAATTCGGCAACACCGGCCTGTACGCCGGGTTTGGCAAGGAATTCCTCAAGCCGATCGGGCTGAACGAGACCAAGGAGATGCTCGTGGGCCGCTTCCCTCAGGTGCCGGTGCGCAAGACCTACACCTGCGACCCGCAGGAGTTCGGCTATATCGACCAGCCGCAGAACAAGCTGCGCGTGCCGATGCACTACGTGCTGAAGAACGATAAGGCGGACAAGCTGGGCGCCGCGCCGCTGCCGTACGGCAAGGTTCGCATATTCATTGCCGGCCGCGAGAAGGAACAGAGCACCACCTTCCTCGGCGAGGACTGGGGCAAGTTCACGCCGATCGACGATGAGATGAAGCTCTACCTCGGCGTCGCCCAGGACATCGTCGTCAAGCGCATCATCGAGAAGAACGAGAACCACCGCGTTGCCGGCAACCTCTCCAACCAGGAAGTGGTCGTGAAATTCGAGATCGAGAACTTCAAGGAGCAGGCGGTGACGCTCGACGTGACCGAGGGCCTGCGCTTCCTCCGTAACGAGGTGCGCGGCGACAGCGGTCGCGACGTCGAGTGGGAACTGGGCAAGCTCACCACCCTCGACGCGGCCGACGCCGACAAGAGCACGTTCGACCGGCTCGTGTTCCACGTGAAGCTCCCCGCCCGCGACAAGCAGGGGAAGGCGGAGAAGGTCGTCCGCAAGCTGCACCTCATCCTCAAGAACGAGTGGTAAACCTCATGCTTCGCCTTCGCCACACGATTTTCTGTGTGTTGCTGCCGATGGTCGGCTCGCTCCGCACCGCAACCGCCCGCAACGTCGATCTCTCGACGGTTCCCCGGCGGAACACGGTGCAGCTTACGATCTACAACAGCGAAGACCTGACACTGGTGCGTGAGACGCGCATCGTCACGTTCAGGAAGGGAAATAACCCGCTTCAGTTCAGCTGGGCGAACACGCTGATCGATCCGACGTCCGTCGAGTTGCGATTCCTGACCAGTGCCGAGAAGCTCGAAGTGCTCGACACCACCTTCCCGCACGATAAGCCGCAGATGCTCTACTGGAACATCGGCAGCGAGATCGACGGGGAGGCCACGGTCGAGATCACCTATTTCACCAGCGGCATCACCTGGGCGGCGGACTACCTGTGCGTCGCGGACAAGGCGGAAAAGCAGCTCGGGTTCGAAGGCTTCGTGCGCGTGACGAACAACAGCGGCGAGGAATACGAGAACGCCCAGGTTCGCCTGGTGGTCGGCACGATCAACCTCGTCGAGAAGATCGCCCAGCTCGCCAAGCTCCCGGAATCGGAGGTGCTGAACCTGCGGAAGAACCAGCTGCTAAGCTACCGGGAACAGGTCGTGAAGGAAGCGGCGACCGCGCCAGCCCCCGCCGCCGATGCGCCGGCGACCCAGCCGCCGGCCGAGAAGAAGATCATCAAGGAAGGCCTCAGCGAATATTTCATCTACACCATCGAAGGCACGGAGACGATCCCCAACGGCTGGTCGAAACGGATGCGATCGCTGGAAGGACAGACGGTGCCTTTCAAGATCCAGTACCGCTATCGTCCGCAACAGTACGGCGAGCAACTCGTCCGCCTTTACCTGCTGACCAACGACAAGGATTCCAAGCTCGGCACGTCGCCCCTCCCCGACGGCATGGTCCGCGTCTTCCGAGACAATGGCCGTAACGGCCTCTCGTTCCTCACCGCGCAACCAACCAAGTACATCCCGATCGGCGACAAGATCGAGCTGAACCTCGGGCCCGACCCGGAGGTGGTCTTCGAGCTGATCAAACGCCGTGCGTTCCGCGACGACATCTGGGAGCAGGTAAACGGCGCCAACATCTTTCGACGCGTAGACGACGGCGCCGCCAAGGTCGAGGTAAATGCGACGGTCGTAGGGTGGAACGATCACGAAGTGTTCGACCAGCGCATCCGCAATTATTCGGCGAACCCGATCGACGTGGAAATTCGCCGCACGTTCTCCGGCCACATCACGTTTCGCAGTGCGCTCAAGCCGGTCCTGCACGATTTCCAGACCGTCGAGCTTCACACGACCGCCGATGCCGGCGGCAAGGCCGTCCTGATCTACGAATTGGTTTCGCACCAGGGCCGCAATAGCCGGCAGAACAACGTCACCCTTGAGGATGCCGAGCTGAAGCCGTGAGGAACCCCATGCGAGCGTGCTTCATCCTGGCAGTCCTGGCCCTGCCGCTGTTTGTGGCGGCGCGTAACGTGGACCTTTCGACCGTCCCGAAGCGAGAAGGGGTCGAGCTGACGATCTACAACAGCGAGGACATCACGTTCGTCCGCGAGACGCGTACCGTCACCTTCAGGAAAGGGGAGAACCCGCTCCAGTTCTCCTGGGCGAATACGCTGATCGATCCGACTTCAGTACAGCTTCGTTTCCTGACCCAGCCTGACCTCCTGGAAGTGCTCGATACCACCTTTCCGCACGATAAGCCGCAGATGCTCTACTGGAACGTTCACAGCGACATCGACGGACCGGCGACGATCGAGATCACTTACTTCACCTCCGGCATCACCTGGAAGGCCGATTACCTGTGCGTCGCCGACGCGCAGGAGACGCAGCTCAGCGTCGATGGGTTCGTCCGCGTCGCGAACAACAGCGGCGAAGAATACGCTGGGGCACGGATCCGCCTCGTCGTCGGCACGATCAACCTCGTCGAGAAGATCGCCCAGCTCGCCCGCGTGCCGATGGACGAGGTTGCGAAATTCGCCAACCTGCAAAAGAGCGAGCTGAAAGCGCAGGCCACGCGATCCGTCCTGGCCCGCGAAGACAAGGACGAAGCCAGATCCGAACTCGGCATGAAGAAGGAGAAGCAGATCATCAAGGAAGGCCTCAGCGAATACTTCATTTACGCCATCGAGGGGACCGAGACGATCCCCAATGGCTGGTCAAAGCGAATGCGCAGCTTTCAGGGAACGGCCGTCCCGTTCAAGGTCGCGTATCGATACCGGCCCGTGGAATACAGCGACCAGCTCGTCCGCCTTTACCTGCTCACCAATGACGCGGCATCGAAGCTGGGGACCACGCCGCTCCCGGACGGAGTGGTTCGCGTCTTCCGTGAAAATGGCCGCGATGGGCTTAGCTTCCTGACGCAGCAGCACGTCAAGTACGTGCCGGTGGGGGATAAGATCGAATTGAACCTCGGCCCCGACCCGAGCGTCGTCTTCGAGCTCATCAAACGGCGTACGTTTCGCGACAACATCTGGATGCAGATCGGGGGCGCCGCCGTCCTCAAACGGGTTGACGACGGGGCGGCCGCGATCCAGGTCAACTCCGCCGTCATCGGCTGGGACGATCACGAGATCGACGCGCAGCGCATCCGCAATTACACCGCCAGCCCGATCGAAGTGGAGATCAGGCGGACGTGGCCCGGCGACGTCATCTTCCGCACGCCGCTCGACGCCACCCTCTTCGACTATCAAACCCCCGAATTGCACGCGACGGTTCCCGCCGGCGCCACGGTCAACCTTCCCTTCGAGGTGATCCACCACCAGGGGCACAACGCGAAGCAAAACCACGTCGTCCTGGAAAAGCAGGATGTGAAATAGGTGAGTTTCCCGTAACACGGGCGCCTCGCTCGTGGTGTGCCACATCACACGGACGGGGCGCCCGTGCTACGCGCAGCGCAAGCGCGTCTCAGACCTTCAGCGCAGGCCAACCGCTCCGGTGCATGAAACCAGGATCCAATGCGGGTAAGGTTCCGCCCATTTTCGCCGCGTCGGCGTCCGCGGCATGTCCCTCTAACCCAACCTTCGCATCTGCATTCGTCGACCCGCCTTCTTCGGGCCGTTAACGTGGTTTTGACCCCAAAAGTCTTCACTACAGAATCGCGAGCGGGCTGGGCGTCGGCAGCTCCAGTGTGCGGCCGCGAATGCGCGGC
>JBBSDP010000083.1:0-17505 GCA_038240605.1 Tepidisphaerales bacterium | reverse complement strand
GGAGCTTTGTGTGCGGAGCCGCGAACACCGCTCCCTCACGGTCGCGGCTCTGAAATGACCGCGTCATCGTGGAGAACCTGCTTTCAGGTCTTAGACGCCCTTGGTTAAGAACCCGCCATCGACGATGAGCGTGTCGCCGGTCGTGAAGCTGGCGGAGGGGCTGATGAGGTAGATGGCGGCGCCGACGAGTTCTTCGGCGTCGCCGAAGCGGTTCAGGGGCGTGTGGCGCAGGAGCGACTCGCCCCGCGGCGTGCCGACGATGATCGAGCGGTTCAGGTCCGTGGGGAAAAGACCCGGCGCGATCCCGTTCACGCGAATGCCCAGCGGCGCCCATTCGTTCGCCAGCCCGCGCACCAGGCCCAGCACGCCCGACTTGCTCGCCGCATATGCCAGGACTTCCGTCAGGGCGATATAGCTGTTGAGCGACGCGATGAAGACGATCGAGCCGCGCTGGCCGCGCGCGTCCGGCGTCTGGTCCTTCATCACCCGCCCGGCCGCCTGGGCGACGATGTAACTGCCGACAAGGTTCACGCGCACGATTCGCTCGAACTCCGCCGCCGGCATTTCCAGGGACGGCTGCCGCTTGATCACTCCGGCGGCATGGACGACCGCATCGAGCTTGCCGAAGCGGTTGACCACCGACCGCACCGCGGCGGCCACGCTCTGCTCATCGGCCACGTCCACCTGTAGCGCATCGTGTCCTTCCCCCAGCTCGCGGCGCATGCCCGCGACCTTGTCGGGGCTGGTCGATCCGGCCACCACGTGCGCTCCGGCCTGCGCCATGCCCAGCGCCACCGCACGGCCGATGCCGCTGGTGCCGCCGGTGATGAGGCAAACTTTCCCAGTGATGTCGAGCCCCGGATATGCCATGGTCAGGCCACCTCAATTCGTCGAAAACCCGATCGGTCAAACGGACGCCGTGCCTCGACGGCGATGGCGGCAAACGCATCGATCTCCGCCGGCGTGAAGAGCAGCCCGCCGTGCTGCCGGCTCAGCGCCGCCGCCTCCGCCTCGATCTGGCCGGGCAGCTTGCAGCGCTCGTTGCCGTGGCCGATCACGTCCTCGATCACGGCCTTCACGTTCTGGGCCTGCGTGCGTCCCCTGGCGAAATCGCCGCATTCCATCGCGTCGGGATGAATGCACTGGAAGAAGAAGCAGGGGGTGTGCTTCTCGTCCGCCGGCCCGCTCGACCAACGGCTCCGCAATGTCGGCAGTGATCCGCCCGTGTAAGCCGCGATCAACTCGTCGATAAGGGCCAGGCCGTACCCCTTGTGCTGCCCGAACGGAAGCAGGGCGGCAACGCGATTCGGATCGGTCGTCTCGCGTCCTTCGGCGTCCACCGCGCACCTGGGAGGAAGCATCTTCCCCTCGCGCGCGAACTGCTGCACGCGTCCCATGGCGATGGTGCTGGTCGCCCAGTCGATGCAGATCGGAAAGCCGATCGCCTCGCGCGTCGGGAACCCCCAGGAATGCGGGTTGGTGCCGAGCGTCGCCGACTTCCCGCCAAACGGCACCACCTCCGCGAGGGCGGCGGTGCAGCAGGTGTAAGCGATGTACCCTTTGTCAGCGGCGTCAATCGCGTACCCGCCGCCCCAGAGGTAGTGAAACGCGTTATCCACCGAGACGGCGCCAACGCCGTATTCGTCGGCGAGCGCCATGCAGGTGTTCATTGCCTCGAACGCCACCGCCATGCCGAGCTTGCGATTGGCATTCCATCGCCGCACCGCCTTGAACCGAGACGGCAGCCGTTCGATGTCTGCTCCCGGCACGCACCCGCCGGCGCGGGAGCCCAGGTGCTCGTCGAGGTGGAGCGCCTTGATGGCGTTGTGGGTACGGATGCCGTGGAGCGAGGCCATGTTGCTGAATCGCGCCGCCGCCGCCGCCTCGTCCGCCGTATACCCGCGCGACGCGAACGCCGCCGCCACCAACGCGTCGTGCACCTCCCCCGGCATCACATGATAAATCGTGCTCATATTGGATGGGAGAAAGGATAGCGAATGCTCGTCCGATGCACCACGAAGCCGCGATGGCGCGAACTACAACGCGAAGAAATTCAATTCAATGCTTGTTCGCCACAGGTGAAATCAGATCAACACAGATGAAGAAATGGCAGCCGGTCAGGAACTGAACCCCACAATTGTTTTCCTCTCTTTCATCTGTGTTCATCGGTCTGCATCCGTGGCGAAAACGATTTGAATTTCTTCGCGTCTGCCTTCGCGCCTTAGCGGCTTCGCGGTTCCCGGCGTACAACGTTACGCGAGATAGGGTGGTAGCGACTGGTGCGAACCAATGCCTCGTGGAGGATCTGACATGTCTCGTCTTTGCTCCTGCATAGTGATCGGGATCGCGTTGCTCGCCGGGACCGTGGCGCGGGCGGAGGATTGGCCGCAGTGGCGCGGGCCGCAGTTCAACGGATCCAGCGCGGCGAAGGACTTGCCCGCGACGCTGGATAAGTCGAGCAACCTGCTCTGGACGACCAACCTGCCGGGCATGTCAGCATCGACGCCGGTCATCTGGGGCGATCACGTCTTCCTGAGCTGCATCGACGCCCCGTCCAACAAGCTGCTCGCGATGAGCATCGATCGCAAGGACGGGCACGTGACCTGGCAGAAGGAAGTCGGCGTCGGGTTCAAATCCAACGATCGCAACAACATGGCATCCCCGTCGCCGGTGACCGACGGCAAGAGCGTCTGGTTTTATTTCGGCACCGGCGACCTGGCCGGGTTCGACCTGAGCGGGACCCCACTCTGGACGCGCAACCTTCAGAAGGACTACGGCAATTTCTCCGTGCAGTGGATCTACGCCTCCAGCCCGCTCCTGTACCGGGGGAAGCTGTACGTTCAGGTGCTGCACCGAAGTGACGACTCGTACCTGCTGAGCGTCGAACCGGCCAACGGCAAGGAGCTCTGGCGGCAGAGCCGGCATGAAGAAGCGAGAGAGGAATCGAAGGAATCGTACGCCACGCCGGTGCCCGTCGAGCATGACGGCAAGTCGGAGATCGTCCTGATCGGCGGCGATGTCGTCACCGCTCACGATGCCGAGACTGGCAAGGAACTCTGGCGTTGCGGCGGGTGGAACCCCGCGAAGATCAACCACTGGCGCGTCGTCAGCTCGGTGGTCTCGGTCGGCGACTTGATCATCGCCTGCCCGCCCAAGGGCGGGAAGATCTTCGCGATCAAGGATGGCGGCTCAGGCGATGTGACGGCGACGAACATCGCCTGGAAGAGCAAGGATTTTGCCACCGACGTCTGCGTCCCCCTCTTCTACAAAGGCAACCTCTACGTCCTGGACGGCGACCGCAAATCCATCGGCTGCCTCGACCCCAAAACCGGCGAGAAGAAGTGGTCCGGCGAGCTGGGCGGCTCCCACGTCTTCCGCGCCTCGCCCACCGGCGCCGACGACAAGATCTATTGCATCAACGAGGCCGGGGAAGCCTGGGTCCTCGCCGCGGACGAATTCAAGATTCTCGCCAAAACTACGGTCGGCGCACACCCCACACGCGGCACGATCGCCGTTCTGGACGGACAGGTGTTGGTGCATTCGGGGGATAAGTTGTTCGCGTTTGGGGCGGCAGGCGGGAAGAAGTAAAAAGTAAAAAGGAAACGGGAAAAAGTCATAGCAGGGGCGGCCGGCAGTTTTTCCCTTTTACTTTTTCCTTTTTACTTCCGGCCACCCGACGGCTCTCGCATCGGCCTCCCGAAATCGATGCCGCCACCGGCGGTTTGACACCCCCGGCGGCGCGGCCTACATTCCCGCGCATGCGATTGATCGGGCCGTCCGCGCTCATCTGCTGCCTCATCCTGATCGGTTGTGGGAGTGCCAGGCCTTATCCGCGCGAGACGGATGACAACCACATGTTCGGTCCGGTGTCGATGCGGATCCATCCGACGTTCACGCAGGTGAAAAGCTGGAGCGCCACGCATGCGCCGGGCAAAAAGTTCGATGGCATCGAGGCGGTAATCGAGCTGATCGATCAGTTCGGCGATCCGACCCGCGCCAGCGGCCGGGTCACGTTCGAGTTGTGGACCTATCGCGAAGCGACTCCCGATCGGAAGGGGACGCGCCTCGCCAGTCCCTGGATCGCGCCGCTCATGACGCACCCGGAGCAGGCGGCGCACTGGAGCAGTGCCGTCCGCGGCTACAGTTTCCAACTGGCCGAACCGACCATCTCGCCCGACCGCCGGTACGTGTTGACGGCTCAGTTTGACTTGAAGGGGGGCCGCCTGTTCGACCAGATCATCATCGAGCCCAGGTCGAATGACGACCCCAATGCCAGGCGCCCCGGACGCCGTTCCGTCCGCGCCCCGGAAGAATCGCCGTCGCGGTGAGCGCGCGTACGAACGGCCGCACCTGCGAGAGATGTCATCGAACCTTCCACTCGTGTGAGCGAACCGGTCACGACGCTTCTGAAGCGAACGCGCGACGAGCTGTCGGCGGAGTTCCGTCCCGAGCGCCCCGTCCGCGTTAACCGCGCCCCGGGCCGTCTGGACGTGATGGGCGGGATCG
This sequence comes from Tepidisphaerales bacterium, assembly GCA_038240605.1. GTDB lineage: Bacteria > Planctomycetota > Phycisphaerae > Tepidisphaerales > Tepidisphaeraceae > JBBSDP01. Next base: position 12,999 of record JBBSDP010000083.1, on the reverse strand, counting down.
CCGATTACACCGGCTCGATGGTCTGCGCGATGCCGCTCGACCGGGCGACGGCGGTCGTCTCGCAGGAGCGCGCCGACCGCCAGTTGCAGGTCTTCAGCTTCAACCTGTTCGACGAGCACCGCCCGTTCACACTGCGCATCCCGCTGGAATCGCTCGCCACGCAGCCCGCCGAGGCGCTGCGCCGCGAGTTCGCCGCGCCCGGCCGTACGTGGGCGGCCTACCTTGTTGGCTGTCTGTTCATCCTGCACGAAAAGGGATGGATCGACCTGCGCGACCCGCGCGTGCCGGGGCTGAATTTGGCAGTGCTCGGCACCGTGCCGCTGGGCGCGGGCATCAGCTCCTCGGCCGCCATCGAGGTGGCGACGATGCTCAACCTGATCGCGCGCCTGCCCGAGAAAGCGCCCGCGCGGGGGCGTGATGATCCGCTCCTGGTTGCCGGCATGTGCCAGGAGGTGGAGAACCGGATCGTCGGCGCGCCGTGCGGGATCATGGACCCGGTCACGAGTTGCCTGGGCGAAGCGGGTAAGCTGTTGCGCATGATCTGCCAGCCGCACGAGCTGCTCGCGCCGTTGCCATTGCCAGAAGGCGTGCGCGTCGTGGGAATCAATAGTGCCGTCCGTCATAGCGTCGCGGGCGCCGCCTACGCCCGCACACGCTGTGCGGCCTTCATGGCGCATGCGATGATCCTCGAGACGATGCGGGAGATCGGCGCGTCGGCTGGCCGTGAGCTGGTCGGGGACCCGATGCACGGCTATCTCGCCAATCTCGATCCCGATGACTACAAGCGCCTCTTCCGTCCCAAACTTCCGGAATTCATGGGCGGCGCGGAATTCCTCGAGCGCAATCCGGCGGGGACGATCGATCGAGCGACGAGAGTCGATCCCGCCACGCGCTACCCCGTCCGCCATGCGGCCGACCATCACGTGCTGGAGGCAAGGCGGGTACGCCGTTTCGCGGAGTTCATCGAACAGGCCGCCGGCCATACCGCCCGACAGCCGGGTGCGCCGCTCGATCGCGCGGGTCACCTGATGTACGCGTCGCACCAGTCGTACGGCATGGACGCGATGCTCGGTGCGCCCGAGTGCGACCTGCTCGTCGAGCTGCTCCGTGCCCGCGAGCGGGCCGGCATCTATGGGGCGCGCATCACCGGGGGCGGAGGCGGCGGCACGGTCGCCGTGCTCTGCGATGCTTCCGCGTCGGCGGATGAGGCGATCGGACAGGTGATGGAGGAATACCATCGCCGCACCGGCAACAAGCCGGAGGCGTTCGCCGGCACGAGCGACGGCGCGTGGGTCACCGGTACCGTCGAGACGTTTTTGCCCCCGGCCAGATGAATCACATGCTTCCGATCGATCCACAATTCGCGGTCGAGGCACTGAAGGATTTCCAGACGGCGGTGCGCCAGCGCATGATGCGATCGCACGCACGGCCAAATGTCGAGTCACTCGTTACGCGCATCATGGCGGCAGACACCATCTATCAGATCGATGCCGAGGTCGAGCCGCTCCTGGAAGCATTTTGCGAGGAGTGGTCCGCCTCGACTCCGCTCGTGCTGGTGGCGGAGGGGATCGAAGGGGAGGACGGCCGCGAAGGGGTGAAGGTTTTCCCGCACGGCACGCGTGAGGAAGATGCGCTGATCCGCCTGCTGGTCGATCCGATCGACGGCACGCGCGGCATCATGTACGACAAGCGCTCGGCCTGGGCGCTGGCCGGCGTCGCGCCCAACCGCGGCGCGCAAACCCGACTGCGCGACATCGAGGTCGCGGTGATGTCGGAGCTGCCGACTTCGAAGATGGGCAAGGCCGATGTGCTCTGGGCGATCCGCGGACGCGGCGCGCATGGCCGTCGGATCGATCTGTCCAACTACGCCTCGTCACCCCTCACCCTGATCCCCTCCACCGCAACCGGAATCGATCACGGTTTCGCGTCGATCAGCAACTTCTTTCCCGGCACCAAGGTCCTGGCCGCGGAACTGATGGAATACCTGGCGCGACACCTGATCGGCCCTGCCGATGTCACACGTGCCACGGTCTTCGACGATCAGTACATTTGCACCGGCGGACAGTTTTATGAATTGATCGTGGGCCACGACCGTTTCAATGCAGATCTGCGGCCCCTATTCTACGAAATACAGGGGATGCCAGAAGGACTGTGCTGCCATCCGTACGACTGCGCGACGTGCCTGATTGCCGAAGAGTCAGGCGTGATCCTGACCGATCAGTCCGGTGCGCCCCTCGATGGACCTCTCGACACCGCCAGCGGCATTTCATGGATTGGCTACGCCAATGCTGAGCTGCGCGATCGCATCGCGCCGCTCATCGCACAGTTCATGGAGAGCAAAAAGAGGAAATGAACGAGGCCGGCCACTTTTCTCGCCCGCCAGCCACGATTCGGCCGGCGGATGAGAATCGGCGCGGGCATTCAGTCAGAGCCCATCAGCTTCACCATCTTGTTGTAAAGCCCGAGGATCAGGAACGTGGGGGCCCACTGGCCGACGAACAGCGCCTCGTGTTCGCGTCCCATGATCTTCAAGGTCAGTGAAGCCGCGATCGAGCCGCCGGCAAGCCAGAGAAACGTATCGGACGGGAGTTTCGCGGTCTGCTGCTCGATCGACCGCGCTACCGTGCCTTCCGAGTGTTCGGGAGGTGTCATCGTTCGCATAAGTCACTCCATTGGAAAAATTAGATCGTGCTGACGCCAGCACCAACGCGGGCTTTTGCAAAGGGAGTGCCACCCAACTCTTTTGAAACTCACATTCGGCGGCGACGCGACTGATTCAGTTCTTCTTGTTGTGCTGCGCGTTGCCGCCCCACGCGGTCCAGCCGTCGGCGTCGGTTCCGCCGGTCTTCAGGCAAATGACCATGCCGTTGTTCGTGCCGGCGTAGACGTTGCCGCGGGCCAGGGCGGGCTGAAATGACATCGGCTGGTCCGTGGCGTAGAGGAACGCAATCGTGCCGTCCTTCTGGCTGAGGCTCAGCAGATGCCCGCGCGTGCTGCAGACGTAGAGGTTGGCGGCGCCCGCGGCGGGCGGGACGAAGACTTGTTCGCCGCGGTTCACCGACTTGCCGCTCGCCTCCGCCTGCCAGGCGACGTGGCCGTCACTGGCGCGCAGGCAGTTGAGCCGTACGCCCTGCGCGTTGAGGATCTGACCATTGGCGTAAGCGGCCCGCGAACCCTGGTACGCCCACCCGCCGACCACCGTGTTCACGTTGACGTTCGTTGACGCTTTTGCGAGGCCCGCCGCGGCCGGGGCAGTGGAAAAACCAACGGACGAATCCTGCGCCTGCTGGTTCGCCGGGCTCAGTCCAACGTTTCCGCCTTTTCCCTTTTCCAGGTATTCCGCTTTGCCCGACGCGAGGAGCTGGGCATCTTTCTGGCCACCTCGGGCTGAGTCGAGGCGTGCGATCCCCTCGCGCGCGTTTTTCCCCTGCATCTGCTTTTGCGTCATCACCACTTGTCCGTCGGCGATCGTCGGCGCGCTGGTGCCGGCGTTCTCCTTCTTCCAGACGACCGCGCCGTCCGCGGCCTTCAGGCAGAAAGACGTTCCGTCGAAGCAGGTGAGGAAGACCTGGTCGCCATCGACGATCGGGGCGGAAATGACGTCTGCCGTGATGTCCTGCTCCCAGACGTGATGGCCGGTCTTCAGATCCGCGCAGAGCAGCCGATGTCCGTTCCCCTTTGCCGGGCCGACAGCGGCGGCCACTGCGTGGCCTGCGTCCTTGCTGTTGTTCGTCGGCGCTGCCACCTGTTTTTGCACGTCCTCCTCGGCGTTTGGCGCAGCGCCGCCAGCACTGGGATTCGGGGCCGTGTTGCCGGCTCCGTTCTGAGCCGCGCCGCGCGGATGGCCGCCGGGATAGGCGATGAACAGCTTGCCTTTGCTGATGGCCGGCTGGCTCATCAGCGGGTCGCCGAGCCATTCCTGCCAGACCAGCTTGCCGGTCTTGGCGTCGGCGATGATGACGGTGCAGCTCTCGGTATTGAAGGCGACGTATCCGTCTTCCACGACGGCCGCCGTCGGTCCGTCATCGCCCGTCTGTAACTTCCAGCGAACCGCGCCGGAGTCGGCATCGAGCGCGTAGAACTCGTGCGACCCGTAGCCGCCGCCCACGAAGAGCAGACCGTCGGCGTAGGCCGGCGTCGCGATCGGCCGTGCGCCCGGAATGCGCACCACCCACCCGTCGCGCCCGTCAGGCGTCTTGAACGCCTCGGGGCTCAATTCTTTCTTTGCCTCCGGCATGGAGACGGAGACCGCGCGGTTCAGGTCCAGCGCCAGCACCGCGGGCTGAGTGCTCGGCGCATCGCCGGCCATGCCGCGCGAGGTCGTCATCCAGATTGCTGTCGTGCCCAGTGCGCTCAGGGTGACGCTCGTCAAAAGCCATCGCCGTCGCATAGATGCCTCCGATCGATGAAAGGTCGTGAACTCCGAAGGTGCTATAGCTCAGACGCGCAACTGCGCTGAGGGTTGCAGGCCGTGTCGGCGCCGTGCGCGTGGGAAGCGTTCGGCTCGAGCGATTTCCAGTGATAACTGCCGCAGGTACGTCCCGAGCGAATCGCATGTCGGATGTTCGACGGCGCGCGACCGACGAAGCGCGCGGCCGCGGAGATCGAATGGAACGCCAGCTCCAACTCCACGCACCACGTGGCGCGAGAAATCCCCTGGATGTGGCTCGAACGCTTCGAGCGAGCATGGGCACGGAGATGACGTTTGACGCGCTCTCGATGGGATTCCACCCGCTCGGCATGGCGCAGCCGCCACTCCGCGTGCCGGCGGATTTGCCACTCGTGTAGCGCCGGGTAACGCTCCGCCGCCAGGCCGCCCAGCTCATGGAATTGCGGCAACCGCGCGGAGGGCGGCACAAATCGGGCTGAAGCGAATGGATCGTTCAACGAATCCGATGGCTCGGGTCGAGACATAACGCCTCCCGCGGCCGAAACGAACGGCGTTCGGCGGTGCTTTTAGATACCAAACTTAAACCTAACTTATGTGTGCCATAATAGCACTATCGGCATACCATTCAAGGAATATTTTATACGATTTTTGTGGAATTTCGCCGCCAAGTTCGGTAAGGGTATAGGTATGGCCGGACCTCTCTTCATCGCGGGCCCAAAGCTGGCCGACCTCCGCACCGAACGCCTCCTGACCCAGGCCGAACTGGCAGGGGAGCTCGGGATGTCGCTGGGTGGAATTCGCCGGCTCGAGCAGTCGCCAATCGTCGGCATCCAGCTCCGCAATTTTCGACGGCTCGCCGAGCTGACCCGCCTGACTCCCGGGCAGCTTCGTTCACGCATTGGCGCATCGCCTTCGGGGCAGCCCGCGGCGCTCGTGCCCGGTTCGCAACAGCCGGTCAGCGACGTCGAACAATTCCACGGCGTCTCCGCCGCCCGCACCGAAGCGCGCGCCGGCGTCGAACGGGGTCAGGTCCCCGCGCCCGCGGCCAACGGTCAGCGGCGCTTCGCCGCGGTCGTCGATGGGGACTGCATGGAAGACCGTTACCGCAACGGCGACGTCGTCGTCTTCTCCGTGGACGCCGCCGAATCGGAGGGAATTCTCGACGGCAGGAATTATTTCATTCAGTTCGACGACGGGGAGAACACGTTCAAGCGCATCTTCCTCGACCCCGACGACGCCGACCGCCTGATCCTCCAGGCCTGGAACCCGCGCTACCCGTCTCGCACCATCGAGCGCAGCCGGATCACGCTCCTGGCCCGCGCGATCTATCGATTGGTGCCGGATGAATGAAATGCGGCAGGGGGAACAGGGGAGGGTTCAGGAGAGAGTTTGGAGTTCAGAGTTCAGTGGAAGTCAAAGCTTTTTGTTCGATGTTCGATGTTCGATGTTCAACGTCCAACGTCCAACGTCCAACGTCGAACGAGCCGCGATTTCCTCACTGAACCCTGAACCCTGAACCCTGAACCCTTCAAGGGCAGGTGAAGGATGGAGTGCGACGACCCACCGCCGTTCTCAAGCTGGCTGACGGCTCGCGCGCAGCGCGTCGGACTTGGCTCGATCACGGACGTTTGCGATGCCAGCGGCATCGCGGTGCCGACGCTTCACGCGATCGTTGCCGCCGGCTCGTTGGCCGGCACCGACCGGAGCACGCGGGCGTGGCTGGCCCGCGCGCTGAAGGTTCCGCTGCGCGAGATGGAAGCGTTCGCCGCCGGCCGCGCCCCGTGCATTCCCGACGCACGCGTGGTCGATCTCGACCGGCGCGGCGGATCCAAGTCATCGGACCCGCCGACCGGCGCGCCCGCTCCGGTTCGCGCGCCTGCCGGTCGCGGCGTCCCGGTCGTCGGCAGCGTTGACGAGAATGGAGATGTGGATTGGCTCTCCGCGCCGTCGAGTTCGGAGAGGACGATCCGCCTGCCGATCCGTTATCCCGGCATGCCCGACCTCTTCGCCCTTCAGACAGCGCATGCGTTGCGTGACCTCTGCCCGCGCGGCGCGTGTCTGATCTTCCTCGACACGGTCCCGTCGCAGCTTCAGCACGGCCAGATCGCGCTCTGCACGCTGGCCGACGGCACCGATACCGGCCGTACGCGCCTCGGCCGCCTGACTGCTCTGCCCAATGGCACGGCGGGGCTCATCCCACCCGCGCCACTCGGCACCGCGCCAATCCGGATATCGACCGAGACGCTCGTTCGCGCCGCGCGGCTAATCGCCTGCCACCAGGATCATTCGATGATTTAATGCAGCATCCAGATCAGCTAGAGCGCAGCGTTCCTCTCTTGCAACTTTAGACGCTACGCTCGCGCTGAATCGGCGGAGTACCACCGATGGCCGCGGCGTACCGCAGCCCACGGGTGAGGGCGCCCGTGCTACATCGTGCGCTCCGTTTCTTGCGTCGCACCTCGTCACCAAAATTTCCTGAAGAAGAAGGACACGGAGCTCGCGGCCCATGCGACGGCCAGGATCCACACCGCCCAATATGCGAATTTCGGGTCGCGGCGACTGCCATCTGCGTCTTCTTCGGAAATCCCCAGCACGCCGAATAGGAGGGCCGGCAGGCTGAGGCCCGCTGCAAGGCAGAATGAGCAGCCGCCGCCTCCAAAAACGACAAAAACGATTGCAGACAATCCGATCGGCACGGAGAGAAACAGCGCCACGATGTCTGCGAGAGCGTGGTTTCCGGCCCGCCAACGTCGAACTCGGCCATGTGTTGGCGCGCGGGCGTAATCGAGCGGCGTGGGCGGTCGTTCTTCCATCAGAGCATGTTCACGCCGCGGGCGAGGAGGATCGCGATCGTGGTCAGGGAGATGATCGACTGCATCATCACAATCAGCTTCGCCCAGCGGGAAAGGACCGGCGTGTCAGTCGGCGAAAACGCCGTGCTGGTGTTGAAGGCCAGGAACAGGTAGTCGATGAAGTTTGGCGACCACAGGTTGCGGTCCTCGGCGTCGCGCAGCGTCATCTGTGGAAACAGGAACGCTCCCTCCGTGTGCTCCGGCCTGGAATCGCGGTGCAGGGGGCCGCCGGCATCGAGCCGCCAGTACCAGATCGCGAAGACCAGCACGTTGCTGCACCAGAGGACCGCGCCGCTGCGCAACAACGCCACCGGCGTCTCCTTGTGTGCCGGCAATGCGACGATCAGCAATGCCAGCGACCAGAGCATGAACAACGTCAGGATCCCCGAGAGCAAATGACCCAGAATCATGTTGAGCAGGTGATGCCCCCGCCGATGGGCAATGACGGTCGGAACGGCCAGCCCGAACACGATCGCCGGCAGCAGCCAGCGCGGGCCCACCGAGAGCGACGGCGGCAACGCCGCATAGATGGCGCCCACCGCCAGCAGCGCGACCACTGCCTGCCAGCGCGGTTCCGGGTCGTCACGTTTTTTAGGGCCCGCTGATGCCATGGGTTCGTCGCCATCGTATGCGCGAACGCGCCCGCCGTGAAACGTCCGATGACTTGCCGTACGCCTGTGGTACGCTCTGGCGATGGAACTCACACTGGCGGTGCTCGTCGGGTTCGTGCTGGCGTGTGTCGGCTGGCCGCAACTCGTGCGAAGCCGGCCGCATTTCCTGCTGGGTGCGGCGATGGTGGCGCTGGCGATGCTCTTTACCGCGCTGGCCGTCTGGCAGGTGCGCGTCTTCGCGTTCCTCTCCGGCATCACGCAGGTCGCGGCGTTCCTTTTGATCGTCATGGGCGGCAGCGGAATCCGACTGACGGAATTGGGGCGGAGCCTGGGCAACAGCCTGCGCGAGTTATGAACGACGATACGCCCGATCGCGAATCGCCGGTCCCGGCGCCGAGCGTCTGCCCGAAGTGCGGGGCGACGTTTGGCTGCGGGTATGCGGGCGGATACTCGGAATGCTGGTGCGCGAGCCTGCCAGCGCGCCTGCCCGTGCCCGACCCGACGTCTGCCAATGCCTGTCTTTGCCCCGCGTGCCTGCGTGAGGCGATCGCGATGCACGGGTCCGACGAGGTAATTGGTTGAATCGCGGCTTAACGCTTCGCCCAGACGGGCGGCGGCGTGATGTCATCGGCAGGACGCCCGCCGGAATCCTTGCGACCGGAGCCCGCGAACCGGCTGATCGCCTTCACCGCCATGTCATGGTCGCAGACGATCTGGCAGCTCAGCCGTAAGCCCGGCTGACCGAGCAGCCCGCGCGCCGCGAGCACGGATTTCTCCGCTTCGGTCATCTGTTCCGGCTCCCCGCTGACAAACTCCACGCGGCAGGTCGTGCAGCGTGCGTTCCCGCCGCAGGCGTGAAGCTGATCGATCTTTGCCTCGTCCACCAGCGCGTTCACGAGCCGTTTCCCGGCCGGCACATCAACCGGCGCGTTTTCGTCCACCGTCAGTTTTGGCATGTCATCTCCTAAACCAGCTATATAGCCGAGCGCGGCCTCGAAGGGAAAAGACGGGGTGGGCGACGGAAGTACGGGTCGCATCGCGAGGGATGGAATTGACTCTACCCGCCGGCCCCTGAGCGGACAGGAATCGATAAATCGCATGACCGCCGCGAAGGTTTTTCCCGTCGGCTCGACATTCCGGGGCGTGGGAAGACCTTGCGCAAATGCTGCGAGCGGAGGGGGATCCGGACCTGAGCAGCCGCGCCTACGCCGCCGCGTTCGACGCCGATCCCACCAATGCCCAGGCGCTCTGGGATCGCGCCGAAATTTTCGACGAATCCGGACAGGCGAACCTCGCCCGCGAGCTGTATCGCCGGATCGCGAACGGCGAATGGGATCCAAAATATGCCCAACTGAAGCAGTCCGCCCAATCGCGTTTGCGCTGAATCATGAAGGGCGCATGGCTCTCCCAGCAGGGCTGGGCCGCAACCCGCCGCAGGATTGTCCGATCACTCCGCTGCCGTACAATGCCTGGGCAACGATTCCATTTCCCCAGCGGAGGACGCAAATGCGGCGGACGGACAAGCATCTCGTCATCGGATCTTTTTTTCTGGCGGCGGCAGTGGCGGCGATCGTGTGCCTGCCGGGCGGCATCGCCCGCGCCGAGGACGCCAAGAGCGACGCGGCAGCGGCGGGCGCGCCGATCCGTGTCCTGATCGTGGACGGGCAGAACAACCACAACTGGAAGGCGACCACGCCGATCCTCAAGGCTGCGCTGAACGGCGCGAAGCTGTTCACGGTCGACGTGGCGACGGCTCCGTCGGGCAAGCTCGAGAAGGATGACGATTTCAAGCCGGACTTTGCAAAGTACCAGGTCGTTGTCTCCAACTACAACGGCGCGCCCTGGCCGGAGGCGACGCGCAAGGCGTTCGAGGAATTCGTGAAGAACGGCGGCGGTTTCGTCAGCGTCCACGCCGCTGACAACTCGTTCCCCGAATGGCTCGAGTACAATAAGATGATCGGCGTCGGCGGCTGGGGCGGCCGTAGCGACAAGTCCGGCCCGATGATCCGCTGGCGCGACGGCAAGCAGGTGCTGGACGAGAAGGGGGGCCACGGCACCCACGGCGCGTACTTCAGCTACCCGGTGGAAATCCGCATCGCCGACCACCCGATCACGAAGGGTCTGCCGCCCAAGTGGCTGCACACCAGGGACGAACTCTACGCCACGCTATGCGGGCCGGCAGAGAACGTGACGGTGCTCGCCACCGCCAAGTCCGACGTCACCCACGAGGATGAGCCCAACCTGATGGTCATCCAGTATGGCAAAGGCCGTGTCTTTCACACCACGCTCGGCCACGGCGAAGAATCGATGCGCTGCGTCGGCTTCATCACCACGTTCCTCCGCGGCGTCGAATGGACCGCCACCGGCAACGTCACCCAGAGCGCCCCGGATGATTTCCCGACCGCCGATAAGACGAGCGAGCGAAAGCTGCCTTAATGACGGGTGCAGACAACACGAAGCCGAACATCGTGGCGACCGATGCCGCGACCGGGATCATTCCCGTCGACGGGCGCACGCCGATCACCGTGATCGGGACTAATTCCATTCGCGCCGGTTTCGATGCGCGCTGTCTTCAGCAGGCGGTGAACTCGCGCCGCGCGCCCGGGGTGACGGACTTGGTCCTCAACCCCGACGCGCACGCCGGGTATGGCGCGCCCGTTGGTTGCGTGATGGTTTCCCCGACGCACATTTATCCCGGGCCGGTCGGCGTGGACATCAAGTGCTCGATGAGCCTCCTTCAGCTCGACCTTCCCGCTGAAGCGGTGGTCGATCGCGCCGTGCGGCGCTTGCTGATCGAGGCGATCGGCGAGCGGCTGCCGACGGGCGCCGGCCGGGGCCAGCGCTCCTGCCGCAAGAGCCGGAAGGTCGGTCGCGATATCGGCATCAAGGCGGTGACGCGGGGCGCGAGCCCGGAGGTCTGCCATGCGCTGGGCATTCCCGCCGACTGGGCGGGGCGGTGCGAAGACAGCGTCCACCTCGGCCACGACGACACGCGCGATGCGCTGGAGCAGCGCCTCGAGCGGATGCTCGGCGCCGAACGGCTCGTGAACTTCGACGACAAGATCCGCCAGCTCGGCAGCTACGGCGGCGGCAACCATTTCGGCGAGTGCGAGGTCGTCTCGTTTTCCGAGGGCGAATCTCCCCGCGCCACCGCCGAAGCGTTCGGATTGCGCGACGGATGCGTCGCATTCCTCTCGCATTGCGGCTCGCGCGGCCTGGGCCACAACCTCGCCGCCGGCCAGTTCCGCGCGCTCCAGGATCATTTCCGAAAGTGGAGCATTCCGCTGCCCGGCGAAGACCGGGAGCTGGTCTACGCGCCGCTCGGGTCGCCGGAGGCGAACGGCTACATCGACGACATGTCGCTGGGCGCGAACTTCGCGACGATCAATCACCTGCTCATCAACGCGATGGTGCTGGAAGCGTTCCAGGAAATCATCCCCGGCACGAAGGGGGGCCTGGTCTACTTCATCAGCCACAACATCGCCCGGCGTGAAGTGGTGAACAACCAGCTCGCCTGGGTGCATCGCAAGGGAGCGACGCGCGCCTTCCCCGCCGGCCATCATGGCCTGAAGGGAACGCCGTTCGAATCGACCGGCCATCCGATCCTCCTTCCCGGCAACCCGCGCGAAGGCTCGGTGGTGATGGTGGCGAGCGAAGGGGCGGCGAAGAGCTGCTACAGCGTCAACCACGGCGCCGGCCGCCGCATGGGCCGCAAGGACGCCGCCCGGCGTCTCGACCAGGCGAAGGTCGACGAGGAGCTGGACCAGCACGACATCCTCAGCAACTGCCGCACGTACCCGATCGACGAAGCGCCCGACGCCTACAAGGATTTCGGCGAGGTGCTGCGGTCGGTCGAACTGGCAGGACTGGCGACGCCGGTCGCGAAGCTGAAGGCGCGGTTTGTGATCAAGGACGGGGATAAGGCGGATGATTAGATTCCGCGAATGGTGCGCAACTCGGAACTGAAGGCGCATGCCTGAATCGCACCTCACACAACCTCCGCATAATGTTCCTGACGATGCCCTTCGCGCTGTCATCCCGCGGCTCTACCACCTGTTCGCTCGCAAGCGGCGGGGGAACAGGCTGTGGGCGGATTTGGATTTCCCCCGGGAAAAACTTCGCCTGCCTGAGCAGCAAACCGTGAAAGAACTCGATCTCGGTCGCCCATTGGCCACTCAGCCGTTAATCCTCGGTGTCCGAGGCGGTGGCCAGCTTCCGCAGCGTCTCGATGATGGCGACGGCGGTTTCGTTGGGGTTCGCGTCCTTGGACTTCTGGTACATCTCGGTCAATTGGTCGAGCGTGTTGGCCATTTCTTGCTGGTCACTACTGCCGCCCGCGAAGATCAAGAAGAAGTCGATCCACGCTCGGACGGGGATGCCGCACAACTGCTCATCGAGCGTCCGGTCGAGGTATTCCTTCATGACGCCCGTGCGGGCGATCCGGCCGAAATTGTTGCCCCCGTCCGACGCTGGGGAGTCCGAGATCGTGTCGCTCTTCTTGAAGTAGCTGGCCCCGCCAGTGATGGTCGGTGAGTTGATTGCAGTGTTCGAGTTGGTCTTGCGGACGTGCTGCCACCAGTAGTTTCGGTACTCGGCGATCCACTTGGCTTGTTCGATCGTCCAAGTCTTGCCGCGCCATCCACGATTCCGCGTGCCGCAGTGTCCACGACGCTCATGTCGCCTCCGACGGTTTGTACCTCTCTTGGCGGTACAATGTACTCCCGCGAGTAGTACAACGCCAGTACCACTTGCGCTGGTGTTTGGCGGGGTCATGCCGCTAGTGCGGTAAGATCGCCCCCGTGTTGGACACGCACGCCATCGAGCGAATCAGACGAGAACGCGGGCTGACGCAAGCACAAGCGGCGGCGCGGGCCGGTCTGGCTGGCGGTCGCCAGAAGTGGAACGACATCATCAACGGCCGCAAGGCGAATGTCACGATGGCCACGCTGGACAAGTTGGCCAAGGCTTTGGGGTGCAGCCCGAAGGATTTGGTGAAGTGAACCCGCGTAATCTCATGAAAGGCTGTCCCCCTGCCGGCGTTACGATGCCGGTGGTGAAGCTTTACCAAGGAGACAGCCGTGAGAATAGAGACGAAGGTAACCCAAGTGGGTTTGGATAACCACAGGAATTTCAGCCGTCTGACAGG
>JBBSDP010000082.1:0-17606 GCA_038240605.1 Tepidisphaerales bacterium | reverse complement strand
GCACTTTCGCCGACGCCGATTCAAGAGGGTAGGTCTCCACCACACCGTTCCGCGGCGAGCAGTCCGCCCTGGCGAACGCCTATCGCGGAAAACCCGCTGAAAAATCTTCTGCTTTTGCCGGAAGTGCGAAAGTCAGGCTAGACCAGCGACGCGCACGCACCACCGCCTCTCCCATCGTCGGGGAGATCGGACGTCGGCTCGTTCACCGCATGATTTACTTGAGCAAGTCGTCGAGGAGACGATCGGTCGCGATGTTGAGCTTCGCGTCATCCTCGTACGTGCCGGCTTCGATCTGCCCTTTGACGGCGGCGACCTTGTCGGTGCGGACGTCGTTGGATTGAAGGCTCTTGAGCAGGTGGCTCACGCCGGACAGTTCCAGCCGGTCGGTGGCGCGGATCTGTTTGGGGGCCTCGGCAGAGACAGACTTCTGCACGGGATTGGAAAGGATCTTCTGGACGGGGGCGTTGGGCCCAACGTTGTTGACCGGGTTCATCGACGCTCCACGGAAGGGCCGGGCAGGCAAAAACCTCCGGCGGTTCACACTTTGGCCGGCGACTCCATCGCCGTGCTGTCGGCATTCTGGCGTTTGCCGACTTTGAAGGTATCGACGCGATTTTCGCGCGAACTTCACGGCTCGAGCCGTGCAGCATAATTTTTATAACTCCAGCATTAAAAGGAATTTATCTCCAACTTTCCCATGAACGCGCAATTTTATCCAAGAATGTAGTCCGATAATTGCGCCTCAAAGTTGATGCATCTTATCCTTTTTATCCAATTTAACGGCATCGCACAACCGGAACCCTCGAAGCGCCGTTTTTTATTGGACGGGCAATTGTTATCGGTCGCTCAATTGCGGACGACACTTTTTCCCTGAAGGATCGACTCGGCCAGTCGAGTTGTCATCTTTGGATTGCGGTAAACCAACGGAAGCAGGAAACGAAGATTCTGCTGCGGACCGCGCAAATACTCCCCCAGCGATGTTCGCCATTTGTGGCGATACGGCTGAAGGGCGTCCTGTAGATGCGTCTCCCGAAGCGCCTTTTTGATCGCATCCGCCGCGAAAACGGCAGACCAGCAGTTCGGATAGATATCTTCGCTGCAGGCCGAGTAAAACCCCCCCGCCGGGCCGATCAACAACGTACGGTTTGCCACGCCTTCGTGCGCCAGCGCTCCGGCCAGCGGAAGATCCATCCATTCCGCCGATTCCAAGGGCGGATCGGCCTTGCCGTTGATGACGCCGTGCTGACGCAACACGGCGACCCAGCTGGCCAGCAGCTCCGCCGGACGCACTCGCCCCAGTGTTTCGACCGGCTGCTCGACGGCGATCTGCACGCAACGCTCGCCGGGTATCAGCCAACCCCAGCAGTACATTTCATGGAGGTTGAGCGACATCGGCATCAGTGGCCTTGGACCGAGTTCCGCCCATTTTGGCGAGTTCAGCTTGATGTACGTGTAGCGATGGACGACGTCCGTGCCCCAGCTGTCGGGCAGACCCAGAAGCTTGGCCTGCGACTCAGGGACCTCGTTGCCCAGCAGGATCGCTCGCGGCCGAAGCTGACGCTTCCCCGCCGTCACTTCTGCTCCCTTTTCGTCCAGGCGATGGATCTGCAATTCTTTGGGCGTCAGCATCTCGACGTCGTGTTCGGCGGCAAGCTTGATCATCGCCGCACGCACGGACTTATAAGTGCTAACGTGCGCGACCGCCGCTTTACTGCGAAATTCGCTGCGCGTGGCAGGGTCGTCGGAGAGGAACTGCACGCCGTACAACGGCGTCATCTCGACCTTGCGCCGAATGCTTTGCACGATCGGGTGGAGGTCGAAGAGCTCGGGATTGACGATGACGAGGCGATTGCTCTCGGGATTGCCGGGGATCGTGGAGTGGACGACGCGTACGCGTGCGTTGAGGGAAACGAGTGCGGCCGCGAGGTAAGTCGCGGGGTGATCCCCAAGGACGAGCACGTCGATCGGCGGTTCGACTTTAGCCATCAATTGGAACTCAACTGGACTCCGTATCGCGAAATCATACCGGCCCCTGTCCGTTGAGCCAAACCAGCCACGGCTGACTACGGCACGGGAACAGCTTGATCCTGCCTCCCCCGCCCGATAGGGTCTGCCGCCATATGACCGGTTGGCCGGCGGCTGTGTTTTTCGACTTTGATGGCGTGCTCGTCAACAGCGAGCCCCTTCATTTCCAGGCGCTTCAGAAGACGCTCGCCGACGAACACATTGCCCTCACCGAAGAAGAATATTACCGCGATCTGATCGGCTTCGATGACAAAGGCGCGATTCGCCACCTCTTCCAGAAGCACGGGCTCAACCTCACCCCGAAGAGGTTCCTCTCGCTCATGGCGGCCAAACGCGGGGCGATGCGCGAGCTCATCGATCGCCGTCAGTTCGCTGCCCTTCCGGGCGTCGAGCAGCTCGTCCGCGGTCTCTGGCGGCGTTGCCCGCTGGCGATCTGTTCCGGGGCTTTGCGCGAGGAAATCGAAGCGATGCTGGAAGGGATTAGCCTGCGCGATTGCTTTCCCATCATCGTCGCGGCGGAAGATGTCAGCGTCGGCAAGCCTGACCCGGAGGGATATCTGCTCACCCTGAAACTGACGGCTGAAAAGTCGGGCCGCACCCTTCGCCCTGAAGACTGCCTTATCGTCGAAGACGCGCCGACCGTCATCCGGTCCGTCAAAGCAGTTGGTTTTCCGGTGCTGGGCGTTGCCACCAGCTATCCGATTTCGAACCTTTCCGATGCCGACTGGGCAGTGCCGACGCTGGAGCCGGAGGAACTGGCCCGGGCGATGCCGAAGCTCAAGCTGGGTAAGACCTGATCGTTAATGTGAGTTCCCATGGCGCGCCTCATCTTGATGGTTATGTTCGCCGCAGGCGCGTCGACGCCAAACATCGCCAAAGCGAACGCCTTGGGCGCCGAGGCCGCGGTCGCCGAGCCCGACACCATCGCGCGAGATACGAGAAGTGGCCCGCTCTTGCCGCCGCAGAACCAGCACTGGCCCGGGGCCACGGTGATTGTGATTCTGGGCTTGTTTCTCGCGGCCGCGGTCATCGGACCGGTGGTCCATGCCAACACGCCGCGGGAGACGATCATGACTACATCGTCGTCGACGACGGGTCATCCGCCGCAAGGTCCGTAACGCCTGGCGAGGCCGTCCCGGTGGCGCCGGGCGGGGCTTTGGCGCGGAGCATCGCCGCCTTTGTCTTCATTTCCGCCATTTCACGTTCGAGCCGGTCAGTACGTCCGCGGGACTTAAGGTCGCGGACCTGGCGCAGCGTCTTGAGCGTCGTCCGAACCAAAATCGTCAACACGACCCCGCTGGCAAACGCGTAGAGTGTCAACAGCAGTACCGACGTCTTGGGCTTGTGATTCGGCCAGACCCACACCTCCACGCTCGCGCTGTTCTGCACGACAAACACGAGCACGTAGAGGAGCAACATCCCGAAGAGGGTGACCTTCGTCCAGACTTTGATTTTCAGCCACAGGTCGCCCATGGAAATTCCCGCATTCGCAGCAAGCGATGGAACCAGCCGGAGCGAGCACCACACGCACGCGCTGCCGCCGCTCTCGTTCATCTCCCCGTCAATTGCCGCAATAGATAGGCCAGCCCGAGCAGCCCCGGCGTTAGATACTCCGCGATCCGGCAATAACATAGCATGACGAATGCCGTCGCCAAGCTCAAATACGGGCCGTAAGGCACCTCGCGGCGAGTCCCCGTCATCAGCATGTAGAGCGCAATCGCGATCCCGAAGAACGGCGCGAGGAAGAACGCGATGGTCGCCCCGCCCGCGCCGAGCACGGCACCGACGCCGGCCATCAACTCCACATCGCCCATTCCCATGGCTTCACGTCCAAAGCCGATCGATCCGAGGATTCGCGTCAACCAGACGACGAAGCCGCCGACCAGTCCGCCAAGCATCGAGCCGAGCAGCCCACTGAGCCAGCGATGTTGCAGCGCCGCCGTCCAGGCGTGGCCGACGGCTTGAGAGCGCAGCGTCAACAGAGTCGCTCCCAGCGCCAAGGCCAACGGCGGCAGAAGGAATAGCATCTCCTTGCGGATCTCCGCGCGCACTTCGGCTTTCGAATACTCGCGTGGCGGCGGCTCCTCATATCCGACGACCAGTACATCAACTCTGCCGGTTGGCGACTTCCCCTCCCTCTCCAGCGCGGCACGTTCCACTTCCAGCAGCGGGGCGCCTTCCGCGAAGCTCAACGGCAGCTTTCCTGCCCGGAGCAATAAGATGCTGAGAACCAGACCGATCGCTCCCCCGACTCCCGCGGCGCCACCCAGCGGGCCAACGTTCAGCGCGCCCGGCACGCCCGGCGCGTCAACGATCGCATGCGCCGCAAGCGCCACCCAGATCACGCCCCCCTTCCAGCTCCAGAGGATCGAGGCCGGGATGATGAATAACTCGGCATCGATCAGGCTGGCGGCGAGCAGGGCCGCGACCAGGTAAAGGTAGAGGAAGAAGATCGGCCAGTCTTGCGCGATCTCGAGCGGTCGAGCCAGCGGGGAAAAATCCTCGCCGACCGGCGGTCGCACGCACGGCCCCATGTCCAGCATAAAGAACATCATGTAATAAAAGACGAAGAGGAGCGCCGTGATGGCCTCCACGATCGGATAACGCGGCGAGATCGGCGCTTTGCAGAAACGGCAGCGCCCGTGGAGCTTGATCCAGCCGAAGATCGGGATGTTGTCGTACCACTTGAGCGGATGGTTGCACCTGGGGCAGTGCGAGGGAGGGTTGGAGAGCGATTCGCCCCGCGGCAGCCGCCACACGACCACGTTGAGGAAGCTCCCGACGCACGCGCCCAGGAGGAAGAGAAACAGGATGATGGTAGCGTGGGGCATCGGCGGCTTTAAACCATTCTCGCCACGTGGACGACCATTTCCTCCGGCGACAAGTGCGTCACGTCCAACTCAGCGTGCAAGACCGAGCGGTAGATCGGTTCCCGCCGGTCCAGAACCGCGCGGATCTCCTCGATATCACCGCCAAGGTTCGTCAGGTTGGGCCGGTGAGCGGCGGATTGCGGATCGGCCTTGACGCGGCGCAGCAACTCCTCCGGATCGCAGCGTAGGTAGATCACGCGATGTCCCGAACGCGACAACAGCGCGCGATTTGCCTCACGGTCGAGCGTGCCGCCTCCCAGCGCGATCACGCAGGACGGTATCTCGATCACGTCCGCCAGCACCGCGGATTCCCGGTCGCGATACGCCGGCTCGCCGTCCTGCTCGAAGATTTCCTTCACCGATTTCCCGGCGGCGGTGACGATCCGTTCGTCGACGTCGACGAACGGCTGCCAGAGGCGATCGGCGAGCTTTCGGCCCACCGTCGTCTTCCCGCTGCCGCGATAACCGATCAGCACCACGCTCATGTGAGTTCATTATCGGCAATTCCCGCCACGATGGGGAGCACGCTCGCCGATCGACGCGCCGCCTGTATAATGCGCGGCATATGACGCAATCCAGCGGAACAGTGTACAAGCGGGTCCTTCTGAAGATCAGCGGCGAAGGATTCTGTCATGAAGGGGGATTTGGGATTGAGGCGGATGAACTGGAGACGATCGCCCGCCAATGCGTCGATGTCGCCAAGATGGGCGTCGAGCTGGCAGTGGTCGTAGGCGGCGGAAATTTCATTCGCGGCGCCACATTCGCCGAGGACGGTCATATCCCCCGCGCCACAGCAGATTACATGGGAATGCTAGCCACGGTCCTGAACGCCGTCGCACTTCAGGAGACGATGGAGCGGCTCGGCCAGCCGACGCGCGTGCAGTCGGCGATCGGCATCTACAGCGTGTGCGAGCCCTTCATCCGCCGGCGCGCGGTGAGGCACCTGGAGAAGAAGCGGTCGGTGATCCTGGCCGCAGGCACCGGCAACCCGTTCTTCACCACCGACACGTGCGCTGCGCTGCGAGCCACGGAAATCCATGCCGACGTCGTACTGAAGGCAACCAAGGTGGACGGCATCTACACCGCCGACCCCAAAAAGGACAAGGACGCCAGGCTCTTCGAGAACATCACTTACGAGGAGGTCCTTCAGAAGCAACTGCGCGTGATGGACCTGACCGCTATCACGCTCTGCATGGAGCAGAAGATCCCGCTCGTCGTGTTCAACCTTAAGAAAGCC
Organism: Tepidisphaerales bacterium; assembly: GCA_038240605.1. GTDB lineage: Bacteria > Planctomycetota > Phycisphaerae > Tepidisphaerales > Tepidisphaeraceae > JBBSDP01. The sequence continues at coordinate 11,474 of JBBSDP010000082.1, read as the reverse complement.
GGCAACATCGCTCGCGTCGTTCGCGGCGAAAACGTGGGGACTAAGATCATTCCGTCGTAGCAGGGTTCAGGGTTCGGGGTTCAGGGTTCAGGGTTCAGGGGGAGAATTCGAATCCTTGCACCTACTCTGAACTCTGAGGACAATTTGCACTGTTGCGGAACACGTTCGCCCCTATGATCACCAAGTTTAGCATCGCATTTCACTGAACCCTGAACCCTGAACCCTCCTATGCCTCAAGACGACATCCTCATGGACTGTGAAGAGCACATGGAGAAGGCCACCGAGCACCTTCGCCATGAGATGCGCTCGATCCGCACCGGCCGGGCGACGCCGGCACTCGTCGAAAACATCAAGGTGGAGTATTACGGCACGCCGACCGACATCCGCTCGATCGCTTCGATCAGTGTGCCCGAGGCGACGCAGATCCTGATCAAGCCCTTCAGTCCCGGCGACCTCAAGGCGATCGAGAAGGCGGTCAACGACAGCAAGATCGGCCTCACGCCGCACAGCGACGGAAAGCAACTGCGCCTGATCGTTCCGCCGCTATCGCAGGAGCGGCGTCTCCAGCTCGCCGGCCAGTGCAAGGGTTTCGCGGAAGAGGCGAAGATCCGCATACGCAATGCCCGTCGCGACGCCAACAAGATCGCGGATACGGAGCAGAAAGGCGGCGTCCTGACCGAGGACGAGGGAACGGCCACGAAAGACAAGATTCAGGAGCTGACCAAGACCTACGAGACCAAGGTCGACGAGATGATCGAGCATAAGAAAAAGGAGATCATGGCCGTTTGATCGAGTCTGCTTCCTCCCGCGTCTCTCATTCGCCCGTGCAGCATCGCGATCTCATCGATCGATCTCCTGACCATTCTTGAATTGGCCGCGCCCGCTCGCTAATGTTCCCCGCCCCTTTAAGGAGGCGCCGTCATGTTTTCCCTTGCCGACCGTGTCTCACGCATTTCCGAATCGATTACGCTCGCCGTCACTGCCAAGGCCGCGGCCTTGAAGAAGGCCGGCGTGGACGTGGTCGGGTTCGGTGCGGGAGAGCCGGACTTCGACACCCCCGCATTTATCAAGGATGCGGCCAAAACGGCGCTCGGCAAGGGGCAGACCAAGTACACTCCGACGCCCTGCTATCCTGAACTGCGCGCCGCCATCGCCGAGAAATTTCGCGCCGAGAACGGCCTCGATTACAAGCCGGAGCAGATCACGACCGGCGCCGGGGGAAAGCACTGTCTGTACATGGCGTTCATGGCGGTGCTCAACCCGGGTGACGAGGTCGTGCTCCCTTCCCCGTACTGGGTGAGCTATCCGGAACAGGTGAAGCTGGCGGGCGGCTTGGTGAAAGTCGTCCGCGGCGAGGAAGCCAATGGGTTCAAGATCACGCCGCGGCAGCTCGAGTCGGCGATCGGTCCGAAGACGAAGGTTTTCCTGATCAATTCCCCCAGCAACCCGGCCGGCCACGCATATACGCCGGCCGAGCTCAAGGGGCTGGCGGACGTGATCGCACGGCATCCGAATGTGGTCGTGTTCAGCGACGAGATCTACGAGAAGCTGGTCTACGATGGGCTTCGCTCGGTCAGCTTCGCGACGCTGCATCCGTCGCTGCTGGATCGCACGCTGACTTTCAACTGCCACAGCAAGAGCTTTGCGATGACCGGCTGGCGCATCGGCTACATCGGCGGCCCCAAGGCCGCGATCGATGCGATCAACAAGCTCCAGTCGCAGATGACCAGCCACATCACCAGTTTCACCCAGGCGCCCGCCGCCCTCGCCCTCACCGACCCGCGCGGCGCCGAGAGCGTCGAGCAGATGCGCCGCCAGTTCGAAGAACGCGGACATCACATGTGGGAACGCCTCATCGCTCTGCCCCGGATCACATGCGTCCGCCCACAAGGCGCGTTCTATTGTTTCCCGAACGTCAGCGCCTATTTCGGCAAGTCGGCCGGCGGCACGAAGATCACCGACGCCGTCAGCTTTTCAGCCGCATTGCTGGAACAGGCACACGTCGCGGTGGTCCCCGGCAACGACAGCGGCTTCGAAACGCACGTCCGCCTCAGCTTCGCCACGAGCATGGCGCAGATAGACAAGGGGATCGATCGGATCGGGACGTTTCTGAAGACACTGGGTTAATCGCACTCCGGGGTCGCGGTTTTACCTGGCGGAACTGTCGTTCAAGAGAAAAGGCCGGCTGGAATCACCAGCCGGCCCTCTTCGTCTATCTTTGGATCAACGTTCGCCCGCACGCGGGTTAGTACATCCCACCGCCACCCGCACCGGCGCCGGCCGGCTCGGGCTTGTCTTCCTTGATCTCGCTGATCACCGCGTCGGTGGTGAGCAGCAGGCCGGCGATCGAGGCCGCGTTTTGCAGCGCGGTGCGCTCGACCTTGGTCGGGACGATCACGCCCATCTTGGTGAGGTCGCCGTATTCGTGCGTCAGGGCGTTGTAGCCGAAGGAGGTTTCGGACGACTCCTTGACCTTCTGGGCCACGACGGACCCATCGACGCCCGCGTTTTCCGCGATCTGCTTGATGGGGGCTTCGACGGCCCGGCGGACGATCTCGATGCCAAGCCGCAGGTCGTCGTTCTTCGTTGCCTTGCGCAGCCCGTCGAGCACTTTTGCGGCAGCGCGAATGACCGCGACGCCGCCGCCCGGCAGGATGCCCTCTTCAACCGCGGCACGACAGGCGTGCAGCGCGTCTTCCACGCGGGCCTTCTTTTCCTTCATTGCGACTTCGGTAGCCGCGCCGACGTTGATCTGGGCGACGCCGCCGGCGAGCTTGGCGAGGCGCTCCTGGAGCTTCTCGCGGTCGTAGTCGCTGGTGGTGTTCTCGATCTCGGCCTTGAGGGCCTCGATGCGGCCCTTGATCGACTTCACTTCGCCGCCCCCTTCGATGATCGTGGTGTTGTCCTTATCGACGCGCACCTTCTTGGCGCGGCCGAGCTGGGAGAGTTCCACGTTCTCGAGCTTGACGCCGAGTTCTTCGAAAATCGCGGTGCCGCCGGTCACGATCGCGATGTCTTCGAGCATCGCCTTGCGGCGATCGCCAAAGCCGGGGGCCTTGACGGCACAGACGCGGAGCGTGCCGCGGAGCTTGTTGACGACGAGGGTCGCGAGCGCCTCGCCCTCGATTTCCTCGGCAATGATGAGCATCGGCTTGCCCTGTTCCGCCGCCTTGGAGAGGACGGGAACGAGGTCACGGGCGGAGGAGATCTTCTTCTCGTGGATCAGGATGTAAGCGTCGTCCAGGACCGCTTCCATCGTCTGCGTATCGGTAATGAAATGCGGGGAGAGGAAGCCCTTGTCGAACTGCATCCCCTCGACGAGCTCGACGGTCGTATCCAGGCTCTTGCCTTCCTCGACAGTGATAACGCCGTCCTTGCCGACCTTCTCCATCGCGTCGGCGATCATCTTGCCGATCTGCTCGTCCTGATTGGCCGACGAGGTGCCAACCTGCGCGACCTCCTTGGACGACGAGATCTTCTTGGACATGTTCTTCAACTCGCCCACGATCGAATCAACGGCGAGGGAGATGCCCTTCTGGATCTGCGTGGCGTTGGCGCCGGACGCGACGTTCTTCATCCCTTCGGAGAAGATCGCTTCGGCGTAGACGGTGGCGGTGGTCGTGCCGTCACCGGCGACAGTGGAGGTCTTGCTGGCGACCTCTTTCACCATTTGGGCGCCCATGTTCTCGTAGGAATCTTCCAGCTCGATTTCCTTGGCGACGGTGACGCCGTCCTTGGTGACGGTCGGCGAGCCGAAGGATTTCTCGAGCACGACGTTTCGGCCCGAAGGGCCGAGGGTGACCTTGACCGCGCGGGCCAGTTTCTTGACGCCGCGGAGGATCGCCTCGCGCGCCTCCTGGTCAAAGGCGATTCGTTTAGCTGCCATTGCGTTCGCTCCTGCTGAATTTCTAAATTTATTCGACGATGGCGAGGACGTCGTCCTCGCTCATAATCATGAGTTCTTCGCCGTCGAGTTTGATCTCAGTGCCGGCGTAGCTGGCAAAGATGACCTCGTCGCCCTTCTTGACGTTGACGGGGGCGCGTTCGCCGGTGTCGAGGCGCTTGCCTTCGCCAACGGAAAGGACCTTGCCGCGTTTGGGCTTTTCCTTGGCGGTGTCCGGGAGAACGATACCGCTCTTGGTCTTTGACTCGGCCTCGACGCGCTTGACGAGGATCTTGTCACCGAGGGGACGCAATTTCGCCATTGGGGTTGACTCCTTCTTAAGAGAAAATGATGGCTGATCGATCGTGCTGAATTTCAGAACGCTTACATGGTTCGGTTCGCCGCGGCGGTCACTGGGGCCAGCGGCTTTCGTAATAGCGACGCATCACGCGGGCCAGGGCATCCAGCAGAACATTGAAATCCACCGGCTTGCTCAGCACGCTGAACACGTGCATTCCCAAGGCCTCTCGCAACAAGGCACTGGTCAAGTCGTTGGCCAACAGGATGGCCGGCGGCGCCTTGTCCAACTCCCGCAACAGCTTGATGACCTGTAGCCCGCCAAGCTGAGGCATCTGGTGGTCGAGGACGGCAACGTGGATCGACTGGGACTCGATCAGGTGCAGCGCCTCCCGGCCGTTACGGGCCGACAATGTCTGCACGCCCTGAGGTTCCAACAAGTGACGAACCGTCTGATGCCAGCCCTCCTGCTCATTGGCCAGCAATACCGTCAAACGGTTTGGAGAATCCACATGTACCATACCCACCCGTCACCGAACCGCGGTTGCGTAAACAACGCTCCCATAACAAGAGTCATGCCGAGGCTGCCCTGGAGCAATGCTATCGCTAACTGGCGTATTGGATTGCGTTTAGGTTAGCGCAGCCAAGGGGCAAATCCGCGGTCGTTTGCCCGTTTCTGCCAAAGCGATGCTGGACTGCAACATGCGCTGCCAGAGTGGCAGCATGAGAAAGGGTGGTCGACCATGCCCGATTTTCGTGTTGAACGCCTCGATCATGTGGCCGTTGACGTGACCGATGTCGGACGTTCACGAGCGTTCTACGTCGGCGTCCTAGGACTTGGGGAGATCCCGCGGCCGGCCAGTTCCGATTTCCCGGGTGCTTGGTTCGACACCGGGTGCGGCGTCATCCACATCGTGGTCCGCGACGAGCCCGATACCCCTGGCAAGCGGCACCTCTGTCTCTGGGTCAGCGATCTCGTCGCAGCCGAGCAGGCTGTGAAAACGGCCGGTTTCGAAGTTCGTTACGATGGCCGCGGATCGATCCCCGGCGTGGTGCGTTTCTATACCAATGACCCCGACGGAAATCGGATCGAGATCCAGGCGCCGCAACCGACCGCCGTCACGCGCTAACCCGATCGGCAATCCAGCGATAGATGTCAGCGAAGATCGCTTCGCGCGTGGGTTCGCGCAGGAGCTCATGGCGCAACCCCTCGTAAACGCGCAGGGTCTTGTCGACTGAGCCGGCGCGTACCACGAACTCTGCAGCGGTGGCGGGATCGGCCACGCCATCGGCGGAGCCGGTCAGGCACAGGAAGGGCGCGGTGAACTCCGCCGCTCGCTCGCGTACTTCCGCCTGCACGACCGTCATGCTGTAAAACCAACGCGGCGTCGCATCATGCACCATCAGCTTATCGGTGACGCCTTCATCGAGCATCGCCTTGTCCGAACAAAGCCACTCGCTTTTCAGGCCGGATTTCACCCTCATCCACGGAACGGCCCAGCCGACTATCGCCCCAAGAAGCCGCTTTGAAGCCGGCACGGTGAATGCCGGGCGGAGGAACGGCGAGGAGAGAATGAATCCCCGCGCCGCGATACGTCGCCGAATCATCCCGGCGATCAGCACCAGGGCGCCGTGGCTGTGACCGAATACGAATCGCGGCACATCCGCCGGTGCTTCGCGCGCTTCCCAATCGAGGAAGGCTTCGGCGTCTTCCAGAAAATTGTCCCAGCTCCGCACAAATGCGCGCCGGCCGGAGGAGCGCCCTTGTCCGCGAAAATCCAGAGTGGCGGATGTGACGCCACGGACCTTGAGCCAGTCCATCAGCCGGACGTACCGTCCGCCGTGCTCGCCGTAACCATGGAAGATCGCAACGCGGGCGAGTGGCCGGCCGGCGGGCTGTAGGCGGACGGCATGCAACATCTCCCCATTGCTGGGAAGGCGCATCGGGTTTGGGGGCAATTGGTTGCTCATCCAAAACGGCCGAAGCCCACCTTACTCCAGATGACTGAATTGGCGGCACTGGCAGATCGAGGTATACATAGGGTGCCCATCCGCGGACCCCACTAACAGGGCTACTGTCGGCCGAACACTCCACATTTAGGGGTCTAATGAGATATTAACAAGTTATCCACAGGATGTTCACGTCGGGCGGCGATAGTCACGTTACATAGATGCCAAAGCAACGGAACTGCAAAGGGGATGGATCCCCACATTCGTTCTTCCAAGGAATGCCACAGGCTGCTCAGGACGAGCTGGCGATCTGGAGACAAACGTTCGGCTGAACGTTTAGATGTACTCCGCAGGACGCGAACTTGCCCAGACGGTTTGTAGCCGGAAAGGAGCAGGCACCGTGAACCCAGCGCAAATTCACCCTTTAGATCCGACCTCGTCGTCGTCATCAGCGTCGCCGCGACGCGTCGATCTGCATTGTCACAGCCGCGCCAGCAACGAGGCCGATGAGGCGGTGCTGCTCGCACTCCAGTGCCCCGAGAGCTACAGCAAGCCGCAGGATGTCTATCGGCAGGCCAGGCAGCGCGGCATGCATTTCGTCACCATTACTGACCATGATTGTATCGAAGGCGTCGCCGAGCTGCTCGATCGACCCGACGTGATCGTCGGGGAGGAACTCACCTGCTACTTCCCCGAAGACGGCTGCAAGATGCATGTCCTGATTTGGGGCATCACCCGCGCCGATCATGACGCCCTTCAGGCGATGGCACGGGACATCTACAAGGTCGCCGAATACATCGAGCACTGTCGGATCGCCCACGCCGTGGCACACCCTGTCTACCGGCAGAACGACAAGCTGGAGCGGTGGCACCTGGAACGGCTGATCCTGTTGTTCAAGGGATTCGAGTGCCTGAACGGCGCGCACAGTACGCTCCATCGGCAGGCGTTCGAGCCCATGCTCGATGCGCTCACCCCGCAATCGCTTCAGGAAATATCCTGGCGACAGGAATTGCTGCCGCGCTGGCCCGAGCCGTGGAAGAAAAGCCGCACCGGCGGCAGCGACGATCACGGGCTGTTCAACATTGGCCGTACCTGGACCGAGTTCCCGCCGGAGTGTCAAACGGCCGAACAGGTGCTGACGTGCCTGCGCGAGGGGCGATGTCGTCCCGGCGGCGAGGCAGGTTCAAGCGTCAAGCTGGCGCACAACTTCATCGGGGTCGGCGTCCGCTACTTCGGAGATCGCCTGCTATCACGCAGGCGCGGAGCCACATCGGCAACGGGCATGGCCTTGTCGGCACTCGTGGGTGAGGGCCGCAGGCCGCGCAAGCGCGATCTCGTCCGCCTTGCGATGGGCCGGGCTGCCGCCTCAGTCGGGCGGGTCGCGCGGCGCGTGGCGCGGGGCGCCCGCGGCAGCGGCGCCTCGCGTGGCGGGACGCGAATGCTCTTCGACGTGCTCGGAGGAGCCGCGGTCCGGCGTGTCGGCCAGAGTCCTTCGCTGCTGAGCGCGTTGCGCGAGGGGAGGGCGCCGCTCGCGGAGCACGAGGCGATGTTTGGTTTGGTGACCGGGCTCGATCGCGACGTGACCCACGGCATCTTCCAGACCGTTGGGGCGGCGTTGAAGCGGGGTGAACTTGCTTCCCTCTTCGACGGACTCTCCGCGGTGACAGCCCATCAGGCGCTGCTTCTCCCCTACTACTTCGCCCTGTTCCACCAGAACCGCGAGCGCGAGCACCTCGGCCGCATCACGGGGTTCAATCGCGATGCCTCGGCCGGATCGTTGCGCGTTGGCGTCTTTACCGATTCGCTTGACGGCAGCAGCGACCCCGCCCGGTTCACACGCGCGATAGCCGTCCGCGCTGCCGATCTGGCCAGGTCGTTCGTCGTTCACACTTGCTCATCGCAGCCCCAGACCAGCGAATCCTGGCGGAAGAATTTTCAACCATTGGCCTCCAGCACGCTGCCGTGGTACTCCGACCAGACGTTATCGCTGCCACCTCTGGCGGAAGTACTGGAATGGGCCGATCGTCAGCAGTTCGACGTGATCCACATCGATACCGCGGGTCCGATGGGCCTGGCGGGCTGGATGGCTGCACGGATGCTCCGCGTGCCGCTCGTGATCGGATATCACACCGATCTTCCTGGCGTCGTCAGCGCCGCGACGAGCGATTACCGTCTGACCCTCGCCGTGCAGGGATTCACCCAGTGGTTCCTCGGACAAGCCGACGCAGTGCTCACGCGCAGCCGTGCGTACGAGACGCGCCTGACCGCCATGGGCGTTGCATCCGATCGGATCAACCTGGTGCCGGCGGAGGTCGACCTGAAGGCCTGCGCGCCAAACCCGCGTGACGAGCAATTCTGGAAGGCCGCCGGGGTTCGCGAACCGCGCAGGGTGCTGTTCCGCGGCCGCGTTGCCGCGGAAAAGAACCTCCCGATACTCGCCGAAGCCTTCGAACGCGTTTGTCGTACCCGTCGCGACGTGGCCTTGATCGTGATCGGCGACGGGCCCTACCTCCACGCCATGCAATCGAGGCTCAAATCGTTGCCGGCGTATTTTAACCCTCCCACTGCTATCGGCGCAGAGGACCATTCCGCGAGTAATGCAGCCAGCGACCTGTTCGTCTATCCCTCACGTATCGATACGCTCGCCCAGCCGGTGATCGACGCCCAGGCGTGCGGGCTGCCGGTCCTCGTCAGCGCCGATGGCGCACCCCGCGAAATGATGGACGAGGGCGCGAGCGGCATCGTGCTGGACGGCGCCGACGCGGGCGCCTGGGCCAGCGCGATCGAGCATTTGCTCGACGATGAAAGCCTGCGACAGCGCATGGCCCGCACCGCTCCTCATCGCATCGCCCGCTTCGCCCGACCCCGCGCGTTCGACGCATATTGGGACGCGCTACACCGCGCGGTACGCCGGCGACAGGAACGAGTCGACGCTGACGCACCCGTCATGCCGCCACGTACGCCGAAAACGGCCGCAACGTCGCAACAGACCATGGGCACGGTCGATGCGAAACTCGATCCATTCGCCCGGGAATGCTCAGACCTCAAAATGGGAGCGAACGCGTGAATTGCAGCCGCAACAGTCCAGGTTCCGAGCAACGCCGGATCCTGGTCCTTACGGCTTCGGTCGGGTCCGGCCACAACCGGGCCGCTCAATCCATTCAACTCGCTCTCCAATCCCTCGAACGCAATCTTTTCGACACTCACCGAATGTGGGTCAAGGAGCCGTGCGAGCGATATTTCACCGCCACGGAAGAAGGGCGTGTCAACCTCGCCGGCTGGGGCGTGCCGATGACGAACATCTTCGCCACCGGCATCCCCATCCATCCGGCGTTCTCGTCATGGAAATCGCCCGCGGACTGCCGTCGTGCCCACGGACTGGCCTCGGATCGGCCGGTGGTCCTTCAGATGTCCGGCGGCGCCGGCTTCGGTCCAGTCGAAGCGGTTCACGAGCGGATCCTTCAAACATCCGTTCCGCTCAACCTGGTTTGCGTCGTCGGTCGTAACCCCGAGACGCATGCGCGCGTGGAACTGATCCCCTGCCCGCCCCGGCACCGACGGAGCATCATCGGGTTCACAGAACAGATCGATGAACTGATGGGCGCGGCGGACGTGATGGTCTCCAAGCCCGGAGATCTCACGACCGCCGAGGCACTGGCGCGCGGCGCCGCAATGATGGTGGTTGACCCAATCCCCGGACAGGAATCGCGCAACAGCGACTACCTGCTCGAGAACGGCGCGGCGATCAAAGTGAACAACCTGTCCAGCCTGCCCATGAAGCTCGAGGCTGCCTTACGTGAGCCAGGGCGATTGGAGCAGATGCGGGGAAACGCGAAACGGCTTGGACGCCCGCACGCCGCGCTTGACGTGGCCTAGCGATGTCTCGAGCTGATCGATCAGTTCGATGACCGCTCGCGTTCCAGCACCATGCGCCGCCAGCGGGTCGGCGTGTAGCCGGTGGCCTGCTTGAAACGGCTCGTGAAGTGACTCTGGTGTGCAAAGCCGCACCCGCGGGCGATCTGCGCCAATTCCTTCACGCGCCCGACCAGTTCCGTCTTGGCTTCGTGGATCTGGCACTCAAGCAGGAACTGCTTGGGTGTCAGCCCCAGCAGCTCGGTAAAGCGACGGTGAAAGTGGAATGGGCTGAGGTGTGCCGTCTTGGCGATGTCGATCAGCGTCGGACCCTTGCGGAACTCCTGCTGCATGTAGCGCAGTGACGGAATGAGCCGGGCCAACTCGGCGTCGGCCTGGAAATCGGCCGGCTTAACCCCACCCCACTCACCACACCCGGGTTGGAGACAGAAGAAGCAATACGCCCCATCGCCCAGCGCCGGGTAACGGCGGAAGACGACCACTCGATAATTCCAGAAATCCCCCTCGCCATCGGAGAGGTGGGCCATGTCGGTCGTGAAGCCCTGGCCGTTCAACTGGTGCAGGCGGCGCTTGGCCTCGCCGACCATTTGCTCGCGCAAGTGGGAGTCGATCTCGTTCCATTTCGTCGCGCCCAACTGCGGTCGAATCTTTGCATCGACCGCGGCCAAATGCAGGAGCGGCTTGCCAGAGGCGTACGTTCGATCAGGTCCGCAGCGCCCGCCGTTACGAGCCGACCGCGCGGCCGTCACCCGCTTGTTGAACTCGCGGACCACCCCCATGGCCAATTGGATCTCGGATCGCGAGAAGGCGCCCTGGTCCGCGGTGCGGCACAGGTGAATCACGCCGGGATAACCGTGAAACACCGGGGCTTCCAGCGGAAGGGCCACGACGTGCTTGAGGTTCATCGGCCGCAGCATTTCCCGCGAGTACGCGCTGCCGAGGAAATCCTCGCGCTGCCAGCAGTCCTGCGGGCCCAAGGGCTCGTTGCGAAGAATCACTTGCCACGTCAGCCGGTCTTCGGCGTGGAAGCCGCGGCCGTAGCTCTTAATCAACGACTCAGGCACGTTCGTCGGCTGGAGGACCTGAAGTCCGCCACGGGGAACACTGGTCAAAATGAGGCCTTGAGCAAACTTGGCACTTTTCTTTACGGCGTCAAGCACATGACGCGGCGATGAAGGGTCGCGAGGGGCTGAAGTCACAGCACATCCAGTCTATTAAGAATTACCTGATATACGGTTACCGGCACGCACACCCACAAAGGGTGGGATATTTTCCGCTAAAGCAATTACGCTGTTACCGACGCCCAGTTTGCCGGAAACCCCTAAAAATGCGCCTCCTCAGCAGAATTCGTGGGCGAGCTTCGGCTCGGGAAGCTGCCCAAGCTGGTGATATAAGGCCACTTCTATCGTTTGGAACTGCCGGAAGCCGAATGCTTTTCTGAAGCGCAGTTTCACCAGCAGATTCATTCCCT
>JBBSDP010000081.1:0-17786 GCA_038240605.1 Tepidisphaerales bacterium | reverse complement strand
TTGTTTTTTTTCCCACTACAAAAACAAACCCAAAATATTCCCTAGCTATATAAACAAACCAACCACCCCCCCCGGGCGCGGCCCCGGCCCCCCCCCCCCCACAACTCTGTGGTGAACCCGAATTGGAGTGAATGATGGATCGGATGTTGTCGCCGACGGGACTGAAGTTGCTGGACCGGCGGCGGTTTTTGCAGAGCGCGGCCGGGGGGATTGGTGGCGTTGCGCTCGCCTGCCTGCTGGGCAACGACCGCCTGCTGGGCGCTGAGGCGACGCGCGCCGGCGGCGGGCCGATCCGGCCGGTGATTCGTCCCGAGGCGCCGCTGGCGGCGCGGGCGCCGCATGCCACGCCACGGGCGAAGCAGGTGCTGGTCATCTTCTGCTCGGGGGCCGTCAGTCAGGTCGATACCTGGGACTACAAGCCACAGCTCATCAGCCGGGACGGGCAGCCGTTGCCCGGCGCCGCCGGCCTGATCACGTTCCAGGGCGAGCAGGGCAACCTGGTGCGAAGCCCCTGGGCGTTTCGCCCGCGCGGGCAGTCGGGCAAGTACACGTCGGACCTGCTGCCGCGCCTCGGCGCCATGGCCGACGACATGTGCTTCATCCACTCGATGACCGCCCGCAGCAACACCCACGGCCCGGGCGAAACGCAGATGGGTACCGGCTTCACGCTCGAGGGGTTCCCCAGCATGGGAGCATGGGTCTCCTACGCGCTGGGGAGTGAATCGGACGAGCTCCCTTCCTTCGTCGCCATTCCCGACCCGCGCGGCGTCCCACAGACGGGACCAAGCCAGTGGGGTTCGGGCTTCCTGCCGCCGGTATTCCAGGGGACGCCGTTCGGCGCGGACCGGCCGATTCCCAATCTCGCGACGCCGGGTGAGATCACTGTCCAGTCGGAATCCGCCAGCCGTGACTTCCTCAAATTCCTGAATGACGAACACCTGCGGCAGCACCCGGAAGACGAGCAGCTCAGCGCCCGCATCGCCAGCTACGAGCTGGCCGCCCGCATGCAGATCCGTGCCGCCGAAGTGGGCGACCTCTCCACCGAGCCGGCGTCGATCCGCGAAATGTACGGCGTCGAGGATTCCAACAAGACCAAGGCGGGCTTCGCGCGAAACTGCCTGCTCGCCCGCCGTCTCATCGAGCGCGGCGTGCGCTTCGTCGAGCTGTTCAACGGCTCCTATGCGATGGGCGAAGGCGTCGGGAACTGGGACGGGCACAAGGTCATCGAGGACCAGTACGGCGTCCACGGCCCCATCCTCGATCAACCGGCCGCGGCACTGCTTCGGGACCTCAAGCAGCGCGGCCTCCTCGATCAGACGCTGGTCATGTGGGTGACGGAATTCGGCCGCATGCCCACCTTCCAGAAAGGCGCCAAGGGACGCGACCATAATCCCAAGGGCTTTACCGTCTGGCTGGCGGGGGCCGGCGTGAAAAAGGCGTTCGGCTACGGACGCACGGACGACTTCGGCTACCAGGCGGTCGAAGACGTCACATCGATCTACGACCTGCACGCCACGATGCTCCACCTCCTCGGCCTCAACCACGAACGGCTCACGTTCTACAACAACGGCATCGAACGCCGTTTGACAGATGTCCATGGCCAGGTGATCCGACCGATTCTTGCATAAATTTGTCGCTTCCTTGCACATTGATTCAAAGCGAAGCAGCGAAGTGAGACCGAGTCGCCCGCGACGAACGTCGCATCCAGCTCGCCTGAATACGGGGCTTCGCTCGCTCCCTGCGAGTTGCGCACGTGATCTGCGTGATGTTCCCGCCGCCGGGGGGCAGGGAAGTATCATTCTGCCAATTGACCCAGGGATTGTGCTTGCGCTGGTACGATGGATCCGTGGTGCCCACGGTTCCGTTGTACCCGACCGATGGGAGGCCGTCGGAATATCCGGTGAAGCTCAATCCCTTGGCGCGAAGCTCGGCGCCGAGATTGTCCTCGGTGAGGGCCGTCGTGCCCGGCGTCAGAATCGGGGGCTGATCGAGGGCAATCTGTGACCCGTGAAGCAGTTCCTGGTTGGTGCCGGAGAACAGGTCGAGATAGTTGGCTGGCTTTCGTGCTCCACGCCATGAGCGCCGGTGAAGCTGGCGCCGGCTCGTGCCAGGCTGTTGATGTAGGGCGCGGCGGTATCGTTGGCCGAGCCGGCTGGCCCGATGATCTGGCTGTAGGAATGGTTCTCCTCGACGACGATCACGACGTGGGCGGGGCGGGGAAGATTCTGTGCCGATGCTACGGCCCCCCAACACGCCGCGGAAAACGCCGCCGCTACGCATCGTGACGGCACAACGTGTCTGTAGTTCGGCATCTGCATCGGCTCCTCTCTGACTTGTCAACGACAGCCGGACAGTCTCCAATTCCGATTGAAGATCATGTGAAGAAAAGGTGTGCACCAAAAAAATGACGTGCGATCGTGCGAAAGATCAGCCGTTAGCGTTCGGCAACCTGCTCTGGAACAGCGGACTCGACGCATCTGGTTCGTAAACTGGAACCGGCTACGGATCCGGCCTAGGCTTAGGCGGTGTTTTTGCGAGGGCTGAAAAATGAAATGGATCGGAAAGTTCGGTTGGTGTGCGGCGATCATGGGATTGTGGCTCACGGTTTCGTGTAACGGCGAGCCCGACGCCGCAACGCCCAAGACCAACACTTCACTCAATACCAAGGTGGACCCAATGAAAACCAGGCAAGCCACATTCGCCGCCGGTTGTTTCTGGGGCGTCGAAGTCGCGTTCCGCAAAGTCCCCGGCGTGATCTCAACCGACGTCGGCTTCACCGGCGGCAACCCGGACGCCAAGGACCCCACCTACCGCCAGGTCTGCACCGGCCGTACCGGACATGCCGAAGCGGTGCTGGTGACGTATGACCCGACGAAGGTGAGCTTCCCCGAGTTACTCGACGCTTTCTGGACCTGCCACGATCCGACAACGATGAATCGCCAGGGGCCGGACGTCGGGACGCAATACCGATCGGCAATCTTCTTCCACGACGCCGAGCAGGAAACCGCCGCCCGCGCGTCGCTGAAGGAAGTCGAAGCGTCCGGCGTCTTCCGCCGGTCGATCGCCACCGAGATCGTCGCCGCCACGCCCTTTTATAAGGCCGAGGATTACCATCAGCAGTACTTCGAGAAAGAGGGCACGGCCGAGTCGTGCCACGTGGGTATCGCCAACGTCCACACGCAACTCGCAAAGGAAGCGGCCCAGAACCGCGCCGCACCGACGACGCAACCCGCCACCCAGCCCGCGGCGGCGAGCCGGTGAGATGGAGTTGACTCACCGGTAGAGGATCGGTTGCGCCCCCCAGAGGCAGGCGGCTGGGATTAGCAGAATCGCCGCGATGGAACGTTTAGCTCTAATGTTGAACGAAGCCAACGTGACTCCCGCAATCGCGATGAGTCCCCAGAAAATCAAACTGTAATAGCCGCTCGTAAATTCGTAGAGCGGAACACCCCGTAAGGGTACCGCTCCAATTTGAATGAAGGCCGCCACCGCGAGCAAAACGATCGCAATACGCATGGCCAGACTTGCGCAAATCGAGCGACTCCGGTGCGCAGTTCCCGGCCTCCCGTAATCCAGGGGTGTCGGCTCCATCTTCGAAATTTTACCCAATAAAAAGGCGCGCGCCTCCGCCCGTGATAGGCGGGAATAGGAATGCCTCTTCCCCTGTCATGCGACACGGGATGCACTTCGATCGTTTTGACCACGTCACCAAGCGTCGCTAGCATTTGAGTCTGTTGCGCCAATCGATGTCTTCCAGCCCGCTCAAATTCCTGCTGCTCGCCTGCATCGTCTATTGGACGAGCGGGATGGCGGGGTTCCTGCACGAGTACGGCGAGCACGCAGGGCACGACGATGTTGCGGCCGCCACCGCGTCTGCTGGCGAGCGGCCCCCCGACAAGCACAAGAACAACCACGACGAATGCCCGACCTGCCGCCTGCTGGCCACGATGAGCGCTGACCGCGCGGCGCCGCCGGCCGCGTTGCTTTGTATCGCTCCTCCAGCCTTACCTGCCGAAGCGGTAGGTGATCGCCTGCCGCCGGTGGTCGATCCTGACTTCATCTCCCCGATCCGTGGACCGCCGGATTCCCCACGTTGTGCCTGAGCGACTGTAATATGCTTAACGGCGTCGGATGCGCCGTGCGCATCGCAAACGCCGGTGAACTGCAGCGGTCGCATTGTCTGCATTTTTGAATTCTGCGATCTCTGCGTTTGCTGTACCGGAAGCGGTGTCCTCTTCGCGACCACGAGCAGGTGGTCGAGAGGGTCCGGGTTCAGGGTTCAGTCAGAAGGCAGGAGGCGCTGCTGACGTAGCGAGCCGCGAGCGTCAGGGAGCGATGTGCGCAAGGGAGCGAAAAACGCTCCCTCACGGTCGCGGCTCGCTACGGTTCACGCGTGGTCGCGGTTTGTCTCAGTCGGGGCGAGGCAAAGCGTCATGATTGATTCCGCGGTCAAGCATCTGCGCGTTGGAGGATCCCCGCGGTAAAACGGAGCGATTATGGCATTGACCCTTTCGCAACTGACCAAGCGCTACATCGGGCCGGACGGAAGCATCGTCCCAGTCATCGACATCGAAGAATTTACGGTGCGGGATGGGGAGCAGGTCGGCCTGATCGGCTCCAGCGGGTCGGGAAAGACGACGCTCTTGCACATAATCGCCGGCATCCTCACGCCGGATTCGGGGCGGATCGTCTTCACGCTGGATGGGAGCGTCGCCCCCGCCGTCAAGGATGCCCCGGCGGCAACCGGTCCGCTGAGCTATCGGAGCGCGAAAGGCGAGAGCGGCGGGATCGATATCGGCAAGCTCTCCGAGGCCGCGCGCGACGTCTTCCGCGGCCGTCACATCGGCTACGTCTTTCAGACGCATCACCTGCTGGGCGGATTCACCGCGCTGGAAAACGTTTTGCTGGGCATGAGCTTCACCGGCCGTAAGCATGATCCGGAATGGGCCAAAAGGCTCCTGACTGAAGTGGGGCTCTCCGATCGCCTTCACTACAAGCCGGAGAAATTGTCGGTCGGCCAGCAGCAGCGCGTGGCGGTCGCCAGGGCTCTGGCAAATCGCCCACGGCTCGTGCTCGCCGACGAACCCACCGGCGCACTGGACCCGAAGAACGCGCAGCAGGTCCTCGAGCTGGTTCGCGGCCTTTGCCGCGAGGTCAACGCGTCGCTGCTCCTGGTCAGTCATGATCTGGACATCGCCCGCCAACTCCCGCGCGTGGTCAACCTTTCCGAGCTCAACCGCGCGTCAGCCACGGCGACGGCGGCTGCTGCCGCATCGCCGGCCACGCGTCCCGCCGTCACAGTGGGTGCGTGACAGATTCGGCGGCCCAAAAGGCGTCAAGAGATCCAAGGAACTTGTCATGAACCTCCTGCAACTCGTCACCAAGCAGATGCGGCAGCGGGCGTTGTCCACCTGGCTGACGCTCCTGTCGATCATGCTCGGCGTCGCCCTGGCGGTTGCGATCATGATCCTCCGCCGGGAGGGACAGAACCTCTTCGGGCAAACCGATTTCGGTTACGACATCCTGATCGGCCCGCCCAAAGGCTCGCCGCTCCAGCTCACGCTCAACACCGCCTATCACATGGACGTGAGCCCCGGCGTGATCCCGTACCAGATTTACGAAGACATGGCCCGCAAGTCGCCGCCGCTCCCCGGCCACCCGGACTACCGGCCCTATGTGAAGATCGCGGTCCCCTTCATGGTCGGCGACAGCTATCACGGCCGGCGGATCGTGGGCACGTCGCCGCAATTGTTCGGCTTTGACGACGAAGGGAAGCCGGTAACGGGCGAGGCATTCCACTATCGCCTGGACCGCGGCTACGAGCTCGCCGCCGGCCGCGTCTTCGCGCCGCGGAAATTCGAAGCGGTGGTCGGCGGCAATGTCGCTGAAGACTTTCACATGGGCCTGTATGACGACAAGCTGAGCCCCGAGGAAAACCTCAAGCAGAACCGCGCCTTCCGCGCCACGCACGGCTTCCCCGGCCCCAACGACAAGCCGGACATTCACAAACCCGTCTGGCGCGTCGTCGGCATCCTCAAACCGACGCACACCGCCAATGACCGCGTGCTGTTCATCCCGTTCATCAGCCTCTACGCGATTGCCGAACACGAGGAAGGGTTGATCCAGCAAGCGCTTCTGAAGGCGAACATCGACCCCGCCCGAGTTCCGGCCGACAAAATTGACGAAGTCCTTCAGCGACTGGGCTTCGATCCCTCGCGCGTTCCGGAGTCGGCCCGGAAACAGTTCAAGATGGGTGCAGCCCACCAGCCGACCACGACGACGACGACCGCCCCGAACCAGGACGTCGGGGAACTGCTCAAAACCGCGACGGTCACACCCGAGCCGGCGAAGGAAGAGGACGGGGAGGATCCCGACGCCTACAAGCTCGACGACCAGGGCAACATCGTCCCGGACCTGCCCCCGGAGGAATGGGAGATTTCCGCCATCCTCGTCAAGGCCCGCGGCGGCATTCAGGCGCAGCGGATCATGTACAACTTCAAGGTGATCGACGACCGCGCGACCGCCGTGAACCCGGCGTCCGTGATGCGCGATTTCTTTGAAACGTTCCTCTCCGGCACGACACAGGTCCTGCTGCTGATTGCCGGGCTGGTGACCGTCGTGGCGGCTATTTCGATCATGACGACGATCTACAACTCCGTCTCCGCCCGCCGGCGTGAGATCGCCATCCTCCGCGCGCTGGGGGCCACTCGGACGCGCATCCTCGCGATGATCTGCGTCGAAGCGTGCGCGGTCGGCTTATTTGGCGCGTTGGCCGGGTTCGTCGTCGGGCACGTGCTCAGCGCCGCCGGCTCGGCTTACCTCGTCCACACGGTTGGCGAGGGCATCAACTGGATGCGCGTCGGCTGGGAAGAATCCGTCTATCTGTTGGCGGTGGTCGTGATCGCATTCATTGCGGGACTTGTTCCGGCGTTGAAAGCATACCGCGTCTCCGTCGCATCGAATCTCGTGGCAGGTTAACGAAAGTTTAGCAGTCGGAGTTTAGGGTTTAAGGTTGGGAGTTCGCAGCTCAGTCGGGTCGGTAGGTTTGACGCTCGGTTTCGATCAAGGCCGGCTTCTCGCCGGCGACCTCGAACGTGGCCCAGAGCGGGTATTTTCCAGTCGGCAGCTTGACCGGAATGACGAGTTGCGGCGTGCCGTCTTCGGCGATCTCGATCCAGCCGCCGCGCGGCGAAAAGAAATTGAGCGAGCCGTATGGGTCGAGGACCTCCCGGCGGCGCAGCCCGGTGAGCAGCGGACCGCGCTGGACGTAGGGCCCGCAGTGCACGACGACGCTTCCCTGTGCGTAAGCGACAAGCAGGTCATCATTGACCCGGCTCCGCAGGTCCAGCACTAACTGAGGAAAGCCATCGGGACCCGCCCGCCAGGTGTGGATGTAGAGCTTGAGGTCAGCCGCGGTGGCAATGCGAACTGACTGGCGCGGCGGCGCAGGTTGAGAGGTGGCTGCGATTGGCGCGGACGCGTGGTGCGACGGCGTACACCCGACAACGAGCAGGCCGGACGTCAGTAGCGGCAGGGCAAGTGATCGACGCAAGGATATTTTGGCGATTCCCATGAGTGTGATTACTATACGTCTCGAAGCGGCTCCGCCGATCCTGTCGTGTCCGGGATTTCCAGCAGAGTAGTTCCGATCCCCCATGTTTTCCCGCACGATCAAGTTCGTCCTCATCGCCTGCATCGCCTGCTGGGCCACCGGTACGGCTCAGTGGGTTCACGAGGCGATGGAGCACGCCGACCACGGCGCGGACGCGACGTCACTCCTGACTGCGCTGGGCGATGATCTTCAGGCTCACCCGCATCCGCATCACCATCAACACAATCACGATGACTGCCCGACCTGCCAGCTCCTGGCCCACATGAAGGTGGACCGGGCCGCGCCGCCCCCTGCGGTTGTAAGCGTTCACCTCCCCACGTTTGCCATCCTGACCCTGAACGATTGGCGCCGACCCCTCGTCGATGCCGATCCCTTTGCACCCATCCGTGGTCCCCCCTCCCTCCCCATTCCTTCCGCATAGCAGGCTGCGCCGGTCCACGAGTTGGATCCTGCGCCGCCACGGTGGGATGAGCGACGGCTGATCGAACGTCTCCGCACGGTCGAGTCGTTCCCACATCCCGGCATCTCTCGTACGTTGCGCGCCGGCGCCGAACGCCGCGTGCGATCTCACAGGAATCGGAAATCAACATGAAACAGACGCTTCACATGCTCCTTGGAGCAATCACTCTCCCCTTGTTCTGGACGAACGTCGCGGTGCCCGCCGAGCCCTCATCGGCGCCATCTGAGCCCGCCACAGTGCCGTTGACCGAGCCGGCGACGGCGCCATCAGGACTGTCACTCCCACTCGCGGTGCCGCCGGCGACGCAATCGGCTGATACCGAGCCGGCCGGCGGCAACAACGGCCGCCTTCACGAAGTGCTGGTCACCGCGGACCTGGACCGCTCGCGCGATCTGATCGCGCCGCCCCTGGGCGCCCGGACCTACACGATCGGTCCCAATCAGATCCAGAACATCCCCGGCGGCGAGAATGCGCCGTTCCAGCAGGTGCTCCTGCGCGCGCCGGGCGTCGTCGAAGATTCCTTCGGCCAGCTCCACGTCCGCGGCGAGCACGCGAACCTCACGTACCGCGTTAACGGCGTGCTGCTCCCCGAAGGCCTCAACGGGTTCGGACAGGAGCTCGACACCCGACTGATCGGCTCCGTGACGCTCATCGACGGCAGCCTCCCGGCGCAGTTCGGGTTCCGCACGGCCGGCATCGTCGACGTGCGCTCGGGTTTTGCCAATACCGGCCACCAGCCCCCCTACTATCCAGTTAACCTCGGGTACCAACACGTATTTGAGGTTCACGACCGCGGGCTGAAGGACATTAAGTTCCGTGTTGATATCGTTAACGTGTTCGACCAGGTTTACGCCCTGCGCGACGGCAGCGGTATTGGCGTCGGCGCACCACAATTCGGCCAGCGCCGCGGTATCTTTGCCGGACTTACATTCGATTTCTGATCCCGACAGGCAAATGTGAAATGACCGTCCTGACTTCCATACCGACCCCCGCAACGCCGCGGACTCTGCGCATCCACGGCGCACCCGCGCCACGGCTCGCGCCGATCCTCACAGGGGTCGTGTGGACCGGCTGTCTGGCGGCGGGAATCGCCGGACTCTTGCTGCCGTACCGGCCCCCCGCCCTGCCCGCCATACAGCCGGTTACAATCCAGGCGGAGCTGTTGAATGTTGAAGTGACCAGGGATCCCTCTGCGTCGGCTGATGCGCCGCCGCCTCAAGCGCCGGAACTCTTTCCGACGCCACCGGCGGCGCCGGACGTGACGGCGGCACCCGCGGCGGCGCCGCTGACTGCCGTTGCGGAACCGCTGCCCGCCGTCGCCTTTGCCCTTCCCGTCGAAGGGCCTACGCGAAAGGTCGAACCGGCCCAGGCCTCGGTCGGTACGCCGTCGCCGTCCGCGGACACGCCGGCCGAAGCCCCGAGGGCGCCAGCTTCCGCGCCGCAACGTTTAACCTACGGGCAAGGGGAGGGCGCTCAGCCCGCCCCCGACTATCCACGTGAGGCGATCGCGGCCGGGGAGCAGGGCGTGGTCGGCATTCAGTTCACCGTCGGCGAAGACGGCCGCGTGCGCGGCGCGCAGGTTGTCGCCCCCTGTCGCTTTTCGCGCCTGAACCAGTCGGCGCTGTTGGCCGTGCGCGACCGCTGGCGCTTCCACCCCGGTATGCCGCGGACGTATGAGGTTTCCATCCGCTTCCAGTTCAACCGCTGAAATGACGCCCGACATGAAACCGATGCTCGCGAACCTGATCGTCGATTACTTCCTCAAGGGCGGCCCCATCATGTGGCCGATCCTCGTTGCCCTTCTCGCCGCACTCACGGTGATCCTCGAACGGCTGCTCTGGTGGTGGAGCCTCCAGCGCCGATCCCATGCCGCGGAGCTGAAGCAGACCTTTGACTCAATCGTCGCCGGTGATTTTGGCAAGGCGCTGGAGCTGAGCGACCGGCCGGAAGACCCATTTCTCGACACGGTCCACGAAGGTCTGCTGCACGCTCACAGCTCGCTGCTGGGGGCGATGCAGTTGCGCGCGTCCGATGAGCTGGAGGGGGCCGAGCGACTTCAGTGGGTTCTCGGCACGCTGATCACCCTCGCACCGCTCCTGGGCCTGCTGGGGACGATCACCGGCATCATGCGATCGTTCAGCTTCGTGGGCGAGGAGCAACTGGCACCGACAAAGGTGAGCGGCGGCATCGCCGAAGCGCTTATCGCCACCGCTGCCGGCCTGGGCATCGCGATCGTCAGCCTCCTGCCTTACAACTACTTCAACCGCCGGCTCGCCCACCTGCGCGCCCGGCTCGAGCGGGTGATCAACCACGTCGAGCTGATCGTCGAATCCGCCCGCCACCACGGCCACGACCTCGAAGCCTTCGCCCGCCGGAGGGCGCTCAGCGCTCGCCCTCCAAATGGAGCAACCCAAACGTCCGCGATCCGCAATGAAGAGCCGTTCAGGGCAGCGACATCAAACAGGGTCTAAGGTGCAATGATCAATCGAATTCTGTTATCCGCACTCCCATCCTCTGTACCGAAGCCGCTGTCGTTCAGAGCCGCGACCGTGAGGGAGCGGTGTTCGTGGTTCCGTACACACCGCCCTGACGGTCGCGGCTCTGAACAACTAAGGGGCGGTCGGTTTTCACTCGCTCAGGGTGAATCAAAGCCTCAGGCCAACTCCGCGGTGAACAAGCGTTAAAGAAAGCAACCATGCCCGTTAAACTTGGATCCAAATTACCCCCCGAGAATGCCGAAGCGCGGATCGAGATCGTCCCGCTCATCGACATCATGTTCTTCCTGCTCGCCTCGTTCATGCTCGTCAGCCTCAGCATGGTGAACCTCAAAAGCGTTAAGGTGAACCTCCCCACCGCGACCACCGCGACGGGCGATAGGAAGAAGGACCTCATCGACATCTCGGTCGACAGGATCGGGGCGGTCTATCTCGACAAGCAGCCGGTGCGCGACGACCAGCTCGTGAGCGGCCTGGCCGCCGCTCGCGTCAGGAACCCGGACGTGCGCGTATTCATCAGCGGCGATCGCGAAGCCCGTCACGGCGAGATCCTGCACGTGCTCGACCTGGTTCGTTCCGCCGGGATCGACAAGATTGCATTCGAGATTCGTCCCGCCGGCAAGGCGGCAACGCCATGAACCGAGTGCTGACATGGCTTAACCTGTTCGGCGTTTTCGCCCTGGCGGTGCTCTGCGCGATTCAGTGGCGGGCGCACAGCCGTCTCAACCTGAGGATCGTGGACCTTCAGCGGACCCGCGCCGTGCAGGCGGAACGGATCGATGACCAGGACAAACGGCTGAAGATCGCCGCCGCCGATCTGGATGACCTGCGCGACCGCCTGGAGCGCGCGGGCGTCGCGCTGCGGGATGCCGAGTCGAAGCTGGCGACCTCGATCGCGGATCGCGAGCGTTTGCTCGTCCAGCGTAACCAACTGAAGAAGACCCTCGACGAGTATGTCGCTGCACTCGCGGAGCGCGATGCGGCGTTAAAGAAAGCGAATGAAGAGATCGCGAAGCTCGGTGCGGATCGGGACGAGGTGGTCGCTCACTTCAACGAACTCGCGCAGAAGTACAACGGGGTGGTGAAAGACCTCAACGAGGCGCGGGCGAAGTTCCCCTACTCGCGCTGAACCCCGTTCGGTATACCGTTGGATACTTCGTGAAATCCTCTTACTGGCTAAGAGAGCGGAACAATGATTCATCCATGGCTTCGCGTGGGATGGGCGCTCGCGCTATTGGCGTCGGGATCGGTGGCACTGGCCGCGGCACCGACACCCGAAGAACTCCGCGCCGCCGCCGACTGGTCTGCCGCACGGCTCGATAAAGACCCGCGGGCGGCGCCGAGCACGGCGGGGTTCTCCGTGATCGCCAATCACGATCCGGTCCAGCGCAACGCACGGGGCGGCAAGCCGATGAAGCTGGGCGATCGATCGTTCTCGCACGGCCTGTATTGCCACGCCCTCAGCGAGGTCATCGTCCGCCTTCCCGGACCGGGAAAATCCTTCTCGGCAGTGGGCGGCGTGGACAGCAACGCGGACACGAGTGGTGGACGCGGCAGCATCGTGATGTTGGTCGAATTAGCGGGGAAAGAGGTCTTCAAGTCGGGCGTCGTTCATGAAGGCACACCAGCGGTTCCTGTCGAAGTGGACCTTGGCGGTGCTGCCAGCTTCACGTTGCGCGTGGGGGACGGCGGCGACGGCATCGCGTGCGATCAGGCCGATTGGGCCGACGCGGCTTCGCGGTCAGAACCTCTGGCGACAGTGGATGATCGCCGACAACCTCCCGCACGATGCCGAAGGGAAGGCGCCGATCTCTCTTCTGCTCGCGTGCAGCTCGCACCAGCTCGCCGAGATGATCCAGGCCAACGAGGCGAACCAGAAACAGTTCATCGACGGCTACCTCTCCCACGGCATCAAGCTGGACTACTGGTGGATGGACGCGGGCTGGTACGTCAACGACGGCACGTGGATGAACATCGGCACGTGGGAAGTGGATCCGAAGCGGTTCCCGAGCGGGCTGCGGGCGATCAGCGATCACGCGCACGGCAAAGGGGTCAAGACGATCGTCTGGTTCGAGCCGGAGCGCGTGACGGCCCATACCTGGCTGACCGAAAACCATCCGGACTGGGTATCGGGAGGCGCGGGCGGCGGCCTGTTCAAGTTGTGGGATGCGACCGCGCGGCAGTGGCTGATCGATCACGTGGACCAGCTCATCACCACGCAGGGGATCGACCTGTACCGCCAGGATTTCAACATGGACCCGCTCGACCACTGGCGACGGGCCGACGCGCCGGACCGCCAGGGGATCACCGAGATCCGCCACGTCGAGGGATACCTCGCGTACTGGGATGAGCTGCGCCGCCGGCATCCCGGGATGTTGATCGACACGTGTGCTTCGGGCGGCCGCCGTAATGACCTGGAGACCCTGCGACGTGCGCTACCGCTATTGCGGAGCGACGAGATCATGGAACCGACCGGGCAGCAGAACCACACGTACGGCATCTCGCTCTGGATTCCCTTCAGCGGCACGGGAATGGGCGAGGGAGCTGATCCGTACCTACTGCGAAGCCAGGCGGCGCCGAGCAACACCGGCTGCTGGGATACGCGCAGCAACGACCTCGATTACTCCGGTATGCGAAAGCAGTTGGCCGAGCGGCTCGAGACGGCTCCATTGCGCATGGGCGATTACTACCCGCTCATGCCATTCGCGGCGGGCAACGATGCGATCATCGCCTGGCAATTTTATCGCCCCGCGCAGGGAGACGGGATGATTCAGGCGTTTCGTCGCCCGGATACGGCGGCGGATTCAATCCTGGTGAAGCTTCTCGGGCTCCGCCCGGAAGCAAATTACCGGCTGACCAACCACGATTCCGAAGAGGTCGTCACCCAGAGCGGCGCAGAGTTAATGCGCGGCTTGAACATTCCGTTCAAGACCAAGCCGGCCGCTGTCGTGATCGTCTATCAGAGGGCGGGATAGGCGCGCAGCGTATTCCGCGATCCGGCCGCGCTCGACAGCTCATCCTTTGGAGGCGGCCGCTGCCCACTTCTTCGCGGCCAGTGCGCACATCGCCTCGGCGGCGATCACCTGTGGGCTGTTGGGCTCGGCGGCATGGAGCGTCACCCGCATAGCCTTACGGTTCCAGCCGATCATGTTCTTCACGTGCGTGGGAGCATCGGGCGTGTTCGAAGCGTCCATTAGGTGGACCGCGATCGAGGGCTTCCGCGCCGTCGGCAGAACGTATTGATCGCCGGAACGCGCGATGATCTTCTCGCGGATCGCCTGATCGATCACATCCGGGAGGTACAGGAGGATCAATCCGTCACGGCGATCTTCGATCGCGAAGACCTGCATGCGATACTTGCCGTCGGCGACGAAGAAGAGCACCGCCTGGGCTCCAGCCGTCTGAACCGGAAGCGTCGCCCAGGTGCCGAGGCGCCCCGCGAGACGGCGCCACAGATCGCCGTGGCCCGGGACGCCTTCGGCGTCACAGGCGGCCAGGTGCTTCTCGATGCTGGCGCGGTCGCGGGCGCCGGAACGGGCCAGTAGTGCTTCAAGTTGAGCGGCGGGCGTTTGCAGCGTATCGGTCGCCAAAAGCGTCTCCGGGAAAGCCATTGGTATGGCTGGAACGGGTGGCATGTCATCACGGCGATAGCGCCGCGAAGCGTGAACCATCATATGCGAAAGGGAGTGATTCTTCTACTAAACGCGACGCGCGTGAGGATTCAGGGTTCAGTGACGGCAGCACAGCCTGAACCCTGAACCCCTCCCGGCCGGACGGGTCAATGTCCGTCGGCGGAGAAGGGACTCCACCAGAGTTTTCCGCCCGGGTAGTAGTTGGCCCAGTAGGTCCAGGTGCCCTGGCTCCACCACTCGACGTGTCCGTCGACGAAGCAGACGTTGCCCCCCTTCTGGTGACGATCCGACATGACTTCTTCGGTGGGGTAACTGGAGCCGTCGTTCCACGGCGCGCCGGAGGTCGTCGCGCCAAGGTAGGTCTGCTCGAGCCCTTCCCAGTAGAGGACACAATCGTTGGTCTGCGTGGGGATCTGCGAGACCTTGCAACCGGGTGTCGTGTTGGGGGTCCGACCGAAACCACACTGCGATCCATCGCACAGGTAACTGGTCATCCATTCGGTGCCGGTATAGAAATCTTCGTTGTCGACCGGGCAGCGGAACATCTCGATGAGGTTCAGGTACTGATAAAGCACACCGGTCTTGCTTCCATCGGACGGCGGATGGGGCAGTCCGCCCCAGTTGCCGTTGAGGTCCGAAAGGGCTGGGAAGCCATTGCGATTCTGCGGGCCGCAGAACAGCCATCCATATCCGTACGGATTGGGGTCGTCGTAAGGACCCCAGTTGCAGAACGGAACGTATCCCTTCCCCTCGCCCTCGTACATGATCGAGGCCAGTCCGAGTTGCCGCATGTTGCTCATGCACTTGACCTTCGCGGCCTGCTGACGGGCGAGGTTGAGCGCCGGAAGCAGGATCGCGATCAGCGTCGCGATGATGCCAATCACAACCAGAAGCTCAACCAACGTGAATCCGCGTTTCCTGGGCATGAGGGTCTCCAGACCGATTGTGCGAGATTCGGGGGCCAGCGGTGAAGTGACGCAAAATGCCGACGTCTCACTGCGCTTGTCGCCATTGTACGGCTACAGCCGTGGCAAGCCCAACAGAAAAAGTTGCATAAATGCGCGGATTTCTGCCTGTTTATCTTCGCACCTATCAGTTGTTTCGACGTTTTCGCTCAGGGATTTCAAGTGAAAACTCTGCAAGTTGTAGGACCAAACGAGTCAGCAGAAGTGTTGGCAGCCACGCGCAGGCTTGAATCGCAAAGCCCCCGACGGCAGCGCCGTCGGGGGCAAGATGTTCTTCCATGATGAAAGTCGATTCCCGCTCAGGGCGTGCGCTGCTCGCTGTGGGACGTCGAGACGTCGCCGGTAATCGGGTTACGGGTGGTTGTGGTTTCCTTGTGGGTATTGCCACCGGTGATGTTCGGCTTATCTGATTCGGAATGCGATGTCTCGCAGCCCGTCATGCACAAGCCACCGAGTGACAATGCCGCCAAAACGATCGTGCTGCAAATCTTCGTCATGATCCGGTCCTCGCAAAAATTCCAATCCGCGGGCGGCACACGCTGCGCCGCTTTCCGTGAACATGCTTTCGCAAAAGGTGTGCCTAGCATAGGGGCGCCCCGAAGCCAGCTCTACAATAGGCCGAAAACACGGTCTGTCCGCGACAATGGTTGCCGACGCCGACGTTTCGTCGCAGCCAGAGGCATTTGAAACCCTTCACCCGAGGAATGTCACACCCTCAAAAAATGCTTGTGGTAACCGATATCGTGGATTAAGCTTCATCAGCACTTCGACCCCCGGCTGCGAAAGCAAATCTATGCCACTTCACGATGCATCAGTCGTGCCCGCGCACAGGCCGGGCCACGCTCGGCATTTTCACGGTTTCACCATCGTCGAGCTGTTGGTCGTCATCGGCATCATCACTGCCCTAATCGCCCTGCTGCTTCCCTCGCTGATCAAGGCGCGCGGCGCGGCGCAGGAAATCGTCTGCATGAGCAATCAAAAGCAACTGATGACCGCCTTCATCATGTTTGCCAACGAGCACCAGCAACGCCTTCCCGGCAACTACTGGGACTCGATGTACCAGCAGCCCAACGACGCCGAGAAACGCGATTGGCTCATCGGAGACAATCCCAACCAGGGCAACACCGCTCTGCAAATCCTCGACGCGCCGCAGAAGGGGACCATCTACCGCTACCTCAACGATCCGAAGGTCTACATTTGCCCAACGTACGATGTCGGCAACCCCCTCAACGTCGGGGCCGGGAGCAACGGCCGCTTCGACTACACGGCGTTCATCGTCTTCTCCGGCGCCAAGTTGAACCACGTGAACCTGCCGGCGCGCTTCCACTACAACTCAGGCCCGTTCGCCGGCACCGATGACAATGGCGTCTACACGCCGATCATCTGCGAAGAGGAGCCGATCGGAGGCGTCAACGGCGGGAACGATGAGGGCGGCCACTGCAATAGCGATCGCCTCGGCCACTATCACCGCGGCGGCGGCTTCTACGCGACGATCGACTGTAGCGTCCACTGGTTCAAGGAACCGATCGCGCAGGACTCCTGGTCCTGGTCCTCTCAGGCCGCCAGCGGCAACTGGACCTCACTCGGCAACGTCCCCATCCCCGGCTGGGGATGGTGGGACAAGCAATAGATGTTCGTTGAACCGTTAAGACGCCAAAGCACAGCCACAACCAGATCCCCGCCACCGACACGTTTACCTGGGGCACCTATGCGTTCATCATCCTGGTGGACGACGCATCGGGCGCCGGCGGGGCCAAACGGGGAATGTTTTCCGCCTCGCTGATGGAGGGCTACCTTCCGGGCATTCACCCGGCGACCCAGTCGATTGACGGCGTCTGGACCTGCCCCTCGGTCGACCCGGACGAATTACGCGACGCCGACCGCGTGCTCCAGTGGACCTCCAGCGGCTACTTCAACGGCGACTACGCCTACTACGGTCGCTCCGAGAAATGGCTCCCGGGCACGACCAATCACCCCGAGTTATTGACCGAGAATACACTGCGCAGCGACCGCATCCTGATGACCGACTACATCCGCTACTACAGTCCCCCCAACGCATGGGGCTTCAATCACGGCGCCCGCTCCGCCTTCGTGAACCTCCTGGGCGCCGGCAACGCCGGAAGCTTCTTCTTCGCCGGCACCAACGAGCTGTACGGCGACGGCCACGTCGACTGGAAGCCGCGCGACGCCTTCAATGTCCCACAGCTGATCAACCCCGCCGGCACTACGCCCCGCGTTTACCTCTTCGACGGGTATTACCCGTTCTGAGAGCGGCGGCCGTTGAAGTAAACCTGTTGGGTCAGCCGGCTGTTGTTCACGAGGCCGCTCTTCGTTCAACGCTGAACCGGTATCGACCCCCGACCCCCGAGCATTTCGCGTAATCCCGCTATTCCGCTGCCCGCGTTTCATCGTCGCAATCGGAAATAGGCGGTTGGCCCCGTTTTCTTTTTAGGCGGTTGGCCCCGTTTTCTTTTGGTTTTCTGGCTCTCCGCGAAAGTCGCTGATGGTTCATTGGAATCTACTACCTGTTGGGGTATGAGTGGAAGGCGTTGATCAAGGAGGATCACGCATGGACGCGGATATTGAACTGGCGATGCTCTCGTCACTGCTGGACCTGGATGA
>JBBSDP010000080.1:0-19162 GCA_038240605.1 Tepidisphaerales bacterium | reverse complement strand
GGGAATGAATCTGCTGGTGAAACTGCGCTTCAGAAAAGCATTCGGCTTCCGGCAGTTCCAAACGATAGAAGTGGCCTTATATCACCAGCTTGGGCAGCTTCCCGAGCCGAAGCTCGCCCACGAATTCTGCTGAGGAGGCAATTTGAGTAGTCGGAAGATCCGCAGAGGCGTGGGCATAGGGTAGCTCGTGACGATTCCGCTGAAGCTGGAGCCCCTTTTCCCGCACGGCCGGGTTCAAAAGGAACCTGCTGGCGAAAGGTTGCTATCCGCCTGCCTATCGACTGACTTTTGGTGAGATGTAACGATTAAATCGCCGCTTGGGTTTATCGGTCCAGGGGCGCGGCAATGACAACCGGTTAGCGATGTAAATTGCGGGAGCTAATATCAAGTGCCATGCAAAGGGCGTAAAAAGCAGAACGCAAGGGCGCGCGATCAGCGCATTTCGACGGTGCGCTCGTGCGTGAGTGCCCAGTGATGGTCGAGAATCACTTGCATGGTCCGGCAGCCCGCCTGCACCAGCAGGTCCTCCGATCCCAAAGTCCTCGACGGCGCCAGCGCGCCATCTGTCCCGCCGGCCTGAAGCAGCCGCTACCGAATCAACTCCCGCCCATCCCGCGCCTGAACGACATTACGGGATCCGCAGTTTTCTCAGATGCTCGCCGGACGTGCATGACGAGCGATCCGGCGGACCTGTGCCCGACACAGGCCACCGTTATTTTCAGTGGATTTCAGGGTATCTGGGTTCCAGAAAAGCCTGGGAAAGCGTGGGGATCGGCGTCTCCTGGACGCCAATGTTGTCCACTTCGTGTTCGGGCTTGTTGCCAGGAATGTGGCCGTAGCAATCGACGAAGAACGTATCGATCGTGCCCTCCCAACCGGTGCTGAAGTTGCGGCCGGCAAATGGAATCAGGTTGCCCGGCGTGCCAATCGTCCCCGCGAAGGTCTTATGCTCAAGGTCCAGGATGATCTGGAGGTTGTACCAGGTGCCCGCAACGAGCGGCCGGATCGGCTCGCGCGCGTCTCCGCTGCGAATGAAGAAATTCTCCCCATCGGCGTACACCTCAACCGCCGCCGATTTCCCCGGATCATGCCCCAGGTAAAACCGATAAGAGCCGCCGCCCGTCCCCGCGACGGCGGGAGAGACATTGCGGAAGTCGGCGTTGAAATAGAGCACTTTCGATTTCGCCGCGGTGCGCGCCGGTGACAGGGTCTGAACGATCGCGTTGTTGGCCGTTCCCGCGGGAAAATGGAGGCCGCGCGAGCCGGCCGGATAAAGATTGGTATAGGGACTTTGAGAAGCGGCTCGAACACGCGCGCCATCAATGAATCGCCATGGAGCCGATGCGGCTGCGCTGTCGATCGACTGCGACTCAAAATCCCCGTCGATGCCGATGACCGACTGCAGATCGGAGGCGACGGCGAGGCGCTCCGTGGCGGCCTTTTTGATCCGGGCATCCAGGGCGGCGAGCTGTCCCTCGAGCGTCTTCTTTCGTGCCACCACCTCGGCGGGTGGAATCGCCGGAACGAAGTCGGAGGGGCGGTTGTGCTTTTCGCAACCGGGAAAGGCGAATGTCGTACTCGCGAAAATGCCGTATAGAGCGTAATAGTCAGCGGTGGTGACCGGGTCAAATTTGTGATCGTGGCAGCGGGCGCAACCATGACTGAGGCCCATCACGGTTTGCCCCATGTTGTCGATCGTGTCCTGATACATCAGGTGCATGTAGTTTTCGGAATCGAATCCGAAGCGGCGTGAAATCGCCAGGTAACCCGTAGCCGTCACGGCTTTGGCATATTGCGCCGGCGGCGCCGTCGGCGCGAGAAGATCGCCGGCAATTTGCTCGCGAATAAACTGATCGTACGGCTCATCCGCGTTGAACGCGTCAATGACCCCATTGCGGAATTTCCATGCTTCGCGGACGGGAAAGTCGGCGGTCTCACCCCCCGTGTCGGCATATCGGACGACGTCGAGCCAGTGCCGGCCCCATCGCTCGCCATACGCGGAACTGGCCAGGAGCCGATCGACCACCTTCGCAAAGGCATCCGGGGAGGTGTCTTTGACAAAATCCGACGACTCCTGGGGCGTCGGCGGCAAACCGGTGAGATCGTAGGTCGCGCGGCGGATCAGCTCGCGCTTCCCCGCCGGCGTCACGGGCGACAGCCCCTTTGCCTCCAAACCCGTTAGAACGAAGCGATCCAATGAAGAGCGTGCCCATTCGGCGCGCTTGACCGCCGGCGGTTGTGCGTCACGCAACGGCTGAAATGACCAGAACGCGCGTTCCTCGGACGTGGGTGAGCCGCTGCGCGTGTGAACGACCGCCCCGGCGGCGGTCAGTGCAAAGGAAAAGATCAGGCAGGCAAGAAGCCGCGCCGGCCGGACGAGACGGGTGATTCGCTCGATCAACTGATTGGAAAATCGCGCCATTTCCCTCGCACTCCAAGCCTGCACACTCATGCATATTAATCTTTCGGCCAACAGTTGCCGAATGCATCGTCCCAACGACGACAATTGCCTCAGATTGCTTAAAACGGAAGTGAAAATCACCGTTCGCTGACTGGCGCGGATGAATGGTGTCGTCGGTTCGATTCCCACCCTGCCCATTTTTGGTTGCCGCATCGATACATGCACCGGTTCAGCAGGATGCGTGCGTCGCTTAGCCGTTCAATCGCGCCTTTGCGGTAATCATCGCCGTCGAGATTGCCAACGTTCTTCCGGGCCATGCGACAGCCTACCGCTCGAACGACACCACGATCGCCTGCGGCCGTGCCCAGTCGACCTTGAATGACGCGCCATCGAACAACGACTTACCGGTTCGTTCGTCGCGGACGTGTTTCACCGGTGACGTGAAACTCAGGGTGACCGGAATCGTTCCGCTCTTCAGACCGACGGCGTTTCCGCCGCCGGTGGAGTTGACGGACAGCTCGGGATTGAGGCAGACGAACAGGATCGTGCGCCCCTCTTTTTGCCAATAGGTGATCTCGTACCCGTGCACGGCGTCCGCGGCGTCGCCGCTCAGCTCGACCCAGCGTCTGGGCCCGCCGGCAACCACCGGATCGATGAACGTCGCTCGATGGGATTTGGCAGCTTCCGCCCCCTGTGCGCGATAGGCGTTGTACCACTGCGGCGAGAGGTTCATCAGGAACGCGGTCCCTTTGCCGAAGTGATTGGTGTGAACCGCCGGCATCTTTTGGACGACCTTGTGGTATCCGCTGGCGTCCTTGATGCACGTATTCTGGTTGGTCAGGAATTGCTCGTAGGTTTTCCAGTTAAAGTTGGCATCCTGATTCACCTCGCACCAGAGGGTCCCGCCAAACAGATCGGCGCTGCCCATCGACGGGTCGTGGTGAACGTCGAACATCTCGTCGAGAACGCCCCCGCCACTGCGCCCCTTGCCGTGCTGGTCCCATACGCCGGGCAGGTAATCGGCGACAACGGTCCCTCCATTACGGCAGAATTCCTGGATACGGCGGGCTTCGACGTCTGAGAGGCACAAACAGGCCGGAAGGATCAGCACGCGATAGTCGGAGGGAATGCCGCTCTGGATCACGTCGGCGTACGACAGGAAATCGTACTGCAACCCGGCGTCGCGCAGCATGTTCTCCCAGGCGTGGCGAACCTGATGCGAAGCGCCCAGCCGGTCATCTCCGTTGCGGTTCGTCCACGTCTTGCCGTGCGCCTCGGCGTCGAGGATCCACCCGAGCTGAATGGAGGGGTGGCTGTAATAGATCGCCACGCCATCGTGCTTCCACTCCGCGCCCGACATCAGCGGGCCGATGCGATCGTTCGCCTCGTGATAGGTCGGCGCCACTTCATCGTGCCACGGCCTTGGCGTCTTACCGTCGAACCAGCCATCCACCCATCCGATGAACCCGCGGTTGCCGTGGGCGAGGTAATACCAGGTCTGCCAGATCGTATCGTCCACCGACTTGTGAAAGTGGCTGGTGACCGTGGGAATTCCGTTATGCGGATTGAACGATCGGATGATCGACTGCGATGAGCCGATGTTGTACGCCTCGAGGTACTGCACCTTTCGCATGACCTTCGCGTAGTCATATCCGCCGAACGCATTGGGGCATTGCCCGCCGACGAAGCCGCACGGGGTTTGCGGGTCGATCGTGTTGGAGTATTCGACCAGGTCGCCGAGAAAATTGTTCCAGTAGGAATCGTTGAAGGTCCACTCATCCATCAGCGGGCTGGCGTCAAACGTGCCGATCGTCCAGGAGCGAAGTTTGGGCTGAATCTCGTTGTAACTGATCCACCTGTCGTGGTGCGGGGCGTTCGGGCCATAAACCTCGGCGAGCCACTTCGGATAGGCCGCCGCATCGTCGGTGACTTGCCACATCGTCGGATGAACGAAATGGCCCCAGGAGATCTCGTCATCGAGCGCATAGGCGCCGCGGTTCGGAGAGGATTTCACCGCTCCAATGTGTCGAGCGATGAAGGCATCGAGCGTCGTCCGCATCGCCTCATTCACCGGCGGTGTACGAACGCCGGTGCCATGCACCGAGTTGGCGTGACTGCGCATCTCATTGCCGTCCCAGAGGTGCAGATAGCGCTTGGCCGCGAGGTGATCGACGTAAAATCGCAGCTTGTATTTATCGATCCAGTCGAGCCTTCCCGTGGGCGATCCCGCCGCTCCGACGCCGTCGCGGTCGATGAACGCCCCGTTGTAGCCGTGGCTCGTGCTCCACTGGCCCGAGTCGTCGTCGTATCCGATGTTCCATTGATACGTCCACGGCATGTACGTCCAGCTCGGAAAGGCTTTGAGGCACCAATCCTTGTCCTGCTTGACGCGTTGAAAGTCTTTGGAGGTCTTGACGTACTGCTCGTAGGGATCGGTCTCCGCGGCGCGAGCGGCGGGCGATGAAAGGATGAGGAGTGCGAGAAGGATTATTCGTGTAGAGGGCATGAACACTCGTTGCATCGGTCCAGGCTTCAGGATGACGCGGCGGAGGAGTCGGGAACGGTACCGTTGGGCGTCAAGTGATCGATGAGGCGGGGAAGGATGGCGGCCAGGCCACTTGCGGCCTGCTGAGGCGGAATTCCGAGCCGTGCCGCAATCTGCTGTATTTGCGCGCTGCCCAACGCTGCCTGAATATGGTCCGCCGTGGCCGGTGGATTCGGGCCCGTGCTGACCCAGCCATCGACCAAGTGCTGAAGGCCGGCGTTCTTGAACTTATTCAGAAGGGAGGTGAGGCCGCCGCTTTGAGGCTGTCCTAACAGGCCGATTGCCTCGTCGAGCAGCCCTGAATGATCAGGGTTACCAGCCGCGGTGCCACCGATCGCATTGCGGATCGAATCAAACAAGCCCATGGATTTCCTTTGGCTTCGTCACCACCCAATGCCCACCTTGCGAAAAATCTATCCGTCAATTCCTCGAATAGCAAAACAAAGTCGCGGAACTCATCAAATGTTCGAGTTCCGCAACTTTGAATAGTGGCGAGTCTGATGTCAGGCTTCGCCGGAGGACCAACTCGACTAATTATCCTTCTTCTCCTCCTGCTGTTTCGATGCCTTGTAACCGGCCTTCTTGGCGTCCGCCTCGGACATGAACTTGCCTTCCTTCGTCTTGCCGTACCAACGGTCGCCAGCGAAGTGATAGACACCGCTTTCCAAATTGACCCACACCATTCCCTTTTCGGGCGGAACGCGGGCCGCGACGGTTTCGGCCGCGGGCTCTTCGCCTGCCTTCACAAGTGGCGTGATCCTGGCGATCTCCTTCTCTGAGACTCCCGCCGACTTCAGGTCATCCACGGACTTGTAGGGACGGCCGGCAATGATCTTCTTGGCCGTGACTTCCCCGATGCCGGGGAGTTCTTCCAGTTCCTTCGCGCTCGCCGTATTCAGGTCCACCTTCGCGGCGACGTGGTTGGCCGCTTCATGCGCGCCTGCGGGATGCTCCCTGCCGACGGTGACGAGCGGACGAATTTTCGCCATCTCCTTCTCAGAGATGCCGGCTCGTTCCAGGTCGTCAACGGACTTGTAAGGACGGCCGGCGACGATCTTCTTCGCTGTTGCCGCCCCGATGCCTGGCAGCTCTTCCAGTTCCTTGAGGCTGGCGATGTTCAGGTGCACTTTCTTGGTGGGGTGGTCTGCCGCTTCCACGGCCGCAGCATGATTCTCCTTGCCGACGGTGACGAGCGGGGAGATCCTGGCCATCTCCTTTTCGGAGATGCCGGCCTTCTCCAGGTCGTCGACCGACTTGTAGGGTCGGCCCGAGATGATCTTTTGCGACGTTGCGGGCCCGACGCCCGGAAGCTCCTCCAGTTCCTTCGCGGTCGCGGTGTTCAGGTCCACCTTGGCGGCTGCGTGGTCGGCTGGCTCCTGCCCGCCCGCGGCATGGCTCTCCTTGCCGACCTTGACCATCGGCGTGATCACGGCCAGCTGGACCTTGGAGATACCGGCCTTATCCAGGTCATCGACGGACTTGTAGGGACGGCCGGCAATGATCTTCTTCGCCGTCGCTTCGCCAACGCCGGGCAGCGCTTCCAGCTCCGCGGCGGTCGCGGTGTTCAAGTCCACCTTCGCGTGGTCCACCGCGTCCTGCGGGACGGAGGTGCGACTGGGCTTGCCGACTTTGACCAGCGGCGTGAGCTTGGCGATCTCCTTGTCGGAAATGCCCGCCGACGATAAATCATCCACGGACTTGTAGGGACGGCCGGCGATGATCTTCTTCGCCGTGGCCTCCCCCACGCCGGGCAGTTCTTCCAGTTCCCTTGCCGTCGCGGTGTTGAGGTCAACCTTATCGGCCGGCGCAGCGATTGCGGCCGGGGGTGCCGGCGGCGCTTCCTTTCCATGCACCGTCGTGACGAACGTCGCGCTAAGCAGACCTAAACCAACAACGATTGCCCCTGCGATGCGGCGAGAAATAAACATAGAGCACCTTCCTTCGGTCAGAAATAAAGGCCTCCCGCGTCATGTCAACGCGGTGCGCGGTCGGAGCGATCCGCCGACGCGACACGAGTCAAACGGTTCGTCCCACGAACGACTCATGAATTGATTCGGGGCCATCGAACAGCCTACAGCGGACCTGTTCCGGGACGCAACGCAAATTCTCGCAAAACGTGGGCAACACGTTGCCTCCGATTTAGCTTGCTCCAACGGGCAGCAGATCAGCCGTGCAGTGCGCGCACTTGGTCGCCCTGATCGGAATCAGTGAAAGACAACGCGGGCACTCTTTCGTGGTTGGCTCGGATGGGGCCGCGGGCTTGCGGTTGGCTGCCTTCATCACCGCGCCGAGCAGCTTCACGATGACGAAGAAGACCGCCGCCGCCACCACGATGAAGTTCAGCAGCTCGGAGGCCAGGTGCCCGACGCGGAACGGTCCGAGCTGATACGATTCGTACGGACCTTTCAAGCCGGGCACGAATTGCACGATCGGCATGATCAGGTCCTTCACGACCGAATCGATCACCTTTCCAAACGCGGCGCCGATGACCACGGCGACCGCCAGGTCGATCATGTTCCCCTTAAACGCGAACTCCTTGAATTCCTTGGCCATTTGCGAAAGTGATAATCCCATAATACGTTTTCCTTGCGTGAAATGCCGCCGTCCATCCCAACGGGTGAGATGCGCGGGGGACATATCGTTAACACCTGGTTACTCAGTTCAAACACTAGAACTGCCACCCGACGCCGAGCAGGTAAGACAGATCATCTTTCAGGGTGCCCGGCACGGGGTGATCGTTGCGCTGATAAATAACCTTCGCTTCCGTGAAGAAGCTCTTTGTGAGATTCGCGCGAATTCCCAGGTCGGCAGACAATACATAACGATTGGATTGGCCGAACCGGAAGGGGGCAATGTATTCCACGTCGTGGAAGACCAGCACTTTGTCGTTCAGTGCCTTGTCAACGTGATAGGCAAGGCGATAGGCGGTGTTCTGTTCGACCGGCGCACCGCGGTAATTCTGATACAGGTAAGATACGCCGGCTTCCGTGTTAAAGTGAAAGTCCTTCCGTTCGAACCACTGGTAGCCGATGCCGACGCCGGGCGTCAATCGATAATTCAGCGCTGCGATGCGGTCGTGATAGTAGCCGGCATCCGCGTATCCGTAGAACTTCTCCGTGAAAAAGTCGTCGTATTTGACCGATGCCGCGAGATTGTCGGTGGTGTCGAACGCGGCCGAGCCACGGCCGGTGCGCTGGAAGTTATAAGCGCCGCCCAACGTAAACCGGTCATCGTTTTCGGGGGTATCCCGGCGAAGCATCGCGTTCGCGCTGATCCCAAGTCCCTCATTGTTTGAATTGCCGCGATTGAGCGTGCCATTGGCAACAACCGATCCGGTCCAGGCTACCAGCGGCGGATTGATCTGCCTTAATTCGCCATAAAGCAACGTCTTTCCATCAGTCGTTGTAACCTGCATCGCATCGGCTTGTTTGATCGTACCCGTCGTAAACTGACGGCCTTTGGTTTCCAACGTCGCCGGCGCATCGGTCGAATAGCTCTTCACGTTCGCCAGCTTGATGCTGATGTCGCCGAGGGCCGGCGAAGTGAATTTCATCACGTCGCCGCTGACCGTCCCGATCTTGCCGGTGAGCTTGTCGCCGTTGCTGAGGACTACTTCATCGGCGCGGGACCAGACCGCCGTCGCCATCAATGCCAGCACCCCGGCGATTCCCCGCAGGGTCAGTGAATGACTACTCTTTCCAGATGGATGCCAATTCATATGAGATGTTCTTTCTTCCTGGGCAAAAACCTTCTAACTGACGAAACGTCGTACTGCTCTACATGGCCAACGGCGGCGGTGTGGAAGTTTTGCGTGACTTCGCCCTGCGATTATCGAAAAACTACCAGTCATTTCCTCGAACAGCAAAAACGAAGGAAATCCGTCACTTGTAGCTTGGCGTGAGGTCGATAATTTTGAGAGCCGTCGTGAACTTGAGCGGCGGTTTGGCGTCAAAGGAACATGAAATCGAAAAACGCCGCGTGGTGGTTGGGAACGGCTGTGATCTGCCTGCTCGTCATCACCTGCCGGGCGGCGGAGGATGGACCGACGTCGAAGGAAGAGCCAAAAAAACTTGAATCGCCGGCGATCGTCACGATCGGCGAGGATGCCAACCAGAAGGTCATCGAAACGGTCCTCGGGCGGGAGATCGAGGTGCGACTCATTGGAGATCGACGCATGACCGGCTGGTGCGCGCCCGACCCGTGGCCCGCTCCGCCCCCGAAGAAACGAGCGCCCGGGCCGAAGGAGAAACAGCCCGAGCCGCCGCCGGTGATGCGGTACCTCGGTCCGTCATTCGAGGCCACACCCGACGCGAAGGACAGCGCGATCGGGACGTACATTTTCAAATACAGAGCGGTCGGCACTGGCGAACGCACCCTGGCGTTCAATTACATCTACCCGGACGGCCACGGCTACGAGAACATGCCGCGCCTGGCCACGCAGCTCGTCCGGCAATTCACCGTCACCGTGCGCGTGGCGGACGCGAAGTAAACTGCACCACACGGCGCCTGAACGATCTTCCCTTGCGGCCCGATCAGCTCAGGCTCCCCAGGCTCGTGGCGCCGGGCAGGTTGCCGGCGGTGTCGCCGACCTGGTTCGTCTCAATGAGTGCGCGCAGATTGCGTCGGAATTAAGCGGAGCAAAACCCATCCCGAAGCTCGCGAACGAGGTCCCGCGCCTTCTTTACCTCGTCGAACTGGCGGCGTACGACGCTGGCGACATCGGCCGGCAGGTTCGCCTTCGATGCTCTCTCGTAACTACTCACGGCAATGTCCTCTCCACGTGCTGCCTCATCGAGTATCGCCTTTGCACCGCCGCCCAACGCGCTCTTCAGATCGATCCAGCCACGGTGTACGGCGGCGGCCATACTGCCGGTCTGCCCGACCTCGCCGCCGAGCCGCTTTACCTCTGCCTCAAGCTCTTCGGCGAAGCCGGATCGCTGCTGAGAGAACTCGATAAAGAACGCCCTCACCCTCACGTCCTGGACGTCGAGGGCAGCGGCGTCAAATCCATCCTTACCATCTTTCAGGATCTCTATCAGTTCATTAAGCGTGGAAATCGTCTGATCGGTCATCGGTCATTCTTTCATCAGAACTTGGCGCGTTCACAATTGTATCCAGGGTTGTCATAAAGAGCCCTTCACACGGTGACGCCACCTGGCGCCCCGCCGGCCGCAGCATGGCGTTCGGCGCGG
This sequence comes from Tepidisphaerales bacterium, assembly GCA_038240605.1. Classification (GTDB taxonomy): domain Bacteria; phylum Planctomycetota; class Phycisphaerae; order Tepidisphaerales; family Tepidisphaeraceae; genus JBBSDP01. Next base: position 9,024 of record JBBSDP010000080.1, on the reverse strand, counting down.
CGAGCTGTTACTGTGTGCTTCTCCTTCGTGCTCGCGACAGCTCGAACAGGCGGTGCCCGTCCTTTCGGCCCATGCCGTCCAGGCAACGCCTTGTTCAAGGAAATTGATGAAACATAACGCTGTTGAACGCCGCCGATTTCTATCCCTTTGCGCAGGTGGCCTGCTCGCGGTGATCGGCGTGCTTGTCGTCGCGCCGGTGGTGGCGTTCGTCACAAGTCCGCTCCGCAAAGTCGGCGGGTCGCCCGTTGGAGGTATCGACTATTCGGACGCGGGCCCCCTCGAGAGCCTTCCGATTGGTCAATGGACGCTGGTCCCACTGGAGATCGTCCGGCAGGATGGCTGGATCAAGGAGCGCGAGTCGCGGTCCGTGTGGGTTCGTCGCGGCGCGGCCGGCGATCACGAACTTCAGGTGTTGTCCCCGATCTGCACGCACCTGGGTTGCCCAATCGCGCGGACAACCGATGCGTCGCAGTTTCGCTGTCCGTGTCACGGCGGGATCTTTGACACCGATGGCAAACTTCTCTCCGGGCCGCCGCCGCGAAACATGGACGCCCTCGACTTCCGACTGAGTGACGGCCACCTCTGGGTGCGCTGGCAGGATTTTAAGATCAGCGTACCTGAGCGTGTTGCAGTACAGGTGTGAGCGTTACCGCGAATCGAACCGGCCGGGGTGACGTACCTCGCCAATGACAATCAAGCTCGAAACACGCGAGAGGACAGCCGTCGAACCGACCGGCGGCTTCTTTGGCAGCCGTACCGGTTGGCGCGAGCTCAAGCAACACGTCTTGCTCGAACCCATCCAAGGCGGCTCGCGCTGGGCGGCGACGTTCGGGAGCCTGCTGCTGTTCGCGTTCGTCCTCCAGGTCGTCACCGGCATCCTCCTCACGCTTAATTACGCGCCCTCGGTGAGTACGGCCTGGCAGAGCGTGAAGTATATCCAGGAGGAGGTGCCGCTGGGGTGGTTCGTCCGCCGAATGCACCATTGGGGATCCAGCGCGATGGTCATCCTGTTGCTCGTGCACCTGGTGCAGGTGTTCGTGTGGGGTGCGTACAAGCGCCCGCGGGAATTGACCTGGATGACCGGCGTCCTCCTGCTGGCGGCAACGCTTGGCCTGGCCTTCACCGGCTACCTGCTCCCGTGGGACGAGCGGGCGTACTGGGCAAGCAAAGTGGGGATGGGCATCGTCAGCACTGTCCCGCTGATCGGCGACCCGCTACGCCGGCTGTTGCAGGGCGGCCCCGACATGGGCAACCTGATGCTCACCCGCTTCTTCACGCTTCATGGATTTATTCTTCCCGGCGCGATCGTCGGGCTCGTCGCCGTTCATCTCTACTTGTTCCGCCTGCACGGCGTAACGCCGGCGTGGTGGAAGTCCGAAGCGCAGTTGCTCGACGAGCGGGAACCGTTCTGGCCCGGGCAGGTTTGGAAGGATGCCGTCGCCGCCCTCGGATTGCTCGTGGGCCTGTCCGTCTGGTGCTTGTTCCACCCGACGACGCTCGACGCGATCGCGGATCCGTCCAAGCCCTACCAGGCACGGCCCGAGTGGTACTTCATGTTCCTGTTTCAGATGCTGCGATATTTCCGCGGCCCATACGAAGTGGTGGGCACGTTCTTGCTCCCCTGTCTCTTCTTCGCGATTCTCTTCTTCTGGCCGCTGCTCGACCGCAACCCGTCGTGCGATCCGCGCCGGCGTCCGATCGCGATGACGTTTCTGTCCGTCAGCACGTTCGCCCTCATCGGACTGACGGTAATCGCGATCCGGACGGATGTGCGAATGACCGAGCCCGCCACGGCCGTCGCCGCTGCGCCGGCGCCCGCGGCCCCCGCGGCAACGCTCCAGAAGCTGGACGCCGCCAACCTCTACGCAACCCACTGCGCCGCCTGTCATGGCGTTGATGGGACCGGCAGCCAGCTCAGAGCCGCCTTCCCGACCCTGCCCGATATGACCAGCGGCGCCTGGCAAAAATTGCAGTCCGACGACGCCATCGCCCTGCGAATTCATGATGGAAAAGATCCGCTCATGCCGGCGTTCAAGGACAAGCTCAAAGCAGAGGAGATCCGGGCGCTGACGGAATATGTGAGGGCGTTCGCCACAGCACCGGCGGCGCCGAAATGATTGATCGACAAACCGCGCCGTTCCAGGCTATGGCACGCGCGTGTCAATGAACAGGAATACGACGATGAAATACAATGGGTCTTTCCCCCGCAACGGGTCAGCGGCGCTGACCGCCCTGCTCGTTTTCATAACGGTGGGCCTCGCGCTCTCCAGCGATCCGCCTCCCGAGGACTGGAAGGCGCCGCCTCGCGCGGCCCGAAAACCCAATCCGGTCCCACCCAACGCCGACTCGATTATCGCGGGCAAGGCGATCTACTTCGCCAATTGCCTGGCCTGTCATGGAGTGACGGGCAAGGGAGACGGCCCCGCCGCCGCCGCATGCAACCCGCGCCCCAAGGACCTGTCGGACCCGAAGATTACCTCGCAAACGGACGGCGAGCTTTTCTGGAAGATCACCGAAGGGCGCAAGCCCATGCCCTCCTATGACAAGTTGCTCTCGGAGACCCAGCGGTGGCAGGTGATCGATTACCTGCGGACCCTCCAGCCCAAATCAGAACCATCCAAGTAGGCCGCGCTGGGCCGCGAACCGAACGATCTTCCACGTCGGCACGCGGAATCGTTCAAAGGTCGGCGGGAAATCAGGGAAAGGATCAATGCCATGCGATACGAGTTTTATGCCAGTGGCGCGCTGCTTCTGCTGGCAATCGGCGGCGGTGCGCTCGCGGAAGAGCCACGGACCGCGCCATCGCCAAACTCCAATGGGAACTATGTCACCCGAAAGGATTACGACAAGCTCCAGAAGCAGATGCTGGAGATGAAGGCCGAGCTGGACGCGATCAAGCAGGACAAGGTCGCGGCCCGCGCCGAGGCCGATCAGACCGCGGATGACATCCAGAAGGACATCCGTACCCTGCACCAGGACGTCCTCTCGCTGCGCCCGGGCTTCAACAGCGTCCTGATCGCGGGCGACGCATCGTTCGGCTGGAGCCACCTGAAAGGCTCCCCGTCGTCCTTCGATGCCGGCTTCAGTCCCCTGATCCTCTGGGAGCTGAACGACCGCCTGCTCTTCGAAGGCGCGCTCGACTTTGCGCTGAACACGGACGGATCGGGCAACAGCTCGACCAGCGTGGACCTCACGATTGCCGACCTCACCTATCTCGTTAATGATTACCTCACGGTCGGCGGCGGGCTGTTCGTGACGCCGTTCGGCGTCTACCACAACCACTTTGACCCGTCCTGGATCAACAAATTCCCCGACGACCCGCTGGCCTTCGGCGGCGCCGCTAACGGCGGGATCGCCCCGGGATCCTCGCTGGGCGTGTTCGCAGAGGGGGGCGCGCCCGTTGGCGGGCCGGGCAAGATCACTTACGCGATCTACGCGATCAACGGGCCACGACTGATCACCGATGACCCGAACGCCGCAGGGTCGCTGGACTTCAGCAACTTCGCCGACAACAACGACGGCAAGTCCTTCGGGGGGCGCATCGGCTATCTGCCCGTGCCGGAATTGGAAATCGGGTACTCAATTCAGGACGGACAGGCCGCGAGTCACGGCTTGCGTCACAACGTAAACGCGCTGCTCCAAGGCGTCGATGTCGAATATAAGCGGCAGATCGACCCGATCCTCGGCGTGCTCGACCTACGCGCCGAGTACGTCTTCTCCCACGTCGATCGTGCGACTTATGGCACGGGCGGCACAGGCGGCTTCGGCCCGCTGAACTTCAGCAACGACCGCAGTGGCGGCTATGCCCAGGCGGCGTATCGGCCGACGATGGTCGGCAATCGATATCTGAAGAACGTGGAGCTAGCCCTTCGTTACGACTGGCTCTTCGTGCCCAAAAGCGCACCGGGCGGTGACTTCGAACAGCGGTGGACCTTTGGCGTGGATTACTGGGTGGCGCCCAACGCGGTCTTCAAAATCGCTTACGAACTGGACAGCAAGGACGTCGGCACGAACACGAGCGGGTTTCTCGTGCAGTTCGGGATCGGGCTTTGATCCTTGACCGCGGCGTCACGTGCTCCACGAGATTCCTGCCTTGGAAGAAAGATCATGAACCACAATCGAAACATATTTGCAGCGGCCGTGATTCTCTCGGCATGGGCAGCAACCGTCCTTTGCGTAATGGGCTGCGGCGGCCGCGCACACAACAGCGACGGAGCCGCGGTTGGCGCCGGCGCGACGTCCGCTACTTCAGTTGCCCTGAAGGACAAGAGCGGCGCCCAGCTTTGGTCGGAAAATTGTGCTCATTGCCACAACCTTCGTCCGCCTAACGAGTTCAGCCAGAGGGAATGGGACATCATCGTCCATCACATGCGCGTCCGGGCAACGCTCACCGGCGATGAGAGCCGGAAGATCGTGGCGTTTCTGAAAGCTGCGGATTGAGCGACGCGGCTACGAGAAATGCCGCGCCTGGCCACCCAGCTCGTCCGGCAATTCACTGTCACGCTGCGCGTTGCGGACGCGAAGTAACGGAATAGCCGTCGGAACAATTCCACCGCCCGATCAGCTCAGGCTTCCCAGGCTCGTCGCCCCCAGCAGGTTGCCGGCGATGTCGCCGACCTGGTTCGCCTGGAGCGTGAGCGTATAGGTGCCGGATCGGAACCCGAACGATCCGGCGAAGCTGTATGTCACGGCGAGGCTCGTGCCGTTGCCGGCGGGCGTCGCCGAGACGAACTTCGCCAGCTTGCTGAACGATCCCGATCCTTTCACTGAAGCCAACGGAACCGGCGGCCGCGCTCCCCACCTGCGTCCACTGGCTCACGCCGTCGGGGGAGCGCAGGATCGTGAATGAAGATTCGTTCGTCGAGTTCCGCGCCCAGGAGAGGCTGCTCGCGCTGGAGGAGAGCGGAGCGGCGGCGCTCAGGTTCGTGACCGCGGCGGGAACCTGCGTGACCGGCGCGAGGATGCCGTAGATGTCCAGCGCGTTGTAGGTGCCGGCGCAGACCATCCCATTGGCGACCGTGGGAACGGCAAACTTCAGCGCCGCGCCCAGCGCATCGCGCGCTGCGGCCTGATTGCTCGTGTACAGCTCGGCCAGGGTGCTGGCGTTGTAGGCGCGGAGTTGGCTGGTCGATTTGTCCAGCGCCCAGAGGATGCCGTTCGTGTTCCCGTTGGCGGAAATGGACGGCGTGGCGCCTGGCCAGGGATAGCTGTCAGTCGATACGACGCCCGTCGCGGCAAACACGCCGTTGGCGATGCTGAACTGCTGAACCTTGCCGCCCGGCCGAATTACGTAGAACGCGCCGTTGTAGTAGGCGGCGGTGTCGAACGCGCCGGAGTTGGCGGCGGCCGATTCCTGGACGACGTGATCGACGTTCGGATCGAACTTCCCCATCTGCCCGGTGGCGGTGTCGATCAGGTAAACGCGGCCTTCCTTCCCTTCCCCCTCCATCAGGTTCGGGTGCGCAGCGCTCCCCGCCAACGCGGGCAGCAAGACCGGACCCGCGGATCCGAGATCGCTGTCACCGGCGTTGAGCGTGGCCTGATTGAACGGCGTGAAATAGTCGGCGACGCCCAGCCCCCACCCGTTGGGGTTGGGATTGGCGCTGGTGCTCGAATCGCGCGTCAATTTCAGGAACGAATCGCCATAGTCGGCGGTGCTGGGAAAACCGCCGGCGTTCAACGTGCTGTCGAAGGTCCCATTTCCCGTTTCGACGTACAGGTTTCCCTGGGCGTCAGAGGCGATCTTGCCGCCCGATTGCCAGATGCCCCCGTCCGAACCGTTGGGGGTCGTGTTGAAGACGGCGGTCGGCTGGAGGTTCGACGCGCTGTAACCCAGGATCCAGCCGTGATACGGGTCGACGTCGCCATGCGAGGCAAATGCGACATAGACCGAGCCGTTGACCAGTGTCAGCGCGGTACGGTTCAGCTCCCGCATCGCGTTGAACGTGACTTGCCCGCCCACGCTTCCCAGACCCGTGCCCGCGACCGATGGGCCGCTGACGAAGTTGTAGTTGGCGCCCCCCAGGAACACGGTGTCGCCGATCGTGCGTGGGCCGCCGAACTTTTCCGCGCCGCTCGACAGGTCGATTGCGTGAAGTTGGTAGACGTAGTGATTCTGCCCCGCGACGGTTTCACGCGTCTTGGCCGACACGAATATCGTGTTGGAGCTGGCATCGATGACCGGCGTGCTGGTGATCCCCACTTCCGGCGCGATGTCCCCACTGCTCAGGTCCGTCGATGGAACGGGAATGACCCCGGCGGCGGGATTGATGAAACTGTCCCGCCACAGGACCGTTCCGTTGCTGGCATTGATGGCATACAGGCTGTCGTGCTGGGTCGCGGCGAAGACGACATCCTGCACGCCGGGGTTCGGGCCCACCGTGATGTTGACCCCGGTCTTGACCAGCGGCTGCGCGTAGATCTGTCCGTCAACGGTGGTGCTGTAGCGTTTCCCGAACGTCGCGGACGAAACGTTGGCCGGCGTCAGCGCCGTCTCGGCCAGGTTCTGCCCGGTACTGCCGGCGTCGTTGTGATAGGAGAGGACGTCAACCGAGAGAAGCCGTCGCGATTCAAGCCTTTCGGCGAGCGCGTGAACCCGCCATGCGTGCTCGTCCAAAGCCGCGGCGACTGATGCATTCATCCGTGCGGAGGCGGAACGGCCCTTCAGGGGGCCGGACCCAGAGCGATTGCGCATCCTTCTCACCTTCCCATTCGAATCGACAGCGTGCCCAAACCGGGTCACTCGCTGGCCCTGTGAAACCCAGAGCGATATGTGCGGTCTGTCCCCTGAAATCTCTTACGGCGGCCCTGAAGTTGGGTTGTAGGATAAACCGGAGGAGGGTGCAACCTGCGTCCCGGTTGATCACATGCGTCCGCTTATACAAAACACCTGAATTGCCCGGTTCCGCCGCGTCCAGACGTGAGGTACCTACGCGAGCTTCGATGACCGGAGCGTCAGGTGGATGATCTCCGCCGGGGCGTTGACGCGCAGCGGGAACCAGGCGCCCATTCCGTTTGAGACCACCAGCGCCGCGTCCGGCTTGCGATACACGCCCGACCAGTAGCGGAACAACAGCGGACCCGCCCCCAGGTTCTGCGTCAGCATCAGTTGCCCGCCGTGCGTGTGACCGGAGAGGGTCAGCGGGATGCCGGCGGGCGCGGCGGCGTCGAAGGCGTGCGGGTGGTGGGCCAGCAGGATCGGGAAGGCGTCGGGATTGCGCCGCTGTCGGACGAGCCATCGCACCGCCGCGAAGGTGAGCGGGTCGCCGCGATACCAGCGAAGCCCCAGGAACTCGATCTCCCGGCCACGAAACGTGGCAACCCGCGACTCATCGGCCAGGAAGGAGAGGCCCGAAGTCCGCATCCGAAACTCGAACTCCTGCGGGTCCTCCATCAGGTCGTGGTTCCCCTCCACCACGTACATCCCCTGTCGCGGGTCGAGCCCGCGGAGCATGTCGATGCCGGCGGGCAGATCGGCCAGTGCCATGTCGATCACGTCGCCGGTCACGAGCACGAAATCCGCCCGAAGCTGGTTCACCTGCTCCGCCATGCCCCGCAGCATGCCGGGCCGTGTGAACTTGCCCACGTGCAGGTCCGTCACCTGAGCAATCGTCATCCCATCCAGCTCCACCGGAAGCTGCGGCAGCGCCAGTTCCAGTCGGCGAACCCGCGGCGGCATGCTCAACTGCCCCAGCGAGAAACCCGCCGCACCCATCGTCACGATGGGCGGAAGGGTGATGGCCGCCCCCGTCAACAGCGCCCGGCGCGACAGGACGCCGGACACGGCGGACCGCTCGCCCGACACGGCGCTTTCGGCAACGAGCGGCACGGTGACGGCGAGCGGGGTAACGGGAATACCGCGTCGCCCCCCACCACTGATTCGTCGGATGACGCCCACGATCGAAAACAGACAGCCGATGGCGGCTACCACCGGCATCACCAGCAGGTGCCACAGGTAGACCGCCGCATGAAGCGGGACGGGAACGGGCGTATCAGACCGGCGGATCGTCTGGGGGAAAAAACAGGCGAGCAGCAGATACCCCGCCATCCACCCCATCCACAGCTCCAGCAGCGTCCGCCAGAGTGATGCGCGGCGCAGTCCGCGCAGCCGTCCATCGGCCCAGCGCCAGAACAGGACGTCGAAGACCGACATCGACAGAAAAATCACCGCGAAGAACACCGGCCTCCCATCCAGGCGACGCCGGGATCATACGCGCGGTGGGCGGAGCTTCCATTGAAGGCTCAGGAGCCGCCCCGCCCGCCAGAACGAATTGATCGCGGGCTCGGCGCGCCGCCGGATATCCGAGGCGTGCATTGACGCCGGATTTCGGTATTACTCTTTGTAATCGGAGGGCCGAGAGAGGGTCATTAAGCCAATATACCCGGGGCTTTTTCGGTGCACCCGCATGCCCCGCGTCGCCCGCATTGTCGTTCCGGATCTTCTTTCCACGTCACCGAGCGCGGCAATCACCGCAAGGACGCGATTTATAGGTGACTGTCCCTTGTTTTCCCGTCCCTTGTTTTCCCCAACTGATTCCCGCACCCCAATTCTTCGCGAAGTCGATGCCAACCGTGAAATTCACACACGAGGCGATGACGCACGTAACGCATAACAGCAGCGAGATCGCCGAGACGACGGTGAAGATGCGACGACACACGCGCGGCATTGTACCGCGCCCGTAGTTCAGTCCAGCAGCGCCACCAATTCTTCGATTTCCCAAATGTGGTCGCTGAACTTCGCTGCCATCGCGGGCGTGACGCGGAGCGTCTGATGTACGCGGCAAAAGTTGTAGTGCATGAAGTGAAGGGCGACGTTCGCCTCAAAAAATACCAGGGTCAGTCACCTATTTCCGCATACGTAAAATAGGTGACTGTCCCTGGTTTTCCCAGACAAGTGGTGCGTCTTCGGGTGCATGTTGTCGGCGGGCGGCAGCTTCCAGTGGCTCCGCAACCAGCTCGGCGCGGACGAAGTGGCGGCAGCGAAAAAGCGCCAGATCGATCCGTATGAACTGCTGGTCGATCGCG